>CAZOGB010000044.1:0-29888 GCA_964579145.1 uncultured bacterium | reverse complement strand
GGGTCAGGGTGAGGGCTTCATTTGATACTTGCCTCTCCCCGCGTCGGGGAGAGGTTGGGAGAAAGACCGACACGTATCCATCTTCGCTTGACACCTACTCTGCAGACCGCATATAATGCCCGCAGGGGGTGAAACCATGTTCTCGCAGACACGATTCCTGCTTGCCATGATGGCAGTATGCACCGTGCTGGTTCAGCCACACGTGCTCGCACAAAAGGACGCTCTCGATGCCGACGCGGACAAGCGCCTTGCCAAAACCGTCACACTGTACTTTCCTCCGACGCCGCTTGGCGAGTTGCTACAGAAGGTCGGTCAGCAAACGGGCGTTACCCTCAACGCCGAGCGCAGCATCGCCCAGCATCGCGCCATTCTGGTAGTGCATGAGAAGCCCCTGCACGAATGCCTGCAACGCCTCGCCGACGCCTTTGGGTACACGTGGCAGAAGGTGGAGACGAAAGGGAAACCACCGCGCTACATGCTGTATCAATCCTCGCGGTCGCTGGCTGAAGAGCGGACACAGCTGGCGCAGTATCAGCAGTTGACGAAACAGGTTATGCAGGAGATGCTGAGGACCCTGGAAGGTATCGACTCGGCGTCCATGCGGCGCGAATGGGAGCGTTATCGCGATGCGTTCAGGGCTTCGCGCAACCAGCCCCCGCCCCCCGCGAAGAGCCGCGAGGAGGCAATCCGGCAGGTTGCCAGAATACTGCTTGGAGAGTGTTCTATCTCGTGGGATCGCTGGAGCGCCGCCGTGCTTCTGGCGAAACTGCCTCCCCCCATGTGGGCGAGGTTAGAGCAGGGAGAGACGCTCGAGTTCCTCACCACCGCGCCTGATTCCCTGCTAACCCCCGATTTCCTGCGCATCTGGCGCGAGGTGGAGGAGGAGTCGCTGAACAACCCATCGCCCTTCGGAGAGGATGAGCGCATGCGCGAACTGCGCAGGCGAAACCTTCAGCAGGTGGACGCCGGACGAATCCGGTTGGCACTGCACCCTATCACCGGTCAGCCGATGTATGCGACCGCGATGTTAAGCGGTTTTCGGCTGATGCAGTTCAGTACGCTGAGGCCGCTCTGGTACAGCCCCCATGAGGTTGCCTATCTTCTGGACGCGCTATTGCACCGCGCCGAGCAGTCCACCCCATCCGAACCGATGAAGAAGATAGCACGCCCCCTGCAGGAGGTGAACCTCAGCCTGTCCGAACAGGTGGACCGCGCCGGCAACCTGCTTGCCCGCTTTGCCAGAGCCAACGAGGTGAACCTGGCAGGCGAGTGGTATCCATATCCACCCAGCCTGGTGTGGAACGAGTTGATAGCGACCGGTTCTCAGACAGGCAGTCAATCCCAGTTGGCATGGCAGCCGATGGTGCAGTTTCTGAACGAGTTCCGCTATGACCTCCAGACCAACGGCGACTGGCTGGTGCTCACCCAGCGTTTGCGGGCGTTGTGTCGCCACCACGATATTCCCGAACCCACCATCCGCCGCTGGCTGTGGAAGCGCGGGCGAGAGGGCGAGCTGGACCTGCAGGACGTGATGGAGATATGCGCCCTCCTACCCGACCAGATTACCAGCCTGATGTACAAAATAGACCGCCTCCTTGCAGAGCGCAAGAGCGAGAACTATCCGCCCGGACATCTGCGCGAGATGGGCAACTTCCCCCAAGTACAGATGGCGGTACTGGCGCTGGCGAGCCTGCCACCCGCCCTGCGCAACGTGGTTTTGCAGGGCAACCCCCTGCCCTTCGCCACCTTGCCCGCTCAGACCCGACGCTACCTGATGCTGGCGGTACATTGTAACGATTTCCCCAACCCGGTGCCGTGGGAACGGGCACTGTTCGTGGTGCGCACTCAGGAATACACGCGCGAGGAGCCTCAAGAGCTTGCTCCACAGCGTATCAAGCAAGGCTTCTACACCCAGGAGTATGAGGACTGGTTGAACAGCCTGTCGGAGCAGGAGCGCAGGGAGTACCTCCGCCCGCGCTTCACCCGTCGGATACAGTTCGTCATTGGCGACGGTCAGACCGACTATTTCGTGACCGAGTTGATGTGGGAACACTGGCTGCGGCGTGCTGACGAGAGCTCGGCATCGCGGTGATACCCTTACCCCTTCAAGCCCGTTAGCACCACCCCGCGGATGATATGCCGCTGGAAAAGCAGGAACATCACCAGCACGGGCAGGGTGGCAATCACCGCCGTCGCCATCACCAGACCGTACTGCATACTGTATCGCCCCAGAAAGATGGTCAGCCCCACGGGCAGGGTGCGCATCTCAATCTCGTTGGTCGCGATGAGGGGTAGCATGAAGTCGTTCCATCCGCCGAGGAACGAGAATATCGCCAGCGTCGCCAGAGCGGGCTTGCCGAGAGGCAGAATTACCCGCCAGTAGATGCCGGCGCGTCCACAGCCGTCTATCAGCGCCGCCTCCTCCAGCTCCTTGGGAATGGTCAGGAAGAACTGCCGCAGCAGAAACACGCCAAACGCCCCCGCCAGCCCCGGCACAATCAGCGCGTAGTAGGTGTTAAACCAGTGCAGTTTTTGCAGAAGCAGGAATACCGGGATAATCGTTACCTGACCGGGGATAATCAGCGTGGAGATGACGATGAAGAACAGCACGTTGCGCCCCGGAAACTGCAGGCGCGAGAAGGCATACGCTGCCATCGAGGTCAGCAGGAGGTAGCATATCGTGCCCGTGCCCGCCACGAACACGCTGTTGAAAAACCAGCGCAGGACAGGCGCTTCCTCCGCGCGTTTGAACAGCTCCTGAAAGTTCTGCAGGGTCGGCTCCTGGGGTATCCAGTGTGGCACGGGCTGGAAGATTTCATGCTCGGGCAAGATGGACATCACCAGCATCCACGCCACCGGCATCAGGAACAGTATCGCCGCGAAGGTCATCAACAGGTAGAGTAGAAAGCGTGCGAGTGAGAACCGCCACCTCATGCTTACTCCTCCTGCCTCGCCGAAAGCAGGCGAAACTGCATCAGCGTGAATACCAGAACAATCGCGAACATGATGTATGCCACCGCGCAGGCATAGCCCATGCGATACAGGCTGAAACCAGTCTGGTACATGTACAGCACCACCGTCAGCGTGCTGTAGTGCGGACCGCCGCCCGTCAGGATGTAGCTCTGCCCGAACACCTGCGACGAGCCAATCAGCGACATCACCAGGCAGAACAACAGGCTGGGGCGCAGGAGAGGCAGAGTGATGTGCCAGAATCGCGCCCAGCCTCCCGCGCCGTCGATACGCGCCGCCTCATAATACTCTTCGGGGATCGCACGCAAGCCCGCCAGATAGATAAGCATGTTGCCACCTGCGCCCCACCAGATGCTCATCAGCGCGAGCGAGGGCATCGCGCTCTGGGGGCTGTTCAGCCAGGGCACAGGCTGAAACTCTCCGGGCAGGCGCAGGAACTCCCACACCATCTTCAGGTAGTAGTTGAGCAAGCCGAACTCGGTGCTGTACATCCATCGCCAGATAATCGCCACCACCGCCACCGACAGGATAACCGGCAGGTAGAAGATGGCTTTGTACACATCCTCGCCGCGGATGCGGGCGTTCAGCCCCAGCGCCAGCAACAGCGAAACTACGTTGCCCGGGATCACCGTCAGCAGGGCAAAGTAGCCCGTGTTCAGCAGAGCGATGCCGAACAGGTCGTCCTTCAGCAGGGCACGGTAGTTGGCAAACCCCACGAACGGCTTCTGTTCGCCAAGCACGTGCCAGTTATGCAGGCTGATGAAAAACCCCCACACCACCGGCACGAGCACAAACACCACAAACAGCACAATGTACGGCGCGATGAACAGGTAGCCCACCAGCGCCTCGTGTCTTCTATGTGGCGGAAGGGACAGCACTTTCATGGTCGGTCCAGCACCTGTTGGATACGTCTTGCCGCTTCGTTCAGGGCGTCCTGAGGGCTTTTGATGCCCAGCAGTGCCGCCTCAATCGCCGCGTCGTAGAACGGCATGATTTCGGTGGACTTATGCGACGCCGGTTCGAATACCACGTAGGGCAGTTGCTGGGCGAAGGCATACTGCACACGCATTTCCCGGAAGCGAGGCTGTTTCAGGATAGACCTGCGCACCGGCACCTGTCCGCCCGCCGCCCAGTCCAGACTGTGGTCGGAAAGGTAGCGGATGAACTTCCACACCACAGCCGCCCGCTGGGGAGAGATATCTTTCGGCATACAGAGCATGTGCGAGCCGCCCCACACCGCCCGCTTCGGTCCGAAGGAGGGCACCGGCGCACCCGCAAACTGCAGACCCTTCTGCTCCTCCACGCTGGAGAGCATGTAGATGCCCTCAATCGCCATTGCCACGCGCCCCTGCCGGAAACCCATCCACGAGTCAAAGCCCTCGGGTTTGGGCGCCACGCGATACCGATAGATAATATCGCACATCTGCTGGGTGGCTTCTACGGCTGGAGGCTCGGCTAAGGTGGCTCGCTTCAGGTCTGCGCTCAGGATAGAGCCTCCGTGCTGGCTGATGAAGGTAATCCAGTTGGTGCGAAGCCAGGTGAAGGCGAACCCCCACTGGTCGGGGCGTCCGTCACCGTCGGTGTCCTTTGTCAGCCGGCGTGCTGTCTCCAGAAACTCCTGCCAGGTTTGCGGCGGCCTGGGGTTGCCCTGCGCGTCCACGATGCCCGCCTCGCGGAAGAGCTTCAGGTTGTAATACAGCCCCTGCGGGTGACAGTCCAGAGGCAGTCCCACCTGCCTGCCCTCGTATTGCCCTGCCTTCCAGATGTTGGGCAGGAAGTCGGAAACGTCGAACTGCGGGTCGGAAGCAATCAGGTCGTCGAAGGGGCGGAACACGCCATAGCGAGCGAACTCGGCGATGCGGTTGGCATGGCAGATAAAGACATCGGGCGCGCCGCCGTAGGCAAGGCTGAGTATCAGTTTGTCGTAATAGGTCGCCCAGGGGATAATCTGCATCTTCACGCGGATGCCCGTCTCCCGCTCGAACTGTTTGACAATCCGCTCCATCGTCGCGCCGTCGGGACCGGTAAAGCCGTTCCAGAAGCGGATTTCCGCCTCGGCGTTGTCGGGCGAGCCGCCGGGAGAGGAACACCCCCCAAGCAGTGCCAGCGATACGAGCATCGCCAGCAGGAACGGCGATTTTGCGGCAAGCCTACCCATACTCCACTCCAAACAGTGCCAGCGTGTGCAAGAGCCGCACAAACACCCCGCGCAGATCCTCCTCCATCTCTATCGGCGTGGAGCAGTAAATCGCCTGTCCTTTGCCAAACCGATGGAACACCACTTCAGGATTATCCGTCGCCTCCCACGGAGGGTCGCAGTGGATAGAAGAGAACTGCGTTGGCAGGTCGCCGCGCCAGGGCAGGGTGGTCGTCGCCAACACCTCTGCGTCCGGGTGGGGACGTACCTGAAAGCCGTAACCACGCGCCATCGGTGGATACTTGGCGATCCAGCCGGCGAACTCGGCGGAGGCGCGGTCAGCGGGAGCGATGTAGTGGAGATAGTGCGACCAATCCGCTTTGACCAGGGATACGCCGAACACATCCGCCAGCGCGAAGTCCGACAGCCTCTTGCCTTCATTGGTGACCAGCGAGGTGCCTCCACTGGCGTAAATCGCTCCCATCTCATCCCCTCCGCACAACGCCCTTTCGGCAAAAGAACCCTCTTTCTGTTTCGAGGAACAGCACCAGAATCTCTGCCTCCCTATCACCCATCTTGAGAACCCCAACGCCGGGCATGTAGCATTTATGCGTGTCGTTGTATACCGTGCTGGCGGGTCGGCTCCACGTTCTGCCGCCGTCGGTGCTCCAGACGCATTTCACGTCCATATTCAGACGAGGCGGAGGCGTGCCCGGCTTGTCGGGCGTGCTTCGGTCTTCATCGGTAATGAAAACGCACAGCAGGACGTTATCCCACAGTTTGGTCACCCACGGCGCCAGCGCCATGAAGGCGGTGTTGTTCGGCTGATATACCACGCGCCGCTCCTCGTGTGCCCAGCTCCAGGTGCGTCCTCCATCGCGCGACTCCACACAGCGTATCACGCCCGCATGGGGTGGGAAGGTCTGCACGCTCTCCAGCACGCAAAGCAGATGCCCTCTGGATAGTTCCACCACGCTGGGCATTCCGTCCCGCGAGAGGTGCGCGGGGTTGTGTGCTCGGCTGACGGTAACGGGCTGTTCCCACTGCCTTTTGTGCGGGTTCCATGTGTGCATCCGCACCCACTGATGCCCCGAACGGCCTTCCTGCCAGGGAGTGTACTCGTCGTCATAGTAGCACTGCAGAACGCCTGCGCAGGTCTCAAACACAAAGGGCGCCCACAATCCACGACTGGGGCCCGCGCCCGTCGGCTGGACCTCCAGCACGGTCGAGTGGGGATGCCAGGTTTTGTTCCCGTCTCTGCTGACCGACACCTTCACCGAGTAGTAAGGCTTCTGGGCGTGTTCGCCCCGATAGCGATTGTGGCGATAGACGTAAAGCAGTTCCCCATTGCGACGGCGCAGGAGGTTGCCGTCACCGATGTCGGTATCGGGGTCGGGGTCGGAGACGATGGTCGCCAGCGGCGTCCACGTTCGTCCACCATCCGCACTGCGCGAACAGAGCACGCGCACGCCGTCGGCGGTTCGTTCGGTTCGTGCAGCGAGCATACTGCCATCGGGCAGGACGATAAAGCCTTTCGCCCCCTCCGCACGCCATATCTGTTTATCCCACTGCAGATTTATCTTCATGGTTGAGGCAACGGGTCAGGGTAGTGGGATAGCCACTACCCTGAGAGGTAATTCACCATCGCCGCTGGCGTGCCCTGCCTGGGTTACTTCGTGGGTGCACCGCTAAAGTAGCCCGGCGGAGGCTGAATCCGCTGTATCGTCGGACCGCCGCCAAGATGGCGGTAGTACACGACGGCTATCACCACCAGCACCACCAGAATAGCGGCGATTGCCCAAGCGGTGGGGATGCTCTTTTGCGTCATCAGTTATCCTCCTGGCCACCACGGGTCGACGTTGCAGTCGTCCTGCACCGACCACTCGCAGGGGTATGTGCTTCCCCAGATACGACTGCTCACGTGACCGTCCACCCACAGCACGTTGATGCGGTTGTTGAAGATGCCGTGGATTTCGGGTTTGCCGCCGGACCACTCTTTGCCCACGCCTGTCCAGGGCCAGAGTCCCCGTGCGTGTAGGAAGTCGGTAAAGCGTGCGCCCCAGGACTCGCCATAGGTGTGCCCGTTCAGCACGTGAATGGTGTTGGAGGGCAGGACGATTTCAGAGGCGTGGGTGACGCAAATCTGGTTGCCGCACCAGTAGGTACGGATGCCCCAGTGACGCAGAGGGTCATCCCGCCATGGCGTGCCATCCCAGATTTCGGGCTCGATATTGTTCATGATATACGACACCCGCATGTAGCGGTTCGCGACGATATTGACGTTCTGCTCGCGGCAAACCCACGGTGTACGATTCGGCTCCGCATCAAGATCATACTCGAACACGTAGCCGGGCGACAGGAACAGCTGAGTGTTCTTGACGTAGGGCTGGAGGAGCTTCGGCCAGTAAATCAGACCGCCATTGGGACACCCTGTACCCGGCGTGCCGATGATGTCCCATGGCGTCATGGTCTCATCGTAATCCTGGGAGTACATGGCAAGCCCCAGCCCGATTTGCTTGAGGTTGCTCACGTCCGATGCCTGTCGCGCTTTGGTGCGTGCCTGAGAGAACACGGGGAACAGAATTGCCGCCAGTATCGCGATAATCGCGATGACTACGAGCAATTCAATGAGCGTGAAAGCTGTCTTCCGCATTGCCAGTTTCCTCCTTCCGATTGTATCTGCACCGGGGGCCTGAGTGTTGCCGGTTGCCCCGGTAGTATCCGCCGTTATTCCTGTTCCAGAGTGTCTACGGCCTCGCTTTCCGCCTCCGCCTGAGTGAGTGTGCGCAAAGGCGCATAGTGAAGCCTGAGCAAAAGGTCCTGCTCGTAGTTACCGAACCCTTTTCCGAACAGGTTGAACCCTCCAATGTGTCTGGCGTCGGGCTTGTTGCCGATTCGCACGGTGACGGGATGCTGGGGCACGACCATGATGTCCCGCACGGTCACGTCGGACAGGTACATTCCATCGATATACGAGCCATCAGCGCTGACGGACCACACTTTGAGCACCCCGAACTGCGTGCCGTGGTCGTTCCACCACGGCGGGTTCAGCCTCCCCCGCTTGCCCCCAAAGTCGCCGGGGCAGGTCCATGTGCCCACTTCCACGCCGTTAATCCACAGCGTGATGTCGGAGGGGTAGTCGTTATTGTAGTCCGGTGCCTCGGAGCATATCTCCATCACCACTTCTACCCGGGTAATCTCCACCGAAGTCGGCAGAAAGTTCGGAAACACGTACTCCACAAAACCACTGCCCATCCACAACAGCTCAGCGTTTGCACGTTCGGGAAGCAGGAAGGATTGCGGGTCATCCATCAAGCCGATGTACCCTTCCCGACTGGCAAGCCCACAGGTGGGCGACGGATTTGCCAGCGTGTACATGCCAATCGCCATGCTGATTTCTTCCACCTGCTCCGACACGCTCTCGTTTTCCAGCGAGAAGATGAGTTTATCCCAGCGCAGGCGACAGCGTTTCTGTGCACCCTGACTGCCCGCCATGTATTCGCAGATAACCAGCCCCGCCTGTTCAAGAGCTTGAATGTGCTTGGAGACGGTGGGGTAGTTGAGGTTTAACGCGCGAGCGATTTCGTTGACGTTCAGGTCTCGCTCCGCCAGCAGACGCAGGATGCGCAGGCGCGTTTCAGAGGCAAGTGCCCTGAAAATCTCTTCACAAGCGAACAGACTGCGCTCCAGAATGGTTTGAGCCATTTCTTTCACCAAGATGAGATATATTTCCAATTCTGGAAATAATAATACCACAATGGAAATCGGTTGTCAAGGGCGAAATGGGGGAAAGGGGAAATTTTTCTCAACGACTTGTTAAGGCTCCTCGTCCCGATCAGAGGGACATAAAAGGATAAACAAGTGACAAAATGTTCGCAGGGGCTATCTTATCTTCGGTGCAGGCCTGGGTTCGGTGCTGGGGCCGTCCACAACGGGCTTGCCGTCTTTCCACAACACCCTGTCTAACCGCAGGGTGCGCCCCAGCGGATTCGAACCGTACAGCGGCTCGTTCTGGTTGTCCCAGGCGTGATACAGCATCCACATCTCGCCAGAGGGCAGGCTAACCAGACACTGGTGTCCCGGACTGTACACCCTGTCGGGCACGGTTTGCAGGATCCGTTCGGCTTTCACATAGGGTCCTTTGAGAGAGCGCGAGGTCGCATACGCCACCGCATAGCACGCATCCCGCTTGTAGCTCTGGAACCACCCACCCGAATAGAACAGGTAGTAGACGCCATTGCGATACAGCATGGTTGGGGCTTCCACGATACCCTTCTCCCAGTCGCGGTCGGGGCGCAACAGCACGCTCTTCTCCTCGCCGACCCGAAGCAGGTCCGACGTCATCCTGCGCATGACGATGGCGCGAGGGTCTTCCTCGGAATAGATGAGATAGGGCGTGCGGTCGCGGTCAAAGAAGATGGTGGCATCGATGACTCCAACCCGGTTCTCGTCGCCGCGCACGAGGACTGCACGGTGCTGAAACGGGCCTAGCGGGTTGGTACTGGTAGCGATTCCGATATCATGCTTGCCCGTTTGAGGATTGCGTGCTGAATAGGTCATATACAACGTGCCGCGATAGGCGATGACCTCCGGCGCCCACAGGTGTTCACGAGACCACGGGGGACGAAAGGCACTGCCCCGGTGCGTCCAGTGCACCAGGTCGGGCGATTCCATCACCTGAAAGTCGTAGCCCGATGAGTGTGTGGCGTAGGCATAGAACTTCCCTTTCCACGAGAGCACGTGAGGGTCGGGAAAATCGCGGGCATATACCGGGTTGGTGTAGGTAGCCATCGGTCGCCTCCTTGCGAACAAAGGGTGAGGGGAAGGCTTCCCCTCACCCACCGGGCTGGATTAGCGGTTCTGTCCTTCCTGATAGTTACAGCGGTCGTTCCAGCCGGAGAAGTTCTGTCGCCACATGGTGGGCGTGACCGTCTGTCCGCCCTTCTGTACATCGTCGCCGATACGGCGCCAGGTCTGTCCCCAGGTCATGTACTTGGCGTGACCATCCGCGAACACATAGTTCGAGCCGCCCTGATTGCGCTGGGCGATGGTGCTCGCGCTGGTCTTGTTGTGGCGGTTGAAGGCGACGTTGGTCGTGAAGTCGATGCACACATAGCCCTCGTCCGCCTCCCAGGTGGCGACCTGGTGCCACTGCGCGTCGTTGACGCCTGGCACGCTCTCCACAATCTGGATGGCTTCGGCGGGTTTCTCCAGCGCCGCCAGCTTCAGCGCGTTCCAGGGTCCGTTCGGATAGTCGCTAATGTTGATGCGGTACGAGCCGGGGATGTTGTCCGCATCGGGTGCGTCGGGCAGGTTGCTCCAGCTGTCGTTCCACAGCCCGCGGGGCCAGCTCTCCGCATCGGAGGGGCACTGGTAAATCTGCTTGTTCTTCACGTAGGGCAGAAGCACATAGTCCCAGCCCCACATGGGGTCACGATACCCCCAACACCGTGGGCACGAGGTATCGGGCTCGTCGTTGAACCAGGCTTTGGGCAGATATTCGTCGTGGTCCTGAGCGAACATCTGCAGAGCCAGCCCGAGCTGCTTCATGTTGGACAGACAGGATGTTGCCCGTGCCTTCTCGCGAGCCTGGGCGAACACTGGGAACAGTATCGCCGCCAATATCGCGATGATGGCGATGACGACGAGCAACTCGATCAGCGTGAAAGCGTGACGTTTGGTCATTTCGGTAAACCTCCTTTGGTTTGTTGTAATGTTCAATGGCTTGAGTCTCGTTGCGACGGTCGTTGTCGCATTTGTGCCGGATAACCCCTATCTGCCGCCAGGTGCCGCACCCGACGGCTGAGATGGCTGAACATAGCCGGGCGGCTGATACGCCTGAGGCGGGTAATCACCGGGTTTGCGTGCACTGCTGGCGGTGAAATATCGGTAACCGGCTATTGCCAGCACCGCCACTATCACCACGATGACCACCGCTGCTACCCAGCCGGGCAGCTCTCGTTTCAGACCGGATGAACTCACCTGTTCTCACCTCCTTCCTGCACAAGGGCAGTTTCGGGACGGCTGAGGCGCTCTTTCCCCACGTAGTGCAGGCGAAGCACCAGGTCCTGTTCGTAATTGCCAAAGCCGCGCCCGAACAGGTTGAACCCACCCACGTGCTCCGCGTCCGGTTTGACCCCGATGCGCACCGTAATCGGATGGTGCGGCGCCAGCATCAGGTCCGCAATGGTGGTTTCGGAGACAGGAGTGCCATCCACGTAACTGCCTTCTGCATCCACCGACCAGATTTTCAACATGCCGTATTGCGTCATGTAGTCGTTCCACCAGGGTGGATTGAGCCGCCCACGCCTGCCACCGAAGTCGCCGGGAGATGTCCAGGTGCCGATTTCCACCCCGTTAATCCATACCGTGATGTCGGAGGGATAGTTGTTATCGTGGTTCGGAGCCTCCGAGCAGATTTCCATCAGCAGCTCCAGGCGGCGAATCTCCGTCCCCGCACCAAGCGTGCAGG
This sequence comes from uncultured bacterium, assembly GCA_964579145.1. Classification (GTDB taxonomy): domain Bacteria; phylum Armatimonadota; class HRBIN16; order HRBIN16; family HRBIN16; genus HRBIN16. Next base: position 18,309 of record CAZOGB010000044.1, on the reverse strand, counting down.
GAAATACATATTCCACAAACCCTTCCGCCATCCACAACAGCTGCGCAGTGGCGCGTTCGGGGTCAAAGAACGACTGGGGGTCATCCAGAAAGCCGATGATGCGCTCCCTGTTAGCCAGCCCACAGGTTGGGGTGGGGTTGACCAGCGTGTACAGTCCTATCGGCATGGCAATCTCTTCCACGCGGTCTTCCGCGGGGTGCGTTGGCTCAAAGGAGATAATAAAGCGGTCATAAGCCAGGCGACAGCGTTTCTGCATCCCCTGCATTCCGGGCTTGTACTCGGTTTTGATCAGCCCAATCTGTTCGAGCAGTTGCGTGTGTTTGGTCACCGCGGGCTGAGAGATACCCAACGCCTGCCCCAGCTCATTGATGTTCCTCTCGCCCTGCGCGAGAAGCTCCAGCATTCGCACCCTCGTTTCCGATGACAGCGCTTTGAACAGCTCGATGCTGTCTGCGCCGTGCACTTCCAGAATATGCGCCCGCATGGCACACCTCAAAAACATAACCTGATGGCTATTATTATAAACGATTGTCTATGATTATGCAAGAGATATGAATGATTTTTCGGGGGCTTTCGCTAAAAAACGGTGTTTTTACAGGGAGAGGAGCACCACCAGCGAAACACCCTTGACATTTCATCAGAAGTGCGGTATCTATAAATTAGCACTCGAACCCATCGAGTGCTAATTTGCCGTGACAAGGAGGTGCATGCAATGCTCCGACCGATTGGCGATAAGGTAGTTGTGGAGGTCTTTGAGGAGGAAGAGAAGACGGCAGGTGGCATCTTCCTGCCCGACACCGCCAAGAAGAAGCCGCAGGAAGGGCGTGTGGTGGCTGTGGGTCCCGGTCGCGTTCTGCAGGACGGAACCCGCGCGCCGATGTCGGTGAAGGTAGGTGACCGGGTGATATTCTCCAAGTATGGTGGCAACGAGGTCGAGGTGGACGGGAAAGAGTACACCATTCTGGACGAAGACCAGATTTATGCAATCCGCGAAGGCTAATCTCAACGGAGAGGAGGTGTTGAACGATGGCAGCCAAGCAGATTCTGTATGATGAAAGCGCTCGTCGGGCACTGGAGCGCGGTGTCAATCTCGTGGCTGATGCAGTCAAGGTCACGCTTGGTCCCAAAGGGCGCAACGTGGTGCTGGAGAAGAAATGGGGTTCGCCCACCATTACCAAAGACGGTGTGACCGTCGCCAAAGAGGTGGAGCTGGAGGACCCCTTCGAGAACATGGGGGCACAGCTGTGCCGCGAGGTGGCTTCCAAGACCAACGACGTTGCCGGTGATGGCACGACCACTGCAACCGTGCTGGCACAGGCGCTGGTCGCCGAGGGGCTGAAGTACGTTGCCGCAGGTGGTAACCCCATCCTGGTGAAGCGCGGTATCGAGATGGCGGTGGAGAAGGCGGTGGAGGAGATTAAGAAGCTCGCCATCCCCGTTTCCACCAAAGAGGACGTGGAGCATGTTGCCTCCATCGCGGGCAACGACCCTGAAATCGGTAAGGTGATTGCCGAAGCGATGGAGAAAGTGGGCAAGGATGGCGTGATTACCGTCGAGGAGAGCAAGGGCACAACCACCACCCTGGAAGTGGTGGAAGGTATGCAGTTTGACCGCGGTTACATCTCGCCGTACTTCGTCACCGACCCCGAGCGCATGGAGGCGGTGCTGGAGGATTGTTACATCCTGATTCATGAGAAGAAAATCTCCAGCGCTCAGGACCTCATCCCCCTGCTGGAGCGGATTGCCAACGCCCGCAAGCCGCTACTGATCATCGCGGAGGACGTAGAGGGCGATGCGCTGGCGACGCTGGTGGTCAACAAACTGCGCGGCGTGCTGAGCGTGGCGGCGGTGAAGGCGCCCGGCTTCGGTGAGCGACGCAAAGCGATGCTGGAAGACATCGCCATCCTCACCGGTGGCAAGTTCCTGAGCGAGGACCTGGGCATCAAGCTGGAGAACGTGGACCTGAGCATGCTCGGTCGCGCCAAGAAGGTCATCGTCGCCAAAGAGGAGACCACCATCGTGGAGGGCGCCGGCTCTCGCGAAGCGGTGATGGGACGCATCGCGCAGATTAAGAAGCAGATTGAGGAGACCGACTCTAACTACGACCGCGAGAAACTGCAGGAGCGTCTGGCGAAGCTGGCTGGCGGCGTAGCGGTCATCAAGGTGGGTGCCGCGACCGAGACCGAGCTGAAGGAGAAGAAGCACCGCTTCGAGGACGCGCTGTCGGCGACTCGCGCGGCGGTGGAAGAGGGCATCGTGCCCGGCGGTGGCGTGACCTACCTGAACATCATTCCCGCGCTGGAAGGCATCGGCGAGACTCCCGATGAACAGCATGGTGCGGCGATTGTGCGCCGCGCGCTGGAGGAGCCTCTGCGCCAAATTGCCGAGAACGCTGGGCTGGAAGGCTCGGTCGTGGTGGAGCACGTCAAGAACATGGAGAAAGGCTGGGGTCTGAACGCCCTCACCGGCGAGTATGTGGACATGGTGAAGGCGGGTATCGTGGACCCCGTGAAGGTTACGCGCTCCGCTCTGCAGAACGCGGCGTCCATCGCGGGCATGCTCCTGACCACCGAGGCGCTGGTGGTAGAGAAACCCGAGAAGAAGGAGAACAAGACACCGACACCGCCTGATTACGACATGTAACCGCTCAGGCGCTAAAGCCCCCGCCGCCCGGCGGGGGCTGTTCCTTCACGGCTCCACATATCCCCTTACAAAGTCGTCGTATGCCAGTGCAATGCTCAGATAAAACAGTGGTGCGGTAAACAGCAGTCCCACACAGCACAACAGGACGCCTGCCGCAACAATCAACGCTGTCGCCGTGTAAAACAGCGTTGCCATCAGCCATTGCGACTTCAGCATCTCAAAGCTGCGGCGGATAGCTTCTACACCGTCGATCTTCTGGTCAACCACCAGCAGAATGCTGAACATCAGTAGTCCGCCAATCACCAAACCGGGAACGACACACAGGGTGAAGCCCAGCGTCAGCGCAATGGACATCAGGAGAGCGGCAACCACCAGCTGCCTACCAACGGTGATAACTTCGGTGAGGGCTTCTAACCGCAATCCTTCCCCACGTATCTGCTTCAGCGCGGCGTTCCACGCCGCGCCTGCAAGCACAAGTCCTACCGTTCCCATAATCACCTGTTCCAGCAGACGTGGCAGAGAGAAGAAGTACTCAAACAGCGAAGCAGGTTCGACAGTGGTCCTCAGAAGCAAGCCGACAGGTAGACCGACAGCGATAGTGATCAGCATGAAGAGCAGGCTGATGAGTATCCACATACCCATCTGTGCTTTCAACAGCTCCCATGCCCTGCTAATCGCGTCGAAGCGGATAGTGCCCTGAGGTGGCATCTCGACATTGCCTCCTTTCATGGCTTTGACAAACAGCTACGCGGTGGAGACAAAAGTTCCTGCAGTCAGCAAAAAGAACAGGCGCCTGAAGGTCTGGAGAGTATTTCCGCGGGTAGCGGCAAGATTTTTTCGCACATGGTGCGTCAGGGCATCCAGTAGGTTGACTTTTGGAGAGGTGCGCTGTATAATAGACAAGGTGGATGCGCCCGTAGCTCAGGTGGATAGAGCGTGAGGTTGCGGACCTCAAGGTCGGGGGTTCGAGTCCCTCCGGGCGCGCCATTTCTTTTGATGCCCCCATGAAGTTGACAGCGCCTTGCCTCTCGTGTTACAGTGATAGCCAGTATTTTCACCAGTAAATCGGAGCGAGGCAAAACGAGCATGACAGCAAAGCTCAGGATAGCAGCCGGACTGTTCCTCATCGGCTGGCTGGCGCTGACCCTGAACGGTTGCGGTGGAGGCGGAGGCGCGGCTGCACCACCCGCGCAATACATCTCCCTCACCAACGGCAGAGTGGTGGTTGACCAAGGAGTTGGCGAGGTTATCGTCAGGGCGAACGAATCCCAGCTGCCTGGTGTGAACTTTGATCAGGATGTGGTGACCGTTGAACTGTACCGCGGCGACCAGTTTGTCAACCCACGCACCGACGCCCCTCAGGCCGCCGACCTTCTACGCACCTTCCGGGTGAGTCGAGACGGCACGTTGCTGGATAACCTCTCGCTGAACGAGGGCACATACACTGCCGTGGCAAAGAACATCCACGTCGTGCAGGATGGCAAGGAGTTTCGCTGCGACCTGATGGCGTATGTCTTTCAGGTGTTCCGTTCGGGGAGTGACTTGCGCACCACGTTGCCGCTCAAGTTCAACGCACAGTTCCCTGCGCTGGGCGCGGTGATTGAAAACTCGTATGTGGCGTTCCTCACCGATGCCGGGGCGGTGGGCGGTACTTCGCGCCTGTTTGTTCAGCACGCCAACGGCACGATAGACATGTCGCGCACCTTTGTCGCCCAAACAGAGGCGGGCACTCCCGTTGCCGCGGTGAGCTTCGAAGCCTTGCCGGGCGGTCCCACGCTCGGCAATATTGCACGTCTGGTGTTGAAGGCGTCCGTGCCATGAAAGGACGAAGGGTGTTTTTTCTAGCACTGTGGATGGCTGGAATAGTATCCGCCATCGCAAACGCACAGAACGCCGATGGCTCTCTGCAAAAGGTGCGCGCCGCCACCATCTGGCGCACGGCGGAAGTGGAAGGGCGCCTGCTGTGGGTAAGCGAGCAGTTGGTGCTTTTTCCACTGGATGCCCGAACGGAACTGCAGGCCGGCTGGCAGAGGTTTGTGGCGAAGGGAAGGGTGCGCACCAACCGCTTTTCCACTTCCGCCCGCTGGTTTGGAGCAGAGCGCATCCTTCGCGAAGAAGCCGATAGTCGGCTGGTGCTGTCGGCACGCAGACTGGAGGGCAGTGAAGGCGTGGCGGACGTGGCGGAGGGAGTGTTCACTTATGTGGCTCCGCGCATCGACACCTTCAGCCTGATTTCTCTGCAACGCGCAAGCGGTCGCACCACAGGCTATCGCCTCTCCTACAGCCGGGTGCACGCGGGCACGGAGGCGGCGGATACGATTGCGGTGAAGGCAAGTGCCGAATTTCTGCTGGCGAAACGCTGGCAGGTTCAGCTGGAAGGCGGTGTCTATGCCGACCGTCACGGCGAAACTACCTATCGCCCGGTGCTGAGCGGAGCGGTGGGATTTGAACTGGGACGCAGGATACGAGCGCAATTGAGCGCAACCGTTGCCCCGCGAGGCTTTCCCTTTGCTGGCACTCCGATAGAGGCGCTGACGGCGTTCGCGCTGTACCAGCCGGGCGGTCTGGTGGAGAGCTGGCACGACCGTTCCGCGGGTTACCTGAGCCTGCAAATCACCGCCGGCTGGTAGACAGGCTATTCCGATTGTTCCTCGGCGAAGACGCGCCGCAGAAGTCGCTCATCCTGCGCCGACACCAGCGCGATCACGCTATCGTGCGGCTCCAGCACGGTGTCGGCATGGGGAAGTATGGCGTTGTCCTGCCGGATAATGCACACAATCAGCGCGTTCGGTGGCAGAGGGAGGTCCCTGATGCGCTTGCCTATTACCGGCGAGCGGGTGGTCAGCTCCACGTCCACGATTTCGATATTGCCCCGCTTCAGCGCAGCCAGCGGGATAACCTCGCCGGTCTCCAGCTCCTGCTCAATAAGGTGGTAGATGATGTTGGTGCTGCTGACGGTAGCATCAATGCCCAGCTGCTGGAAGATGCCCTCGTTGCGTGGGTCGTTGATACGCGCCACCGTGCGCGGCACGTTGAAGTACCATTTCGCAATCTGACTGATAATCAGGTTGTCTTCGTCGTCGCCCGTGCAGGTGACCACAATGTCCGCGCGGTCCGCACCTGCCTCGCGCATGATGCGGATTTCATCGCCGCGCCCTCGCATTACCACCTCGCCGAACTCGTCGCGCAGGAGGGCACAGCGACGCTTGTCCCGTTCAATCAGCAGCACCTCGTGTCCGGCGTTCAACAGCGTTTTCGCCAGGTAGTAACCGACATTACCAGCCCCAACGATAATAATGTACATGCCCAGCTACCTCACTCAGTCCTTCAATGCGGGGGGCACGGCATTGTATTCCTCAATGGAGCCGAAGGGACGGTCGTAGGCGAGGTCGCGAATCATGGCGGAACCAATCAGGCTGTAGCAGATGGTATAAATACCTCTCTCCCGGTATGCTTCGGCGCGGATGGGGTCGTTCACTTTGGCAATCACTTTGGGCACGTGGAACCGCTCTCTGGCGATTTGCGCTGCCATCAGGTTGCGGTTATCGCCCTCGGTCAGCGCAACGAACATGTCCGCCTGCTCGATGCCTGCCTTTTTTAACACGTCCTCGTCCAGCCCGTTGCCCGTGATGACCGCCCCGTTAAACTTGCCTCCCAGCCTCTCTAAAGAGTCGCTGTTCCACTCAATCAGCGTCACCTTGTGTCCCTCGGCAGCCATCAGGCGTGCGAGCGCTGCGCCTGTGCGTCCACATCCCAGAATGACTATTCTCATCGGAAGCTTTGCCCCCGTTTCTCTTTCGGTGTTGTACCGACCTTCAGTATACGCCGAAGTGTGCCTCTTGTCAACCTGCCCAGGTTGGGACAGGGGACAGAGACAACCCGGCAACTGGAAGTTGCGGGCTACTCATCACAAAGCCTCCTTCAGGAGGCTGGAACCTGCTTCAGCAGGTTTTGCCCTGTGTTGCCTGCGATTTCCAATCGCAAGGACAGGTTAAGGGGAGCGGCTTCAGCAAGGTATTTGCCGAACCCAGAGCGAAATGAGCAACGGTATTCCCTCTGACTTGCGTAAACTGATTCGGTGCTCTCAACGCAAGGCGGAAAGGCAGGTAATGTTTGTATGAGATGGTCCTGGAAGCTGGGTGAATATGCGGGTATCGTGGTGTATGTGCACGCAACGTTCCTCCTGCTTATCGGATGGATTGCCCTGTTACACTGGATTCAGTTAGGAACTCTTCAGGCGGTTATCAGCGGTGTGGTATTTATCCTTCTGCTGTTCGGATGCGTGCTGTTGCACGAGTTCGGGCACGCCCTGACCGCGCGGCGATACGGCATCCGCACACGCGACATCACGCTGTTACCGATAGGCGGCGTGGCGCGTCTGGAAAAAATGCCCGATAAACCCGTGCAGGAGCTGTGGGTGGCGCTAGCGGGTCCGGCGGTAAACGTGGTGCTGTTCATCGCGCTGTACCTGTTTTTGCAGGCGAAAACGGCGTTGCTGGGCTATACCTGCAGGTGGAGACCGGCATGGTCAGAGGCTCGCTGTGGGAAAGGCTGATGGTGGTGAACCTGTTTCTCGCTGGATTCAATATGCTTCCCGCCTTCCCAATGGACGGTGGGCGTGTGGTGCGTGCGTTACTGGCGATGCGCATGGACTACGTGCAGGCGACGAACATCGCCGCGGGGCTGGGACAGGGCATGGCGCTTCTGTTCGGACTGCTCGGATTGCTGTACAACCCGTTCCTGTTGTTCATTGCGCTGTTTGTGTGGATTGGCGCCGCGCAGGAAGCCAGCATGGTGCAGATTCAGTCCGCGCTTGGAGGCATCCCCGTTCAGCGGGTGATGCTGACCGACTTTCGCACCGTCTCGCCCGATGACCCGCTGGAGCGCGTGGTGGAGCTTATCCTGAATGGCTGGCAACAGGACTTCCCCGTCGTGCAGGAGGGGCGGGTGATGGGCGTGCTCACCCGCAGTGACCTGATTAACGCGCTGGCACAGCAGGGACTGGACCGCCTGGTGCGCGACGTGATGCAGAGCGAGTTCGAGATGGTGGATGCTGCCGAGATGCTGGAAAATGTCCTGCCTCGCTTGCAGGCCTGCGCCTGCCATTCTATGCCCGTGATGCGAGGTAGTGAGCTCGTCGGTTTGCTAACGATGGACAATGTGGGTGAGTTTATGATGATACAATCCGCTCTGGACGCAGCGTCCAGAAGAGCCTCACGACAGGGTATCGTGTAGCTGGGGGGTACTGTGCAGAAGGTTCACGATTTCCTGAGCAGGCGCTCACGGCATTTCTGGATAGCGGTCGGACTGTTGCTGGTCGGGCTGATAGCTGTGGTGGACTATTTTACCGAACCCGACATCCTTATCCTGTACCTCATTCCGATTATTCTGGTGGACTGGTTTGCGGGCGAGAAGCCGGGCGTTATCGTGGCGGTTGCCAGCGCCATCGCATGGTTCGCAGCGGACGTACTGAGCACTACGCATGATAGCGCAGGTGTCGTGCCCTACTGGAACCTGGCGGTACGCTCGGCTATCTTCCTGACGGTGACCTACATGCTTTCGGGCTTGCTGGCATCGCGCAAACGCCACGAGGAGCTGATGCATTTCATCGTGCATGACCTGCGCTCGCCGCTGACCAACATCCTGACCGGGCTTCAGACGCTGCGCCAGATGCGTGACGGCAGGATGGACGAATCGGAGCAGGAGATGCTGGACATGGCGATCATCTCCAGCAACCGGATGCTGACCCTGATTAACTCTCTGCTGGACCTGCCCCGCCTGGAGGGGCGCAAGATGCCCGTGCAGATGCAGGAGGTGAGCGTGGATGAGCTGGTCAACAACTCGCTGGCTGTGGTGTCGCTGTGGGCGGCGCAGAATCAGGTGCAGATTGTGTATGAAGCCGACCCGCAGGTCAATACCGTAATCGCCGACCCCGATATTACCGTGCGCGTGTTGGTGAACCTGCTGAGCAACGCCCTGAAATACAGTCCACCCCACTCCACGATTACTGTGCGCACCCGCGCCTCCGAGGATGGGATGGTGACCTTCAGCGTGACCGACCAGGGACCGGGCATTCCGCCGGAATGGGTAGAGAAGGTGTTCGACAAGTACGCGCAGGTGGAGGCACGCAAGGAGGGCGCGAGTACCGGTCTGGGCTTGACCTTCTGCTACCTGGCGGTGAAGGCGCAGAAAGGGCGAATCTGGATTGAAAGCGAGGTCGGCAAGGGCACTACGGTGCTGTTTACCCTCCCCGCCGGCAGGACACAGAGAGCTCCCCTGCTGGAGGAGTAATTACCGGATGCGATACAGGTGCACCGCGTAGGGCTTGAAGGTGTCTTCAAAGCGAGCCTGGCGTACGGTGATACGTCTGCCTTCGCCCAGCACCTCGGCAATTGCCCTGCCGGGAACCCCCTGCAATGTGAACTCGGCGGTGGTGGACGCATTGCGCATTCCCACGGCAAACAGATAGGTTGCCCCCTGATAGCGTTTGACCATCGCATGGACGGGCACATCGGGATTGGAGGACTTTACGCTCACGCCGTCGATAATGCTGGGACTGTTGAGCACGGGCGCAAGCTCCCGAATCTGTCGGTTAATCTCCGTCACCGCTTCCAGCATCTCGCGGTCTTCCAGTAAGGCCGCCTCCACGAAGTTGGGTTCGAACTGGTGCACGAAGTAGATGATGCCCTGTGAGCCGTGGATCAGCGACATCCACACCTCTGCTCGCACGTGATGGGGCGAGGGTTTGCGCTCGCGGTTGCTGATGCGCGTGCACTCCAGCGCGTTCCAGAGGATTTTTCTGCCATCGGTAGACTCGTTCCAGCGCGTCCACAGCTTTAATCGCTCCAGCCCCTTACCCACGTACCACAGCAGGTCTTCCGAGTTCAGTCCTGCCACAGGGTACACGTCGTAGGAGACAATATCCGCCCCTTTGACGTAGGTGAAGTAGTCATCGGGATGTGCGCCGGTGCCGCGTCCCACCCAGCTGTCGTTGGCGACGCCCTGTCCCAGGTTCAACAGAACCGGGCGGTCGGGGTCTCTGCTCTTTATCTGGCGATACCACTCCACGACCCGTTGCGGCGGCACGGGTCCGCCCCATTCTCGTCGCCCGGTCGCGGCGTCGGTGACGGGCTGAGCGTTATCCGGCTCATCCTGATGCATCCACCCGACGATGATGGGGTCTTCGCGATGCCTCAAGCCAACGGCGTTTTGCTCGCAGATAACGGGCATCTTCGCCTCGCGCAGGACAGAGAGCTGCTCCTCGGTCGGTCCCTGCCACAAGCCAACATACAGGTTGATGCCTGCCTGTTTGAAACGAGGAGCGTTGCGCGGCTGCTGAAGCCATACGGCAATGGGGAAGTACGACGGGTCCTTTGGTGGTCCGAACTTCCAGCGCGAGTAAACGCTTTGTACGCTCATTCCGCCCCCTCCGTGCGCGGGAATATTTTGCCGGGATTGCACAGGTCCTGCGGGTCAAAGGCATCGTGCACCAGACGCATCGCCTTCAGGTCGGTCTCGGAATAGAGCAGGCGCATGTATTCGGCTTTCTCCACGCCCACGCCGTGCTCGCCGGTGATACTGCCGCCCATCTGCACACACAGCTCGACGATGGCGTCGTTGGCGGCACGAACTCGGCGTACCTCTTCTGGGTCTCGTTCATCGAACAGCACGATAGGATGCAGACTGCCGTCGCCCGCGTGGAACACATTAGCGATGCGCACGCCATGCTCCTGCCCAATCTCCATGATTCGTTGGAGCACCTGCGGCAGTTTACTGCGCGGCACCACCGCATCCTGCGTGACCGTGCTGGGCGCGAGCCTGCCCAGTGAGCCGACCGCTTTCTTTCGCGCCGTCCACAGGCGGGTGCGCTCCTCCTCATCCCGCGCGAGCCGAATCTCCTCCGCACCGTTGGCGCGACAGATGTCCAGCACCCTCTGCATCTGCCGGTCCAGCCCTGCTTCCAGCCCGTCCAGTTCGATCACCAGCACAGCGTCAGCATCCTGCGGAAAGCCGAATCGGAAGGCGGCTTCCACCGCCTGCAGGGTGGTGCGGTCGATCATCTCCATCGCGGCGGGCACGATTCCGGCGGCGATGATGTCCGAGACAGTCTGGCATGCGTCCTCCAGCCTCGGATATACCGCCAGCATGGTGCGCCAGCCCTGCGGCAGGGGCGTTAACTTCGCGATGACCGTGGTGAGTATGCCCAGCGTGCCCTCGCTTCCCGTGAAGACGCCCACCAGGTCGTAGCCCAGCGGTTGCTCGCACTTGCCGCCCAGCCATGCCACCTCGCCGTCGGGCAGTACCACCTCCAGACCGGTGATGTGGTTCACCGTGACGCCGTACTTCAGGGTGTGTGGACCGCCGGCGTTCTCGGCTACGTTGCCCCCGATGGTGCTGACCATCTGACTGGATGGGTCGGGGGCGTAGTGATAGCCGTGTGCCTTCACTGCCCTGGTCAGATCCAGATTGATCGCGCCTGCCTGGGCCGTGATGCGCCGGTTGGGGATGTCCACCTCCAGGAGGCGCGTCATGCGGCTGGTGCAGATGACCACGCCTCCCTGTTTCGCCAGCGCACCTCCCGACAGCCCGGTTCCTGCCCCGCGCGGCACAAACGGAACGCCCAACCGGTTGCACAACTGCACCACCTGCTGTACCTGCGCGGTTTCGGTGGGGAAAACCACCGCCTGCGGCGTCGCCTTTTCCATAGTGTAGGCGTCGCACTCGTATACCATCAGGTCAAACGGGTCACAGAGCACAGCATCTGCGCCCACAATACGCGCAAGGTCGCGCATCAGCGATTCGGAAGCCGTCTGTGTAATCATGGTTTGCTCACTGGTCATCGGACAGATTCCACAGCCAAGCATAGCACAGGCGGTTATCGGGAGTCAACGGGAGGGGAGAATGCAACCCCGCAACTGGAACTCTTGACGAAGCTTCTTGTCGGAGACTGACCTTTATGGAATGCTGAAGCTTGCTTCAGCAGACTCGTAACCTGCGCCAGCAGGTTTCGTTCTGGGTAGCCTGCGATTTCCAATCGCAAGGACACCGATTAAAGAGCAGAGGCAACCCTGCAACTGGAAGTTGCGGGCTATTTTGGAATGCTGAAGCATGGCTTCAGCACTCCATATGAACCTGCTTCAGCAGGTTTTGCCCTGTGTAGCCTGCGATTTCTAATCGCAAGGGCAGAATGAAAAAGACATCCCGGCAGCCGGAAGTTGCGGCTTCGGCAATCTACGACGCCTTAGCAGGTTTCTCACGCGCCGTAGCCGAAAACTGTTTCCATCAGGATACTGTTGCGTGATGGAGACAGGCATACCATGTTCAACCGAACCCAGCGACGCACGCTCTCGGTAGCTCTGTGGGCTTACCTGCTTTTGCTTTCGCGGTTCCCTCTGCACGCTCAGACCGCCGTTAAAACGCTGGGCGAAGGGGTGGTGCTCAAGCAGTATGTACAAACCTTTTACAACAGCCCGCAAATCGTCAACGTGCTGGAGGTAGACCTGCGAAACCCTGCGGTGCGGGTGGAAGCCGCGCTGGCAGGAGGGACGGTGTATCGCCAGGACCCCACCTTCGGGCGTGAGATAGTGAGCGAAACCGTCCAACGTCTGGAAGCACTGGCGGGCGTGAACGCCGACTTCTTTCCCTTCACAGGTGACCCGCTGGGCATCCATATTCAGCAGGGCGAACTGGTCAGCGAGCCATCTCAACGGGTGGCGTTCGGCATGACCGCGCGGGGAGAGCTCATCTTTGGTGAGGTGGTGGTACGGGCGGAGGTCACCCCCGAAGGCGGCGAACCCCTGCCCCTGAGCGGAATCAACCGAACGCTGCAGGCGAACGAATGCGTGCTGATTACGCCGCGCTGGGGCGAGGTCTATCCCCTCCCGAATGGAGCAGTGGTGCTGAGCCTGCGCGAGCTGGACGGCGTGCCCATGCTGGGCAAAACCCTGCATGCGAAGGTTGGGGAGCCAATCGCCGCGCAGACAACCTGTGCCGTGCCTGCCGATGGCGCCCTGCTGGTGGCAACAGGCACGCTGGCGGAACGCATCAAAGGCTGGCAGAGCGGCACCGCGTTAAGCCTGCGCTTCTGGGTGGACCCCACCAGCCAGCAGGTGGTTCTGGTTCCCGCCACTTCGCGCCCCAGCACGCAGCTGGCATCACGGGGCAGCTTCCACCGGCGGAGCGAGGCGGATTTCTGGACGAAGGCGGTGATGGCGGTTGGCGGTGGCCCCTGGCTGGTGCGCGAGGGGACAGTGCTGGTGGATGCGTCCCGACAGGGGTTCCAGAGCGCATTTTCGGACAACCGTCACCCACGCACGGCGGTGGGCGTCACCGCCGAGGGCAAACTCCTGCTGGTCACTGTGGACGGTAGACAACCCATGGCGGCGGGCATGACCCTGTACGAGCTGGCTCGCCTGATGATTGACCTTGGCGCGACCGATGCCATCAACCTGGACGGCGGCGGCTCTACCACGCTGGCAGTGCGCGGCGGACTGGTGATTAACAGCCCTTCGGAAGGCAAACAGAGACCGGTCGCCAACTCGGTGGTGGTGTTTGCGCCGCGCCCGGCGGTTGCCGAATCGGCGCAGGTGCAGATGGAGCCAGCTTCGGTGACGGTGCGTTCGGGGGAAAGCGTGCGGTTTGCGGTGCGCTCCCCGGAGAAAGGCGAACCCCTCAACCCCGACAGTCTTATCTTCGGCACGACAGGGGGCATCGGCTTTGTGGATCAGACCGGACTGTTCACCGGCGTAAAAATCGGCAAAGGGACGGTGACTGCCCTTCTACCAGATGACAGGATGGTGCAGGCGGAAGTGACCGTACTTCCCGGTGAGCCGGCGCGCGTGGTGCTGGTTCAGCCCGCCACCGTTCCTTCAGGCGGCGAGCGTTTTGAACTGGTGGTGCGAGTCGCCGACCGGGCCGGCAACCCGTGTGCGGGCGTGAAAGTACAGATGCGGGCACAGGGCGCGTATCCTTCGGAAGATAGCACGGTTGGAGATGCCAGCGGTGTGGCGCGATTCACCGTCGCCTGGGATGCGAACCTGCCCGCGAGCCAGTGCTCCATCACGGTCACGGTGCCGGAGAGCAAAGCGGTTTCACCACTGAAAATCCAGCGTCGTTGAAAATCTTGCGATGACAGGAGGGATAGCAAATTGCGTGCAGGTGTGATTGGACTGGGTATCATGGGCGGCGCCATCGCCGAGCGACTGCTCGCTACCGGGCACGAGGTCTTCATGTATAACCGCACGCGCGAGAAGGCAGAGCCATTGATTGCACAAGGGGCGCGGTGGGCAGACTCTCCCGCCGAAGTCGCCCGCCAGTGCGAGGTGGTCATCTCTATCGTCACCGACCCTGCGGCGGTGGAACAGGTCTCCTTTGGAGATGAAGGCATTCTGTCCGCCCTTTCTGCCGAGAGCGTGCACTGCGATATGAGCACCGTGTCGCCAGCGTGGTCACGGTATATGGCGGAGACCTACCGGCAGGCAGGCAAGCGGTTTGTGCAGGCGCCCGTGCTGGGAGGCAGGAAGCAGATTCTGGAGGGTACTCTGCTGGTATTCGGCGGCGGAGACGAGGATGACCTGAACCGGTGTGAACCTGTATGGCGTGCCTTCTCGGATAAAATCTGGCGATTCCCCACCGCCGACCGGGCGACAACCACCAAGCTTGCCTGCAACATGATGATTGCGCACATGATGGTGGGGCTGGGACAGTCCCTGCTTTTTGCAGCGAAGGGAGGTGTTTCACCTGCCACCCTGCTGGACATCCTTTCCAAATCCAACCTGGGCGCGCCAATGTATACCACCAAGGGCAACGCGGTGCTGGAGCGTAACTTTCAGGCGAACTTCTTCGTGCGCCACCTGCTCAAAGACCTGTCGCTGGCGGAGGATGCCGCTCGGGAAACTAGCACCATGCTTCCCCTGAACGCCCTCACGCGCGAGCTGTTCGTCGCCGCGATACAGCAGGGCTTTGCCGACGAGGACTATTCGGCGGTAGTGAAGGTGATGGAACGGCTGGCGGGAATAGAACTGCGTAAAGACCTGTAAGGAGGACAGAGGGATGCAAGACTTTATTGCACGCACATTTGAGGCATACCGACGGCTGCTCAGCGATATCGAGCGGGCGCAGTCCGCCAACATTCGCAAAGCGGCAAAGATTTGCGCCGACAGCCTGGCACAGAAGGGAGTTATTCACGTCTACGACACGGGACACCTGGTCTCGCGCGAGCTGATTAACCGCGTGGGCGGGCTGGCGGCGATGTCGGCGTTTAACTTCTCCTTCTCGGTGGAAAACCCCAACCAGCACCGACAGGCACAGGGCGAGACGGGCAAAGCCGGCTTCGAGACAGACGCGATGCTGGTGTCGGCGGCAATCAAACGCAGCCACATGCGTGCCGGCGATGTGCTGATTATCGGCACGGTATCGGGCAAGCAGGTGATACCGGTGGAGCTGGCGATACAGGCGCGAGACAACGGTATTACCACTATCGGCATCACCTCCCTGCGCTACTCTTCACAGCTGCAGTCGGTGCACCCCTCGGGCAAGCGGCTGTTCGAGGTGGTGGACCTGGTGATAGACAACGGCGCGGACTACGGCGATGCCATGCTGGAGGTGGAAGGAATGGACCGCAAAATCTGTCCCGCTTCTGGCATCGGTGCGGCGACCATCATGTGGGCGCTGGTTGCGGGCATTGTGCAGGAGATGCTCGCGCGCGGTCTCCAGCCTACTGTGTTCAAGAGCATCAACCTGCCCGACGGACCCGAAATCTACCGGCAGACCGTGGACGACTACGTCCGAAAGGGGTACTGAGCGATGATAAAGCGGTATCTGGACGAAATCCGTCGCCAGTTAGACCTTGTGGAGCAAACACAGATGGATGCGATGCAGCGCGCTGCGCAGGCGATGGCGGACACCATCCAGAACGACCACCTGATTTACGTCTTCGGCGCGACGCACGCCGGCATCCTCGCGCAGGAGTTGTTCTACCGCGCAGGTGGACTCGCCTGCATTTCGCCTATCCTGCCCCCCGGTCTTACCTGCGATGTGCGCCCCATCACGATGACCTCTGCTCTGGAACGCCACTCCGGCTACGCACAGATTTTTATGAGCGAGGTTCCCATTCAGGCAGGCGACGTGCTGATAGTGCATTCGGTATCAGGGCGCAATGCGGTGGCGGTCGAGGTCGCGCAATACGGTCGTGAGAAGGGCGCGCTGGTCATTGCGCTGACGTCGGTCACTTATTCCCAATCCGTCACGCCCCGTGCGGGCACAAAACGGCTGTTCGAGGTGGCGGACATCGTGCTGGATAACTGCGGGGTGATTGGCGACGCGGTGGTGGAGATTCCGGGTATGCGGCAGAAGGTTGCGCCCACTTCCACCGTTATCGGCGCAGCGATACTGAACGCGCTGGTAGCGCAGACGGTGGCTATCCTGCAGGAGCGCGGGGTGGAACCGCCAGTGTTCCTGAGCGCGAACCTCGACGGTGGCGACGTCCATAACGCCCGCCTGCTGGAGCGATACCGGGGTAGAGTGCTGTATCTGTAGTGGAGGCGAACAGGCGGGAGGCAGGAAACTGCCTCCTGCGGCGCGAAAAAGGTCGCCATGAGACACCAAGACCAGGATAGCCCGTGGAAGGAACTTATCGAACGGTTCCTCCAACCCTTCCTCCAGCTGTGCCTGCCACACCTGCACAGCCTCATCGACTGGAGGCTTATCATTCGGAGGGGAAGATGGCATATTTGACGACACCAGAGCGATATGCGATGCGGCGCGGGATGGAGCAGGGTCTTCAGGCTGGGATGCGTCGCTCCATTTTGCGCATCTTACGGGAGCGTTTCGGCGACGTGCCTGCGGTGTTAGAGGAGCGTCTGGAACAGGTTCAGTCGGAGGAGGCTTTGCAGGAGCTGTGCGGGCTGGCTGTGCGAGTAGACACCCTCTCCGCCTTTGAGCAGGCGCTGGAGCTGGCTTAGCCGTAAACTCTTCCTGTTACTGGCGGTGGGAAGGCATGGAGCACCCAGTGGGTTACCCCATGCCAGTCTATCTCTCCCCTACCACCGCGTGCGCACGGTATAGCTTACTTTCACCTCGCCGTTGCGCTCCACCGTGACCGGGAACTCTATAGTGTGCGCGTCCAGCTTGTTGTATTTGTGAGTGCTCTGTAGGATCTCCCAGTCGCCCCAGAAGTGCTCCACAATCCACACCGGCGCGTCGCTCTCTTTGTGATTGCGCACGGTGATTTCCCACGTTTCCTCGATCACGCGGTCAGAAATCTGCTTGAACTCGGTGCGTTTGCGCTCACCCACCACGTCAAAAGCATCGCCGATGTAAAGGCGCACCAGCTCATCCTTTGGCGTGTGGTCGATCAGGTCCTCGCCCAGAAACTGCAGGTTGCCTCTGTCGTCTGCCTTATACAGTCGCACTTTACCCTTCGGCAGAGGCATACCCATGTTGTTCTCTTTCGAGTTACGCATCTCCACCACGATGTTCAGTTTCACGTTCTGCGTGTCGCCGCCCATGCCCGGAGCGCGAATGCCCTGTATCCACCATCGCCTGCCTGCGTCCAGCACCAGCTTGCGCGTCACCTTTACGTCCGCCGCCGATAGCAGCGTCATCTGCTTGGTTTCATTGTCGCGCACGGTGGTTGTGCCCTGCAGGGTATAGAGGTGGTATTCGAAAAACGCCTGCTCTTCGAACTGCGGCGCCGCCGCCCGTGCTTTCATCATCCCGTCCAGCGCCACCCCCCCAAAGCCGGGCGCCTCCTGCACACGGCGCACATCGCCTGCCATTAACTGCAGCTGCGCGTCCGTGTAGGTTGCCCCGCTGCGATTGTCAATCGTCACCCAGCCGGTCAGGTCCACCATATTCTCGTCTTTGTTGACTACCGCCACGTAGTCTGCCTTCCAGGTAATCGCGTTGGCGATATAGGAGACCTGCGTGTTGTGCGTGCCGGCGCGGTCTACCTCCAGCTTCCACAACAGCGAAGGGCGAGACACCAGCCCCTCTGGAAGCTCGTTCAGCTCCATCTGTCCGGTTGGGTTCAGCACCAGCCGACCATCCTTCAGGCGGATGACCAGCCCCTGGTAGACCGTCCCGCCCCCGCCAGCATCCGTCTGCCCCACAACCGCGGTTGGCGGGTTCAGCAGAGTGCCTTCCAGAATCTCTACCTTGCCATCGGGATGCACCTGCTTGAAACGCACCGTCTTGCCTACCGACTTGTTGAGGATGGAAACGGGGTTCAGCAGGTCGTACTGGTAGTTCTGCTCGCGTACCGCCACCGCGTTCGGCGCGGTGAGGGATTTGAAACTGATCGATGTGGGGTCTATCTGCGCCGCGACGTCTTCATAGCGTACGAAGTTCACACCTTCTTTCAGGTTGATCTGTCGGTTCTCGCGCACCACCGCGAAGTTCTGGTTGTAGATGGTCAGCGACACCCCGCGCGTGTCCTTCGCGGTAGATGTCACCGTTGTCTGGGCTTCCATAGTCATCGTCGCCCCCATCAGGAGAGTTGCACACACCAGCATATTCCGCAACATGTCCTCGAAACCTCCCTCTTTTCTACTTGCACGCATTAGACGCACCGACGAGGCAAGATGTTTCCCGCGAGCGTGAGAAAAACCGTACGATTGCCTGTGATGCTCTCTGTGCAAATGCGGAATACTTGCCAGAATCTCTAGA
>CAZOGB010000043.1:12261-30280 GCA_964579145.1 uncultured bacterium | reverse complement strand
CAGCAGGCGGGCATGGCGGTGCTCGCACAGGCGAACGCCGCGCCGCAGATGGTGCTATCGCTCCTCCGCTAAAGCGAAAGGCGAGCAAGATGGAAGGGCGGGGCAACCCCCGCCCTTTTCTTCGTTTACACTCCCGTCCAGTCGAAAATCACCCCCATCGCAGATGAGCGGTCATGGCGAAGCATGTGATACGCTTGCGGCGCCTCGTGCGGGGTAAACCGGTGCGTAATCAGGTCATTCACCCGCATATCGCCCCGCGCCACATAGATGAAGAACAGTTTGTACATCTCCGCCTGCGTCCACGGAGCGTGGTCGGTGCTCACCGCTGGCGGGTTCGAGGCATGCGTGCCGATAATCTGCAGTCCCTTGGTAATCACGTCGCCGGTAAGGAACTGCTGAGAGGGTTCACCCGTGTCGCCAAGCAGAATCAGCTTCCCGAACCGCCTTAGCAGGGTGAGGGCCGGCGCAAACACCGAGGCGATACCGGTGATGTCGTACACCACCTCTGCGCCTTTGCCATCGGTCAGTTCCAGGATCTGGTCGCGCGCCTCCTGAACCCTTTTGGCGATAACAGTGGTGGCGCCGTGTTCCTTTGCCATCTTCAGGCGCGGCTCGGCAGGGTCCACCACGATAATCTGTTTGGCGCCCATCAGGCGCAGATACTGCACCGTCAGCTGCCCTAGAAGCCCCGCGCCGATAATTGCCACGTTGTCGCCCAGTTCGTGCCGGGCGGCGCGGACGGCGTTTTGCGAAATCATCGCCAGCGCAAACCATGAGGCGTCCTCGTCGCTGACCTCGTCCAGCACCTTGACGGGCATGTTTGCATCCACCACGTGCCACTGGCGATGCGACCGTTGAAACACCACCCTGTCGCCGGGCCGGAGGTTGGTCACGCCTTCGCCAACCTGTTCCACCACGCCCATCATGCTGTAGCCGGGTGGAAACGGATACTTGACCCAGCGGTCCCAGTGCGTGCCAGGCTCAAACAATCTTCCCAGACAGATGCATTCCGTGCCCGTGCTGATAAGGCTTTTTCTCGCACGTACTAGAACCTGCCCAGGTCCCACTGGCGGGACAGCCTCTTTAACCAGCTCCACCTGGTCTTTACCGGTGAAGTAGATGCACAGTGATTCCATCGCGTCTCCTCCTTATTCACGCATAGCTGTTGCTCCCTGCGCGATGTGACAGCGATACACCGCGGGCTGGATACCCGTCCGGCGGGTGTATTCCTCCCCAACGCGCCGGGCGAACTCTTCCATCTGCGTTTCCTCTATCAGGTTGATCGTCGCGCCGCCCCATCCTGCCCCGGTGAGGCGTGCTCCTATCGCGCCCCCCTCTTTTGCCAGCTCCACCAGCAGGTCGAGCTCGGGCGTGGCGTTTTCGTAGTGCACGCGACTGCTTTCATGAGAGGCGTACATCAATTCGCCCAACCGGGCAACGTCCCCTCGGTGCAGGGCGACTCGTCCTTCCAGCACGCGCCAGTTTTCGCTAATGACGTGACGCGCCCGCCGGCGCAGAGGCTCCGGCATCTGTGCCTCCCACTGCAGGAACTCTTCCCATGACACATCGCGAAGCAGTTGCACATGTTCCCCAAGCCGTTCGCGAAACCAAGCCGCCGCCTCCATGCACTCGCGGTGCCGTGTGGCATAGTCGCCGCTGACCAGCGCGTGCTGTGCCATCGAGTGGATAAGGATCAGACCGAACGAGCCGGTGGGCAGGCGTATCGCTTCGTGCTCTTCGGTGCGCGTGTCCAGAAAGAGGATGCTGTCCTGTTCTCCAAATACCGAAGAGAACTGGTCCAGAATGCCGCAGGGCATGCCCACAAACTCGTTCTCCGCGCGACGGCAGAGCTTCGCCACCTCCCACCGAGGAAGGCTGACACCGTGCAGTTCCAGCAAAGCCATGGCGGTAGCGACCTCCAGCGAGGCGCTACTGCTCACCCCCGCGCCAATCGGCACGTTTCCTGCCACCACCGCATCAAAAGGCTCCACCGGTAATCTTGCTTTCTGCAGCTCCACCACCACGCCCTTCACGTAGTCCGCCCAGCGGTCGTGCGGGTCGGGCTGGATGGCATCTAGCGCGAAGGTCACCTCCACGCCTTTCTGCGTAGCGAAAACGCGGCTCTGCCCACCACCGGCTTTATCTACAGCAACCACGGTGACTCGGTCTATCGCCGCGCTCATCACGTAGCCGCCGTTGTAATCGGTATGGTTGCCCAGTACCTCCACCCTGCCGGGGGCGATGCCGTATACTTGTGGGCTTTTGCCGTATCGTTCTCGGAAGGCGTTGCGTGCTTGTTCAATAACGTCGTGCATGCTTCGTTCCCTCGTCTGTTGTGCCTGTCATAAAACGATTTGGCTTCGGGCGCCGCTTCTCCTGCCGATGGCGCGGAAGGTAAGCACCGTGTGGTTGCGGAAACTAAGGCTGTAAGTCTGCGAATGGAGGAGGTCAACATGCCGCGACCTGTGGTGCTGGGCAACGGCGAGATTCTGGTATGCGAGGACCACACGCTGAACATCCGCGACTTCTATTTTCCGTATGTCGGGCTGTTCAACCACCTGAGCGGCCACAAAATCCGCATGGGCGTGTGGAGCGACGGACGCTTCTCGTGGCTGGACAGCGGCGAGTGGGCCATTCGCGTGGGCTACCAGCCGAACACACTCGTCACCGAATGCACCGCGGTACATGCCGGCATGAGCCTCAGCCTTATTATCAATGACTGCGTATCGCATCGCGAGAACGTGTTTCTACGAAGGATCAGTGTGCGCAACCTCGGCGACTTTCCCCGCGAGGTGCGGGTGTTCTTCTCGCATAACTTCTACCTTGCTGAAACCGACATCGGCGACACGGCGCTGTACAACCCCTTTTTGCGGGCGGTGATACATTACAAGCGCGACATCTGGTTTCTGGCCACGGGTACCAGCCGCTACAACGGCATCTACCAGTATGCGTGTGGGGTGAAAGGCTTTGGAGGCGCGGAAGGGACATGGCGCGACTGCGAGGACGGCGAGCTGAGCGGGCGACCGATAGAACAGGGGTCGGTGGACAGTTCTATCAGCTTCCGCCTCCTGCTTGCGCCCGGCGACGAGGAGGAGCTTCGCTACTGGATTGCCGTCGGGCACGATTACCAGCAGGTGCGGGCAATCCATAACTGTGTGGTGGAACGAGGCTTCGAGGAGATGCTGCGCGACACGGCAAACTACTGGGCGCGGTGGTCGGAAAAGGGAGCGGAGCTGGTACAGACACTGCCCGACTCCGTCGCAAAGCTGTTTCGCCAGAGTTTGCTGATTATGCGCACGCAGATAGATGACCGTGGGGCGGTGATTGCCGCTAACGACACCGACATCATGAGCACCGCCCGTGCGCACTACAGCTATATGTGGCCCCGCGATGGGGCAATTGTTGCATACGCTCTGGACACCATCGGCTATCCCGATACTACCCGCCGCTTCTTCGAGTTCTGCGCGCGCGTCCTGCCCAAAGACCGCCCGGTGCTGATGCACAAATACTCTGCCGACGGCTCGGTTGGCTCTTCGTGGCATCCCTGGGTGGTGGACGGACAGCCTGAGATACCGTTTCAGGAGGACAGCACCGCTTCCGTGCTGTGGGCGTTGTGGCATCACTATCAGCAGTATCACGACCTAGAGTTCATCGCCTCGCTTTACGAAACGCTGATTCTGCCCGCGGCGCGCTTCCTGGCGACCTACCGTGACCCGCAAACACGGCTTCCCCTGCCTAGCTACGACCTGTGGGAGGAACGACGCGGCATCCACACCTATACCTGCGCGTCGGTGTACGCGGCACTGCGTGCAGGGGCACGTTTCGCCCATCTCTTTGGCGACGAGGAGGAGTATGCCCTCTTCCGCCGCGCTGCCGAAGAGGTGAAAGCGGGCATTCTCGAGGTGCTGTATGATGAGAACGCCGGCTGCTTTGCCCGCATGGTCACGTTGGACGCAGAGGGGAACTACCACCGCGACACGACGGCGGACAGCAGTGTGCTGGGCATCCTGCGCTATGGTGTGCTGGACGCCGAATCGCCGCAGATGCACGGCTGTGTGAAACACGTTCGTGAAAAACTCTGGGTGAACACGCCTATCGGTGGACTGGCACGCTATGAAAACGACTACTACCACCGTAAAAGCTACGAAGTGCCGGGTAACCCATGGCTCATCTGTACGCTGTGGCTGGCAGAGTATCAGCTGGAACGAGCGGATAGCCCTGCCGACCTGCGTCCGGCGATGGAGCTGATTGAGTGGGTAACCCAGCGCGCCATGTCTACGGGCGTGCTCCCCGAACAGGTGGACCCGTACACCGGTGAACCGCTATCTGTGGCGCCGCTAACGTGGAGCCATGCAGAGTATGTGTACGTGGTGATGGCGTATCTGCGTCGCCTGCGCGAGATGGTGGAGTAGCCTATACCTTGAAGCGAATGTAAATCACGTCTCCATCCTGCACCACATACTCTTTGTGCTCCAGACGGATGGCGCCGGCGTGTTTGGCGTTCTCCCACGAGCCATGCTGTTCCATCTGCTGCCAGGAAAGCACCTCAGCACGGATAAAACCGCGTGCCATGTCCGAGTGGATGCGCCCTGCGGCTTCCACAGCAGTAGCTCCTCGCGGCAGGGTCCATGCCCGCACCTCGTTCTCGTTGAAGGTGAAGAAAGTGATCAGCCCCAGCGCGTCGTACACCTCGCGCACAAGGCGGAAACGCGCAGGCTCCTCAATGCCCATCGCTTGCAGGAACTCCGGCTCCTCTTCGGGCGATAACTGCGTGATTTCGTACTCAATCTCGGCGCATAACGGCAGGTACCGATGACCGTGTTGCTGGCAGTACGCCTCCAGCTCGGCAAATCTTTCGCCCGACTGCAGGTGCGTCTCGTGAATGTTGGCGACTACCACCATCGGCTTCAGGGTCATGAAGCTGAAACCGCGCAGGATCTTCTCCTGGTCAGGTGTGAAAGTAGCGAGACGCAGAGGCTTTTCGCTCTCCAGCAATCCCTTGGCCTGGTTGAGCACCTCATGCTCGGCGCGTTCAGGCATGGCGTCCTTGCGCGCTCGGAGGGTCTTCTCCAGCCGTTCTATACGCCCCTCCACCATCATCAGGTCTGCCAGCAGAAGCTCTTCGTCCACGCGCCGCATCGCCTGCAGGGGGTCAACCGTTCCGCTAAATGCATCCACCACATGCACCAGGGCGTCCACCTGCCGAATACCCTGAAAGAAGTCGGTGCCGAAGGCGGGTTTATGGCGTTCCGCGCTGATGTGTGCCGCGCCGTCGATGAACTCCACTGTTGCCGGCGTTGCCCGCTTGGGGTTGTATAAACGCACCAGATAGTCGAAGCGAGCGTCGGGAACGGTGATGGTGCCGTGATGCGCTCCGGCGACGCCGGGCACGGCGCCTTCATGTGCTCCGTGCAGCAGAGCGTGAAACAGAGTGGTTTTGCCCGACTGGGGCAAGCCGATGATGCCCACTTTCATGGCTGAACCCTCTCGCTCGGTGTAATTTTAAAGTGGTATTGCACCTTCGGGGGCGGCTGATGGCGATAGCGTCCCCACGCAAGATACCAGACCGCCACAATTGCCAGCATCAGCAGGGCGACCCGCGCTATCTCGCGCCATGGAGGAGGCGCAGATGGACGTCTGCGGCGGGTGATCGGTCGTTGGCGTGTGCTCATGGCGTGCCTATTGTAGCACAAACAGAGGGCGGAAGGCAAAAGGCAGAAAGATCAACCCTGTCCGTAGTATGCGCCTTCGCCGTGCTTGCGCCAGAAATGTTTATCCAGCAGGGACTGAGACACTGGCGTCAGGTTCTGCCATGCCTCCTGCGCCAGCAGTGTCCACAGTGCCATCGCAGCGGCCTCTTCCAGAGTCACGGCGTTCTCCACCGCTTTGGCGGCGTCTTTGCCCCAGGTGAAGGGTGCATGTTGCGCGACCAGCACCGCTGGCACGTGAAGCGGGTCAATACCCAGCTTCTCAAAAGTTTCCACGATAACCAGCCCGGTGTTGCGCTCATACTCGCTGGCAATCTCTTCGTCGGTGAGAGGGCGGGTACAGGGCACTGCGCCATAAAAGGCATCGGCGTGTGTGGTGCCAAAACAGGGAAGCGGGCGCATCGCCTGTGCCCACGCGGTAGCGTACCGGGAATGAGTGTGTACGATGCCGCCAATTCCTTCGAACCGCTGGTACAGCACCAGATGGGTGGGTGTATCCGAAGAGGGGCGCAGATTACCTTCCACCACCAAGCCTTCCATGTCCACCAGCACGATATGTTCGGGGCGAAGCTGTTCGTATGGCACGCCGCTGGGCTTGATGCCGAACACCCCGCGCTGGCGGTCTATCTGGCTGGCATTGCCCCAGGTGAGGATAACCAGCCCCTGCTTCACCAGTGCCATATTGGCTTCATACACCTGTTCTTTCAGGCTTCGGTAGGATGCCATGGCGAATCCCCCACAAGGTTGAGCCGATTGGAGATTTGCTCGCCGCCAGCTTGATTCCTGCTTCAGAATAGGGTATACTATTAGAGAAAATTACAAGGCGAGGTAGCCTCAGATTTGACGAGGGACGCTCCTCAAAGCAGAACGGTTCTGCAAGGGCGTCCCTTTTAGCTTATCTGGGCACAAGCCCCAAAATTACAGACAGGAGGGAGACATTTCCATGACACCCAGAGAGGCGATTGACTTCGCCCGCGAAAAGGAAGCGCGTATTGTAGACCTGCGGTTTACCGACCTGCCGGGCACATGGCAACACTTCTCTATGCCGGTGGAGGCACTGGACGAAAGCCTGTTCGAGGAAGGTATCGGTTTTGACGGCTCCTCCATTCGCGGCTTTCAGGTGATTAATGAATCCGACATGCTGTTGATCCCCGACCCGAGCACGGCGTTCATGGACCCGTTCACCGAGCATCCGACCGTGGTCTTCATCTGCGACGTGGTAGACCCGTTGACCCGGGAACGCTACACCCGCGATCCGCGCTATGTGGCGCAGAAGGCGGAGCAGTACCTGCGCTCCACCGGCATTGCGGATGTGGCATATTTCGGTCCCGAGGCGGAGTTCTACATCCTGAACGACGTGCGCTTTGACCAGAACCAGCACTCGGGTTACTACTTCATCGACTCGGATGAAGGCGCGTGGAATATGGGGCGCGATGAAAAGCCCAACCTCGGCTACAAGGTGCGCTACAAAGAGGGCTACTTCCCTGTGCCACCCACCGATAGCCTGCAGGACCTGCGTACGGAGATGATGCTGAACCTGATGTCGGTGGGTGTTGAGGCGGAGGTGCATCACCATGAGGTCGCGACAGCGGGACAGGCGGAGATAGACATCCGCTTCGCGCCGCTGGTACAGATGGGCGATAGCCTCATGAAGTACAAGTATGTGGTCAAGCAGACGGCATGGCAGAACGGCTATACGGTCACCTTCATGCCCAAGCCCATCTTCATGGACAACGGTTCGGGAATGCATGTGCACCAGAGTCTGTGGAAGAACGGCGTGAACATCTTCTTTGATGAGCGTGGCTATGCGGGGCTGTCCGAGACCGCTATCTACTACATTGGTGGCATCCTGAAGCACGCAGCGAGCGTGCTGGCATTTGCTGCACCGACCACCAACTCCTACCGCCGCCTGGTACCGGGCTATGAGGCGCCGATTAACCTGATCTACAGCCAGCGCAACCGTTCTGCCTGTATCCGCATCCCGATGTACTCGTCCTCGCCGAAGGCGAAGCGCATCGAGTTCCGTGCTCCCGACCCCTCATGCAACGGCTACCTGGCGTTCGCGGCGATGCTGATGGCGGGGCTGGACGGCATTCAGAACAAGATTGTGCCGCCCGACCCGATCGACAAGGACCTCTACGAACTGCCCGCCGAGGAGCGCAAGGGCATCCAGCACACGCCAGCCAGCCTGGCGGAATCTCTGCAGGCACTGCGTGAGGACCACGAATATCTCCTGCGCGGCGGTGTGTTCACGGAGGACCTGATAGAGACCTACATCGACTACAAGCAGAAGCGCGAAGTAGAGGGCGTGGCACTGCGCCCCCATCCCTACGAGTTCGTGCTGTACTTTGATGTGTAAGCGGTGAGACTACAGCCCCTCGCTTCGGCGGGGGGCTAAAGTTCCCTCTGGTTAGCAGTACTGCGTAACAGCACATCCGACAGATGCAGAAGGTCGTGTGCCACGCATAACTGCACCTGCTGGAAGATGCTCCACTCGCCGAACTCGGGATGAACTCCTGTGCGCAGGCATGCCTCTTCGGGAAGACTGCGCAAGAATTGCAGGGAGCGAGTGCGCGCCTCGGTGAACCGCGCAATGCCCTCCTGCACGCTGCCTCCAGCGAATCGTTCTTCCGAAAGCGCATCGTGAGGGTCGTACACCGTCAGCTGGGGGTGTTCCTGTTCCGCTATCAGCTGGTATCGCTTGAAGAACGCCTCTTCCACCTCCGCCAGATGGTAAAGCAGCTCCTTCGGAGAGTATCGGTCTGGTGCGCGGCGATGCTCCCACCGTTCGGCGGGCAACAGCTCGGCAAGCCTCCTCAGCGCCAATGGGGTCTTCTCCAGAGCCTCCAGACATTCTTCCCAGACGTAAGGATGGTACATCTCTGCAGTGCCTCCTTCAACGGGCTGGTAGATAGAATATAGACGAGGGGCAAGATGAAAGTCAAGTTACGGATGCAGGAACCCGTTGCGCGTAGCGGGAACAGAGAGGCAGGTTGCAAGGAGGTAAGGAGATGCGGATGGGTGCTTTTGTGTTCTTGCTGGTGGCTGGCAGCGCCGCCGCACAGGACGGATGGGTGACGGTGAAACCGCGAGACACGGGCGACGCGCTGGTCAACCCCGGCATGGGCTGGGTACTTCACTACTACGATAACATTCCGCAGAACTACGGCTCGCGGCTGGAGCCTTCGGATGCGGTGGATGACTTCCCCGGGCTGTCGGTGGTGTATCTGCGCATTCCGTGGTCGTATATCGAGCCGGAGGAGGGGCAGTTCAACTGGTCGGTGCTGGACACGCCGGCGCAGAGGTGGATTGCCAAAGGCAAGCAGATAGCCCTGCGCATTACCTGCAGTGAGTCGTGGCTTCGCTGGGCGACGCCGGAGTGGGTGCACCGTGCAGGGGCGAAGGGCTATGACTTCGAGCCGGGCGTGGGTGTAAAGGAAGGCGGTCCCTACTGGGAACCAGATTACGCCGACCCCATCTTCCTCCAAAAGCTGGACAACTTCCTCTCCGCACTGGCGAAGCGATATGACGGAAACCCCGAAGTGGCTTTCATTGACATCGGCTCGCTGGGCGTATGGGGTGAAGGGCACACCTTCGCCAGCACCCGACGGGAGATTTCGTTAGAAACGTTCAAGACGCATATAGACCTGCATCTCAAACACTTCAAGCGCACCCTGCTGGCAGCAAATGACGACTTTTGCTTTCGCGGCGCGGGAGCGATAAAACAGGAGGATGAGACCATAGATTACGCCGGGCAAAAGGGACTGACCCTGCGCGACGACAGCATTTTAGTACAGGGTGGAGATAACGCCTACTTCCACGCGGGCATGGCTCAGGCATTCTGGCGCGACCGCCCGGTAATTCTGGAGTGTGAACACTATGGACCCTCCAAAGAGCGGGGCTACTGGCAGGACGGCAGTAAGTATCTGCAGGCGGTGGAAGAGTATCACGCCAGTTACGCCTCCATTCACTGGTGGCCTCGTGAGTTTCTGGAAGAAAATCGCGAACTGATTGACAGGATAAACCTGCGTCTGGGCTACCGTTTGCGCCCAGCAGAAGTCTCGTGGCAGAAGCAGGTGAAGGTCGGCGACAGGTGGCAGATGCGCTGGCGGTGGCTCAACGCGGGCGTTGCTCCCTGTTATCGAGGTGGGTATCCCGCTATCACGTGGAAGGATGAGAAAGGCGGCATCGTGGCGGTTTTCGTGGATGAAGGGCTGAATGTGCGAAACCTGCCCGTTGGACCGCCGGGTGGCGCGGAGGCGGTAGAAAGCAGGGCAAGCTTTGCCCTGCCGTTCCAGATTAAACCGGGCTTCTATTCAGTGTACGTTTCGGTGGGCACGCTGACCGGCACACCAGAGATAGCCCTGCCCCTACCCGATCACGATGGAGGGAAGCGCTATCTTATAGGACAGGTGGAGGTGGTCCCATAGAACCCGAGACAGACAGGGGGCACAGGAGAGTACCCGTTACATCTCCTTGCCCATCGCGGTTGCTATCGCCCTGACTTCCACCATCAGCTGATGGAAGTTATCGAAAGTGAGCGATTGCGCCCCGTCCTTCCATGCCTGCTCCGGGTGCGGATGCACCTCAATAATCAGCCCGTCCGCTCCCGCTGCGACCGCCGCCCGGCTCATCGCGGTCACCAGGCTCCACTTACCTGTGCCCTGACTGGGGTCGACAACCACTGGCAGATGCGACTCCTGCTTCACCAGCGGCACCGCGGAAAGGTCGAGCGTGTTGCGCGTGGCGGTTTCAAAGGTTCGGATGCCTCGTTCGCACAACACCACGTTCTCGTTGCCGCCTTTCATGATATACTCCGCCGCCATCAGCCATTCGTCAATCCGCGCCCACATGCCCCGCTTCAACAGCACCGGATGGCGGGTTTTGCCTACCTCACGAAGCAGGTCATAGTTCTGCATGTTGCGTGTGCCAATCTGAAGCATATCCGCATAACGACACACCAGTTCCACGTTGCGCGGGTCCATCACTTCGGTCACCACGGGCAGCCCCGTCTCAGCACGAGCCTCCGCCAGTATCTTCAAGCCATCCACGCCCAGCCCCTGGAACGAATAAGGCGAGGTACTGGGTTTATACGCGCCGCCGCGTAGCATATGCGCTCCCGCCTCTTTGACTGCCCGAGCGGTAGCAATGGTCTGTTCATAGGTCTCGACGGTGCACGGACCCGCCATGATGCACACCCGCTGACCACCAATACTGACTTTCTCGCTTACGCGCACCACCGTTCCATCGGGACGGTATGCCCTGGCAGCCAGCTTATACGGCGCGAGGATAGCGATAACCTTTTCCACAAAGGGCAGCGCTTCGAACTGCTCGATAAGGTTGGGCTTTTCTTCCTCGGGCACACCCACCGCCCCTATTACCGTTTTTTCCACCCCGTAAATGGGATGCGTCTGATAACCACCTTCCAGCAGCTTGGAGGTGATTTGCTCGATTTGCTCCTGTGTCGCGCTTTTATCCAGAACGATAATCATGCTTTCAGAACCTCCTCCAGTGCACAGATGAAACGCTCGTTCTCTTCGGGCTTGCCGGTGGTAATGCGCAAGTAGGTAGGCAAGCCGAAAATGTGACCGGTGCGCACAATGACCCCCCTGCGCAGTAACTGCTGGAAAACTGGCTGAGTATCTCGCTCCAGATCCACCATCACGCAGTTCGCCTCACTGCGCACATACGACAGCCCCAGCCGCTCAAAGTGCTGATAGAAGTATTCCAGCCCCTGTCGGTTCAGCTCCACGGCACGTTTCAGGTGCTCCTGGTCCTCCAGCGCTGCGAGTGCCGCGGCCTGTGCTACGCTATTGACGTTGAACGGCTCGCGCACCCTGTTCATCGCATCCACGATTTCGGGACGACTAATCGCATATCCGACGCGAAGCCCCGCCAGCGCATACGCCTTTGAAAAAGTGCGAAGGATAATCACGTTGCGGCCTTCGCGCACATAGCGCAGAGTATCAGGGTAGTCGGCGCGTGAAACGTACTCCTGGTACGCCTGGTCAAACACCACAACCACATGCGCGGGCAGGGCACGCATGAAGGCATCTACTTCCTCTGAGGTAACGATGGTGCCCGTTGGGTTGTTCGGGTTGGCGATGAAAATTAGCTTGGTGCGGGCGTTGACTCGCTCCAGAATCGCGGGCAGGTCAAAACGGTGTTCGCGCAGAGGCACCAAGTGAAGCACGGCGTTGTTCAGCTTTGCCGCGGCATCGTAGCGCACGAATGAAGGGTATCCGGTAATGACCTCATCGCCCGGTATCAGAAAGGTCAGGCCAATGTAGTGTATCAGCTCATCCGAGCCGTTGCCGAACAGCAGGTACTCGGGCGGCACACCCACATGCTTTGCCACAGCCTGACGCAGGGCGTAGCAGCTGCCGTCAGGATACAGATTGACCGTTTGCATCGCCCGCATCGCCGCTTCAGTCGCGCGGGGGGATGGACCCAGCGGATTCTCGTTAGACGCCAGTTTCACCACATCCGTCAGCCCCAGTTCGCGTTTCACCTCGTCGATGGGCTTACCCGGGCTGTACGGCTCCAGTTCAAGCACGTTTGGACGTATTAGCTCAGACATGGGGTACTGTACTCCTCAGTTAGTAAGCGACGTGTCTTCTATTATATCACATCATGCAAACGGGGCAGGCGATTGCCTGCCCCGCAAACTCGTGGCGGTCCAACACTTACCCAGTTACCAGAGTTAACGCCTGTTCCCATCCCTGTATACTGCCATCCAGCAGGACTGCCACTCGTAAACGCTGCGCCTCCCGTTGCGCTTTCCTACCGATTTCGCTGCCACCGACTGCCGGGACACACTACGCAAGAGCTGGATAAAAGCCTCTATGTCTTGCATCTGCATCGGCATTGTCGCACCTTCTGCGTATCCTCTTACAATTTGATTTTACCCGATACACTCGCTTTTTCAGACACAGATAAAGCGGGAAGACACTGCCCCCGGCAGCATCTCCATCTTTGCCTGTGCTCAGGTTGTAGGTGTCTTTCCGCTTAGCCCGGAGTACCTTCCACGTCGCCGACGCGCACTTCGACGGCGGCACGCTCCTCCACACGGTCGATACGTCCGTCGCGAATCCACACGATGCGGTCGGACACGTCCACCATCTTGAGGTCGTGCGTTGCGGAGATAATGGTCACGCCCTGCTCCTTGTTCAGCTGGCGCAGGAGTTCGATAATCTCCTTGCCCGTGCGCAGGTCCAGGTTACCCGTTGGCTCGTCCGCAAGGATGATTTGCGGGTTGTTCGCCAGTGCGCGAGCAATCGCCACGCGCTGCTGCTGTCCTCCTGATAGCTCGCTTGGTTTGTGATGCAGGCGCTCGCCAAGCCCTACCAGTTTCAGCAGTTCGATACCGCGGTCGATGGCTTCATCGGTGGACAAGCCACCGAAAATCATCGGTAGCATCACGTTCTCCAGCGCGGTCATCACGGGGATAAGGTTGAACGTCTGGAAGATATAGCCGATGGTGCGACAGCGCAGGAACGCCAGTTCCTGTGCATCCAGCTGCGCCATATCCACATCGTTGATGAACACCGAACCGCTGGTAGGCTTGTCCAGCCCACCGATCATGTTAAACAGGGTGGATTTCCCAGACCCTGAAGGACCCATGATGGAGAGGTACTCTCCGCGCACGATGTCCAGGGTCACCCCGTTGAGTGCACGCACCACCTGCGTGCCCATCATGTACTCTTTCACCACGTCCTTGCACCGCACGATGTACTCGGTGCCTGTGGCGCTGGTTTGATTTGTCTGTGGCTGAACCGCCATAGATGCACCCCCTCGTTAGACCTCGACGCGCAGGGCAGCCGCTGCAGGCATCCGCGCCGCTACCTGCGCAGGGATAATGGTTGCAATCACCGATAACAATGTACCGATGACGATGGAAAGGATGAGGTACAGGAATATCTCGCTGTACGAAATCCAGCCGAACACCTTGAACCCCTCACTGAACAGCTTAATGAGCACCACCGCGAATACTCCCAGGAACCACCCGATGACCGACGCGATAAACCCTACCAGGGCAGACTCGATGAAGAATAGCTCCACGATGAAGATATCGTATGCCCCCAGACACTTCATCGTACCTATCTCCTTGTAGCGTTCCGTCACCGACATCAGCATGGCGTTGGTGATGCCCACCAGACACACCAGCAGGCTCATAATCACCAGCCATGTCATGCGGTAACGCTCCGAGGGGTCGGTAATCGCGCCCGAGTTACGTTGAATCATCATTGCTGTCAGCACCGACACGAGAAAGGCGATACCCAGAACGGTTCCCGCCGCGGTAATCACCGACCGCCAGAAGCGGATGCGCACGCTCTGCATGCTGATGTGAAATGCCACCCGGAACGGCAACTGCAAGCGTTCCACCTGACGCCCGTCTTTTCTCATCCCTTCTTCTTTCCTCCCCGTTTGAACGCTACCAGTCTGCGATCTGCCAGCATCCTCAGGAACATGCTTACCGATGCTTCCACCTCGCGACGGCTCATGCGCGTATGTTTGCACATCTGCTGAACAATGGAGCCCACCGTATGCTCGCCGTCACACAGCTCCCATACTATCGCCCCGACTTCATCCAGCTGAATCTGGCGCACCGGCGGCAGACGAAACGCCGCTATCGCCCAGCGGATAACCAGACTGCGCTGTTCCACCGGCACTTTCAGCACCAACTCGCCCCCCTCGGTCCGCTCCCACTCTACCAACGGGTTGCGCACCGGTATCGCAGTCAACGCTTCCTGCCGCGATAGCACGGGCTTCGGCTTTACCGCCGGGATGTATCTGCCAACGAACTCTCGCAAACCCATCTCAGGATGTCAATGGCACTGCACCGTGTCCACAATCTGCTGTAGCAGTTCATGGCTACCCCGCTCTACCCGCACCGAGTAGATGCGGTTGCCAGGTTCACAGTGCCACACCACTCCCTGTATCTCATCTGGTCGGCGCAGGAGCAGGCGTTCCACCTTTCGCCTTAGCCACACCGTGGGCGCACGCCGCACCCCGTTCAGCATCAGCGCAGGATGTGCTTTTACTTCACCCGGAGTGTGACGCGGCTTCACGCGCTTCCACTCCGTCGCCTGCAATGCCCACTCCTCCAGCGTCCACCGCTTCAGGGCAACGTCCGCAAGTCCCCACCGTTCAACGCTCACCTCCGTGTAGCCGCGGCGGAAGTGCAGGCTCAGATAACCCGACATCACCTGCGACCGGACCAGAGTGAATTGTTGTGGCAGCCTGACCACCAGCCCAAGTAATGCCCACGTCCACCAGCCATCATCCGAGTGGTCTCTCAGCGTGTCCAGAATCTGGTGAGCAACGTTCACCACCGCATCATCGGTGTCGCCACTGACCTGCGCGATGACCACCCGTCGGCATTCCGGGCACTGCCGGATAATCCCGCGCACCTTGCGGTCCGCGCGATAGGTAAACTCCAGACCTCCCGTCTCATGCTCCGAGGGCTTAATCCGTCCGGTAAAGGTAACTTTGCGCTTCTTCGCCTGGCGCTCCACCATATTCAGGTAGTCGTCGAGGCGCTTGCGGATGTTAACCGATTTCCTTGCCTGCGCCCACCGCACCTCGGCGATTAGTGAGCCAGGCGAATCGACGCGCAAATACCCTTCCTTCGCATCTCCCTGAAATCCGGTAACGCTCCAGTCGGGAGGTACCACCAGGCTGACCCCTTGCCAACCGACTATCTGCTCCGGTGCCAGCCCCTGTTTCACGGTATGCTCAGCCCTCTTCGGTCGTTACTGCTGTTCGGCGCTCTTCTCGGTTTTCGCCGGTGCAGGCGGGGCAGGTTCCTCGTCCAGCACCTCGGAGGTGGCTTTCTTGAACTCGCGCAGGCTCTCGCCCAAGGAACGTGCCAGCTCCGGCAGTCGGCGTGCCCCGAACAGCACCACGATGATGACGATTATCGGTAACGCTTCCTGCCATCCGAAATACATCTGGATTACCTCACTCATCGAAACTCCTCCACAGCACGTCTGTGCCTCATCTCTATTCTATCACAATCAGTAAGGTAAATACGACACCGAGCGCGCAATGATGGCAAGGGCAATCGCTGCCATACCGATAAGCCCCATGCCGCAGGAGAAACCTGCCAGCAGTACCGGCGCCCACATGCGCCACTGCTCCTTGCCAAACCGACGCGCAAAGTAACGGTGTCCCAGAAACGTGCCCAGCAGCATCGGAATGGTGTTGTGGGGAAGCGCACCGATGCCACCCACAAAGCCGTAGTAGAACAGTAGAGGCAGTTTCAGCAGGGAGAAGATGCCGAACAGCACCAGACCTCCGGCGAAGCCTCCGATGATGTAGTCGGTACGCAACGCCCGCAACAGCCACTGCCCGGTCTCGCTACCCTTCAGGTTAATCTGCTGCCACAGCGCGTTCATCTGGGCATGCAGTGGCCAGAACTTCTGCGCATACGGATACTGCGCGGAGGGAATCTGGCTGGTGTGCCAGAAGAACGCCCAGAACAGGAAGCTGGCAATCAGCACCACCGGAAGCATGAACGCTTCGGCGTAAAGGATGCTGGTGAAGCGGGTGCCGGTGAGCTCGACCTCGCGGAAGCGCTGAGCCGCCCAGCCATGGTCCGCCAGGGGCATCGGCGCATACCAGATGTCCACCCTGTCGTAGCCGGTCTTCAGGATGGTCGCCTCGCGCAGGTAGGGGAAGCTCACGCCCTGTCCGGTCAACGCGATCATACGCGCCGAGATATACGAGTTAATCGGCG
This sequence comes from uncultured bacterium, assembly GCA_964579145.1. Taxonomy (GTDB): domain Bacteria; phylum Armatimonadota; class HRBIN16; order HRBIN16; family HRBIN16; genus HRBIN16. The sequence goes on along the minus strand of CAZOGB010000043.1, from coordinate 13,831 downwards.
TCCACATTAGCCCGAAGAAGATGAATATCCACAGCGGGAAGCCGGGTACTAGCTGATGGGCAACCACGATGACGCCGATAGTCGCCAACAGCCACGCGCCGATAGCGATATACACAGTGCTTGCCTTATCGCCACGACCGGTCGGTATCTGGGAGAGAGTCACCCGTGAGCTGGAGCGTTCTCTGCGCAGGGCAAGCACCCGAATCACCGCCACGATACCGATGAACGCCACCGCCAGCTGCACGCCGATACCCACGCTCAGCCAGAAGTTCATGTCCACTGTCAGCTTCGTCTGGATGGTGCTCATGCCCGGATACCAGTCGGGAAGCAAGCCCATCCTCTGTAGAATCGGGTTGGTGAACACCTGGCACAGGATGCTGGCGGTCGCGCTACCGATAACAATCGGCGCGGGAATAACGAAACCAGCCAGCACCAGTCCCAGGTCGCCCGATAGACCGGTCAGCGCGGCGGGCAGGATATGTTCCGTGTTGGGCACAAGGTCGAAGAAGGGTATCGGGATGAGCATGAAGGCTCTGCCGAACAGCACGCTGGTAAAGATGGGTACTGCCAGATAGAACACGCCGTACACCAGCCCGATGACCGCACCGGTGGAGAACACACGCCAGCGCCACGATTCCTCTTTGCGTCCAGCCTCCGCCAGCGCGGTTGCACCCGACGCTGCCACCGGAGCCATCGGGAAGGGCAGTCGCTCGACGTCGTTGGTGATGCGGAACAGGGTATATCCCAGCCCCATCCACATCATGCGCCCGAAAATCTCGTTCATTACCAGCAGCACAATCGGTATCAGCCAGTCCCGATGGAAGAAGGTGCGATGCAATATCGCAGGGCTATCGGGAGAGGGAACTGCCCAGCGTGGTATCTGGTCAGCTATCGGTGCGGCAGGAGGCGACTGGATGAAGTACTGGTTCCATATCAACCAGCCAAAAGGACCGCCCGACAGACCGATACCACCCGACATCAGCACCGTCAACGAAGACGCCACGTAAAAGAGGATGTAAATCTCCTGCTTTTTCAGAGGCGCGAACGAGCGGCGGGCAACCTCCGCAAACAGCACGATGGTCACCCACTGCGCAGCAGGACCCAAACCCTGTCCGGCAACCAGCCCCAGATACAACGCGCCGGGCAACATAATGAAGGCGATGAACAGGGTTCCAACCGCCGTACGAACGGTAAACCCCTCTTCAAAGCGTTGCCCCGCCTCTACCGATTGTGTTTCCGCGGTTTCGCGTGCTAAGGCGATTTCATCCCGTATTGCCAACGGTCTATTCCCTCCTTCGACGCTTTGCTATCGTATCCACTCGCCAATGCGCCACACCAGCGATGTGGCGACCACTACCAGAAAAGCCTGCAGGCTGAGCCTGCGCCATCGCTCCGCCCGCGCCTGAACGGGCAGAACAAGATATGTCCACAGCAAACCGACCAGCGCCACCCAGAACGGTATTGCCATCGGGTGGTAGCGCCACGCTTTTGCCCACTCGCCGTGCGCCAGGGCACAGGTCGCCCGCGTCATGCCGCAAGTTGGACACGGCTTACCCGTCACAATGCGAAA
>CAZOGB010000043.1:3938-12161 GCA_964579145.1 uncultured bacterium | reverse complement strand
ACCACCGCCAGCCATCGGCACCGGTGGCGCCTGCGATGGCGGTGGGACGGCGCCCTGGGGGAACAGATGGCTCAGATCCGGCAGTAAGCTTGCCCGAATCTGCGTGCCGGTAGTCTCATCCTCCAGCATGGTGCTGGGCGCAATACGTCCTTCCCGTACCCATTGCTGGAGCGTGGCAATGTCCGCCGGACCGTAGCGACTGCCGTCGTGTGCAATCACGTAGTACCCCATTGCATTCCCTCCCGCGCGAGCGCATGTCCTCCTTGCATCTTATGCACCTGTTGCCGGTTGCGTGCTGGGCACGCCCGCGGGCTGTCGTCCATCCGTTTTCTGCAGGTAACGCTCGCGCTCCTCCTGGCGCAGAGTTCGCCATATCAGGAACTGCTTGCGCAGGGTGTTCAGGAAGCGACGGTTCACGCGCTTCCAGTTCGCGATGTCTCCGCTGAGGCGCGTCAGCGTCAGGTGCAAGTCGTACACGTCGGGCATATCCGTTGGCGTGGCTTCAATCTCCACATTCTGGCTGACACCCAGGTCAAATGGCGCTACCCACGCCGTGCAGGTAATGCGATAGGCGGTGCCGCCATCGTGCTCGTACTCTTCGGCTTTCACGCCCTGCGTCACGAAGTCACCGATGGAGTACTCTTCGTACGCCTGAAGCCACTCGCTCAGGAACGAGTTCAATCCCGCTGCCTGCACGCGCGTCACCGAGAAGGGCATGGGAATGCGCCATACGTCCCCCTCCGGCTCTGGCACGCGCCAGGTGCGCTCCAGAGCAGGTGTTGCCACTTCGGAGGCTTTACGCGCCGGGTAGATGGTGGAACCAAGCACCGTCGCCACCACGATGAGCGTGGATACCACCGCCGCCATTGACGAGAAGTTCAGATACAGCCCGGGCACGTTCAGCCACACGATTGCCTTCGCGCTCAGCTGCCCTAAGAAGTAGCCCGTCACCGAACCGATGATGGCGTATACCATCGCCTCGGCGAGGAACAGCAAGCCGATATGTGTGGGCGACAAGCCCAGCGAGGAGAAGATATGTATCTCCTTCACGCGCTCGTATACGCTGCTCAGCATGGTCTGAAGCACAATGAGCGCGGCTATCAGCACCGGAATAACGATGAACTCAATGCCCCGTCCTGACGTCGCCGCGAGGGTGGAGTATCGCCATGTGCGGTCCCCCTGCCCTGCGTAGATGTTCAATCCGAGGCGCGGCATCAGTTTGTCCAGCACCACGCGCACCTCTTCGGGCGTGGCAAAGGAGATGGCGATACTGCGAATCTCGCCGCCGAGGTTCATCAGCGTCTTGTATGGGATGTAGAAGCAGGCGTCCGGCTCCAGGTGCACATACTCGCGGAAGCCAGCCTCGCCTGCACCCGCGCCCTGCCTTTGCATCTTCTGCATCAAGATGAAGTCCACCGGCGTCAGCGGCTCGCGGTCCAAGTCGGTAATCTGCTTGAACTTCTGGCTGTCCAGAATGCCGATGACCGTGTAGTCCACACCGCTGAAGTTCACCTTCGCTTTGCCCACATCTTCAGGCTCCACGCGCAGTTGCTCAGCAATGGCGGTGGGTAGCACAGTGACGTAGCGGTCGCCTTCGCGGAACCATCGCCCCGCAATCAGCGCCTTTTGTGGCTGGGTGACTTCCGCTTCCGCCGGCGACAGCCCAACCAGCGCCTTGGCATCATACTGGCGGTCACCGCGCCGCAGGCTGAGGAACGACTGCTCACCAAACGCCGCGCCGAAGAACCATGCACGAGGTGCTACCGCCCGGTCGCGGAACTCGTCGTGCAGGAGGCGATACGCGGGTTCCTGCAGAGGCTCCCACAGAGCGGTACGGATCATGATGCCGTTGTACAGCGGCGTGCCGGGCGCGGGAACCTTGTTGAAGCGCAGAACGTTCACGATGGAGGTGAACGACAGCACGATGAACGTCAGCAGAATCAGTGTGATGCTGGTCAGCGCGGTACGGGCTTTGCGCCGGCGCATGTTCGAGACGCCCAGATTGAACGCGGCGAACGCCACGCTCACCCGTCCGATATCCGCCCGGTGCACCCCGCTGATCTGACGGTTCAACTGCTTGAGCTGCTCCTCGAACTTGCCCGCCACCATGAAGGTAACCAGCAGGGACAGCGCCAGCATGATGAAGGCTAGCAGCACCACAAACAGGTTGCTGACCAGCTGGAACGCCGGGTGGATCTGGCTGAAGGCGAAGAATATCAGCAGGAAGATGGCGAACGCCGTGAGCAGCTGGCGCTTGAGGTCGCTGAAGCCGAACAGCAATCGCTCCATAAAGTAGGCGAACGGCATCAGCAGGAACATGTAGAAGATAACGCCGCGCACCACGTCGTTTGCGGTTGCCTGCACGTCGGGGTAGGCGCGCGCTTCGTAACCCCAGGCGGCACGCGCGTAGGTGTCAAAGGTCGCGTAGTCCTTGCGTTCCAGCGCATCTCGCGCCTTGTCCAGATGCTCTTTCGCCAGCCCGTGCAGCTGCTCCAGACCTTCGTTGATGATTCGGAACCGGCGCAAGCGGCTCATGCGCCACTCGTCGAGGTTCCACATGTCCTCCGCCACGCGCAGGGCGGTGTTGGCAATGGTACCGCCGCGTGCAATCAGGTCGCGCTCGGTCAGCTCGCGCTCCGAGAAGGTGCGCACCACAAATCCCTGCGCCTCCTCCGCGCTTCCCGCCACCAGGTAGCCCTCGCCTTCCGGCTTCTGGGGCGTGGAGTTAATCAGCAGGAACCGCGTGGCGCCCGGTCCCACGCCCATCATCAGCTTGATGCGCGAGCCGGGCTGGGCAAACACCACCGCCACGTCCTCCACATAGGAGGTCAGCGAGTAGTCCTGCACCGTTGCCAGCGCGTAGCCGTACATGCGCGGCTGTCCATTGGTCTCGCCGTCCAGCACGTCCATCGTGGTAAGCGCACGAAGCGCCTGCTGGTCTACCAGGTCGTAGATGGAGGTGGGCACACAGCGGAATACCACAATACGAGTGGTCTTGCGACCGGTGGACATGGTGAAGTCTATCGCGTATTCGCTGGCGCCGGTCACGCCCAGGTCAGGCGCGTATTCTATTTCGCCGGTCTGCTCGTTAAGGCGGTACGCGGCGATGTTGGTCACCTTGTTCCAGCCGTAGGCGGTGATGGGCGGAATGCCCGGGAAGCGGAAGTAGGCATCCTCGCCCACCTTCTGAATCATGTTGCCGCGCACGCCCATGAAGGTTTTGGTGGCATGGCGCACCACTGCCAGGGAATTGGGCACCGGCTGGTTCGGGATGAAGCTCCTGCGCGGGTCAAACAGCACCACCTGTCCATCCAGCGTGCCGAAGCCGCCTTGCAAGCCCATGGTCTGGAAGTTTCCAGGCTCGGAGATGGGGAAGCGCGGCACGTTCAGCTCGCCCGGTGCGTTGGTATCATTCAGAATGTGGTACAGCAGGCAGGCAATGAGCTTCGTCTGGCGCGTGACGTTGGCGATGTTCACCTTTTCGGGCGTGTCGAAGGGCGTATCCACCAGCGCGCGCGAGTCGTCGGTGGTGCAGAAGGTCATGCCGTTCGCGCCCGACAGGGTGACTACCTCGGCGTCAAACGCGAATTTGCCGGGCAGGTAGTTGCGCCAGTTCTTACCCTCCACGGGGTTCACGCCGTCGGCAAACGCCTTCTTGTGGTCAAAGCCGAGGATATATCCGACCTTCTCCGCGTTCTCTCGGCAGATACGTGCCGTGTCCGAGAAGCGGTTCTGCACGTCCTCGCGCATGTCGTAGAAGTAGCCCTTATAGAACAACCCCACCTGCCGCGACTTGCTGGAGAGGTCTAAGGACAGGAACAGATAGATGTCCAGCAGTTTCTTCTGTTTGGGCTTGATGCCCACCGCACCGATGAGCGAGTTCACCAGCCGCTGTCCGACGTTCGGTCGCTCCAGCTCAAACATGTGCCGGTCCATCCACTCCCGCACGCCCTGCAGGGAGAGGAAGTGTGCGCTGGTGGCGATGAACATGATGGTGCGTTTGGGCGGATTGGCTTTGTAGGCGCGGGCGACCTCCAGCAAGCCGGCGATGCCACAGGCACTCTCCGCACCCGGAGCCAGCGCGGGAACCGCCGACATCGCATCGTAGTAAGCCGAGATAACGATAATCTGGTCTTTGAACTTGGGGTCGGTGCCTTCTAACCAGCCGATAATGTTCTTCGCCGGGCGACGCTCCCAGGGCATGTTGCAGAAGAGTGTTCCCTTGATTTCGCGCTGTTGCGCCGTGAGCGCAAGCAGTGGCGCGGCGTCGCTCTTGCGGATATAGAAGCGCGGAACGGTGACGGGAATGCCGATGAACTTCGATTCCGCCTCGCCGCGCATCGTCGCGCTGGGTTCGATGAAGATGACCGCCTTTGCACCCAGTCGGGGTGCGTTCAGCCAGTCGGTGCCGCAGTTGAAGTCGACAAGCACGATACTGCCCTCGACGTTTTTGCCGCTGAAGTTGGGCAGTTTGCCGTCACCGGCGTAGATAATAGGTCCGGTAATGCCTTCTGGGGGCAGCTGGGAAGTGCGCACCAGGTTGGGCCACATGGCGTACAGCGGAAACTCTCGCCCGCGGACGCGCAGTTTCGCTCCTTTGTCTACCGGAACCGTGACCGTGAACTCTTCGGTGGTCACCCGCTGAAGTCCGATTTCACGGAACTGCTGTTCCACCCACTGCGCGGCGGTATCCGCGCCCGGGTAACCAGCCACTCTGGAGGGATAGGAGGAAAGCTGATACACCGATTGGCGAATGCGCTGGGAAGAGACCGCTCCTGCCAGGCGTCTGTATGCGTCTGCCACCTCCGGCGCCACCGACGGCTGGCTCCATGCCAACCCGGTGAAAATGCCCATCCACACCGCGAGCGCCCACGCCCGCACGAAACGCACCGTCATGTTCATCACCTTCTCCGGCGTTGGTCGTTCACCTTATGATAACATAACCCCCGAAGTGCTGTGAAGGGGTTCATCCGTTCAGAATAATATACGGTAGGTTGTTCGATCTTTCCTGCTTAAAATGTGGGCAGGAGGCTGTTCAGGAAAAACCCCCTTCCCTCCGTTGACAGGTGGGACCAGCGGACCTCCTCTTCGAGGTGCTTCGCACAGGCAAAGTGATCTGGGAAGAGGGATAGGCCCGCGGGCGTAGAAGCGGTCATTCACTGCCCGTGAGATGCTAACCGCTCTTTAACGGGGGACGACTACCGCCTGATTTTCCACGTTACCATATCCGGGCTCCTCCACCATTGGGCATGTCCGTCTGCGAAGGAGTAGTTCGCTCCCGAGTTATGCCTGGGCGCAACCAGGTCCTTGCCACCTGCAAGATTCACGGCAACAGGCGTTTGACTGTGCCCCTGCCCCATGCTTCCAGCCGTCGGAAGCCTTCAGCGTACATCACGCCCGCGCTCAAGCCTCGAAATCGCCCCATCACCCGGATGAAGTCGGTGATGTCGATGCTGTCGTGTTCCTTCAGCCATTTCACCTGGCTCTGGTGGCACTCCATCATCGCGATCTTCTGCTCTATCACCGGCGTGATGTCCACGTATTCGGTCGGGACGAACTGCGCTCCCGCAAGGCTGTCCATGTAATAAATCACCGGCAGGCGGGCAGTGGGCGGGCTTTCGGTTTCCACATGCGGTAGGGTCGCCATGAAGGTGCTGACGAACACCAGTTCCGACACCACGCGGTGGTCCATGTGGTAATCCTCCGGGTTGTGGGTAATCACCACATCGGGACGCGCCTTGCGCACCATCTCGATGAACGCCATGCGGGTCTCGTGGTGGTGGTAGATGAACTCGTCCGGGATGTCCATCCAGATGAGTTCCGCCCCGCACAGGTTCGCCGACGCCTGCGCCTCCTGATGGCGTATCTCGCGAAGCTCCTCCGGCTTCAGTACGAAATGGCCCTGCTCGCCGTTGGTCGCCACGCAGATGACCACCTCATGCCCTTCCTGTCGGTAACGCAGAAGCGTGCCTGCGCAAAGAATCTCCACATCGTCGGGGTGTGCCCCCACGGCCAGAACGCGCATACTAACCTCCCCTTGCTATATTGCCGACGCCTCGTAAAGCACCTTCAACGGTTTGCCCGTGGCGGCGGACTTGTCAATCGCGTAGATGACCTCGTGCGTCTTCGCGGCGTCAAACAGGCTCACGTGGCTCTCCACGTTGTTGCGCACGCAGTCCACGAAATGGTCTATCTCGCCGTGAAACGGATGATGGGTGACGTCGCCACTGTCGGGGCGAATGGTGGGAACCGTTATCCAGTCGGTTTGACCGGGAAACAGGTCTTTTGCCCAGATACGGTTATCGCGCAGGGTTCCCCGCTCGCCCAGCAGGTCAATGTTGAACGCATACGGACATCGGCAGTCCAGAATGGACGACAGTTTGCCTATCGCGCCGCCTTTGAACCGCACCGCCGCCACGACGTTGGTGTCGTATTCGTAGTTGGGGTCGGTGTTATTGGAGTACGCCATCACCTCATCGACCTCGTCCTGCACGAAATAGCGGATGGCGTCCACCGCATGGCATCCCGCGCTCAGGAACGAACTGCCCGCCACGTCCTTCTTGACGTTCCACTCGTACTGCCGGTAGTGCGGTCCGATGTGGTGCCAGTAGTCCACCTCCGCGTAAAAGATGCGCCCGATAGCGTTCTCCTCCAGCATTCGCTTGATGTTCATGAACTGCGGGTTCCAGCGCAGGACAAAGCTCACCACCGTCTTCACGCCCGCTTTGCGCACTGCCTGCACCATCGCCTTCAGTTCCTCGCGTGTGTTGGCGACCGCTTTTTCAATCAGGATGTGCTTGCCTGCCTGCGCCGCCAGGATGGTCTCGCGTGGATGCAGGTTTGGCGGGGTGCAGATGGACACCAGGTGCACATCCGGATCCGCCAGTGCCTGCTCGTAATCGGTGTAGATGCGCGCACCGGTGGCGCCGGTCATCTCGCGCACACGCTCTGCGCTCTCCCGCGTGCGACTGCTGATGGCAACCACCTCGGTATACGGGTTACGCTGATAGGCGCGGATGTGCTCGGAAGACACCCACCCGGCGCCGTGAACCAGAACACCATACTCTGCCATAAGAGCACCTCCTCAGCTCATGTGAATTTCCACGTTGTCCGCCACGCCGCCCAGCAGGGTGTAATCGGTTCGGGCGAGCTGCAGGATGCTTCCGGGCACATAGGTGTTGACGGGACCGTGCGCTACCAGCCGCGCGATAAACCTCTGCCACGATACACCGCCGCCCAGGTCGCCATCCAGCCAGAAGCTACGGTGCTTCGCGCCCAGGATCTCCGCCGGACCGATGGTGTTCGCCTTGGGCGGCACCCACGACCAGTCTCCCCCGAACGAGTGCAGGGCGTTCTGCATGATGGTCATCGAATGCAGTTCCACCAGTCGCGGACCCGCCCGTTTGTACGCCTCCAGGTCATCGCCGAACTCGTCGCCGAGGTGCGCCTCCCAGAAGGCGATGTGCCCGCACCAGCCGATACCGCCGTAGCACACATCCGCCCCGCCCATATCGGCAATCATCTTGCCGTAGTCACGGATGACCTCTTTGGTCGGGAAGTGGATCTGGTTCTCTGGCGGGCGCAGGTCGGGGTCAATGCGCAGGAAAAAGCTCTCCCACATCGCCCGCTGGAACGAGCCTTCCCAGTCGGCAGGGGCGGTGTTGCCGTCCTGGTCGGCGTATTCGTCCATGTTGAAGGTGTGCACATGCTTCATCGGGATGCGCAGGCGGTTAATCATCTCCGCAGCGATGGGGTACTGCGGCATCGGGCCGACGGGGAAAATGCCCACAAACGGCCTTCCTTCGTCCAGCGCCTGCTTGATGCGGGTCACGATGTCGGTGGCGAAGGCGGCGTAGAACTCCGCCCGGTCGTCGATGACGCGGATACGAAAATCCGGGTTGGGGTGTTCGGTGATACGCTCACGCGGAATAGCGCGAACACGGGCGCACACCTCTGCATCGCGAAACGGGATGAAACGCGCCAAATCGTAACGGAATGCCATCTCGAGTCCCCCTCCTGTGCTGAGATTCACCACGACGGCTTACCGAGAAGCTCGCCGTTCAGAATGATACAATTCTCCAGCAAGGCTAACCCTCCTGCCGGTGCGGGCAAACTAAACAATCAAATAGCGTCGGGGAGAGGTCGGGAGAGGGGTCTGCTCACCAGGAGGTTCGCCCTCCAAATTGGGCAGATGCGCTTCCGCTGAAGGGCGAGGCTCCCGCC
>CAZOGB010000043.1:0-3838 GCA_964579145.1 uncultured bacterium | reverse complement strand
GGGCTGTCAAGAGTTCCTCCCCGCCTGCGGGGAGGCAGTCCCATGTTCGTGGGCAACCACAGAGGGCTGCCCCCACAAACGGTTTGCCTCCGATATTCCCAAAGCCTTGCTCCATGCAAATCGTTCACAACGTCTGCTGAAGATACTCGCCCACCTGCCTCAGAAAATCCTCGAGGTCTGACACATCTTCTCGGGCAGACTGCAAGACCAGTGTATCATCTACCTGCCAGTAACGATGCACCAGCAGATTGCGAAAACGCGCCATAGCTTGCAAACGTACGGCGAGTGCTTCGTCGATGACGCCATGGCGCTGGAGTGCAGCGAAACACTCCACATATCCTGTGGGAGCGCCACTCCCGAACCGACTGACCAGATGAGCGCAGATACTGGATGCATCTTCAATTGCCTGAATCAGGCGCAGTTTTAAGGATTCGATATGCAATTGGTTGCTCCAAAACTGCTCATCGGGAAGCCCGCTGACCTGGCGGATTCGCTCTATGTTCTCGCGAAGGGCTGCAGCGCGTGTTCGTAAAAGTTCCCGGTTGACCCTCACGGCTCAAATACCTCCCTGAACATCTGCCGCGCAAGGTACTCGAAATCCATATACTCAATCCACACTCGCTCCACGAACTGGTAGCGAAACTCCTCGTCCCGGCTGAAGAGCACCCTGCCGTTGGTCACACTGTGCTTAAAGCCCAGTGGAGTGTCGTTCAACGCCTGCACGTCCACCGGCAATCCAACCCGCGCTTCTATCTCGTTGGCAAGGCGAAAGCACCACTGGAGGAGTTCATGCTGTGCTATCTTCCCATCCTGAAGGTACACAGCGATATCGATATCCCGGAAGGCAAGCCCCTCCGCGAACGAGCCGTGCAGATACGCGAAAACCACTTCCTCCCGCTCCGCCAGCAGGTCGGCAATCTGCTGAGCAATACGCTCCCTCTCTTCAGGAGGCAGGTCGTAGCGCACCTGGTCGGGAATGCTCTCGCTCATATCACCACCATCTAACAGCATACGCCTGCCTGCATCCACTGTCAACCGTTGCGAATCCCCCGTGCAATGCGCCAGAGGAACAACAGCCCTACCGCCATCACCGTCCACACCAGCGCGACCGACACACCGGGTGTCTGCGGGGCGAGTCGGTCGCCCACAAAAGCCAGCGTCGCGCCGGAGGTAAGACCCAAACCGATAAACGATTCGTGAAAGCCGCCGTGTGTGCCTTTCTGCTCACTGCCCGCCATCGAGTAGAACAGGGAAGACTGGTAGAGCAAACCGATGCTGAGCCCGAAGAGCGCCTGCGCTATCAGATGTACCCCCAGCGATGGCGCCAGCATCATGGCCGTAAACGATATAACCATCACGCCGAAGGCTGTCATCAGCAAAGCGGGGCGATAGTGCCAGCCGCTCCAGCGACGCAGCAGGTCAAAAGCCAGCATACGCACGTAGAACCACAAGCTGAACCAGCTGCTGGCGGTAGCGAAGCTGACGCCGATGCGCTGAGCGACCAGCGGATTATAGGTCACAATCACGTTAATCGCCACGTACGCCATCGGGTTTGCCAGCCAGCCCATCAGGCGGAAAGCGTGACGCTGTTCGGGAGTCAGTTCTACCCCTTCGGGGTCTACCACCGTGTGCTCCTCATCGGGCAGACTATCGTAGTCGGGCAGAACCTTCCACACCACGAACATGTTACACAGATACAGCAACAGGGGCAGAGCAAACATTGCCCGCAAGCCAAACGCGCTCATCAGCGGCGTGGTAATGAAGAAGGAAAACCCGCTTGCTCCCGACCAACCGAGGTTGTATAGCCCGACCAGATGCTGAACCCGATGCTGAGGCTCCCCGCGGTTCATGGCGGCTTCAATAGCGGGCCAGATAAAGCCCTGAAAGCATCCCACCAGCGCGATGGCGACCACCATGTTCCAGCCTTCGGGTAGGGATAAGCCTGCCAGTGCGCCCGTCCCTACCCCCAGCAGCCCGACCTTCATCGACGCTCGACAGCCGCGCCGTTCAATCACCCGACCGCCCAGCACCGAGCCGATGGCAGTGAGCACTCCGATGGTGATTTGCGCCAGTGCAATGGACGAAGGCGTCCAGCCCAAAGCGCGTTTGGCATAGTAGGGCTGACCGTAAAGGATCATAGTGGTGGCAACCGACTGCCCTACCTGAAGCACCTGCAGTTGCCATTTGGGAAGAGTTGTGGTCACCTTGTTGCTCATGTCAGACATCAGGCAGCAACCCTCTCACACTCCACCTTCGGCACAAGCGTCTCAATTTGCTCTCTTGTGCAAAAGCCTGCACCGAACACCGCCGCGTTCGCCGCGCCCGCTGCCACACCCCAGCGAAGCACCTCGGCAGGCGGCATCCCGTGAATCATCGCATATAGCATCGCCGCCAGCATCGAATCGCCCGACCCCACCGCGCTCACAAACTCTACCTCCGGCGGACGGGCGAACCATTCTCCTTCCGCACTCACCCAAACCGCGCCCTGCTTGCCCAGCGTCACTACCACAATCTCAATGCCTTTCTCCCTCAACTGCCTCGCCATCTGCACGGTCTCTTGCAGGGTCGCCGGCTCGCGCCCGAAAACAGCAGACAGCTCCACGCGGTTTGGCTTTACCATGTACGGAATAGCCTGTACGCCGTGCCTCAGCAGGTCGCCGCTGCTGTCCAGTACCACCTTCACGCCCATCTCGTGCCCCATGCGAATCACGCGCGCGTAAAAATCGGCTGGCACGCCGGGCGGCGCACTGCCTGAAAGAGTCACGTAACCAAAGCGCGGGAGCAGATGGGCAAGCTTTTCTTCCAGCGCCGCAACCTCGTCGGGCTGAATCTCGGGACCTATTTCGTTCAGCTCGGTCTGCGTGCCGCCGATGGGGTCAATCACGGCAAGGCATACCCGGCTCTCGCCGCGGGTCCACACGAAGTCGCCCGGAATGCCCTCCTCCTTCAGACTATCTAAAATGAACGCTCCGTTGTGCCCGCCCAGAAAGCCTGTCGCGACCACCGGCACGCCCAGCGTGTGCAGTACCCGGGCGACGTTGATGCCCTTACCGCCCGCCACAATCCTGCCTGCTTCCACCCGAAACACCCGGTCAAGACAAAACCCCTCTACCCGATAGGTCTTGTCCACCGCCGCATTCAGGGTCACGGTCAACACCGAAGATTGTCGGCTCATGGCACACCCAGCTCCTGCCTGATGCGCTTCTCCATCTGCTCTACCGATTCCCCGTCTGCCAGAACCCTGCCATCCTTACCCACCAGCACCAGATGTGGAATGCCCATGATGCGGTATGCCGAAAAGGTGCTGCGGTCATCGGTATCGCGCATCACCGGATACTTAATCCCCTTTTCACGCAGAACCTGCGCGATCTCGTCGGACTTACCCGAAGCGTCATGCACACCAATGACCATTAGTCCTCGTGTGGAGTACTTGTCGTATAATCGGGCTACCTCCGGCAGCCCAGCCAGGCAACTCCCTCACCATACCGCCCAGAAGTCCAGCAGAACCAGCTTGCCCCTTAACCACTGCATCTGAACCGCATCACCATTGAGCCACCGAGATGCCACGAGCTCAGGCGCGGGCATGTGCGTCATCGGGCGACGAAAACAGACCCGCAACTGCATGCCTACCACGATGACCAGCCCCAGTATGACCAACAGCCGTATTACCTTCATTCTCTGCCAATCGCCTCCGTATTGCCTATTCTACCAGAGTTACTCAGCGAAGTGCATGGATAACTCCTCTGCCTAGCGCAACGGCAAGCCGAAGTTGTGGGCTGCGGAAACCTGCTTCAGCAGGTTTTGCTTGTAGCCTGCGATTTTCAATCGCAAAGACGGA
>CAZOGB010000042.1:0-31256 GCA_964579145.1 uncultured bacterium | reverse complement strand
GACAAGCCGTCAGACGCTCTCCTCCCAGACGATGATCTATACGTCCATGCTGAGCCTTTTGCTGGTTTCAGTCCCCTATTCGTCGGGGCAGGCGTTGTTATGCCGCAAAACGGCGTATGATTCGACAAAATCGGCTTTTTTGTTGAATTACCAAATTGTCAAGATGCACTTTCCCCCCGCGAGGCGCACTGTCCTGCGCGGGACCTGCAATGCACGCTACACCAACCCTGTAGAACCTCACGCTGGAGCCGTGCTCGATCGAGGTTCTACACCCCTTTTTGTCGGCGACTGCCGTCTTTTGGACACCCTTCTCCCCCTTCATGGTCACGGGCAGACCATCAGTGCGCCGCAGGCGATTCTTCCAGCACCAGCCGTACCCAGCCCAGCGGACTGCGCGCGGTATCCCTCGCGTCGCGCACCGCCCGGCGCGTCTTCGGAAACCGCCTCGCGTCGATGCCCTGTCCCCGCCGCGATAGAACGGGAAGCAGATTCCGCACCGCCTGCGCATACTCGTCCGGGCTTTCGTCCAGCACCAGCCCCATCACCGTCGTGCCCAGGTAGCCCTGCCCCCAGCCGATGCACAGCAGGGGGGTCGCTTCGCTGTTCTGCGCCAGCAGCGCCTGCACCTTCTGCTTCACCGCCGCGGGATAGGGATACGCCAGCTCCCGCTCCAGCCGCCGCTCTGCCCGGTCCGCCAGCGCCGCGAACAGCTCCTGCGCGTGCAGATACTGACCCAGCTCCTCCCGCAACCTCAGCAACTGCAGGGGCGCCTCGGGCTGGAACGACAGCCTCACGCGTGTCTGCGCGCCCTCGCGCAACGCCTCCAGCCAGGTGTTCGTGTTCCTGCTGGTGCCTTCCGAACGAACCTTCCGCACGCTCACCTGCTCGTGCGCCAGCGGCTCGCTGTCCGACACCTGTACGAAGCGCAGGAGGTCATAGTGCGCGTCCGTTCTGCCCCCGCGCAGGGTGTCCGCCTCCATCCCCTGCCACACCTGGCGCACCTCTCGGCGCAGCTGGCGATTGTCGCCCCCACCGCGTATCCTTTTCAAGGGCGCCATCAACCGCTCCTGCAGGGCGTCCTCCCCCAGCAAGAGGTCTTCGATCAGCGCGGTGCGGATTGCCCCCTTCAGCGAACTGCCCGGCAGGTAGGCGCGGTCGCGGGCGTCGCGGATGTGCGTGCGAAAGCCACGCAGGGGGTCGGGGTTCCCACACTCCTCCAGGCGCACGGCGTATCGGCTCACCTGCTTCGCCACCGTTGCCACCTCGGACGGGTTGAGACGAAGCCGCTCCTGCAGGAACTGGTTCAGGCCGGCGCCCCGCCCCAGGCTGTCTTCGACCCAGCCGATGTATCGGTACGCGCCCTGCCTTCCACCCAGCCACTCCATCCAGCGGTCGGGGTCCAGCACGTACAGCGTGTCGCCCTGCTGGATATAGTTCAGCGCGTTGAGGCTATCGCCGCTGCCCACATGCACGGGCGTCAGCACCTCAACCCTCACGATATAGCTCACCGTTTTCATCGGTCACCTCCGCTCTGTGCAAAGGCGGGCAGGGCGCGCCCACACACCCACACGGTATGTCCCAGCCGTTCGCCCGAGCGCACCAGCCTGCCGTATACCTCGCGCTGTGCCGCCAGCGGGAACACCGAACCGGGTTCGAACAGTCGTCGCAGGGGCTTGAACACCCGCTGTCCTCCCACGAAGGCGGATTCGTAGCGCGCCAGCCACGACACCAGCGAATAGCGGGGCGCAACTCGCCAGGCGCGCACCTCTTCCGGCGTGGGCAGGTAGTGGCTCAGGCTCACCCAGGCGTCCGGCTTGGCGGGCCGAGGGAGAGCCAGCGCCCCCTCTTCCAGCTGGAAGGCGAACTGACCCTTGCCCGACGACCGCTCCCCGCCGACGCCCGTGTCCTCGAGGTAGCGCAGGAGGGGGGGCAGAAGGCGCATCCGTTCCTCCGGCAGGTGCACGCCGAACCACAGCCCCACCCCGGGCGCAAAGAAGGTCTCCTCCCGCAGGAACAGCCTGCCCTCTGCGGTCGCCAGGCTCCAGCGGTCGATCTCGTTGCGGGTGACGTCGGTGGCGGCGAGCGGCGCCGCTATTCTGGAGGTCCACCCCACGCTCTGCGCCTCCTGCGCCAGCATCAGGCAGTTGCCTCTCAGCACTGCATCTCCCTCCTGCAGGACAATGGCAAGCGTGCTCGCAGAGAGGTCGCCCTGCAGGTAGCGCGTGAACAGCCCCTCGCTGAGGTATCGCGCCCGCTTGAGCCGTTTGAGCAGGTTTAGCTGGCGCACCGCTTGCTGTTTGTGGCTCAGGCTGCGTTCGGGCAGGGGGGCAACCTGCTGGAGCAGGACGGGCATGGGGAAGAAGCGCACCGTGTGCTCCTGCCCATTGCGAGCAAGAGGAAAGGCATCCGTGCAGGTCAGCTCCTGCGACATCGCCTGCGCCTCTCCCTCGCCGTACAGCACTGCCGCGGCCCAGCACAGCGCACCGTAGAGGGTAGGCGACGGCGGCGGCGCGCCCGCCACCGACCCCATCGGCTGAAGGTGAACCACCACCACTGGCATCGGCTACCCCTCCTGTCCGAAGTATTTCTCGAACCTGCCCTCCGCCTGCAGATAGCGCAGGGGGAAGTACACGACCTCGTTTTGCTCCTCTTCCGGCACCTGTTCGGGTGAGAACAGCACCTGTTCGGGTTCGCCGTTCAGATAGTAGTTCAGCCCGCGCCACGCCACGCGAAGCCGGCGGAACGCCACCCGACCGCTTCCGCGCGAGCCGCTGCCGCCGAGAGTGCTGTCTTCCAGCAGGCGCATAGCCACGAACAGCTGGCGCAGGAGCTCCGTGCCGTCGCCTGTATAGCGGTCTAACACCATCTGCACCGAGAACAGGGAGCCGGCAGGCACACGCTCCAGCGTGCGCGGGTTCGCCTCGGAGGTCACGCGGTCCAGGAAGTTCTCGGTCTTCAGCTCGGTAAAGATGCCCTCGCCCAGGATGCGCTCCAGGTCCTTCACCGAGTTGTTGGTCAGGAAGGCGTCTCGCACGGTCAGGCGGGTGGGGCCGGCGGTCTGGCGCACCTGCGTATCGTCGGATGCCACGCCGAACAGCCTGCCCAGCAGGTAGACCTTATCCCAGCGTGCCGGGTTGTCGCTGGGTCGGGGTTGTTTGAGATCCTCGCAGTGATACGCGCCGTACACCTTGTGCTTGGGGTGCTTGTCGACCAAGCCCAGGCTCCATTCGGTGAGGTGGCGCAGTTTACCCTTTAGCGAGGAGCCGGGGATGTACGGCTGGTCGGTCAGCGGGTCGCGGATGACGGGGTTGTCCACCCCTCCGATTTCGAAGCCGGTGGTCGTGCCCCCGATGTGCAGTCCGGTGACTGCCTCCAGCAGTACGGTGATGATGTACTTGCCCTCGAACGCTGAGTGGTTCATCCTCTACTTCCCTCCCCGATATTTGTGATAGGCAAGAATGGCTTCCACGAAATCAAACGCCCGCAGGAAGTCGGCGTTGGTGGGCAGGCGCTGGGGTTCAAAAACCGCCTTGAGCAGGTGGTAAAAGTCGCGCGGGATAAGGTCTCTGCCCACCGCGTATGCCAGCACGGGCATCAGCTTCAGCAGTTCCGCGCTGTTGAACCGCTCCTGCTCAGAGCGCTGTTTGACCCTCTGCTGGATGCTTTTGAGCGTATGGAACACCTTGCGCAGCTGGGTGGGTTTGAGCTGGGACGTGCCGACAGCCTTCACCACCTGGTCTGCCAGCCCGTCCTCCACGGCAAACTCCTCTACCCCCAGTTCGCTCATGCGCTGAAGCGACCGGATGCGTTCGATCACGCGGTCGATGTCGGCTTTTTGCTGAGTTGCCATCGTGTTCAATCCTCCCTCATTTTGAGACTGACATAGGAAACGGGTATTCGCACCGCGGGCATGGCTCGTGGCACACGCTCCAGCAGGCGCAGGTTCTGGATAACGTCCGGGTGCACGCGCCGTGCCAGCTGATAGTGGAAGCGGGGTATCCACAGCAGGTTGGGCTGTTGCGGGTCGGCGAAGAACTGCTCGTGCAGGCGCAGGAGGAAGTACACAAAGCCACGCGAGATTTGCCGCTCCTGCACCGCACGGTACAGGTCGTGCGCAAACTCCAGCAGTTCGGGCAGCTCCTGCCAGGACACCACCGTGTCGAACAGGCACAGGTGGTCACCGCGCGCCAGGGGGTCGGCGTAGCGGGCGCCTTTGGCGCGGGCAAGCGCCTCTTCCGCCAGCTCGGCGAAGCGGGGCACAGGGAACTTCGGCTTCACGCAAACCAGCCCGCCTGATAGCGTCAGGTTGGGGTTGTGCCCCACGAAGCGGCGGAAGTCGTCCTGCACCTTCTGCGCCAGGCGCACCACCGCCTCCCACGGTCCCAGCACGAACAGGTCATCACCGCCCGCGTACAGGGTGTAGAACACGCCCGATTGCGGGTCAACCGGCGCGTCGGGCAGGCACTCCCGGCTAACCTGCACACACAGCTGGTTGAGCCACCCGCCGAAGAAGGCTTCCATGCCACTGCTGAGCGTGGCGAGTCGGCTGATGGTCGGTGGTTCCACCCCCATCCCGAACACCGCGCCCAGATAGTCCACGTCCATCTTCAGCACGCCCAGCCGTTCCGCGCCCTCGCCCAGCCCGGCCATCGGTTCGAAGGGTATCAGATCGCCGGCGCGGGTGGGCACGCGGTTCGCCACGAACTGAAACCGGAAGCCGATGTCCGCCTCTCCGCGCGAGGAGAGGAACTGCTCGGGGTCGTTGAGGCACACCAGTACGCATGGCGCATCGGGCGGATCCTGCAGGAACTGCTGGCGCTCGGCGGGTTCGAGCAGAGCCACCTGCAGGTTCATCGGCGGGAAGGCTATCCGTTCCGCCTGCAGAGGCGCATCGCCCCACACGAAGGCGAGGGTGTGCGTGCGCGGCAGCTTCGCGCCGAGCGTCTGCTGGTGCTGGCAGTGCTCACACAGGCGGTCGCCCTCCACTGGCACGATTCCACACGAAGGGCATATGTCGTACACGTCCTGCTCGGGCGCGAAGAACCGCTCGGGGTCCTGTTGAATCAGCGCATAGGCGCGGCGGCTCTTCGCCTCGCCCAGTTGGACGGCGGCGCGCGTGTAGACGTCGCCGAAGTTGCCGAAATCGTGCGCCCAAAGGTCCACCCACGCCCCCTGAAGGGTCAGCAGACCGCCGCTCATCTCCAGCAGATACCGACTCACCTGATGATGCGCTTGCCGTATCGCCTCTTCAGCCTGCGGGGTGGCGGGCAGTAACAGGTCTATCACCCCGCCTCCGCAGAACAGAACGTTGCCTGGGGTCACGTCGCACAGACGCACCGTCCAGTCAGCTATCGCCTGGGTGAGCATGGCGACCATGAACGAACGCCCGCGCAGTCGTCGCGCCACGCCGCCCGTGTCCGCTTCGGGTCGGGCGATGCGGAAGATGAAGGACTGGATGCCGCCCAGGTCCCACCGCACGAAACGGGCAAGCGGAGGCTGATTCTGCTCCATCTGCTGGAGATTCTCCAGTGCACCCTCCTCCGCGAAGCGCCTCAGCTGGGCAATCAACGCGTCCAGTCGGCTGTCGGGCAGGCTTCCCTCGTCCAGCTTGCCCAGACACGCGGCGATGGCGGTGACCACCTTCGTATGGTCGTACAGCGAAACATCGGGCACTGTACGATAGACAGTGCTCTCCCACGGGGTGGCGGACGGTACAAACGCCCAGTATTTGCGAATCAGCGACAGCAGGGTGTGCAGGTCTATAGGGCGGAAAGGCGAAAGGCTGTTGACCTCCTGCACGAAGGCGTCCCAAATCTGCTGATACTGCCCCACCTGCAGGCGCGCGCCGTCTCCGGGGAACAGTGCCTGCAGGTCGCCGCTCAGCGGTTTCAGGGGATGGTAAAGCTCCTTCGTGCGTTCGGCGCGGAACTCCACCCGGCTGGTCACCGAAACCAGCGCGGCTTCGTCGCTATTCATCTGGGCGCGCGGCTCGGCGGTACGCTCCAGCGAAGCGAGTTTGTCCGCCACATGCAGAAGTTTCTCCAGCCGACCGCGGGGGGTGTCATGGTGCGCCCCTGCCAGCTGGGCAACCCGCTGTGCCCTCTCCTCGCCCAGATAGGCACTCAGCGAACGCACGAAATCCTGACTCATCGCCGCATGTTTCTGGCGGTACTCGCCGCCGAACCGCTGGCTCACCTTGCCCGCGTCGTGGAACAACGCTGCCAGCCACAGGTCTAACTCCCAATCATGCATTGTCTGGTTCCTCCTCGCGAACTATCTGAATCCTGCCCATGCCCATCACCGTGCCCTTGCCCACATGCACATATTCACCTACCACCAGCAGAGGCAGGAAGGGTTCAAGGTCACCTTCAAACACCATTTCGCCGGTGAAACCGCCCATCCGTACCAGGCTCTTCTGCCGCTGCGAGTAGCGCGCCTGCTCCACCCACTGCAGGTTGCGATGCACGGTGCGCACCTCCTGCGCCTGCGCAATCAGAGCGGCGTAGTCGGTCTCCGGCTCCGCCCCGCAGTGAAAGTAAAGCAGACCGGACAGCCGATGCAGTAACGCCCGCACCAGATGGTGGAACTGGATGTCGTCGGTCAGCCTGCCCTCAAAGCGCAGGCGTGTGGGTGTAAGAAAGCGCAAGCGCAGGCGGTGGGCGGGCAGGCTCTGCGCGTGTTGAACTATTTCCGCACCGCGGATGGTGGGCAGGTTCAGGAGGTCCAGTCGCGTCTCGGGGGTATACACGCGCACCGTTGAGCCGTCAGCCCGCCGGGCGTGTATCTCCTCCAGCGCGAACCGTCCCTTGCCTTCCCGCCTGCCTTTGCCCAGTCCGCTCTCCTGCAGGCGCTCCACAGCCAGCACCACGTACGGGAAATAGTCTATCGCCCGCCCTACCAGCGTCAGCGTGAAGCACAATTGCTCACCCTGCTCAAAAAGCAGGCGACCGCTGTCGTGCACATCCAGCACATAGGGGCGCGGCACGCTTTCGTACAGGCGCAGGCGTTGCGACGATGGGGGCGGTGCGGTCTCAAACACGTAGCCGTAGGCGCACTGATAGCGTAAGGGACAGCCCTCACACGTGGGTGCACGGGTGACGCATACCAACTTGCGAAACACCCCTCCCAGCGCCCCGCGCAGCGTGGAACCGGCAAACCATCGAAACTCTACAGCAGAAAAGCAGTTCAGGTTGAAGTCATAACATGCGACTATTAGTTTTTGCAACATGTTACTGCCCTAATTGTCCGTTTTTAGATGTTTCTATGGTAGAGAGGAGAAATCCTGCAGAGCGCACGAGCAGGGATTCCCCGCCTGTATCGCGAATTGTCCAAAAAGCCAGTGGCCGCAAGGAGGGAGTGGTGTCCGTCGCGCAGTACGAGCAGATACTGCAACGATTCGCTGACCTGCGCCTGATTGTGATAGGCGACCTGATGCTGGACGAGTATGTGTTCGGCATCGTGCGTCGTATTTCGCCGGAGGCGCCGGTGCCCGTGGTGGAGTGGACGGAAGAGAGCTTCGTGCCGGGTGGTGCCGCCAACGTGGTGAACAACCTGCTGGCGCTGGGCGCGCAGGCGAGTGTATTCGGAGTGGTGGGCGATGATGAGAAGGGACGCACCCTTACCGCCCATCTCGCGCAAAGCGGTGCGGATGTGACAGGTGTGTTAGTTGACTCCTCGCGTATTACCACCTGCAAGACGCGCGTGATTGCCCACAGCCAGCAGGTGGTACGTCTGGACCGTGAACAGCGTCATCCTGTTCCCCAGCATCTGCAGGAGGAGTTACTGCATCGGCTGGAAAGCGCTCTGCCCCGTGCTCAGGCGGTGTTGCTTTCGGACTACCAGAAGGGGATGCTGACGCCACCTTTTGTGCACGAGGTGATCCAGCGGTGCACTGCCAGGGGTCTACCCGTGATGGCAAATCCCAAGCCGCCACTCCTGCGTCATCTGAGAGGGGCAACGCTGGTGTCGGTCAACCTGCTGGAGGCGCAGGCGTTTGCGAACAGTGTGGGCAACGAGACCGAACTGCATACGGTCTCACAGGTGGCGTCGCACGCCCCGGCGTGGCGCGAAATGCTGGAGGTACACGCGCTAGCTGTCACGCTGGGCGCACAGGGCATCCTGCTCGCCACCGAGGGCGCACCAACCCTCCATGTGCCAGCGATGCCCGTTGAGGTGTATGACACCGCCGGCGCAGGCGATACGGTGATTGCCACCTTGGCGTGTGCGCTTACCGCGGGGGCCGACTGGCGTACCGCGGCGCGTCTGGCGAACGCCTCGGCAGGCTGTGTGGTGCGGCATGTGGGAGTGGTTCCACCGCGCCGGGAAGAGATACTGCGCCTGCTTTCCGAAAATCACAACGAGCAAGACTGAACAAGGGGATGGTAACCGGGGGAATGAGAAAGTACGTTCCGACACTGATACTTCTGTTAATCACCGCGTGGTGCGCCTATGCGCAGATACCGCCGCGTGTGGAGGTGAAGGGTAGCACCATCGTGGTTAACCGTTCTATCGCCATCCGTATTCGGGCATCCAACGGACCGTTAACTCCTGAACGACGGGCAGAGATTGCCGGCGAGAGGCTGAGAGCGGGTATCGCCCAGGGCTTACGTGCCCAACACGTGGGCGTGAAGGCGGAGAGACGTCGGGCTGTCGTCACCTTCGGGGGCAGTGTTCTGCTGTACGCTACCCGCGCCGATGCTCGTTCCGCGGGCACAACCGCTCTGGCCCTTGCACGAACGTGGGCAGGCTCCCTGCGCCACTGCCTGTCTATACCACCGCTCAGTCTGAGCACGAACCAGCTGCTGGTGCCCCTGGGCGAGTCGCGCCTGGTGCGGGTGAACGGCTGGCTCGAAGGCTCGGCCGTCGTTGCCCCAACAGGAGCACCGGATGATGGTGTGGCAGACCCTGTGGTGACAGGCGATGGGCGCACGATTCGGGTCACCGGGCGCGCGGTTGGCACCGAGCGTGTGCTGGTCTCCGTGGGCGATCTGTCCGTTCCCCTGACGGTAACCGTGCGCAAATACGCCGGGATAGTCAGCCCACCAGAACCTGTGGTGGTGACGGGCACATCCCTTTCGGCAGATTTCCTCCAGCAGGCAGTCACCGCGGCGCTTAGTCGCTGGGCGCAATTGGAGCCGGGCGCACAACTGCAGGTCGCTTCTTCCGTCCGCCTGAACAGCATCCCCGACGTGGGACAGTCTACCACTGCCCGCGCGACCGTTCGCGCCACCGGGTCGGGCTATATTCCACGCGAGCAGAACGTGGAACTGACCGTGACCAACCGCCCGCTGGCTTTTAACGAGCCAGTGTTGCTGATGGTCAGTAACGACCCGGAGCGCGTGCAGAAGCCACAGACGCTGTTCACCGGCGAGATTGGGAGTGGACAGGGCGCGCGTCTGCTGTACCACCACATGAACGGCATGGTTCAGGACGGCCTCCTGCAGATTGAACTGCTCAACCCGGCGGATGTTGCGCAGACGATTCATGTCACCGGTGCTGCCAGTGTGCCCATGCGCGATACCGTTCGGGTGGGCTATATCGCCGGCGAGCTGTTCCTCAGGGCGATAACCTACAACATCGGGCATCTGGTAACGGTCCCCCCGCAGAGCAAAGTGGTTCTGCTGGCACAGAAAATACGCCCTCTGGACACCGCCAGCGGTGTGCTTCAGTTACGGGTGCTTCCATGCGAAGGAAATCAAACGCCGCCGCCCTGCTTGCTCAAAGTGGCGATGCTGGCTTTTCAAAATCAGCCTCTGCCGCTGGTGGGAACCACCATGGCATGGGGATTCGCGCCACCGCGCCCCCTCTCCGCCGAGGAGCGTCGTCAGGTCGCCAGCACTGACCACATCTACCCCACCAGCGTCAAGGTGCTGACCGCCACCTACGTGGTGGGACAGCACTGGCAATTCATTCGCATCGGTGAGCAGGCGGTGCAAAATCACACGAACCAGCGCAAGCTGGACGGAAACTACGGCGTGATCTATGAACTGCGCATCGAGCTGGTGAACCCGACCGATAAGGCGCGCGATGTGGAGATGGCGTTTGAACCCAGCGGCGGCGAGGCGGGTGGTGTGTTTGCCATCGGCGGCGACATTCGAGGCATCCCGCGCATCGTCCCGCCCAACGAGTTCTCTATCACCCGCGTGCGGCTGCAGCCGAACCAGAAGCGCACCATCACCATCCGCACGATGCCGCTGGCAGGTTCGAACTACCCGGCGACGCTGATGGTTCGCTCATGACGCAACGAGTGCTCGTCTTTCTGCGAGAACATATCGGCGATGTGGTGAACAGCACGGCGGCTCTGCACTGCCTGCGCCGGCGTTTCCCGCAGGCTCACCTGTGCGTGGAGGTGGGCGAGCGTGCGGCGCAGGTACTGAACGGCTTCCCGGGCATCGACGAGGTGTGGATACGCCCCACCCATCAGGGGCTGTGGGGCAAGCTGGCTTTCATCCGACGCCTGCGACGAGGGCGGTTTGACGTCGCGGTGATACTGGACGACAGCGCGGATATGGTACTGCACGCATGGCTGGCAGGCATCCCCGCCCGATACGGCGTCAGCCGCAAGCCGAAGTTCCGACGGCTTTACACCGCCTTCGTCCCGCATGACCCGTCGCGCCATGAAACGCTTGACCACTTCCGCGACCTGGTGGAACTGCTGGACTGCGACACATCCGACTATCGACCGCGACTCTACCCATCGCCGGAGGACAGGCAGACCGTGCAAACTCTGCTAAGCCACGCAGGCTGGGACGGCAAAAGCCCACTGGTGGGCATCCAACCGGGCGCGAGCAGAGAGCATCGGCAGTGGCTATCTGAACGCTTCGCGCAGGTGTGCGACGCGCTGACAGAAGATGGGACCGAGTGCGTGATTCTGGGAGGAGTGCAGGACATTCATCTGGCGGAGCAAATCCTGAGCAACTGCCGAAGCCGACCGCTGGTGCTCACCGGCAGGTTAACCATCCTGCAGACCGCCGCCCTGATGCCCTGCCTGCGCTTGCTGATTACCGCCGATACCGGACCGATGCACATTGCCGCGGCGATGGGCACGAGGATAGTGGCGCTGTACGGTTTCAGTAACCCCGACTATACGGGTCCCTTTGGCACGGGGCACATCATCATCCGACATCACGAAGTATGCACGGGATGCAGCGCAGAGAGGTGTCTGCACAACTACGAATGCATGAAGCGCATCAGCGTGCAGGAAGTGCTGGAGGCGGCAGGGAGGATTCTGCATGAGAACACCGCGACGTGTTCTGGTAGTCCGTCAGGATAGACTTGGCGACCTCATGCTTACCACACCCATCGCCACCGCCCTGAAAAAGGCTATCTCTGATTGCCATATCACCTACATGATTCGTTCATACTTGCATGAGGTTATCGGGAACAACCCAAGCATTGATGCCGTCTGGCACACTGCATACAGTCCAGCGTTCTCAGAGTGGTGGCACTGGGTTCGGAAAATACGCAGAGAACGGTTCGACGCTGTCCTGCTCTGTAAACCCGACTCGGGTGCACACACATGGATTGCCGCGCTCGCAAGGATACCCATTCGCGTTGGCAGTAGCGGTAAGTACGACGCGCGATTCCTGACCCACAACCTGCCGGTTGACCCTCGCAACCCCTCAATGCACGCAGTAGAACACGTTACGGCAATGGCACAGTACCTCACCTCCACCCCCCTGCAATCTGAACGGCTCTACCTGCCTGTCCTGCCCCATCATGAACAACACGCAGAGGAACTGCTCCGGGCGAATGGAATAGACCGCACGAAACCTTTCTTCTGCATCCACCCGGGCACCGGAGGCACTTCACACGCCTGGTACCCCGAACGCTATGGACAGGTCGCCCGAAAGATGCACGAGGCAACCGGATGGAAGGCAGTGGTAACCGGCGGAAGCAACGAGAAAGCACTGGCAGACGTGGTTTGCCAGCAGGCAGGGGAAGTGGCAGTGAACTTTGCCGGGCAGACCTCCGTTCGTGTGCTGGGCGCCGTGCTAAGGCGTGCGAAACTGCTCGTCAGCGGAGACACCGGAGCAGTGCATGTGTCAGCGAGTGTGGGCACACCGTGCATCGTGGTGCACCCTGTATCCGACTACCGTGTGCGTGAGAAACGATGGCATCCCTGGATGGTTCCCTATCGTATTGTGCCGGCAACCGCTTTCTGTGGGGGCTGTAGCCCCCAAGAGTGTATCATGGATGGTCACATCTGCAGGGAATCAATAACAGCGGATGCGGTAGTGGAAGCCGCATTATCACTGGCGCAAGAGATGGGATTGTAGTCAACCTATCTCTTCGCTCAGCAGAATGCTGATGCGGCTGAGGATTCCGGTCGTGGAATAGCTCTCATACAGCGGTATAAAGGCGATCCTGCCGCCGTAAGCGCGTACCACTTCTGCTTCAGGCATGGGCTTGCCAAGCGCGTAGTCCGCACCCTTGCAATGAACATCGGGCTGGAGTTCCGCCAGTAATCGTTCAGGCGTCAGGTCATCGAAAATCGTGACGTAATCAACGCACCCCAGCGCAGCCAACATTTCAGCGCGATATTCTTGAGGGAAAACGGGGCGTGGACTGCCTTTCAGCTGGCGCACACTGCTGTCGCTATTGAGTCCAACAATCAGTATATCACCGAGTGACTTCGCCGCTTGCAAACCCTTCACGTGCCCCAGGTGCAGAAGGTCAAAGCACCCGTTTGTCCACACCACGGTTTTCCCATCCCTGCGCCACTGTTCCCGTAGGCGCAGGAGTTCATCCCAGCTGACAATTTTCCCCATCCGCCGCCTCCGCCTGCTGCTCGCTATTCATCGCCATCCATAAATGTACAATCCACAGCACCGTGGCGCAGGTAATCGCGGTATCCGCAATATTGAACACGGGAAACACCCGGAAGTCGATAAAATCCACTACATGCCCCAGCCGCAGGCGGTCCCAGACGTTGCCCAGCGAGCCGCCGACCAGCAGACTGGCGATAGTGGTCGTCCATGCCGATGGCGACGACAGACGCAGGTAATACACCAGCACTCCACCCGTAATCGCCAGCGACACCCACAGGAACAACTCGCCCCACGCAGGAAACAGCCCGAAGGCGATGCCCTTATTGAATGCTAACGTCAGATGCAGGACGCCCGGCACAATCGGAATGGACTGACCGGGCGCCAGCAACCACTGTGCCCACCACTTGCTGAGCTGGTCCAGCAGAGTAACCAGTCCAGCCGTTGCGAAGAACCATACCCTCATGCGATTGCTCGGAGCGCGTGTGCACAGCGTGTACACACCTCGGGATACTCGGCGTCCTCGCCGACATCAGTACGGATTTGCCAGCAACGCGGACACTTCTCCCCTTCGGCTTTCTGCACGTCAACTGCTATCTCTTCTTCGTCCCACTCCTCCACGCTCACGGAAGCCACCATATACAGCGTCGACAGGTCGGCGAAGAAGGGCTTCAGCGCGTTCCATGTCTCGGAATCCAGTTTCAGGTGCAGAGAAGCCTCCTGGGAACGTCGAATCAGGTCGGTCTGGCGTGCCTGCTCCAGCGCCTTATTCACCGCTTCACGCACTGCCAGCACCGGCTCCCATCGGTCGAGCATCGCCTGGTCGTGCACCGAGAAAGGCTCATCGGGCAGCTGCGACAGAAGCACGCTTTCCGCCTTCTTATCACCCGGCAGCGCCTGCCAAACCTCCTCGGCGGTATGTGTGATGATGGGCGCCAGCAACTGCGCCAGCGTCTGCGCGATGAAGTAGAGCACCGTCTGCGCGGAACGCCTCTCGTGTGAAGCGGGGGGCGAGCAATACAGCCGGTCCTTCAGCACGTCCAGATAGAACGCGCTCATGTCCACCACGCAGAAGTTATGCACGTTCTGATACACGCGGTGGAACTCGTACACCTCGTACGCGGACACACAATCCGCCAGCAGTTTGCGCGTTCGCGCCACCGCCCACTGGTCCAGCGGCAGCATCTCGCTTTCCACCACGCGATGCTGTGCCGGGTCGTAGTCGTACAGGTTGCCCAGCAAGAACCGGATGGTGTTGCGGATGCGCCGATACGCCTCGGCGGTGCGGTCCAGGATTTCAAACGACAGGCGCACGTCCTCGAAGTAGTTACAGCTGGACACCCATAGCCTCAGCACGTCCGCACCGTATTTATCAATGACCTCCAGCGGGCTGATGACGTTGCCCCAGGACTTGTGCATAGCACGCCCCTCGCCATCCAGCATCCACCCGTTGGTGATAACGGCGCGATACGGGGCATCGTCTTTGGTGGCAACCGCAATCATCAGGCTGGAGTTGAACCAGCCGCGGTGCTGATCCGAGCCTTCCAGATACACATCGGAGGGCCAGCGCAGTTCCGGTCGCTTCTCCAGCACGGCGCGATGCGTGCATCCGCTGTCGAACCACACGTCCAGGATGTCCGTCTCCTTCTCGAAGGCGGTGCCTCCGCACTTCGGGCATTTCGTCCCTTCGGGCAGGAAGAATTCGGCGGGCTTGTCAAACCAGATGTCGCTCCCTGCCTTTTCCACCTCGTCGGCAACTCGGTTAATAAGCACAGGGTCCAGCAACACCTCCCCGCATCCTTTGCAATAGAAGGCGGGAATGCCCACTCCCCATGCCCGCTGTCGGCTGAGACACCAGTCTGGTCGCCCCTGCACCATACTGCGAATGCGGTTAATGCTCTGAGGCGGGAACCACTTCACGCGGTCAATCGCCTGCAGACAGCGCTGGCGGTGATTATTGTGATCGATGTTCATGAACCACTGCACCGTCGCCCGGAACAACAGCGGCGAATGACAGCGCCAGCAATAGGGATACTGGTGCTCGTACGGCTCGTGCGCCAGCAGAGCCTCCACTTCGCGAAGCCACTGGATAATCTCCGCGTCGGCGTCGCGCACATACCTGCCAGCCAGACGCTCGCCCACCTCCGTGGTGAACCTGCCCTGCGTATCCACCGGACAGAGCACGCGCAACCCATACTCCTGACCGGTGTTGAAGTCCTCCTCGCCGTGTCCGGGCGCGATATGCACCACGCCTGTGCCTTCGGTCATGGTCACGTAATCGGCAAACACCACCGGCGACTCGCGCCCGTACAGCGGATGCTGGAACACCAGCCCCGACAGCGCATTGCCCCGCACGGTGCGCACCACGCGATACTCCTTCGCCCCGATGCGCGACATGGTGCTTTCCACCAGCGACTCCGCCAGCAGGTAGTATGCGCCATCCGCCTCCACAACCGCGTATTGCTCGGCAGGATGAACCGCCACCGCCAGGTTGGACGGGATGGTCCACGGGGTCGTGGTCCAGATGAGGATGTAAGCCTGCTTGCCGTCATCCTGCGGGAAGACGCTGTTGGGGTCGTGCTTCAGGGCGAAGCGCACGGTGATGGAAGGCGAGGTGTGCGTGTGGTACTCTATCTCGGCGTCCGCCAGAGCCGTTTCGCAAATGGGGCACCACAGCACCGGCTTCAGCCCGCGGTAGATGTAGCCGCGTTCCACCAGCTCGCCAAATACGCGCACTAAGGTGGCTTCGAACTCGTACGACATGGTGAGATAGGGGTTCTCCCAGTCGCCGATACAGCCCAGCCGCTTGAACTGCTCGCGCTGGCGGCTGACAAAATGGTTGGCGTACTCGCGGCACCGACGGCGCAGGGTTACCTTGTCAGGCTTCTCGCCTTTGCGGCGGAACTCTTTGGTCACCTCGTTCTCGATGGGCATACCGTGATTGTCCCAGCCGGGCACAAACGGCGCCCGATAGCCCTGCAACATGCGGAACTTCACAATGATGTCTTTCAGGGTCTTGTTGAGCGCATGTCCCATGTGGATGTCGCCGTTGGAGTAAGGCGGACCGTCGTGCAGGATGAACAGCCCGCGCGGCGCAGGCTTTTCTAATGCCCTGTGGTACACATCATGCTCCTGCCAGAACCGCTGAAACTGCGGCTCTCGCTTTACCAGTTCTGCCTTCATCGGAAAGGATGTTTTCGGAAGGTTCAACGTATGGTCGTAGTCCATCTCTCACCTCATAGGTCCAGTCGCTGGATATAATCCTGTAATGCCTCGTGCCAGTGTCTGGGCAGGGGTAAACCTGTCCAGGCTAACCGTTCCATCTTCAACACCGAATTGGCGGGGCGACGGGTCGGCGATAACCATTCACCGCTGCGGATGGGCGTCACACTCACCGCCTCCGACACCAGCCCTTTTGCGCGCGCCAGATTCACTACTTTACACGCCAGTTCATACCACGTCGCGGAACCCTGATTGACCACATGATAGGTTCCATATGGAACCCGCTGACGCACCATCTCCAGCAGAACACCTGCCAGGTCCCAGGTGAACGTTGGCGAACCGGTCTGGTCGCTCACCACGCGCAGAGGTTCACCCCTTCGCGCCACATTCAGCACGGTGCGCGGAAAGCATTTACCCCCGGTACCATACAACCATGCCGTTCGCACGATCCAGTGGCGCGGACAGACCTCGCGTATCCATTCTTCCCCGGCAAGCTTGCTGGCGCCGTACACGTTGAGCGGGCGAGGCGCGTCCCACTCGGTGTACCCATCGCCCTTTTCGCCGTCAAATACGTAATCGGTGCTGACGTACAGCAGTCGTGCGCCTACTTCGGCACCGGCGGAAGCCACACTACCTGCCCCGAACGCATTGACCTGATAAGCCCTCTCCGGGTTGCGCTCACACCCGTCTACATCGGTATACGCCGCACACAATATCACCACGTCGGGCGCGATAGCGGCTACCGCCTGCCGCACCGAAGCAGGCTCGGTAATGTCCAGCAGGACATCTCCCGTCTGCCTCGAGGCAGTGACAAGTGCAAAATGGGGGGCAAAACGGGCGCATACATCCTGCCCCAGCATCCCGCTCGCACCAATGACCAGAACTTTTCCCTCCACCGCCTCTTGTCAGCCCCTCTGCACAAGATTATACCAGAATCTCGCTGTTGACGGAACGGGAGCTTTTCCCGTTGATACCCTGCGCCCGTTGTGATATAATTGCTTTGCGTGGAGCGGTGGCCGAGTGGACTAAGGCGCACGCCTGGAGAGCGTGTGGGCTCGCAAAACGGGCCTCGTGGGTTCGAATCCCACCCGCTCCGCCATTTTTTCATCTCGAGGTGCCGCCATGCTTCCTTCGCTGGACACCATCTCAGCCATCGCTACTCCGCCCGGTGAAGGCGGAATCGGTATCGTGCGAGTTAGTGGTGCAAAAGCCGTCCAGATAGCACGGAGGATATTCACCCCTCTGCCCGAGAGGTTCCAAAGCCACCGCATCTACGTGGGAACCATCATTGACCCTGATACGGGCGAACATATCGACCGTGCGCTTCTGCTGACCTTTCTTGCCCCGCGCAGTTACACTGGCGAAGACGTCGTGGAGTTCAGCTGCCATGGTGGTATGGTACTTCTGCGCCGGGTGCTGAGGCTTACCCTACAGCATGGCGCACGCCTCGCCCAGCCGGGCGAGTTCACCCTGCGTGCCTTCTTGAACGGACAGCTGGACCTGGCGCAGGCGGAGGCGGTCGCCGACCTGGTGCGTGCACGCACCGAAAGCGCACAGCGCCTCGCCATGCGTCAACACGAGGGCGAGCTGTCCCGCGCCATCCACGCCCTGCGCGACGAACTGGTGCACCTGCTGGCGTCGGTGGAAGCGCATCTGGACTTCTCCGAGGACATCGGTGAAATGGACTACGGTTACCTCAGCCAGCAGTTGCGGTCGTTCATCGCACGCTGTCAGCAACTGCTCGCCACCGCCCGATACGGACGGCTGACACGCGAGGGGGCAATGGTGGTGATTGCCGGGCGACCGAACGTGGGTAAATCCAGCCTGCTGAACGCCCTGCTGGGCGAGGAACGCGCTATTGTCACCGACATTCCCGGCACCACGCGCGACGTGATTAAGGAAAGCATCCAGATACACGGCATCCCCGTGCAGTTGTGGGACACCGCCGGACTACGCGAC
This sequence comes from uncultured bacterium, assembly GCA_964579145.1. Lineage (GTDB taxonomy): Bacteria > Armatimonadota > HRBIN16 > HRBIN16 > HRBIN16 > HRBIN16. Next base: position 13,308 of record CAZOGB010000042.1, on the reverse strand, counting down.
ACGGAAGATGTGGTGGAGCAGTTTGGAGTGGAACGCACGCAACGCTCCATCCAGAACGCAGACCTGATTCTGTTCCTGCTATCCGCTCCCGAAGGGATAACCGACGATGACCGGCACCTGCTGGCTCGCCTCCCGCACGAGCGCACCCTGCTCGTCTGGAATAAATGTGACCTCGTGTCGGAAAGTGCTCTTTTCCGGTTGTTCGAACAAACGGCAACGGAGCTCCCGTCCCCCGCTCTGGCTGTCAGCGCACTCACCGGGTGGAACCTTCAGGAGCTGACAGACCGTATTGGCGAGCGACTGCTGGGCAGTGACTGGCTGACGCCGGAAGGGGCAGTGGTCACCAGCGAACGACACCAGATTGCCCTGCAACAGGCGGTATCCAGCCTCCAGCAGGCGTTGCTGAGCGCAGAGGCGGCTCTGCCCGCGGAGCTGATTTCGGTGGACCTCCGCGGCGCACTGGATGCGGTCGGGCTGATTACCGGCGAAACGGCAACGGAAGACATTGTGGAACGCATCTTCAGCGACTTCTGCATTGGAAAATAAGAGGAGGGTACACGAAAATCTACTGTATTTTTGAAGCACATGTGATGTATAATTTAGACGAGGTTAAAAAAGCTCTTTGACGGAAGGAAATCCCGGCGATGCGCAGTCGCTATGATATTCAGCTCCGAGTTCCCGAAGTCTGCCGCCCCAGCGCCATGCGCGAAGGGCAGGTCAATGAGACCATTCAGGAATATATCGAAGGTATCTACCGGCTCCAGCAGGAAGTTGGGCGCGTGGCAACCAACGAGGTCGCGCAGTATATGGGCGTCTCCCCCGCCTCCGCCAGCATCATGCTCAAGCGGTTAGCGGAGATGAATCTGGTGGAGCATACCCCCTATCGTGGAATCCTGCTCACCGACGAAGGGACGCGGCTGGCACATGAGCTGCTGCGCATCCATCGTCTTACCGAGCGACTGTTGACCGATATCATCGGTCTGCCGTGGAACGATGTGCATGATTTCGCCTGCAAGCTGGAGCACTACATCGCCCCCGAAATTGCGGATAAGATTGCCGAAGCGCTGGGATTCCCGGCGACCTGCCCGCACGGCAACCCCATAGACCCCAGCTTCGACGATGGGTCGTGGCGCTTGAGCGATGCCGTCGCCGGAACAGACCTGCTGGTGATAAAAATCACCGACGAGAGGCGCGAGTTTCTGGAATATATAGAATCGCTGGGATTGGTTCCTGGTGCGCAGGTCGAGGTGGTATCGCGCACGCCGTTCGATGGGCTGATTCAGATTAATGTGGACGGCAAACAGCATACCATCGGTCCCGAAGTAGCGCGGTATGTGTGGGTAAAGGAGCCATCATGAGCCGTAGGGATGCTGGAGATAATCAGGCACAGCCTCAGCCCGCTCGCATTGCGCTGGTGGGCAACCCAAACGTGGGCAAAAGCGTACTGTTCAATCGGCTGACGGGCAGGTACGTGGTGGTCTCCAACTATCCGGGCACGACGGTGGAGATTGCTCGCGGTCAGGCGCAGATTGGCGGACACCCCTGCGAGGTGATAGATACACCCGGCATGTACTCCCTTTCGCCCATCACGGAAGAGGAACGGGTGGCACGGGCGCTGTTACTGAAGGAGCAACCGGATGTGGTCATCCACGTGGTGGACGCGAAGAATCTGAACCGGATGCTGGCGCTAACCCTGCAGTTGCTGGAAGCAGGCTTGCCTGTGATCCTCCTGCTGAACATGATGGACGAAGCCGAGAGGCTCCACCTGCGCATCGACCATCATGCGCTGGCAAAACGACTGGGTATCCCTGTTATTCCTGCCTCGCTGATTACAGGGCGAGGCGTTGAGGAGTTGAAGAACATTGTCGGTGAATACCTTTCCAACAGAGCGGACAGTAACCTATCCGCCGCCCATTGAAGAGGCGGCTGAAGCCATAGAAACCATATTAAGTGCGGACTACACGCTGGGCAAGCGTGCCATCGCTGTACTGCTTCTACAGCACGACGAAGAGATCGAGGGCATGGTGCGCCGACAGGAAGGAGAGGAGCGCTTTCCCGCTATTGCCGAGCATATCCGCAAAGCGCAATCGTACTACCGCGAACCACTCAGCATGGTCATCCTCGCGCACCGGCAGAAGATTGCTCAGTCCTTAGCGCAGGAGGTCATCTATTATCCCCCCACCACGAGCGGAGGCTTTGCCGAATGGCTGGGCAGAGTGTGCATGCAACCCATCACCGGTATTCCCATCCTTCTGGTGGTGCTGTACTACGGGCTGTACCAGTTCGTGGGAGTGTTCGGAGGGGGCACACTGGTGGACCTGCTGGAGAATAGACTGTTCGGAGAATACATCAACCCCTTCCTGACGTACTGGGTGAAGACGCTTATTCCCTTCGCGCCCATTCAGGAACTGCTCGTGGGTGAGTACGGCGTCTTCACGCTGGGCATTACCTACGCGGTAGCGCTGATTCTGCCGATTGTGGGAACCTTTTTCCTGATGTTTTCCATTCTGGAAGACAGCGGCTACTTTCCCCGTCTGGCGATGCTGATTGATCGCCTGTTTAAGAAAATTGGACTGAACGGTCGCGCGGTCATTCCAATGGTGCTGGGCTTCGGATGCGATACGATGGCAACGCTGGTCACGCGCATTCTGGAAACCCCGCGCGAGCGACTCATTGCCACCTTCCTGCTGGCGCTGGCAATCCCCTGCTCGGCGCAGCTGGGAGTGATTATGGCACTGCTCGCGTCGCACCCGGGCGCACTGCTGATATGGGCAGTAACGCTGGTCGGAGTGTTCCTGTTCATCGGTTGGCTGACCGCAAAAGTCCTGCCGGGCACGCCCGCTACCTTCCATATGGAAATCCCGCCGATGCGCCTGCCGATTCTGTCTAACGTTTTGACCAAAACCTATGCACGGATGCACTGGTACTTCCGCGAAGTGTTCCCCCTGTTCATCCTTGCCAGCGTGGTAATATGGCTGGGACAGATAACGGGACTGTTTGACCTTGCCCTGCGCATGTTGACTCCTGTGGTGCACCTGCTTGGCTTGCCCGATGAAGCGGCGTCGGCGTTCCTGTTCGGCTTCTTCCGTCGCGACTACGGTGCGGCGGGACTGTATCATCTGCAGGAAAGTCATGTGCTGAACGGACGCCAGCTGCTGGTTTCCGCTGTAACGCTCACGCTGTTCCTGCCGTGCATTGCGCAGTTCTTGATGATGAAAAAGGAGCGTGGATTGAAAACCGCGCTGGCGATTTCGGGCATCGTCTTCCCCTTCGCCATCACCATCGGAGCCATAATGAACCTGATACTGCAGACACTGGGGGTACGACTATGAAATGCGCCTTTTGCGGCTACACATACGAGCAGGATGAATCGGCAATGGTCTGCCAGGGGTGCGGACTGTTCGGCGGGTGTCACCTGACCAAGTGCCCGCGCTGTGGTTACGAACAGCCTCAAGAGCCGGCGGTGATACAGTGGCTGCGTCGCTGGCGTGCCAGACGTGCCATCGAGATAGCCGACCGCGAGAGGGCGTAACCCGGTGCGCAAACGCCGTCGTCAGCACGGACACCCTGAACTAACACCTGAAGGCACTCTGCCGCTGACCGCTCTGCATGTGGGCGAAGCAGGCTTTGTGCGCGACCTGCATCTGCACGATCACGCGACCGCGCAGAAACTGCTTGCGCTGGGAATCGTGCCGGGAGCAAGGCTGAAAGTGGTGCAACGCTTCCCTACCTATGTCATCACCATCGGCTTCACTCAGATTGCCATTGACCATCACCTCGCCAGAGCCATCCGGGTAGAACCCGATACTGAGATCTGACCTCCTTACCCTTGCTTGTGGCTTTGCACATAGGCTATAATCAAAACGCTGTTATCGTCGCCAACTCAGGGATCAAATCGCGGGAGATAAGAGAATGACCATGCACCCATCTGTTGTCACCGTGCTATCTCAACTGCGGGAGAAATACCCTAACGTTACCCTCCTGGCACTCGGACAGACGGTATTCTGGGACGAGCCGACCAAAGCTGCGCTGAACCGTTTGATGGAGGAGCTGGGCTACCGCCTGCCGTTCCTGCTGTGTGTACATTGCACCGACTATTTCGCCAAACTTTCTTCGCCCATCCAGACCGAGCGCAAAATCGTTGCCCTGCCCCATAACGATGGCACCACGCGCGACCTCTGGTCCGCTGCGGGCGAACTGTCCTGCCTGTTCGGCAGCGAGACCATTCCCACACGCCATCGGTATGTCAATGCAGGCGTCGCCTTTGATAAGGTGGCGAAATGGCATCCCAACGGCGAACAACAGTTCACCGACCGCATGACCGAGGCCTGGGGCTGGCGAGGGCTGGTACATACCGAGTTTCATTCCGTGATTGTGCATGAGGTCTGCCTGCAACATGTGCTGGAGCCGTTGATGGAACTGCTGGAGTGGGGATTTGAAGAGAGTCTGAAACTTCTGCCCGCGCACCGCCGCGCGGAAGCACGCTCCGCCGTTGCCGATCGAATACTTGGATGGGTAACAGACTTTGCCAAACAGTATCCTGACCAGTGTTTGAGCGCACTGTACCAGTGGCTGTTCCCCCGCTTCTTCGCTATGCTGGGTGCACCAACCGATAACCTCAGCACAAACTGTTCGGCGAATCTGTTGAAGCTTACCCCGCAAACCGCCTCTCTTCCCCGCTTCCAGCTGGTAGACCTCTTCCTGAACCCCGACACCCGCCCCATCGCCGAGGAGGCGTATAATCAGGCAGTTAAGGATTCCGAAATCTACACACTCGACCGCTTTGGCGAAGGAGCAATCCCCTTTGACCTGGTTATCGCCCGGCGCGGCAGGGGAACCATTCGCCTGACCGACCGCTGGCTGATTGTGGAGACCGAACAGCCCATCACCATCCCCCTGCAACAGCCGGCGCGCTCGGTAGCCGAGCTGGCGCAGGTCACGCAAGAGCATTTCGACACCACTGTCACGCTGGTGGGCAAGGCGGTTGCGCTGGTTTCCATGCTTGCCCGCGAGTTTCTGTTCGTGATGAATGAAGAAGGCTCGCCTTATGTGTGGCGCACGCGCCGGATGAACCAGTATCTGCGCGAACACGGCATCGAATGGAACATCTATCCCATCCTGCGGCTGGTCTACCCCACCTGGGACACCATGGGCGACGAGGACGACCTGACAATTACCCTGCCCGAGCCCCTGGCAAACGCCTTTGGGAAAAGCCAGATTCAGACCGTCGAGTTCTCCCGCAGATGGCGCGAGGTGGTGGAGGAGCAGAAGGCACTGCTGGAAACCATCCGCCACCTGACCAGCCCCCGCGAGATGCTGGAGTTTCTGGCACAGCGAGAGGGTGAGGAGTGGCACCGCCTGCGTCAGGAATACGACGGGCATATCGCCACCCTGCGCGAACTGCGTCTGCAGGCGGAGGCAATCCATCAGCGCATCCACTCGCTCTACGCGCACATAGAGGCGTGGAAAGAGGAATACCAGAGGATAGAGCGCGAGAAAGGCGAAAATTACCGACAGACGATCAAGCCGCTGAAGGAACGCCTGTGGGAGCTGGTACAGCAGGGCATCACCAGCGGGGAGGAGGTTACGCGCATCCACGAGCAGATTCGCCAGCATGAGCAGGAGCGAACGCGCTTTGACCGAGAGCTGCAACAGCGGCGCGAGTGGATTGCGGAAGCACGGGCGGAGGTGGCGCGCCTCAAACCTCAGCGGCAGATGCTGGAACGAGGGGAGCAAAACCAGCGTGCCCGCCAGCGGGCGATGGAGATAGAACGCCGGGCAGAACTGCGCAAGATGGAGTTGGTGCGCCAGGCGATCCTGGTCTCTGAAGGGCTGGTGCATACCAACCACCGCCCCACCTTCTGGTGGATACCGCTGGTAGACCCATCCGGGAGATGGTTTGACCGCATTGTCCAGCAAACCAGACTGTATCTGGAGGAGATTTAAGTGCCGAGAAGGGCAGAAGACAAGGTGAAGGAGCAAGCCGACCTCGCGCAAATCGTGCAGACACGACGCGAGCGCGGCGAGCGATGTGTGTTTACCAACGGTTGTTTTGACATCCTGCACGTGGGACACATCCGCTACCTACAGGAGGCACGCGAGCTCGGGGACTATTTGGTGGTCGCCATCAACAGCGACAGCTCGGTGCGTCAGCTGAAGGGCTATCCACGCCCCTTCGTGACGCAGGACGAGCGCGCCGAAATGCTTGCTGCGCTGGAGAGCGTGGATTACGTGACCATCTACGACGAGTTGACCGCCGAGGCAGTGATCCGGCTATTGCGCCCCGAGATTTACGTCAAGGGCGGCGACTACCAGCCGGAACGCATCCCCGAAGCGCCTCTGGTGCGCTCGTACGGCGGGCAGGTGGTTACCGTCACTCTAGTACAGGGACGCTCGACCACCCGTCTGGTGGAGCGCGTGGTGAAGATGTTAGCCGAGCGTGAGGAAGAGAAGGTATGAAAGGGATACTGCTGACCGCCACGTGGAACTTCGGCAGGCTAGCGGTTGAACGGGCATTTAACGCCCTGGAGATCGGAGCCTCTGCGCTGGATGCGGTAGAAGCGGGTATTAACGCTGTGGAAATGGATCCGAGCGTGCAATCCGTTGGCTACGGCGGCTTACCCAACCGCGCGGGCTACGTGGAGCTGGATGCCGCCATCATGGACGCTCAGGGACACCGTTCGGGAGCGGTGGCTGCGCTTCGTGGTTTTCCGCGGGCGATTTCGGTGGCGAGGCGCGTCATGGAGGTACTGCCTCATGCCCTGCTGGTGGGTGAGGGCGCGGCCGAGTTTGCACGCGAGCAGGGCTTTGAGGAAGAGGAGACCCTTTCCCCGGCGGCATCCGAAGAGTGGCTGCGGTGGCGTGAAACGCAGGCTCCTCCTGCCGACGTAGAAGACCATGATACCGTCGGGATGATACTCTGGACGCCCGATGCCTTGGTGGTGGGCTGTTCTACGTCCGGACTGAAATGGAAGTATCCGGGGCGTGTGGGCGACAGCCCGATTGTGGGCGCGGGGCTGTATGCGGACGCGGAGGTCGGCGCGGCGGTGGCGACCGGTAACGGCGATGAAATCAGCCGGGTGGCGCTGTGCAGTCGCGTGGTGTTCCTGATGGAGCTTGGCAGAAGCGCACAGGAGGCGTGCGACGAGGCGATCCGCTACCTCATGCGTAAACGCTCTGACGAAAAAGGCGTTCCACCCCATGCGGCGGTGCTTGCCGTGCGGGCGGATGGCTCTTTCGGCGTCTCCGCCAGCTACGCGAAGTTTCCCTACGCCCTGCACAACGGGCAATCGCTGACGATGCACGAACGCGAGGCTCTGCAACCCGACTGATAGAACCTGTGAACGGAGGCGATACACATGAGACGAGACATTACGGTATGGGTGGCTGTTTGCATAACTGCACTGGCACTGATAGCTGTGGGCTGTGGCAAGAAGGAGACCGCTCAGGCTCCTTCCCCCTATTCCACATCGCAGACGTCTACCGAACCAACTGCCAAGCCGACATCCTCACCTACCCCATCGAAGGTGGCATATGCCATCGTGGAGGTGGAGGGCAAGGGCAAATTCGTTATCGAACTCAACCTGGAGAAAGCGCCGAAGACCGCAGGCAACTTCATCAAGCTGGCAGAGCAGGGCTTCTACAACGGACTGACCTTCCACCGCGTGGTGCCCGACTTCGTTGTTCAGGGGGGCGACCCCAACGGCAACGGCACTGGCGGACCGGGCTACACCATCCCCTTTGAAAACACGGGGCTGAAACACGAGGACGGCGCGGTGGCGATGGCGCTTAATCCGGGCGACAAGAACAGCGCCGGCAGTCAATTCTACATTTGCCTGGGTCCTCAGCATCAGCTGGACGGCGACTATGCGGTGTTCGGCAAGGTGATTCAGGGCATGGATGTGGTGCGCAAAATCCAGCAGTACGACATCATGAGAGAGGTAAAAATATCGCGGACAAAACCGCAATAAGGGCAACGCTGTGTGGTTGCCCACCTTCAACATGCCCTTGCGATTGGAAGTCGTAGGCTACACAGTACGAAACCTGCTGGCGCAGGTTAGAGCCTCCGCAGGAGGCTTTGCCTAGGGTAGCCCGCAACGTTCAGTTGCAGGGTTGTCTTCCTCGCCCTATTGTTCCAACTCTCCTCGGGTCACTTTCCTTCCATGCAGGTATTTCTTCGTGTTTTGCGTATTTTGTTATTAAGGAGGTAGCCCATGAGTCGGTTCCGAGACGACCAGCCTTCGCCGTCCCGATGCGAGCAGGCAACAGAAAACGCCGAGATGCCGGCACATCTCGAGCAAATCGTGCAAAACGCTCTGCGCCGAACCCAGGGGTGGAAGCTTCCGCCCTGTTATGAACCTACCTACTGGATGGAAGAGCGTACGTCTGTCGCCCGCCTTGCGGTGTGGGTCGCTCATCTCTCCTACGACCCGAACGCGGGCGTGACTTTCCCGGTGTACGCCTTCTTTAGCGCGGTACAGGCAATCCGCCGCGAGCACCGGCGCGCCTGGCGCTGGAGCTCCCGCGTCATGCCATTGCCCAGCGACGAAAGCACCGGCGAGGACATCGACCCCGCCGACCCCTTCTGGCAAACGCCTTTCGAACACTGCGAGCAAACATGCGATATACGGCGTGCGCTGAGCTCGCTCACCGACGCCGAGCGCAGTCTCTTGTTCCTCCGGTATGAGCAAGAGATGACCGAGCGGGAAATCGCCCAGCGGATGAACCTCAGCAAGACCGCGGTGCACAAACGGCTGGTACAGCTGAGGTGCAAACTGCAAATCGCCCTTGCCGACCTGCCGGCATACCGGTGACCAGAACGGAGACTTCGCGCAAGTATATTTTACAGGGTAGCCGCGTAGCACCCTAATCTTTACTCAAGAAGGAGACCTTTCCGTGAAAGAATCAGGGGAAACACAGCGCACCAAGGCCGCTTTTAGCGTGCAGGTACAGCTCGCTGACCTCAAACCCGACGAAACCGCGCCCGCCATTGCGGTGTACGAAGTGGACGTCGTGGGCAAGCCGGTGAGAAAACTCGCCCGCGTCGAGAAGAACCAGCTGAACGTGCAGGCAGAATGGACAAGACTGCCCACCATCGCGCTGGGTCCAGACGTTGCAGACCTCGCTCAGCTGAGCGCCGAGAGCCTTGTGTCCTTTCGTCCCGACGCCACCATTCCCGTCTGGCGCGAACGAGGGCTAGTCCTCGGGCGGGACATCTGGGAGCGGTTTCTGTTCGAGTTCGTCTGCGTCAGCGGCACTGCTCGCAAGTGTCGTCCGTGGTGGTGGGATGTTATTGACCGGCTGGACATCGTTGCCGGGCTTGACCTGTCGCGCAATGTGCCGATGAAAAGCCTCGCCCTGCGCCCCGAGCTGCACACGCTCCTCCCAGCACACTGCCTGCCTCTGTGCGACGGCATCGTGGAGATTTACGAGCGCGTCTGCTGCTGCTGGCGTATCCGCCTTCCCGACCTGCTCGACCGCCTGCGCGACATCCTGGAGGTTATTCCCATCCCTTTGCCAGACCCGCCTCCCATTGCTCCGCCCGGGCCATTTCCACCCGGACCGGGTCCCGACCCGCTTCCCTTCGCAGGAGCGAACCTGAGCAGGCTGGCGGAACGGCTGGAGATGACTGCCCTTCGTCCGACCTTGCGCCCGCAGATCTCCACAGGCATCCGCGCTCAGTCAGCCGACCTGCGGCGGCGACTGGCAAACACCCCGTCGGAGGTTTCTACGATGCCTGCCGAGCGACTGTATGCCGACTATGTGGCGTTGACCTCAATGAGCCAACAGCAGGCACAGGAGTATGTGCTCGCCCGACCCTACCTGCTGGAGCTGATATGCACCTGCTCCATGCGCAAGGTAGGCGAAACGCCCCTTCAGCCGGGTGGACGATTTGATTTTTGTTACCTGCGTCCGCGTCGTCTGACGCACTCCGGTGGCCGGTGTCACACCACATTCGCCTTCAAGGTACGACAGCGCATCCAGGGCAACTGGGTGACCGTGTACGACGGGGTGGCGTCGCATAACTGGTTCTCGCAGGGCGAAACGGCGGACATTCGCACATGGGACTGGCGTGCGCTGGTTTGCGGCTCCAGCCCGGGCGACCCGCCTCCCTCAGAGGGGATACCCTTCGCGATGGTGGAGTATATCGGCAGTGCCGGCTCGCGCCACTTCAACTTCCCATCCCAAACGGGGCTTTCGCGAACGGGCGCACTGGGCGCCAGCTCCGGCACGTTCACCACTTCCTACGCGCCAGATTGCCCCTGGGGCGGTTCGCTGGGTATCAGGCTGTGGATTTCGCCCGAGATGGAACCTATCGCGAAGTACTACCGCCTGTCGGTGGTGGCGGTGGACAGTAGCGGTGCACCAGCCGGTTTGGTAACCATCCTTGATGCCCCGGTGGCATGGAATCGCTTCGTGTTCGTCGGTGGTGAGTGGAAGGTTACCGCGGAGGGGCTGACCGCCAACCCGGCAGACGTGGGTGGACAGGTTGGGCTGAACCGAATCCCCTACTGGAGCGGCGGCAACTACTGGCTGAGCGGTCAGTACCATCAGGTGTGGAACACCACGCTGTTTAATCCGGGGCGCTATATGCTGGTTCTGGAGCTGTTCGACGCATCGGGCAACCGCATCAAGCCCAGCTCTGCACCAGCCAGCGACCCGGGCAACGCTCGTAACTTCCAGTTCCGCCGCTGGCGACAGGGCGACCCCAACTCCACCGACAACGTACCCTTCGCCGACGTGGTGAGCGTGTTCTGGATTGACAACACCCCCGTGCAGGGCGACATTGTGGACATCCGCCGCAACGGCGTGCCCAGCAGTGAGGAATGTCAGTTCATCAGCGGTCCCGACAGCACCACCGTGTCGGTGGGCTTCCGCGCCTACCACCAGCGGGGCGTGTCCAATCCCAACAATACGTTCATGATGTCCTACTCGCTGACATGGCGACGCGGGCTGAACGGTCCGAGCGGGACATTCGCTGCGGGAACCGCCGATGTTGGTGAACCGCCGGCTCCACCCCAGGCGTCCAGCGCACCGACCATTCAGCAGCTTCTGGGTCCGTTCCCCGGCTTTCCCACCACGCACACGCGATGCACCTTCTCGGTGCTTCTGCACGTGCGAGCGAAGCATTTTACGGGAAGCTCACGCATTGAGGGATACGACTACTACGAGCAAGCCTCGTTCGCGCTGGAGCAGACCCCGTAAGCGAAGCAACAGGGGCAGCCGCTGGCGGTTGCCCCTCCCTTTCCAGCGAGTTGCTTACGCCTCCACGCCGTTCTGCGCGATGACCTGCTGGTACCAGCGTGCGCTGTCTTTCCAGATGCGCTCCTGCGTGGCGTAATCCACGTACACGATGCCGAAGCGCTTGGAGTAACCGAACGCCCACTCGAAGTTGTCCATCAGCGACCAGACGAAGTAGCCCTTCAGCGGCACGCCGCTTTGGATCGCACGGTGCGCGCTCAGGAAATGCTGGCGCAGGTATTCCAGCCGCTGCCCGTCGGCGACCCTGCCATCCTTTACCTCATCCCGGAAGGCTGCACCGTTCTCGGTGACGTAAAGGCTCAGGCGTGGAGCCAGAGAGTGCACCCACTGCAGTATCTCGCACAGCCCATCGGGATAGACCTCCCATCCCATCTCCGTGTGCAGTGCCTCTTTGTTCTCCACGTTCTGCGCGCGCAGGTAACCGTGCTCGGCGTGTTTGATGATACCACGAGAGTAGTAGTTAACGCCGAGGAAGTCGATGGGTTGAGCGATGCGCTCCATATCCCCGGACTGAATGGGAGGCCAGGCGAAATGGACCATCTGCTCCGCTAAGGCGGGATACCTGCCCTTCAATACCGGCTCCACGAACAGGGCATTGTTCATCGCATGTACCCGTTCCGCCGCTGCCTTATCCTCTTCACTGACGGATGCAGGATGCTGAGGGGCAAGGTTCAACACAATGCCCACCTGAGCGCTATCGGGAAGCACCGAACGCAGTCTGGCAACCGCCTCACCGTGCGCCAGCAGGCAGTGATGCATGGCTCGAAGCCCCGCCCACAGGTCGTGCATCCCGGGCGCATGATGCCCAAACACATAACCAAGGAAAGTAAACACCCACGGCTCGTTCAGCGTTGCCCACAAACGCACCCTATCCCCCAGCCGCAGAGCGACGACCTGCGCATAGTCCGCAAACCAGTTCACCACTTCGCGATTCGCCCAGCCGCCCAGGTCCTGCAGCGCACCCGGCAGGTCCCAGTGATAAAGGGTAACCATCGGCTCAATGCCTGCTTCCACCAGCGCATCCACGAGACGGTCATAGAAGTCCAGCCCAGCGGGGTTGATCGCCCCTTTGCCTTCGGGGAGGATGCGGGGCCAGCTGATGGAGAAGCGGTACGCCTTCAGCCCCATCTCGCGCATCATGTTCACATCATCGCGCCACCGTCGATAATGGTCGCACGCCACATCGCCTGTATCGCCGTTATGGGTGGTTCCGGGGGTATGAGAAAAGCGATGCCAGATAGAAGCTCCTGCGCCGTCCGCCAGCGGAGACCCCTCTATCTGATACGAAGCGGTCGCAGCCCCCCACAGAAAACCTTCGGGGAAGCGAATAACAGACATCTTATCCCTCCTGCACTTAAACCTTTCAGTAACATTCTACCGAAAACGCATGGCTCTGGCAAGAGGAGAAAGAGACCACACGTGGAATCTCATCCCCAGAACGCCGGGGGTGTTGTTGGATGCGTATCACGGAAGTTACCACCTTTGCGGTAGAGCCTCGCTGGCTCTTCGTGAAGATAGACACCGATGAGGGCATCGCTGGCTGGGGAGAGTGTCTGGGCGACAAAGCCTTTGTGATTGCGGAAGCGGTGCGCTCTTACGAACATGTGCTGATTGGTGAAGACCCCGCACGCATTATTCATCTGGTGCAGAGGATGTATCGCCATGCTTTCTGGCGTGGCGGTCCCATACTCAACGCGGCGATCAGCGGCATTGAAATGGCGTTGTGGGACATTCAAGGCAAGCGTCTGAGCGTGCCCGTCTATCAGTTGCTGGGCGGAAAGGTCAGGGAGCGCATTCGCGTGTATCGCCACATCGGCAGTTACGAGCCTGCCCAGATCGCCGAACAGGCACGCCAGCGGGTGCAGGAAGGCTTCAGTGCAGTGAAGTTCTGCCCCCTGCCCGCCCTACACCCGGTGGAAAGTCCGGCGGTGATCGAAAAGGCGGTCGAGCTGGTCGCCGCAGCGCGTGAGGCGGTGGGAAACAGCGTAGATATTCTGCTGGACTTTCACGGTCGCGCGACCCCCGCCATCTCCACCCAGCTGGAGT
>CAZOGB010000041.1:0-31305 GCA_964579145.1 uncultured bacterium | reverse complement strand
ATTAATAAAACGCAGATAATCTCAATCCAACAGGTTGGTCTCCTGGCATTTTTTGTGTACCGCAGATGCCCTGCCCCTGCACGGACTCGCCAGTCTGCAAGACGCCGTTGAAGGATGCGTCAGCCACCGGTTTAATAGGCTTGAGGTGAGGCAAATGGCTGTCGCGCAAACCCCCAAGGTACTCTACTATCTTGAATCGGATGGCGAACCGATGGCAGAGACCCCAGAACATCTCGAGGCGATGTTGTGTCTCATTGGCGCATTGCAGACCCATTTCAGCCAGCGTCAAGATGTGTCTGTGGCGGGCAACCAGTTCATGTACTGGGTGGAAGATGACCCCAGCCAGCGTGTTGCGCCTGATGTGTATGTGGTGTTCGGTGTTCCGAAAAATCCCCCTCGTCCCACGTGGAAAGTTTGGGAACAGGGCAAAGCCCCTGATGTGATTATGAAGGTCTCCTCTCGCTCCACCGCACCAGAGGACTTCGGTAAGAAGCACCAGATTTACGAGCGGCTAGGTGTGAAAGAGTACTTCCTGATTGATGTCACCCGGGAGTATTTGATAGAACCGGTGGTTTTGTATCGTTTAAGTGGAGCAGAGTTTGTCCCCCAGCCCTGCGAACACCCCGCCGAACTGGAGTGGCGAGCGTACAGCGAACTGCTGGGACTGTACGTGGTTGTACGCTGGCAGGACGAGCGTTATCGGGTGCGACTGTTTGACCCGACGCAAGATAGATACCTGCCGAGCTTTGACGAGGCGGTCGAGGCGTACAGGGAGCAGTTGCAGCTGGCGCAGGAGTTTCGTCAGCGGGCGGAGGAAGAAGCGCGCAGAGCAGAAGCGGAGGCACGCAGGGCAGAGGAAGCAGTCCGCAGGGCAGCGGAAGAAGCGCGTGCGCGTGCGGAAGCGGAGCGTCGTGTCCGTGAGCTTCAGCAAGAACTCGAGCGGCTGAAAGGGCGCAAGCCATCATAAAATCCCGCTGGTCTGGTCCAACACTCGCGAGCATCCCCTTAGCATTTTGACGCCCGTCTATTGTATACTTGTTGCTGGTATCATCCCCTGTCAACAGGAGAAGAGGGAGCCGATGCTGGACATTCGCTTGATTCGTGAACAACCTGACCTGGTGAAAGACGGTCTGCAGAAGGTAGGAGCAGACCCTGCCATCATTGATGAGATACTGGAGCTGGATGCCCGCCGGCGCGACACACTGACGCAGGTGGAAACCCTTCGCGCCGAACGCAACGCCGTCTCCAAAGAGATACCCAAAATCAAAGACCCTGAAGAGCGCAACGCCCGCATCGCACAGATGCGTCAGGTTGGCGACCGCATCGCCGAGCTGGAGAAGCAGTTAGAAGAGATTGAACAGCAGTTCCACGCGCGGATGCTGGAAGTGCCCAATCTTCCCCACCCCAGCGTGCCCGTGGGCAAGGACGAAAGCGAAAACGTGGTGGTGAAGACCGAGGGCGAGCTACCCCGGTTCGACTTCGCCCCCAAACCCCACTGGGAGCTGGGAGAATCGCTGGGCATTCTGGAGTTCGAACGCGGCATTAAAATCAGCGGCTCGCGTTTCTATATCCTCAAATCCGCCGGCGCCGCCCTTCAGCGTGCGCTCATCACCTGGATGCTGGACCTGCATGTGTACCAGCACGGCTACACCGAAGTTTACCCGCCCTATCTGGTCAAGTCGGAATGCCTTTACGGCACGGGCAACCTGCCCAAATTCGGTGACAACCTGTATCACGACGCGGAAGAGGACTACTGGCTCATTCCCACCGCCGAGGTGCCGGTGACCAACCTGCACCGCGAGGAGATTCTGGAAAAGGAGCAGTTACCCATCTACTACGTGGCGTATACCGCCTGCTTCCGCCGGGAAAAGATGTCGGCGGGGCGCGATGTGCGCGGCATCAAGCGTGGACACCAGTTCGACAAGGTGGAGCTGGTGAAGTTTGTGGAGCCTCACACCTCCGACGAGGAGCTGATGAAGCTGATTGAGGATGCCTCCGATGTGTGTCGCCAGCTGAAACTGCCTTTCCGCTGGGTACAGATGTGCACGGGCGACCTCAGCTTCGTGGCAGCGATGAAATACGATATCGAGGTGTGGGCGGCGGGCTGTCAGGAATGGTTAGAGGTCAGCTCCTGCTCGAACTTCCGCGACTTTCAGGCACGCCGCGCCAATATTCGCTATCGCCCTGCACCGGGCGCAAAGCCCGAGTTCCTGCATACCCTGAACGGTTCTGGGCTTGCTCTGCCGCGCCTGATGATTGCGGTGATGGAGAACTACCAGCAGGCAGACGGCACGATCCTCATTCCAGAGGTCCTGCGCCCCTACCTGCACGGCGCCACCCGGATCGGGCTGGACGGCAGGCTGGAGTAGCAATTCGGATAATAAGGTAAACCTAACCCCCAGCCCCTTCCCTGCGAGGGAAGGGGAGCTAGCTTCCTCCCCGCCTGCGGGGAGGTCAGGTGGGGCTGTTTGCTACTGAACAGAGGTCGGGAGAGGGGTTTTTCTCTCCGCCTGCGTGGCGGGCAACCACAAGGGATTGCCCCTACAAACGGCTCACCAGGAGGTTCGCCCTCCAAACCCGAAAAACCCTCGCTGAAAGGCGAGGCTCCTACCGAGCCGTTTAGAGTCTTCCTCCCTACCGCCTTACCGTTTGCACCACGCGCATCATGCTGTTCGCCGCCTGCTGTGCCTGATCCAGTCCGAGGGGATATAACCCGAAAAGGATACTGCCAATCATGCACAGCGCAATCGCCACCTGCACGCCCCATCGCGGGCGAGGAAGCACCGGCAGTTCCGCCGGACGGAAATACATCACCACAATCAGGCGCAGGTAATAGAATGCCGACACCACGCTGTTCACCGCCAGCACAATCGCCAGCAACAGCCCCAGCGAACCCTGCTGTAGCGCGGCGTTGAACAGGAAGAACTTGCCCAGAAAACCTGCGGTGGTTGGAATGCCCGCTAAGGACAGCATGAACACCGTCATCATCGCCGCGGCGTGCGGACTGCGCGTGCCCAGCCCTGAGAGTTCGTCAATCAGGTTGTTTTCAGTCCCCTCGTGCGCCATCAGCGACGCCACCGCAAACGCGCCCATGGTCATCAGCGCATAGGCGATGAAGTAGTACAGCACCGCACTAATACCCGCCCGCGCCGAAGTGAAACTGCTAATAGCCACCACGCCCACCAGCAGGTAACCCGCATGGGCGATACTGGAGTACGCCAGCATTCGCTTCAGGTTGGATTGCGCCAGCGCCAGCAGGTTGCCCACGCTCATCGTCAACACCGCCAGCACCGCCAGCACCGGAACCCACAGCGCACTGGCTGGCTGGAAGGCAATCGCCACGCGGATAAAGACCGCAAACGCCGCTGTCTTCGCCGCCGATGCCATGAACGCCGCCGCCGCGGTCGGTGCGCCTTCATACACATCCGGAGTCCACACGTGGAACGGCACCAGCGCCGCTTTGAAGCCTAACCCCACCAGCACCAGCGCCAGCCCACCGTACAGCAGTAACCGCTTCTCTGGCGACGGCGAGAAGAGCGCAGGCATCAACTCGTTCAGGTTCGTGCTTCCCGACGCGCCGTAAATCAGGGCGATGCCGTACAGCAGGAACCCCGATGCAAACGCTCCCAGCAGGAAGTACTTCAGCGCCGCCTCTTCCGAACGCGACTCGGTGCGTGCCAGCCCCGCCATCACGTACATTGACAGGGAGAGTATCTCCAGCCCGACAAACAGCACCATCAGGTTCTGCGCCGACGCCATCACCATCCCGCCCGCGGTAGAGAACAGCACCAGCGCGAAATACTCCGGGAAGTAGATGCGCTTCTCCTGCATATACGGCTCCGCCATCAGCACGGCGATACCTGCAATGCCCAGCAGAATCAGGCGAACCATCTGCGCGAACTGGTCGCTGATGACCGTGCCCGCGAACGCCCCCGCCGTGCGTTCCCAGAACACTACCACACTGACCGCGCTGGCGATAACGCCCGCCAGGCTCAACACCACCAGCAGGGTATATGGACCCCGCCGCATCGTCAACCCAGCCAACAGCACCACCACAGCCACCAGCGTCAGTATCAGCTCGGGCGCAATGGCGGTAAAGAGTATATCTTTGGGCAGTGGCGGATAACCGTTCATGCAGAAGCCCCTCCCGCTTCCAGAACAGCTTCGCGAATGGCTAACAGCAGTTCCGGCGGAGTATCGGTCGGCACGGCGCACCCCGGTGCCACAATGATACCTCTGCCCCGCGTCTGCTCAATCGTCTCACGCACCTGCTGTTTCACCTGTTCCGTCGTCAGACTCTTGATGTTCACCTCGTCCACGCCCGCCATGATACACCCCGTGTACTTCAGCCGTGCCTCGGGGATGGAGGGCGCGGTGATGCGGTTGCTCCACGAAAGCACATGCGCCCTGGATGCCAGCGGCAACAGCAGGTCAAAGTAGATGTTCTCGCCGTGGATGTGAAGCACGTTCACCGACGCGCCCTGCGCGGCGTCCAGCACCATCTCGTCGAGAGGCAGGAAGTAGCGGGTGTACTCCTCGGGCGTTGCCAGGTCCGCGCTGGCGCCTGCAACCGCCAGGTACACGCCAACACCCTCCTCCACCAGCTTTCTCGCGTAGCCTGCCAGCGACTGCGCGATACGCTCCAGCCCCACGCGAACCGCATCTGGGTTCTGCCGAAGGTGGTTCAGTAACTGCTGTTGCGAGATTTTCTGGGCATAGGCGAACACGTTGAACACCGTATCCACCATTGGGGCGTCATCGCCTTTGCGTCGCTGGATAATGCGCAACGCCGCCAGCTGCTCGCCGAAGTTGCCTTTATCGGGAGCAAGCACTGGCAGCTTCGCCCAGTCCTCTATGGAGTGAATGGACGCCATACCCATCGGCATCTCATACGGAATGTCGTGCATCACCTTGAGCAGGTCGGGGTCGTACTTCGCGTAAAACTCCAGCTCGGCATTTGCCAGAGTCTCCCCCGCCGGCGGGTTCAGCCGGAAGTGATACCACAGGCTGTAAGGCACACGGTCTACCGCCTCGCCCCGTATCGCCGCTTGAACACGCTCAAACTTGGTCATTCCCGTCCTCCTTTCCCCACGAAGGGGTCATGGTGTTGTTACGGTGCGCACCGTCTCTCCCATCTGCGCCAGCCAGGCCGCGCCTGCATCGCCCTGAACCTGCCGAATGAGGTTCTGCACCGATTCCCGCATGGGGTCGGTGAAGGTGCTCGGATACAGCCCAATCCAGAAGATGAGTATTACAATCGGCACCAGTATCGCGATTTCGCGCAGGTTCAGGTCGGGCAAACGGGCGTTCTTTTCCGACGGTTCGCCGTAGAATACCCGCTGGAACATCCACAGCAGATACACCGCCGCCAGAATCACCCCCGACGCGGCGATAATGGTCAGAGGCATATCCGCTGCGAAACCGCCCAGCAGTGTTAAGAACTCGCCCACGAACCCGTTGGTGGACGGCAAGCCCACCGAAGAGAGCATCACCAGCAGAAAGAACGCCGCATACACCGGCATCACTCGTTTCAGCCCGCCAAACTCGGCAATCAGCCGCGTGTGTCTGCGCTCGTAAATCATGCCCACCAGCAGGAACAATGCCCCCGTGCTGATGCCGTGATTGATTTGCTGGAGGATACTGCCTGTCAGCCCCTGTGCATTCAGCGCAAACAACCCCAGCATGACAAACCCCAGGTGGCTCACACTGGAATAGGCAACCAGCTTCTTCACATCGGGCTGGACGGCCGCCACAATCGCCCCGTAGATGATACCGATAACCGCCAGTGTCAGCATCAGTGGCGCAGCCACCTGCGACGCATCGGGGAACAGCGGCAGGCAGAAGCGCAGGAAACCATACGTGCCCATCTTCAGCAGAACGCCCGCCAGAATCACCGAGCCGGCGGTCGGCGCCTCCACGTGGGCGTCGGGAAGCCAGGTATGGAACGGAAACATCGGCACTTTAATCGCGAACGCCAGCGCAAACGCGGCAAACAGCCACATCTGCACGTTCAGGTCGAGCGGACTGGTCGCCAGTGTCTGCTGTATCTTTAGCAGGTCAAAGGTCGCCACGCCGGTCATATCCCGATGCAGGTAGTACAGCGCCACAATCGCCACCAGCATCAGGATACTGCCGAAGAAGGTGAACAGGAAGAACTTGATTGCCGCGTAGATGCGCCGCTCGCCGCCCCACATGCCGATAAGGAAGTACATCGGCACCAGCATCGCTTCCCAGAACACATAGAACAGCACCAGGTCCAGCGCACAGAAGACGCCCAGCATGCCCGTTTCCAGCAGGAGCATGAAGAACATATACTCTTTGACGCGCTCTTCCACCACCCACGAGAACGCCACCGCCAGCACCGACAGGAAGGTGGTCAACAGCACCAGCCACAGGCTGATACCATCAATGCCCAGGTGGTAGTGAATGCCGTACTGGGGCATCCACAGGGCGAACTCGCGGAACTGCATGCCCGCGCTCGCTGAGTTGAACCCCAGCACCAGCCTCAACGACAGCAGAAAGACCAGCACCGTCACCGCCAGCGTGAACCAGCGGATGGTCGCCTTGCTCTCGCGCGGCACCAGCAACAGCACCAGTGCTCCCGCCAGAGGCAGGAATATCAGAAGCGTCAGCAATCCGGGTGTCGTCGTTTCCATCCCTTACCTCGCCAAACCTGCGCTTGCTCCTCGTATCAACAGCCAGATGAGCAGGACAATCGCCCCAACCAGAATGGTGAAAGCGTAGTTGCGCACGTAGCCCGTCTGCACGCGGCGCAGGCTGTTGCCTAACCAGCCCGTTAACCCCGCCACACCGTTCACAAAGCCATCAATGATGCGTACGTCCACGAACTGCCACATCCAGTTCGCAACCCTGCCGCCCAGCCACAACCCAACGCCCTTCACCATCAGCCAGTCGTAATAGTACTGGTTGTACAGCACCTTGCGGATGCCGGTCAGCTCGCGCTCGGTCTCAGGCAAGCCGGCGCGATAACGCGCCCAGCCGAACCAGATGCCCAGCACCGCCGCCGCGACCGACGCCCCAACCAGTATCCACTCCGTGCTTACCGGCAGATGCCCCACCGCCTCCTCGCCCAGCACCTGCAATCCGGCGGAAGGCTCCAGAAATCGTTCGAACAGGCTGGGGATATGCAGAGGCGCAAACCCGCCGATGAATCCGCCCACCACCGACAGCACCGCCAGAATCATCAGCGGAACGATCATGCTGGGAGGCGATTCCTTCGGCTCGCCGTGATGCGCATGAGCATCGTCTTTGCCGTGGTGGGCGTGGGCAGTTGCCCAGCGCGGCTCGCCCCAGAAGGTCAACCCCATCAGGCGAGTCATGTAGAAGGCGGTTAGCAGGGCGGTCACCAGCCCCACCGCCCACAGAATCTGTCCTATACTGACGGGCAGGGCGTGCGTGCCAAACGTAGACGCCAGAATCTCATCTTTGGAGAAGAAGCCCGCCAGCGGTGGGATGCCCGCAATCGCGAGCCAGCCCATCAGCATCGTCCAGTAGGTTACCGGCAGGTATTTCGCCAGCCCGCCCATGCGCCGCATGTCTTGCTCGTGGTGCATCGCCAGAATGACGGAACCCGAGCCAAGGAACAGAAGCGCTTTGAAGAAGGCGTGCGTGGTCACGTGGAACATTCCCGAGGCGAACGCCCCCACCCCACAGCCCAGAAACATGTATCCCAGCTGGCTGACGGTAGAGTACGCCAGCACGCGCTTGATATCGGTCTGCGCGATGGCAATCGTTGCGGCGAAGATGGCGGTAAACACCCCAATCACCGCCACCACCAGCATCGCCGCCGGCGCCAGCTCAAACAGCACATGACAGCGCGTCACCATCACCACGCCAGCGGTAACCATCGTGGCTGCGTGAATCAGCGCGGAGACAGGCGTCGGACCTGCCATCGCATCGGGAAGCCACATATAAAGCGGGAACTGGGCGGATTTGCCCGTCGCACCGACAAACAGCA
This sequence comes from uncultured bacterium, assembly GCA_964579145.1. Lineage (GTDB taxonomy): Bacteria > Armatimonadota > HRBIN16 > HRBIN16 > HRBIN16 > HRBIN16. The sequence continues at coordinate 23,327 of CAZOGB010000041.1, read as the reverse complement.
GCAGGGCGATGGCGGTAACCCAGCCCGTAGAAAGCATCCCCGCCTGCTTCATCTCAATGGCTCTCTGGAACATATTCTGTTCGCCTGCGAAGCTTATCGTGCCGAATGTCCAGAACGCCATAATCACCGCCAGCGTGAAGCCCCAGTCGCCGATGCGGTTGACGATGAACGCCTTGTTTGCCGAATCGGTGTTCACTTTGTCCTTGTACCAGAAGCCGATAAGCAGATAAGAGCACAGCCCGACGCCTTCCCAGCCCACAAACATCATCAGCAGGTTGTTGCTGAGCACCAGCGTCAGCATGAACACGATGAACAGGTTCATGTAGGTGAAGAAGCGGGGATAATCCTCGTCGTCCGCCATATAGCCCGTAGAGTAGAGGTGTATCAGCCCACCGACGCCCGTCACAATCAGCGCCATCAGCAGGGAAAGCGGGTCCACTAACGCCTCGAATCTGACGCGAAAATCGCCCGCCTCAATCCACCGCCACAGGGTGCTGATAACCTTCTGCTCCTCGGCAGGCAGTTTCAGCAGCTCGCTCAGCAGGTAGACCGACAGCGCGAACGCCCCCAGCACCACCGCCGTGCCAATGGTGCCCACCACCTTCTTGCCCAGCCGCTTGCCGAAGAAGGCGTGGAACAGGAAGCCCGCCAGCGGCAAGCCGATAACCACCCATATCAGGTCAAACACACTGTTCATCGAGTGCCCCCATCCCTCAGAACTTCAACAGGTTCATCTCGTCCACGTTAATCGTGTCGCGCAGGCGATAGATGGCAACGATAATGCCCAGCCCGATTGCCACCTCCGCCGCCGCAACCGCCATCACCAGTATCGCGTATACCTGTCCCGCCACCTGCGCCCCCAGCTGTGCCTGCTGTCTGGCAAAGGCGAGAAATGCCAGATTCGCCGCGTTCAGCATCAGCTCAATGCACATAAAGATAACGATAGGGTTGCGCTTGATCACCACGCCCGTCACACCCATCGCGAACATGAACGCGCTCAGCGTCAAATACCAGCTTATCGGTATCGCATCCATCCCTACAGCCTCCGTTTCGCCATCACAATCGCGCCCACGATGGCAATCAGCAGAAGTATTGAAGTCAGTTCAAACGGATACACCCAGTCGGTGAAAAGGAACTTGCCCACCATCTGCACCGTGCCCATGTCATCGTGCGCAGGCTGTGCTTCACCTAAACGTGCGAACACTCCACCTGCCAGCACAATCACGAACAGCAGCGCCAGCCCCCAGGTGATGGGTCGCTTAATCTCGCCGCGGTCTGCCAGCTCGGCTGGAGAACCCAGATTCAGAAGCATGATGGTGAACAGGAAGAGCACCATAATCGCGCCTGCGTACACGATAATCTGCACCGCCGCCACGAACTGCGCGTACAGAAACAGGTACAGAACCGCCAGCGCAAAGAAGTTCGCCACCAGATTCAGCGCACTGCGTACAGGGTTGCGCGACGCCACCACCCCGATGGAGGTCACCACGATAACTATCGCCATCAGCACAAACAGTATCTTTGCGAACATCTCCTCCTCCTCAGCTCCGCCACCACAGAATGGTGGCTACCAGGAACAGGTTGACCAGCGCGGTCGGCAACAGCCTCAGCCAGCCCAGCTTCATCAGCATATCGTAGCGCAGGCGCGGAAGTGTCGCCCGCACCCAGATAAAGAAGTAGATGAACACGCCCAGCTTAATCAGGAACCATATCGGACCGGGTATCCACGTGAAGGGCGCGAACGGCAGCGGCGACAACCACCCGCCGAAGAACAGCGTCACCATCACCGACGAGATAGTCACCATACTGGCGTACTCGCCCATGAAGAACATGGCGAACTTCATACTGCTGTATTCGGTGTGGTAGCCCGCAATCAGTTCGCTTTCCGCTTCGGGCAGGTCGAAGGGGGCGCGGTTGGTCTCCGCCAGCATGGAAATCAGGAATATCCCCGTCGCAATAAGCCCCAGCGGGAAGAAGCGAAACACATGCCAGTTCAGCAAGCCCAGCCCGCCCTGCTGGCTAAGCACCATCTCGCGCATCGACAGTGAGCCTGCCAAGAGCACCACCGAGAGGATAGACAGCCCCATCGCCAGCTCGTAGGAGATGGTCTGCGCCGATGCACGCAACCCGCCGAGCAGGGAGTACTTGTTGTTGGACGACCAGCCCGCCAGGATGATGCCGTACACCGTCAGCGAGGTCATCGCCAGCAGGAACAGGATACCGATGTTAACGTCGGCGATGGGCGTCAGGCGGTCATCCGGTCCCCACGGTATCACCGCCGGGGCACACAGCACCGGTATCAGGAAGCCCGCCGGCGCAAGGAAGTAGATGAAACGGTCTACCTTCTCCGGCAGGACGTCTTCTTTGAAAAAGAGCTTGATACCGTCCGCGACGGGTTGAAGCAAGCCCGCTGGACCGACGCGGTTCGGTCCCTTGCGTATCTGCATCAGCGCGAGCACGCGCCGCTCTACCCATACCAGTACAGGTACGGCGGTCAGGATGAACCCGACCACAATCAAAATGCGCAGTGGGATAACGAACCATGGGTTTTGCAGTAACGTGTCCACCCTATTTCCCCCTGTCCGTAAGCGTTGGCATCCATGGTGCCCCTTCCGCGGGCATCTGGTCGTAACAGCATTCAGCATAAGCCGGGAATACCTGTCTAATCTCCTCCATCACCTGCTCTGCCGAGAAGACAGGCAGGGGCTTGTCCAGGTATACCGCCAGTTCCGCAAAGATGTTCAAATCGGGCTTCACGTCGGGCGAGGGCGGGTTCATTGCCTTCCAAAACCGCTGAACGCGCCGCTCGGTGTTGGTAAAAGTGCCCTCTTTCTCCGCCACACTGGCAGCCGGCAGAACCACATCCGCGTACTGCGCGGTTTCGGTCAGGAACAGGTCCTGTACAATCACAAAGCCCGCGTTCTCCAGCGCACGCTGTGCCAGCTCAGGGTCGTGATACTTCTGCGCGATGTCCTCACCGATAACGTACAGCACCTGCAGGTTTCCTTCTGCCGCCGCTTCCAGCATCCCCTGCGTGTTCAAGCCCGGTTCCGCTGGCACAGAGGCTTCCCATATCCGCTCGATGCGTTCGCGTGCCTCCCGGTCGTCCACAGGCGCATAACCGGGCAGGAGGTCGGGGAGCACGCCCATATCTGCCGCACCATGCGAGTTGACCTCCGGCAGGAGGATATTCAAGCCGCCGTTCCCGCGCGAGCCGTTGCCCGTCAGCAGGGTCAGGTTGACCAGCGCGTTCGCCAGCACCGCGTATTGGGGGTGATTGCGCACTCGCCCTGCGCACAGGATAACTGTGCCCTCGCCAAGCAGGTTCGCCGCCTCGCGCAGAGCATCTTCCGCTACGCCCGTCTCCTCCGCCACACGCGCAGGTGTGTACTCGCTCAGCGATGCCTGCAGTTCCTCCAGTGAAACGCCATCCGTCACCGCCCTGCCCGATTGCAGAACCAGGTGGCTCAGTGCGTTTATCAGCGTCGTCTCCGTGCCTGCGCGATAGCGAAGCACCAGCGGCTCGTCGAAGCGCAGCTCGGTTTCGGTCGGCCCAGGGTGGGCGATGATGACCTTCGCCCCGAATCGGAACCATGCCTTTCGCGCTCGCAAGAACACTATCGGCTGTTCATCCACCAGGTCGGCCCCGAAGATGAATATCGTCTTCGCCTTTTCGATGTCGGCAATCGCGTTCTGGGTGAACGGCACGCCCAGCCGCGCCAGCAGGGTGTCTCCGCCTGCCACCTGATTGCGCTCCAGACGATGGTCTATGTTGTTCGTTCCCACCGCCACGCGCATCAGCTTCTGCAGAAGGTATGCTTCCTCATTGGAGAGGTGCGCCCCGCCAATCGCGCCAACCGCCCCCGCGCCGCGCTCCTCAACCGCCTGCCGAATGCGCGAGGCAATCAGCTGATACACCTCCACCCAGCTGGCAGTGACAAACCTGCCATCGCGCCGCACCAGCGGGCTGAGCAGACGGCGGTCACTGCTGATATACGCATGCCCGAACTTGCCCCGGTCGCACGTCCACTCTTCGTTGACCGCCTCGTTCTCGCGCCCCAGTACCCGCACCAGCCGGTTCGGGCGGTAGTCCAGCCAGATGTTACACCCGTTGGAACAGCGCGTGCAGATGCTTTTCTGCGACTTCATATCCCACGGTCGCGCGCGGAAGCGATACACTCTGCTGGTCAACGCGCCCACAGGGCACAGCTCAATGGTGTTGCCGGAGAAGCGCGAGGTGAACTCGGTGTTCTGGAAGGTGCTGACCATCATATCTGCGCCGCGCTTGAGAAACTCCAGCTGCGCATCGCCCGAAATCTCCTGCGAGAAGCGGGTGCATCGGGCACAGTGGATGCATCGCTCCCGATCCAGCACCACATAGTCGCTGATGGGGAACGCCTTCGGCAGGTGACGTTTCTCCTCCACGAAGCGCGACACGCCCGGCCCGTAGAAGAGCGTATTGTTCTGCAGAGGACACTCGCCGCCCCGGTCGCAGATGGGACAGTCCAGCGGATGGTTAATCAGCAGGAACTCCAGGATGCCCCGGCGCGCCTTCTGAATCGCCACCGTATCGGTAAACACCACCAGCCCCTGGCTGGCGGGAAGCGTGCACGAGGTTTGCGGTTTCGGCATCATGCGCACCGAGCCGTCCGGCTGTTTGGTTCCCGCCTCCACCAGACACATGCGGCAGTTGGCTGCCTGCTCTTTGCCCAGACGGCGGTGATAGCAAAAGAAGGGAATATCCACGCCGATGCGCTTGGCGGACTCGATAATCATCTCCCCTTTGGGCACCTGAAGCTCAATGCCGTTTATCTCAATGGTCACCAGTTCCTGTTCCGCCATCTACCTGCCTCCCACCGAATGCTCACCCTGCGCTTCCGCCATCGAGCGCCCGTGCTTGATAAAGTACTCATACTCGTGCCGGAAGTGCTTGATGCTTGCGCGGACGGGCCACGCCGCCGCATCGCCCAAGGCGCAATACGAGCGACCGTCAATCTGGTCGCAGATGTCCAGCAGGAGGTCAATATCCTCCATGCGCCCGCCACCTGCCAGGATGCGGTCGAAAATCTTCACCATCCAGCGCGTACCTTCGCGGCAGGGCGTACATTTTCCACACGACTCGTGCGCGTAGAACGCCGCTGTGCGTCGCATGAACTTCACGACACACACCGTGTCGTTCAGCACCATAAACCCGCCCGAGCCGAGCATCGTGCCCGCCGCCTGCAGGGATTCGTAGTCCAGATTCACATCACATTTATCCGCCGGCAGGATGGGCACGGATGAACCGCCGGGGATAACCGCTTTGAGCTTGCCCTTCACGCCGCCTGCCAGCTCCAGCAGCTCCATCAGCGGAGTGCCCATCTCCACCTCGTAGTTGCCCGGCTTGTTCACGTGCCCGCTCACCGAGAAGATTTTGGTGCCTGTGCTCTTTTCCGTGCCCATGGAGGCATACCACGCTCCGCCGTTGCGGATGATGGCAGGCACGCAGGAAAGGGTCTCCACGTTGTTAATCAACGTGGGGCAGTTCCACAATCCGGCAATGGTGGGCAGAGGGGCGTGAGGAAACTTGAGGCGCGGCTGTCCACGCTCGCCCATGATGGAGCTCATCATCGCCGACTCCTCGCCGCACTCGTACGAGCCTGCGCCCATGTGGATGTAGAGGTCAAAGTCCACCCCGCTGCCGAGGATGTTCTTACCCAGGTAGCCCGCCCGGTACGCCTCGTCAATGGCGCGGCGCATCACTCTTGCCGGTTCGGTGTACTCGCCGCGAATGTAGATATAGCCCACCTTCGACAGGGTGGCGTAACCGGCGATGATGATGCCTTCGATCAGCTGATGCGGATGTCGGAGCATCAGTTCGCGGTCTTTAAAAGTGCCCGGCTCTCCTTCGTCCGCGTTGCACTGCACATAGTGCGGCTGGCTCTCGTCTTTGGGGATGCCGTTCCACTTAATCCAAGCGGGGAACCCTGCTCCCCCGCGCCCGCGCAAACCGGAGGCTTTGACCTCGTCGATAACCTGCTGGCGCGTCATGCTCAACGCCTTGCGCAAGGCGCTGTAGCCGCCGTGCTGTTCGTATACTTCCAGCGTCTGGATGCCCGGCACATCGATATCTTTGAATAGAACCTTCAGCTCAGCCATTTTGACCGTCCTGCCCCCCGCTTCCAGCCTGCGCCTTTGCCAGCGCGCGTTCGATATCCTGCCGTTCGCTTTCCGACAGGTGGCACTGCACTATCGTGTCGGCGAGTTGCACCACGGTATGCTCCTCGCTCTGTTTGAGCTCCTCCAGCAGCGCGTCCACCTTTTCGGGAGTCAGCCTGCCAAAGTAGCGGTTGCCCACCTGCATTACAGGCGCGTTGCCGCAGTCGTTCAGGCACTCCACCTCCACCAGGGTAAACTGCCCGTCCGGGGTGGTCTCGCCCGCGCGGATGCCCAGTTTTTCCTCCAAATGGCGCAGTATCTCGTATCCCCCGCAGATGGAGCAGGTCAGGTTGGTGCATACCTCCAGCATCACCCGTCCGACCGGGCGTTTATTGTACATCGTGTAGAAGGTCGCCACCCCTTCCACCACCGCATAGGAAGTGCCCAGACGATATGCCACCTCCATCAGCGCCTCGGGCGGAAGATACCCGCCGTACTCGCGCTGAGCTATCCACAGCGCAGGAAGCATCGCGGCGCGCTTGTTCGGATAGTGGCGCTTGATGCGTTCCAGCTCCTGCACTGCCTGCTCGGAAAAGCGCAGTTCGGGCGGCTGTCTTTCATCGATGCGCTTTGCCCGGGGATATTCACTCAGCCGGATTGCCTCGCTCATCGGTCAATCTCCCCCAGCACAATATCAATGCTACCGATAATAGCGACGATATCGGCGATCATGTGTCCCTTGCTCATCGGCGCCAGAGCCTGCAGGTTCATGAAGCAGGGCGGGCGCGTCTTCACCCGCCAGGGGCGGTTACTGCCGTCGCTGACCACATAGTAGCCGATTTCGCCCTTGGGTCCCTCGATGGGCACATACGCCTCGCCCTCGGGTGGACGGAAGCCCTCTGTCCACAGCTTGAAGTGATGGATCAGCGACTCCATGCTGTTATCCAGCTCCTCGCGCGGGGGAGGCACCACCTTGCGGTCGTCACTGCTGACGGGACCTTCGGGGATTCGCTCCAGACACTGTTTGATAATGCGCGCTGCCTGTCTCATCTCCTCCACGCGCACCAGGAAGCGGTCGTATACGTCACCAACCGTGCCCGTCGGGATATCGAACTGCACCTGGTCGTAATACAGGTAAGGGTTTGCCTTTCGGATGTCGTAGGCGTAGCCGCTACCGCGCAGGATGGGACCGTTGATGCCGAGCGCGATACACTCGTCGACAGTGATGATGCCGATGTTGCGGGTGCGTTCTATCCAGATGGGGTTCTCGGTCAACAGCCCCTCGTAGTCGTCCACTTTGGCGGGGAACTCTTCCACGAACATGGCAATTTTTTCCAGAAGCCCTTCGGGCACGTCCGCCCGCCATCCGCCCACCTGTATCCACGAAGGGAACATGCGCACACCCGACAAATGCTCGAACATATCCAGAATCCGCTCGCGTTCGCGGAAGCAGTAGAAGAAGGGGGTCATCGCGCCGATGTCGAGGGCGTGCGTGCCCAGCCACACCAGATGGCTGGCGATGCGCTGAAGCTCGCTGAAAATCATGCGAAGCCACACGCCGCGAGGCGGAACCTGAATGTCCAGCAGTTTCTCCACTGACAGCACGAACGCTAAGGAATTGTTCATGGCGGACAGATAGTCCATCCGTTCCACCAGCGGGATGCACTTCTGGTACTGTTCGTGCTCACAGGTCTTCTCGATGCCCGTGTGCAGGTAGCCGATATGTGGCACCACGTCCACGATGGTCTCGCCGTCCAGCTCCACCACCAGCCGTAACACGCCGTGCGTGCTGGGGTGCTGGGGACCCATATTGATGACCATCGAGCCTTCGGCGGCTCCGGGCAATATCTCCATCTGTTCGGGTGTGATGCTCATGTTCTTCTCTCTCCCCTTACTCCCTGCTGGACAACCCCGTTTTGCCGAAGAACGACTCGCCTGGGTGCGGGGTCTGCACCTCCGCAATGGAGGGACCCAGCGTACCCTGGTCAAACACGACCTCCTCGCCGCCCAGCGGGAAGTCTTTGCGCAGGGGATGTCCCACCCAGTCGTCGGGCATCAGGATTCGGCGCAGGTCGGGATGCCCCTCGAACACGATACCGAACATGTCGTACACCTCGCGCTCGGGGAAATTGGCGCCGGGATAGATGCTGGTGATCGACGGGATGGTCTCCCCTTCGTTCACGCACACTTTCAGGAACAGGCGCGTGAAGGTGCGGAAGGAATAGAGGTTATACACCACCTCAAAACGTGGCTCACGACGCCCCAGCTGGTCAATGCCCACGATATCGGAGAGAAAACGGTAGCTCAGTTCGGGATCGTCGCGCAGGAAACGACATACCTCAGGCAGAAACGCCCGCTCCAGAACCACCCAAGTATCGCCTCGAAAGGTATACACTTCGCGTATCGCATCGGGGAAGCGTTCGCGGATACGCGCCACTTCGGGGCGCTCGGACATCTCTTGCGCAGTTGTCTCGCTCATAACTCCTCCCTCAGCGCGGTAAAACCGCCTCCTCTCGCGAAGCCGGCTCCATCCTTCGGGCAACGTCGCTCAGCTGTACCCGCCGCGGCTGAACCCGCTCGGATTCCTCCCACTCCAGCGCGCGCGTGCCCAGCATGTAGAAATAGCCCACAAACAGGATAGCAATAAACACGCCCATCTCAACCAGGTTGAACGCCTGAACTGCCTTCGGCGCGTCTTTGAACGTGACTGCCCACGGATAGAGAAAGATAGTCTCCACGTCAAAGATGATGAACAGCATCGCCACCAGGAAAAACTTCACGGGAAACTTCTCGCGGGCAGAACCCACCGGCGTTACCCCACACTCATAGGGGGATACCTTGCGGTAGTCGGGTCGTTTCGGACCCAGTAGAAAGGAAAGCACCACCATGCCGACAGCCAGCACCGCTGCCAGCACCGCTAACACCAGCACAGGAATGTAACTGCTCAGCATCCTTTTTCCCTTTTTACCGTGAACGAATTCACAATCGCCAGCGCCAAAGATATTTTACCCCAATAAAACAATTTTCAGGTAGCGTTTTGGCGTGTCTCGGAGGTAAATTCGCGAAATATCAGCGAAAATCCTGCTCCCCCGAGTTTCACACCACAATGCTCAGGACGTGCCAGATGACCTCACTCCATAAACAAGACCGTTTCCCCTTCATGCATCTGCAGGTGGAAGGAAGATTGCCTGGCAGATTGGCTCTGCCACAGGCGCATGGGTTTGGGCAGATGGATTTCTCTTGCTCCGTCGGTCGTGGCAGTGATAGAAACGGCATCGGCGCAGGCATACACGATGTCGGGCTGAGTGCTCCACAAACGTACCTGCGCCCCCTGCACTATCGCTCGCAGTATCTCGGCGGGCACGGGCGCAGTGCCGACGTACACGGAGGTATAGCCTTCCATCTGCTTTCGAGCCATCGCCACGCCGCTCCCGTCCTGCCAACGACCTAACTCCTCCGCAGAGGGGTCTTCCACCGCAAAGCGGGGGCGATGCGTTCCGGACAAGCCAAACGTTGTGCCCCCTGCCTCCACAACCATCCTGCCCGGCTCAGGCAACAGGCGCAGGGAGAACCCTGTGAGACGGCTCACGCGCTCCACCGACAGCCCCTCCGGGCCCACGAAGCCCGGCGCATAGAACCAGACCACCGCGGCACCGCTTCCCGCAAGCAGGGCGCGTAACCGCTCCACCTGCTCATCGCTCAGGGCAAAACAGTTGACCATCAGCAACAGGCGATAACGTTGCGTATCTCCTTTCTGCAGGTCGGCGATGTCCAGAAAGTCCACGGGCGCGCCCAGACGATGGATGGCGCGAGATTGCCTGTTGAGGAAATAGTCGCCGAACAGGTCGTACTCCCCGTCTCCCGGCGCGGATTTCCAGTGTGCGGTGGCGAAGAAGCTCTCCGGTTGAAACACCGCCGCCACCTGAGCCGGTGATCGCAGGTTCCAGCGAACACGCTCCCTGCCCAGCTGCACAAAGGCACGTATCTCCTCCAGAAATTCCCGCTCAGCGTACCAGCCCGGACCGATGTCGAACAGCCATCCCGCGTTGCCCTGGGCGGTCATCTGGGCGAGGTCGCGCCGCAGGATCAGGCGGCTTCCCCGCAGGCTCTCACTGCCCACTCCGCCGTTGCCCATGTTCTCGGGTTGTGTCTCCAGACAGGTACTGGGGTCTATCTCCGCGAAGTAGAGCTTGCCATGCCGTTTGACGCTCTCCAGCAACACGCGATAGCCCCCATCGCCTGCCAGCCCTCGCGACCGTCCCAGCCAGTTGCCCGCGCCGTCGGTCACGTCCCCCTGATAGGCGTATGGGCAGGCGACAAAATCTATGTACGGGCTGGTCAGCACCTTTTGAGGCGCGAGATGACCGCCTTCCTGTACCCACAGGTTCTCGAGCAGATAGGTATAGAACGCCCCGCACAGCACCCTGCCGCGCGTCTCCTGCTTCACCACCCGCGCAAAGTGGAGGATGGTATCCGCACACACTTCGTGGAAACGCTGATAAAAGCGGATGACCTCTGCCTCTTTCGCCGGGTCGCGAAACAGTCCGTAGGACGAACTCACTCTGGCTTCCGCGCCGGGAACCCCACCACAAGCCCGTTGCATCGGCGCACTGGTATCGGGCAGGTAGCGCGCCCCAAAGTAGTGCCATTCGCCGTAGATGCCGTTCGCTATCTGATAGCCGATGACGCGGCTGCGCAGGGGACTGCGCTCCACAAAGCGAAGGAACTGCCTCAAGACCGCGGTGGTATCGCGTTGCCACACCTCCGACGCGAAGGACGGATGCCTCACTCCTCCAAACTCGCCCTGTCGCTCGTCGGGTGGTAAAGCGTAGCCAATCAGCTCCTGCGGGTGCTTCGCTTTCCACCATTCGGGTGCAAACACGCCCAACCGTATCAGAAAGTAAGCCTTCGGGTTGATACTCAGCAGATGCGATAGCAGATTGGTGAATCCGCTCCAGTCGTTTCTGCCGTCCTCGCGCCAGCCATCGGCGAGGTTGTAATGGGGATGGAAGAGTTCGATCCCGGCGTAGGTGAAATCGGGCGTGAACTCGATCAGGTCATTGCTCCACGCCAGCAGGGGAAAGACCTCCCTGCCGTTGATAAACAGCCGCGGCGCGCCGCGTTCCACCCGCACCTCCGCACGAACAGCAGGTTCCCGCTTCAGCGGCTCCAGCGCCTTCTGCATCCGCGCGTAAGGGAAATACTGCGAGATGTTGCCCGTGCCGTACCAGGGACCGCTGAACACGTCTCCCTGGTCCAGCGCTCGCGCCCAAGTGGCGTCATTGTAGCCGGGGTTTTGCCATCCGGGCGGCGCCTGCGTGGCGCATCGCCAGCTCGTATCGCTTTGAACGGTCTCGCGCCTGCCGTCAGCGTACTCCATGCGCAGCTCCAGCAACAAGCCAGCGGGCGCGATGGCGTTGAACACCGACGCCGCCAGCACGTTGCGCCCCTGCCTCAGCAGACGGGTGAGGTCCACCTCGCGAAGCATGGGCTGTCCGCCCTTCGCCACCTCGCGCCCATTCAGCCACAGGGTGACGGCGTCATCGCCCGTGACAACTACCCGTGCCCGTCGAACGCGCCTTTGCACGTCGAACGTTTTGCGGAAGAAGCGGGTGGCGTTGTCGGCAATCGGCGTTTCGGGATACCAGATCCACTGGGGAACGTTTCCCCGTGCATCCGCTGTCTGGCGCGTGCGTGCAGTCCACGACCTTCGCCTGCCCCTTCCCACATAGGGCGAATACTGCACCCCGAACACAAAACGCAGGCGCGCGTCTGCCCGGTCGCCCAGATAGGCGGGGTGCGAAGAGTCGCTCGTCAGGCGGTGCGCGTAAAGCCCGACGCGCGTGCTACCCGTACGACCAGAAACCTCCCAGTAGTAGCTGCCGGGTGGAACCGGCTCTGGTAGTATCAGGGCGACTCGGCTGTTGTCGCGGATGTTGGCGAAGGTCTGCGACCCCATACGGCGTCTTCGCTGGGGCGAATCCCACAGGGTGAGGGTGAAGCCCCCTTCGTTGTCGCTCCAGCTGGGCACGGAAACCCAGAGTAAGTTAAACCTCTCCTCGGCAGTAAACACCTGCCCCAGGTAAGGGTGGTCGTTCAGAGCGATGGCTACTGGTTGCACGATAGATACCTCTGCTCGATTCGCGATGTGCGATAGACAAGCATCGTTCGGTCACCTCAGATACTCCGCGGGAAACTTCCACGGCGAGCGGTACTGCGGTCGTACAAGGCGCTGTGCCTCGCGGTCGCCCACGATTTTCTCCGTGCGCGGGTCGAAACGCACCGCCCGCCCAACCTGATAAGCCACGTTCGCCAGTGTCAGCGCAAGGTCAATGCGGTAGTGATACTCCACACTGCAGGAGGGCTGTTTCCCGCTCTTGATACAGTCCAGCCATTCGCGCTCGTGTCCGGGCGAAGGTGGGATGCTCTGCGAAGGCGGCGTCGGGTCTTTGAGAAACTCCCCCTCAGGAACCACCTCGTGCCTGCCGTAGTCGGCGAACAGCGTGCCGTTGACGCCGTGAAAATAGATGCCGAGCCGCCGCGCGGGCGTGCCCCTGCCAAAGTCAAAGCCGAAACTGTTGACCATGCTCATGGTCCAGGTCATCGTGACGCCCGGATACTGCCACAGCACCTCCTGCGTGTCGGGCACGTCGCCGTCGTCTTTCAGCACGAACCGCCCGCCGGTGCTGTGCGTGACCAGCGGCACCTGCAGGTCTAACGCCCACACGGGCAGGTCAATGATATGCGGTCCCATGCCCATCGTCCACCCGCCGGAGTAGTGCCAGAAGGAGCTGTGGTGGTAGGCATCGGCAACCAGCAGGCGGTTGAAGTCGCGCTTCGGGGCGGGTCCCAGCCACATCTCCCAGTCCAGGTCGGCAGGGGGAGGCTCTTTGGGGGCATGACCGATGCCCTGCGTGCCCTGATTCATCACGTTGAAGGTGCGCACCACGCTGATATGCCCCAGTTTGCCCGAGCGCACCCACTCCACCACCCGGCGGAAGTTCTCGCTGGCGTGGATTTGCGTACCGATTTGTGTGATGACCCCATGTTTGCGCACGGCGTTCCGGACGGCAAGGGTTTCATCAGGGTAGAGGGTCATCGGTTTTTGCAGATAGATGTGCTTGCCTTTCTGGGCGGCGTGGATGGCCTGCAGGGCGTGCCAGTGGGGCGGCGTGGCGATAATCACCGCGTCTACCTCCGGTCGCTCCAGCAGTTCGCGGTAGTCGCGATAGCCTTTGGCGGTGACTTTGAACGGCTCCAGCGCCGCTTGCAGGCGGCTTCCCCACACATCGCACACCGCGGTAACCACCACATCGGGATACTGGGCGCAGTTGTGCAGGTTCGCCCTGCCCATCCCTCCCGCGCCGATGAGACCGACCGCGATGCGCTCGCTGGGGGCAGGTTTGCCTCCACGCCCCACCGCCGACGCCGGAACCACCATCGGAAAGGCAACCACTGCTCCGACACCTGCCTGCATGAACTGCCTGCGCGAAATCCTGCTCATGCTGTGTTCCCTCCCATCATCTGATGATATGCCTGCCACTGTGTGTGCCAGATCTCAGGGGATGGCTCCGCGCCGGGTCGTATCCACAGGCGATAGTTCAGCACCAGCGGCTTGCCCGGCTGAAGCTCCTGGCGTATTCCCGAAGCGGGAAAAGTGGGCTGTATCCAGTTCAGTTCGGGATACTCCACCCAGTCGGGCGGATGATACGGGTTCTGCGCGTGCGGGAAGATAAGCAGACCGCATTCGCCCTTCCCGCTCGGAAAGACGCCAAACGCCCCCGCCCACGCCTGTTTGCCGTCGGTGTGGTGCACAAATCGCTGTGAACCGATAGCGGACAGGCGCATGTTCAATCCGCCATACAGATTCGTACCCCGCCGCGCCAGAAACACCGGCTCCTTCAGCGCGGTGAGATAGAAGGTGAGGTCTATGCATCGCCCCTGCCCGGTACGGCGATAGGCGCGGATCACCGCCCATTCGGACACAATTGGCTCGCCATGCTCCCATCGCCATACGCTCTCCGCCTCGATCTGCGCGAACACCGCCCCCTCGGTCACTCGGTATCTTCCCGTCGGAAAGGCGAACACGCGCTGAAGGGCATGCAGGTCGCCTCGTTCACCACGATAGTCCACCTCGGGCCACGCCCAGTAGATGCCGCGATGGTGCGGATGGTCCACGGGCCAGTCTTCGGTCATCACCTCGCCTGCGAGACCATACAGCGGATGGATGTAGTCACTGCGCGGGCGTGAATAGATACGGTTAGGTGGGGTGACCTGGACATGTCGGTCGGGGCGGTCTACCGTCCAGTAGTTGTACTGGAGGACTAGATGTCCCCCTTCTTCAACCAGTATCTGACGAGTGGTGCGGTCACGCCGTGCGCGGATGCGAAAGGGTGCCGGCAGAGGAGATGTTTCGACGAGCAGACGTCCCGACAGACCTTCTGGCGGCGCCATACACCACAGGTAGCCATCATGCCACTGCACCTCCAGCCGCCGCCCCAAACGGCTATCTACCACGTACAGGCGTCCCGCTTCAGCCGAACGCTGCAGCCCCCTGTCAGGCGGCATGTCCAGGCGCAGGGGAGCCTCTACCCGGCAGAATGCATCGGTTGCGGAAATGCGCAACTCCTTCTCCATGATTGGCATTCACTCCCGACCATTGCTGTTTCAAGGTTCTTTGCGCGGGAGAAACATCCTGCGCGGTCGAGGCCTGGCGCTGTCAAATGTGGAGGGCGAGCCGTCTGCAGGGGCAACCCCCTGTGGTTGCCCTTGACCTCCACGCAGGCGGGGAGGAAACCTCTGGACAAAAGAAACGCCCCTTCCTCGCGGGAAGGGGCACGCTAATCAGACCTTGCCTACAGGGTTGGGGCTATTCAATGAACCGTTCCCTGCGCAACGAGGCGCGGCTCAGGCGCGTGAACAGGTCACGAAAACCGTTGGGCTGGTCATCCGGCTGGCTGAACGCGCACAGATGCACCATTCGCCCCCGAGCCACCAGCGCAGAACCAACCACGCCGGCGGCCTGGAAGCGCACGTCCTCGCCCTCACCAACCGCCGGGTACGTCTGCGAATCGGCACGGGCTGCCCGCTCCACAAACTGCCGAACCGCTTCAGCGGACACGGGCGTGAAATCCACCTGGAAGAAGGTGATGCTGTCCAGGGCGTAACTGCGCACCAGCTTCGGGAAGAAGGTCTTCAGCGTCTGCGCGAAGTCGAACACATCCATCCCCACGATGCGCCCATTGATGGCAGCCAGCACACCGGTTTGCCCGTCCACCGGTTGGAATGCACGCTCGTACTCCTCCAGCGCAGGCGCGAGCTGTTCGTAGATGTCTGACATCGCCCGGGTGCTGGAGTAAGCGTTCAGCAACATCATCCGGTCGTCCAGATCGTCCCAGATTTCGGACTGGTCCGCGTAAGCCTCACCCATTACAGACATCGAACGGTACACCTGCTGGGATTTTCGCGCCCTGTCCCGAACGGGCATCGCCTGACGCGACGCCTGGAAGCGCGGGGAGACATGATGCCAGCGGCCCGCCTCCACACAGCTGACGGGAATCACGATGGTCTGCTCCGCCGGCACGAGAATGCTCAGGTTCACCACACCGTTCTGCTTCGCGCCAACCAGCTCCTCGCCGTCCATGATGAACACGGGCGTGCTTGCTCGGTTGGTGACCCTGAGATTGTTCACCGAGCCAGCCGAGCTGACTTCCGTGACCTCCACCAGATTCCGCTTCAGGGCTTCTTCCAGCGTCAGGTAGTCTGGCTCGCCGGAGACGCCATCCATCAGGGGAAACAGCGTCAGGTTCTTGAACGTGACCGCGTCAGCCAAGCGACGGTTCCACAGTGCGTGAGCAACTTGGCTGTGCAAACCTATCATCCCTCCTGAAATGAGTTTCATCTATATAGACCAATATTGTCACCAAAAGTTTCATAAAACGATATAAGAATGTAAAAAGACAATTTTATTCGCAAATTTGGCAATTGTCTGCAGTTAACAAATCACGCATCCTCTGCCAGCACCGCCACCACGCCTGCTTCAGCGCGGTACAGCAAGACCGTAATCGCCTTCCTGCCCAGGGGCTTCCACTCCCGCACTATCTCTTCGGGCAGGTTCTGGACGCCGCGCTTTTTCACGGTGATGGTGCCGGCTTCGGTCGCCCGCAGGCGCGAAAACAACCGCTTGCGCGAAAAGGGAAAATACTCCAGCACGCGGTATGCCCGCGCAAAAGGGGTGGGTACGAAGTCTTCGGCTGTCAGGTAGGCAATCTGGGGATGAAGGAGGTACGCCTGCAACTGCTCTGCCAGCTCGGGAATCAGATGTGCTGCGACCACCGCCGGGTCGGGGTCGTATATCCACGCCAGAGGCGGACGACACGGCGGCGCGGAAACACCAGATGCCACCAGCCTTGCTTGCTGGGGCAGTATGAACGCGCTGAGGGAAATCCCCTGCCGGCACTCGCCAAAAGCTATCAGCAGTTCCCGGCACTCGCCCTCCGCCGAGATGTATTCGCGCTCGCAGTTTGCAGGCAGGAGCTCAGGTGGAAGCACCGGCGTTGTCTTCACCAGCGCGCCCTTCACACAGCTCGCCAGCTCGCAGGTGGTTTGCCAGTCGGGCTGCCACTGCTCAGGCGGGGTCCATCTTCTGCCATCGGCTCGCCGCGCCGGGTCCAGAAACAGGAAGGGGGCTTTCTCCGGGCGCATTCGCATCAGGTCGGCATGGATCAGGGTGGCATTCGCTTCCACGCCGTATGCCTGCAGGTTGCGCCCGGCAAACTGAACGCTCAGAGAATCTCGCTCTATGCCTGCCGTTCGTCCACGCCGCGCCAGCGCAATCAGGTCGCCGCCGATGCCACAGCCGACATCCACCACAAACGCCCCATCCGGGAAGCGCGAAGCATGGTAGGACGCCAGCGTCTCGGAAGAGCTCTGCTCGAGCCCCTCGGGGGTGAACCACATCCGTTCCGCCCGCGAGAACTTGCGCTTTGCCCGGTGGCGCAGACGGATCTGCAGAACCGCCTGCGAGGCGACGTCGGGCGCAAACTCGCGTCTCAGCCACAACAGCAGATGGGTTTCGTCAAAGTCGGGGCGAAGGGAGGCACGCTCAATCGCTCTCTCCACCGCAGACAGGTCCAGCAACTACTCCTCCCGTCGGCTCTCCCAGGCTTGCCAGTAAGCGTTGCCTTTGGGAAGCACAAAAACCACCATCACCACCACACTCGGCACGGCGAACATCAGGAAGTCAGCCAGCGATGCGCCGACGAAGAAGTAAAGTAGTCCGAAAATCGCACACGCTTCCGCAAACGCCAGGGCAATGATGGTATGGGCGATAAACTGGCGAGGTTCGGGAAGCGCACCTGCGATGGCAGGGAACTCTCGCTGAACACTCAGGCGCAGCTGCGCCCACACCACCGATGCCACCAGACAGGCAATCCCTATCAGCGTCAAGGGCAGACGTAACGGCTCCAGCACATCAGAGGTCGCGTGTGCCCCGCTTTGCTCCAGGACGTACGCCAGCACCCCATACATCACCACCGAGCCGATAAAGGCAAACACCATCGTCGCCCACGTCAGGCGATTGGGAGAAGCCTGCATCTCCGTTCTCCTCCTTCATGGGTGGCGAGAGCGCGTGGGAATCGAACCCACCCGGGACGGGGGCAACCCACCCCGCAGACAGCTTTGAAGGCTGCGGAGGACACCAGTCCCCATGCGCTCTCGCGCTAATCCACCAGCCACAGGCACACGCCAGCCAGGTCCTGCGCCCGGTCGCCCAGCTGCGCGGGCACAACCTCCAGCACCCGGCGCACCCTGCCCCATGCGTGCACCTCCAGCGCTCGCCGCAGAGGCTCCAGCACCAGCTCGCCTGCCTTCACCGCGATAGTGCCCAGCACCACACGCTCCGGGTTCAGTATCTGCGCCAGATTGGCGATGCCGATGCCCATGTACGTTGCCGCCTCAGCCAGTACGAACCGCGCGAAGGTGTCGCCTTCCATCGCCGCCTCGACTACATGCTGGGCGGTTACCTCGTCAGGCGATGTTCGTTTCCACACCGTACTTTCCGGCGAATCCTTCGCCAGCTCCCTGGCACGTCGGGCAATCGCTGGACCGGACGCCAGAGCCTCCAGGCATCCCCGTTTGCCACAGCCGCAGAGCGGACCGTCGAGCAGAACGGTGGTGTGCCCAATCTCCCCTGCCAGGTCGTTCGTCCCCCGGTACAGTCGCCCGTCCAGTATCAGCCCACCGCCAATGCCGGTGCCCCAGGTCATGAATACCATATTGCGGCTGCCGCGCCCTGCCCCGAAACGGTGTTCTGCCAGCGCGGTGGCGTTGGCATCGTTCTCCAGACGCACCGGCAAGCCGAACCGCTCCTCAAAAACCTGCTTAATCGGCACGGCATCCCAGCCCGGCAGGTTCGGCGGTGAGTACACAATCCCCTGCTGGCTGTCCAGTGGCCCCCCGCACGAGATGCCTATCCCGCGCACCTGCTGGCGAGGGACACCTTCCAGAACCTGCTCAGTCATCTCGAACAGCTGCCCTACAACCGTTTGCCAGCCTTCCTGCGCACGGGTGATCTGCCAGTGCCTTGCCAGAATGTTGCCCTCTTCGTCGGCAAGCACGCAGGCAACCTTCGTCCCGCCGATGTCCACACCAGCGATATAGGGCGCGTCAGCCATCGTTAACCGGGCTTCTGTTCAGGAAACAGCGACCTGTCCTCGGGTTCGATAATCATGCCCGTGGTCTGCAACCACGCCGTCGCTCGCTGTATCTCCTCCACCGAGCCTTCCAGCTCCACATATGCGTAGCCGCCGTCCTCCGTGAAGTTCGCCCGCTTCACGTTGACCACCACGTTATAGTCCTTACCCAGCCGCCACAGGAACGGTTCTTTCACCTGCTCGGCCGTGGCGGTAATCAGCATTCGCAATTTGGCCATGTCTTATCCTCTGTGAGCAATCGTGGAAGGATAGTTTCCGCATCTACACATTCGCCCTGTGATACCGCAACTCCTGCCCGCAAGTTTTGGGGAGAATCGGCACGAGGTTCTGCCCTCATAGCCACCCAGTCGGTGTAAAAAGGGATTCCCCCGTGTCAGGAGGAATCAAAAAGCACAAAGACAGTTCCGCCGGAGGCAAAGGACGATGTGGTTGATGCTTCTAGCGCTTGTGACCGCAGGCGCACCGGGAGATAACCAGGTGCAGACCGGGTTCCTCAACAGGGTTTACACCAGGGACAATGGGACCATGCCCTATGTGGTGTATGTGCCGCGCGATTACACCCCATCGAAGAAGTGGCCTGTGATTCTGTTCCTGCACGGTGCGGGCGAACGGGGTAATGATGGGCTGAGGCAAACACAGGTAGGTATCGGCTCGGCGATACGCTCGTATCCCGAGCGGTTTCCCTGCATTGTGGTGATGCCTCAGTGCCCTGCCGACAGGTGGTGGCGAGGCGAGGAGCTGGAGGCAGCCTACCAGTGCCTTCAGCAGACGATGAAAGAGTTTTCCTGTGACCCCAAGCGGGTGTATCTGACCGGTTTGTCGATGGGAGGGTTTGGCAGCTGGGAGCTCGCCGCGAAGTATCCCGATGCCTTCGCCGCGGTGATACCCATCTGCGGTCGCGGCAACCCTGCCGATGCCGAAAAGTTGAAGGGAGTGCCGATCTGGGTGTTCCACGGCGATGCCGATAACCTGGTGCCACCTGCGTTTTCGCGGGAGATGGTGGAGGCTCTGAAGAAAGCAGGTTCCACCGTGGTCAAGTACACGGAACTGCCCGGCATCGGGCATAATTCCTGGGACCCCGCCTACAACAGCGCAGAGGTTATCAAGTGGCTGTTGGAGCAGAAGCGACCGTAGCAGACGACGGATCACGTTACCCCCCGCGCAGGCGGTACACATAAGCCAGCACTTCCGCGACCGCCTGGTACAGCTCGGGGGGTATTTGCTGTCCAATTTCCACGTTGCGGTAAAGGCTCTGCGCCAGCGGTGGGTTCTCCACGATGGGCACGCCGTGTTGCTCGGCAATCTCGCGAATGCGCAGGGCGATCAGGTTCATTCCCTTTGCCACCACAGTGGGGGCAGTCATCTTGCTGGCATCGTATTGCAGCGCCACGGCGTAGTGCGTCGGGTTGGTGACCACCACGTCCGCTTTGGGCACAGCCTGCATCATGCGTCGGCGGGCGATGGCTTGCTGGCGGGCGCGGATACGAGCGCGAATCTGCGGGTCACCCTCCATCTGCTTCATCTCCTGCTTGACCTCCTCTTTGGTCATGCGCAGGCTCTTCTCGTACTCGTAACGCTGGAAGCCGTAATCCAGTATCGCCAGCACCAGCATCGCCAGCCCCACCCGCCACGCAACTTTGTATAAGAGCTGCCCAACCAGCATCAGCACCATCAAAGGGTCAATCTCGCTGGTGCGCAACAGCATCCCCGCGTCCGCTCGAACCGCCGAGAAAGTAAGCCACCCTATCAGGAACACCTTGAGCAGGGTCTTTGCGCTTTCCACGAACGCCCGACGTGAGACCAGTCGCATGAAACCGCTGATGGGGTTAATCCGCGCCCAGTTTGGTGCAAGAGGCTCGGCAGTGAACATCACCCCCACCTGCAGGAGATTTACCACCACGCCCACCAAGGTCGCCACCCCAATCACGGGCAAAAAGGCTTTGCCCGCAGGAGCCAAACATCCCGCGACAAAGGACAGCGCCAGCGCAGGCGAGAACTCGGTATGGTGCAGGTTCGCCAGAGCAAAGCGCATCGAATCCATCGCCCCCTGCAGTGCGCCTTCACTGACCGCCTTCAAGGTAAGCACCACCGCCAGAAACACTGCCACCGACGACAGCTCCACCGACCGCGCGACCTGCCCCCGCCGGCGTGCTTCCTGACGTCTTCGTGGCGTGGCTTGTTCGGTGCGTTCCTCCGCAGGCATGACCCGCTCACCTCGCTAACGCCCGGAACAGGTTTAGCATGTCCTGCGCAGCCATCGGCAGGGTGTTCACGAACACGTTCACCACCAGCGGCAGCACAATCGCCAGCGTCAAAAGCCCCATTGCGATTTTGGCGGGCGCACCCACGAAAAAGACAGGCATCTGTGGCACGGCACGCGAGACAATCGCCAGCGCTGCGTCCACCACAATCAGCACCGCCGTTGCGGGCGCAGCGATGCGCAACGCCAGCGCAAACACCTGAACGATGACATCGGACAGCAAAGGCTGGAGGCGACCGGCGTCCAGCGCCACACCACCGGGCGGCAACGCCTGAAGAGACTGCGCCAGCGCGGCTAAAAGCCAGTGATGGGCGTTTACCTGTAGATAGACCACCATCATCAACAGCGTATGAAACTGCGCCAGCAGGGAGGCGGGCATGGGCATGAACGGGTTCATCAGCTGAAAGATGCCATAGCCCATCTGCATATCAATAAAAGCCCCCGCCATCTGCACCGCGCTGAAGAAGAGCGAGACGAGGTAGCCGGTCAGCATCCCCAGCAGGGTCTCGCCGAGCAGGATGCCTACCAGCGCCAGCCAGTCATCGGGCGGCGCGCCCACCTTACCCACAGCTGTCGGGGTCAGCGCGATGGCGAAGGCGGTGCTGAAGCCCAGCTTGACGGGCACAGGCACGCTGGGACTGCCGAACACCGGCGCGGTGACCATCAACCCGCCGATTCGAAACAGCACCACGAGAAACGTCCAGAAGAACTGCGTGCTTACCCACACCGGGTCCATCGGCTTGGTCCTATCGCGGCACAAAGGAGAAGAGCTGCACCATGAACGCCACCATCGTGGCGAGCATCCAGGGACCGAAAATCACCAGCGCCACCGCTACCGCCACAATCTTGGGCACGAAAGTCAGCGTCACTTCCTGAATCTGCGTGACCGCCTGAAACAGACTCACCAGCACACCCACCACCATGCCGAAAATCAGCACGGGCAGGGCAATCTGTACCAGTACCCATAATGCCTGTCGTCCCACTTCCAGCACCTGCGCTTCGGTCATCTGCGGTTACCTCCCTATTTGAATCCCGCCACCAGCGAGCCGATGAGCAGTGTCCAGCCGTTCGCCATGATGAACACCAGTAGTTTGAACGGCAGGGAAATCACGATGGGCGGGAGCATCATCATGCCCATACTCATCAGCGTGCTGGCAACGAACATGTCGATAATCAGGAACGGGATATAGATATAAAAGCCGATGATGAACGCCGTTTTGAGTTCGCTCAGGATGAAGGCAGGAATGACCACGGTAATGGGCACATCATCGGGAGTGCGAGGCGGCTGTTTGGGCTTGCTGAGGTTGATGAAAAGCTGCAGGTCCTTCTCGTAGGTCTGGCGCAGCATGAACGCCCTCAAGGGCTTTTCGGCATTGCGTAACGCCTGCTGAAAGCTCAAGCGATTATTGAGATATGGTTGCAGGGCGTTCTGGTTGATGTCGTCGAACACGGGCGCCATCACGAAGAAGGTGAGGAACAGGCTCAAGCCAATCAGCACCTGATTGGGCGGGATGGTAGGCGTGCCGATAGCCGTTCGTAAAAACGCCAGCACCACCACGATACGTGTGAACGCGGTGGTCATGATGAGAAACGCCGGGGCAAGCGTGAGCAGGGTCATCAGGATAAGCACCTGCAGGGTGACCGCCACGTCTTTGGGCGACTGCGCCGTGCCCACCTGCACGGACACGCGCGGTACCGCCACCGGCGTCTGTGCCCAGACCGATGCCGTTATTCCGAGAAGAAGCAAGAGGATGCACCAGTTGTGTCCGCGCCGCCACATTGCCCGTAAACCTCGCGGTTTTCATTATCGGTAAAGCGAAGAAGTTACTTGAGGGTTTTGCCCTTATAGGGGGGCGCATGCTGGTGTTTCCCCTCCCTTGCGATTGGAAATCGCAGGCTGCACCAGGCAAAACCTGCTGAAGCAGGTTAATATGGAGTGCTGAAGCCGTGCTTCAGCGGTGCAACGATTCTGCCCTTGCGATTGGAAATCGCAGGCTACACCAGACAGAACCTGTATAGCCTCCTTAAAAGCGCAAGAGGCATCACGCTCAAGAAGAGGCTACTGCACCGCACGCGGCGGATAACGCAGAAAATACCACTTCTTCTCTTGACGAGTGGTTACCGCCTGCACCACCGCAATCGCCAGAACCGCCGCCACAATCCACAAACAATCCACCAGCACCGCCAGATACCCCGACAGTAACAACCCCTCGCCT
>CAZOGB010000040.1:0-34124 GCA_964579145.1 uncultured bacterium | reverse complement strand
CAGCCAGTGGCTGGCTTTGAAGGCGATGTCATAGGTACCGGGCTGGACATCGGAGATGGTGTAGTCGCCGTTCGGGTCGGCGTAGACGGTCAGGGTCTGCGTGGTATCGCCCCGCAGTTCTACATGAATCGGCACCTGGGTGATGTCGCCACCAAAGTCGTTCAGCACAATGTTGCCACGGATGCGGCTGAGGCTTAGGCCGGTATCCAGCAAAAAGCCCTCGTAGCGATTTGAGGTTCCGTTCCAGCCATATCCCACGATATATCGCCCATTGGATGAAATCGCCCAGGCATGCTCAAGCCGCGAGCCGTCGGTGAGCAGGCTGGCGTAAGTGAGATTCAGGTCTTCCATCCCGCCACCCTGTGTCCAGCGGAAGGCATGTTGTTGACCACTGGTGTATGCCATGCCCACCACGATACTGCCATCTGCACCAACACCATAGGCTTCGCTTGGGTAGCCATCTGCCAGCGTACCCAGGTCCTGCATCCCACCCGACGAGCTCCAGCGGAAGGCATGAACGATGCCGCTGGCATTGCTTGCCGACCCAACCACCACGTTTCCATCCGAGGAAACGCTTAAAGCCCGACTCCAATCACCGCCAAACGTGCCCAGGTCCTGCATGCCGCCGGCCGGCGTCCAGCGAAAAGCGTGCTCCTCACCCATAGCGTTATCTGCCCCGCCAACCACCACGCTGCCGTCCGCAGAGACACCATAGGCCCAGCTGTAATAGCCGCCGAGCGTGCTTAAATCCTGTTCCGTATCCTCCGTCACGCGAAAGGCAGTTGGATAGCCGTCGGCATTGTACATCCAGCCAACTATCACACTGCCGTCCGCAGAGACACCATGCGCGTAGCTATATGCACTTTCGAACGGGTGGATATCACGCATCCCCCCGCCCGGCGTCCAGCGAAACGCGACAGGGTCGTCGCCGCTGTATGACCAGCCAACCACGACGCCGCCGTCCGCAGAGACACCATAAGCGTAGCTGTGATAGCCGCCGAGCGTGCCCAGGTCCTGCATGACACCGTTCGCCCAGCGAAAGGCACGCCAGGAACCCCCAGATTGGATTGCCTCGCCCACAACCACCGTACCATCGGCTGATACCCCGCGAGCCACGCAGTGAGCACCTCCAAGCGTAAGCCATGTCAAACTTTGAGCGCAAAGCGAGCGGCCAGTAAAAAGCACGGCTGCCACCACAAGGCTACAGTGCAGCAGGAGCGCGCCGGTAAGCCTTCTTCCCCTTTCAGTTTGCCTCATTTTGGATAGATTCTCCTTGGTCGTGTTGGATTTTGTCTCGCGTCATTCATCGGGAAGGTGCAAAGAGGACAAAGGAAGCATAGAGACAATAGAAGCACCGTAGGGCTCTCGTTGCCTCAGAGCATCTTCACTGTAGCAAGTTTACCAAAGCAAAATACAACCTGTCAAGCTGGTACTGAAATCCAGCGCCGGGGCGAATCCACCCTGACACCGCGTTTGAGGCGCGCAGGTCCTTGACAAATCGGTTGGGCGTTGGTATACTGAATGTGAAAATAAGAACGAATATCATTCTCATTTGAGGAGCTGGCAGGAACCCGATGCGCAATACCAAACAGCGACAGGTTGTTCTGGACATCGTGCGAAACACCGATACCCACCCTACCGCGGACTGGGTATACGAGCAGGCACGTCAGATTATCCCCAACATCAGTCTGGGAACCGTCTATCGCCTGCTGGGACGCCTGCAAGAAGAGGGGCTGGTGGTTCAGCTGGAGGCGGGTTCACGCAAAAGTCGATTCGACGGACGTCCGGGCGGACACCAGCATGTGGTCTGCGAGCGGTGCGGGCGCATTGTCGACGTTCCCGATGTGATTGACAGCTCCGCAACCGAGCGCATCCAGCAGATGACAGGCTACCGTGTTCGCACGCATCGTGTGGAGTGGTTCGGTATCTGTCCGCAATGCCAGAGCCAGAAAACAGAGAAGGAATCTTTTTGAGTTAAGGAGGACAACCATGTCAGAGAACCAGAACGTGTACTGCAGTAAGGCGAAGGTGGGCAAACCTGCCCCCGACTTTACCATGTTCACCACTGCCGATATGGACAAGCTCCAGTCCAAAGTTTCTCTGTCTGACTACCGTGGCAAATGGCTGGTGTTGTTCTTCTACCCGCTGGACTTCACCTTTGTATGTCCCACCGAAATCACCGCGCTGTCTGACCGCTACGAGGAGTTCGTCGAGCTCGGCGCGGACGTGCTTGGTGTTTCGGTGGACTCCGTGTACTCGCACCGGGCATGGATTAACACCCCGCGGGAGAAGAACGGGCTGGCAGGGCTGAAGTTCCCGCTGGCGTCGGACATCACCAAGCAGGTGTCACGCGATTATGGCGTGCTGGTGGAAGAAGAGGGCGTGGCGCTTCGCGGGCTGTTCATCATTGACCCCGACGGCATCCTGCAGTACGCCGTCATCCACAACATGAACGTTGGGCGCAGTGTGGACGAGACCCTGCGCGTGCTGGAGGCACTGCAGACCGGTGGGCTGTGTCCCGCGGATTGGAAGCCGGGGCAGAAGACGTTGAACCCCGGAGGATAGCGATGCCCCTGCGCACAGGCACGCCGATGCCCGACCTGCGCGGCGTCACCGGGTGGCTGAACGGCGAACCCGACAGGGATGCCCTCAAGGGACACGTGGTGCTGGTGCATTTCTGGTCGGTCAGCTGCCATCTCTGCCACGAGAACATGCCCAAGGTCAACCTGTGGCGGGATACCTATGCTCCTGCGGGACTGAAGGTTATCGCCATCCACATGCCCCGCGACGAGTGTGAAACGGACGTGGAGACGGTACGCCAGAAGGCGCAGGAGCTGGGCATTACCCAGCCATGCGGGATCGACAACCTGCACAGGGTGGCGGAAGCGTTTCAGAACCAGTGGGTTCCCGCCTACTACCTGTTCGACCGCGAAGGCAATCTGCGCGGACGCACCGCCGGTTATGCGGGGCTGTCGCTTCTGGAAAACACCTTGAAACGCCTCATGGAAAGCCAGTAAGAAGCCGAAACGGTGGGGGTGGTAACGCCCCCACCCCGCATTTGTGATATAATCCCCTGTGGAAAACACCATGAGCCTCGAACGTGTTTCAATATACGTGCATATACCCTTCTGCGCCAGGCGGTGCGCCTACTGCGATTTCAACACCTATGCCTGGCGCGGTAGCATCGTTCGCGACACGCTGGAGGCGATACGGCTTTCGGTTCAAAACGCCGACGAGCCGGACGATATCGTTGTCCCTACCATCTTCTTCGGTGGCGGAACCCCCTCGTTTCCCGACCCAGAGCTGATTGTGCGTATTCTGGAGACCATTCGCTCACGCTTCCGGGTGCTGCCCGATGCCGAGGTCAGCGTGGAAGTCAACCCGGGCACTGCAGACAGGGCGCGCTATTCTCTGCTCAGGCAGGCTGGCTTTAACCGGCTGAGTATGGGCGTGCAGGCGTTTGATGACCGTCTGCTGAAGGCGCTGGGGCGCATCCATACGGCAAACGAGGCGTTACAGGCTTACGAAACGGCGCGGCAGGCGGGCTTTGAAAATATCAACATCGATCTCATGTTCGCCCTGCCCGACCAGAACATGCGCCAGTGGCAGGAAACCCTGCGCACGGCGGTCAGCCTTCAACCCGAACATATCTCCTGTTACGCGCTGACCATTGAGCCGGGCACGCCGTTTTTCCGAATGCACCAGGAGGGCTTGCTGAACCTGCCCGATGAAGAGACCGACCTGCGAATGTATCGCTACGCCATTCGGACGCTTACCCGGGCTGGCTATGAACATTACGAGATTTCCAACTTTGCCAGACCGGGCTACCGCTGTCGGCACAACATGGTGTACTGGCGCAACGAGGAATATCTGGGCTTTGGTCCGGGCGCGGTGTCGTATCGGCGTGGGGTGCGCTGGAAGGCAATCACCAATCCGCGTCGCTTCGTACAGGCGGTTCGAAGCGGTTCTTCGCTGGTGGAAGAGCAGGAGTGTCTGGATGCAAATGCCTCTCTCGGCGAAACAATCATGCTGATGCTTCGTCTGCGCGATGGGGTGGATGTACGGTCGGTGGAAGCGCGCTACGGCGTCAGGCTGGCAGAGCGTTACGCCCGTCAAATCGACAAGCTGCAACGTCTGCGCCTGCTGGAGGTCACCCCGGAGCGCTGGCGCATCACCGCGAAGGGGTTGCCGGTGGCTAATTCCATCTGCGCGGAGTTTCTGACATGAGCGACGAGGGCTACACCGAACTGCAGGAAGGTCTGGCTCGCTTGGTAGTACCTCAGGAGCTGTTCTTCAATCCGCGTGCTCGTCTGGCGCGCGACTTCGGCGTGATTGCCCTGCGAGCGGAGGCCGACCTGCAGGAGCGTCGCCTGCAGGTTATCGACCTGATGGCTGGAGTGGGCACGCGCGGTATCCGATACGCGATGGAAGCACCGGTAGAACGCCTCGTGCTGAACGACGGCAACCCTGCGGCGGTGGAGGCGATACGCCGCAACATCGCGCTGAACGCCATCTCGCCCGAAGTGCAGATAGAGGTGACGTGCGAGCAGGTGCATCGCCTGTGCTATGCCATTCGCCTGCGGGATGAACACTTCGACTGGGTGGACCTGGACGCCTTCGGCGGTCCGTCTGTGTACTGGCACGCAGCTTCGCTGGCGCCGCGCTGGGGCGGTGTGCTGTATCTGACGGCTACGGACATGGCGGCGTTGTGCGGCAAACTGCGCGAGCCTGCCGTTCGGCACTACGGTGCGGTGACTCGTCCCTGGGAGTGTGGCGATGAGATTGGCGCACGGGTGTTGCTGGGGGCGTTACAGCAAAGCGCAGGGGAGCGTGGGCTGTACTGGCAGCCCCTTTTCGTGCTGGACGAGGGATACGCGATGCGCATCGCGGTGCGTCTGCACTATGGCTCCGCCGAGTTCCCCGTGAACCAGATTGGCTGGATGGTCAAATGCATGGGCTGTCACAGCCAGACCACTCTGCCCCTGCACGTGACGGTGGGCAGGTGCCGCGTTTGCGGAAGCGAGGACGTGCAGTGGGCGGGTCCGCTGTGGACCGGTTCGCTGTACGACGCCGAGTTTCTGCACCTGATGAGCGTTGAGACGCGAAAGGCAGGCTATCAGGCGGTGCTTCGCCAGCTGCGGCTGATGGTGGATGAGGCAAGCTCCCCTGCCGGCTACTACTGCGCTTCGGAACTGGGCAAGCGCACCCATCTGAGCCATCTCCCCCCGGTGGATGCGCTGATACAGCGACTGCGGCAGGCAGGCTACGAGGCATCTCGCACCCACTTTGAAACCGCCGCCTTCAAGACCAACGCTCCCTACCCCGTCGTCCAGCAAATTGCCCAGCAGTTACAATAGCAAAACTCTGTGAATCTACAGGTTTTGCGCGGTGATATTGACAACCTTTTTCAAATCGAGTTATCGTACACCTGAAGATTTTACGGGAGGTGCCCGCAAATGCGCGCTCGTATCGCAGTGTTCGTCTTAGCTATGATGCTTCTGTTTGACTTGAGTGCAGGCACAGCACCCTTGCGGCTTGCCTTCACGCCGACTGCCGCACAGGCAGTGAAGCGGACGGAGTATCGCGAAGGACAGGTGGTGGTGAAGCTACGACCGCAAGTGGTGTCATCCAGCCAGAACACACTCTCCGCCGCGGCCGCTTCATCGGCTCTGGTCTCTGCGCTACAACCGGTTATAGATAGCATCCCCGCCTTAGTAGGGGCGAAGATAGAACGCACCATTGATCGCCTTGGCTGGGCGTTAATACGCCTGCCGAAGAACGTACCGGTGTTGCAGGCGGTAGACCTGCTGAAGAGGCGACCAGAGGTGCTTTACGCCGAGCCTGTGTATCTCGTACGTCCCCTGCTCCCCGAGCCGAATGACCCGAAGTTTCACGAATACGCCGATGGTAAGATTTCGGGCATACCCAACCTCTATCCTTACCTTTGGGATATGCTGATTATTGAAGCGTATGAAGGCTGGCAGATCTATCCGAACCGCTATTACACGTCTGCGACCAAGCCGCGTAACGCCATCCGCATCGCCGTGATCGACAGCGGCATCGACCCGTATCATCCCGACTTCAAAAACGCCGGCGGATCCAGCACCGACTCGAGCTATGGTGGGCAGATAGACTGGACGCTGGGTTGCAGTATCTTCGGAGGCGTGTACGATTCCGACTTCACTGACGATCTGGGGCACGGCACGCATGTTGCGGGGATTGCCGCCGCCGCGGCAAACAACGGTGAGGGCGTATTCGGGGTAGCGTACAACGCGCAGATTGTGCCCGTAAAAATCGTAGATGCCACAGGCACAGGAGAAGACACCGACCTGGTGGAAGCTATCATCTACTGTGCGGATAACGGCATTCCTGTTATCAACATGAGCCTGGGAACTACAAACTACCCACAGATTCTCGCCGATGCCGTCAACTACGCCTACTACAAGGGATGCATTCTCATCGCCGCGGCGAACGAGTCTGGTCAGGGAGGTGGAAATATTGGCAATATCTACCCCGCCGCCAACAGCAAGGTGCTGGCGGTTTCGCCAACAGGCATTCTGGACGACTTCCCTTCCGACCTGTATGCTGGCACGGGCGACTATATCGGCATCAGTGCACCGGGAGGCAGTCTGCTGTGGGTAGAGGACGACGATGGCATCCTGTGGCCGGAAGCCTTCCCCATCTATTCCACTGCGCCCAGCTATCCTGTGCCCCTGCCCGATGCCTTCGGCGAACAGTTCTATATGTATGGCTACCAGATAGGCACATCTATGGCAACGCCACACGTATCGGGGCTGGCTGCGCTGTACGCGGAGTATCGGGGCGTCACCGTAAACACACCTGGTGGTAACCTGCAGGTGTGGCGTGCCATCCAGCGCGGCGCGGACAACGCCCAGGCAAGAGGCGATGGCGGCTGGGACCCCCGTTACGGCTTCGGGCGCATCAACGTGCGTAAAACCCTGCTCGAGCTGAACGCGCGCAATGCCACGGTGGGCTGTCTGGCAGGGCAGGTGTACGTGAACGGTACGCCGGTGCAGGGCGCACAGATAGAGGCGCGAGCGATGTTCGGCACCACGCGAAAGGTGACCACCGCCCAGGATTTCGGTTTGTGGCGCATTCCCAACCTGCCTCCCGGCTATTACCGGGTGAAGGCGACCGCGTTCGGATACAGCAAGGAGTACGAATGGGTGGAAGTGGTGGCAGGAGCCGACACCCCAGGAGTAGACTTCTGGCTGGGCCCCGTGGACATGCAACCAGACGTCACCCCGCCCGAAACACCGCAAGTATGGGACGATGGCATCGCGCAGAGTAGTTTAACCACCCTGCACGCCCGCTGGTGGAGCCGCGACCTGGAAACGGGCATCTTCCGTTACGAGGTGGCAGTGGGTACCACTCCCGGCGGCACGGACGTGATGGGCTGGACGAGCGTAGGTATACGCACCGAAGCCACGTTCAACCTCAGCCTGGCGCACGGCAGGGTGTACTATGTGGCTGTTCGTGCGGTGAACGGTGCGGGACTGGTCAGCGCGGTGGGCGTCTCTGATGGCATACAGGTGTTAATCCCCATAGATCCGCCCGCTCAGCGTCCCGGAGGCGGTGGACGTCGTCCGGTGGTGCCGCGCTGAGGTGATGGATTTGACATCCTGAGCCGAAAATGCGTATACTCTTATAGCATCAACCGGAAGGAGTAACTTTCCCATGAGAACCCGATTTTTCGCTGTCGTGCTGGCAGGAGCTGTCCTGCTGGCATGTGCGCCCGGACACGCGCAGGATGTGCAGAGCATTCTGAACAAAGTAGCCGCTTCCTACAGGAATGCAAAGAGCTATCAGGCGCAGGTGTCCATCACCGAAACGCGCCAGATGGGCGGACAGCAACAGAAGCAGTCCACCACCCTCACCACCAAATATAAAGCCCCGAACAAAATGGTCACCATCGTTCAGGGCAGGGAGAGCATGCAGGTATACAGCGACGGAAAGACCATGTACATCTACCTGCCAAAGGAAAAGCAGTACATGAAGGCGCCTGCCCCTGCCTCGCTGGCTCAGCAAGGTGGTGTGGGTGCTGCGGGCGCTGGCGACCCATCGCAAATCGGTGCGCAGTTGCAGACAATGTTCGCTACCGGCGCCAAGAAGCTCGCCGATCAAAGGGTGGGCGGCAAGCCGATGTTTGTCCTGCAGTCTTCCCGCTCGGGGCAGTCGCAGGATGGCAAAATCTCTTTCAAGATGACGGCGACCGCTTTCATCGACAAAGCGAGTTATCTGCTGCGTCAGCTGACCCTGAACAGCGTGCAGAGTCAGGGAACCCAGAAGCTAACTCAGACGATTACCATCAGCTTCGCGTCCCAGCAGATTAACCCGAACCTGCCGGACTCGGTATTCGTGTTCAAGCCGCCAGCAGGCGCCAAGGAACAGCAGATGCCAGCATCACCCAGCGGTCCACCAGCGCCGCGATAGCGGATTGTAAGGGGCAACCCGTTTCGGGCTGCCCCTGCTGGTTCAATAACTGCCTCTGATAGCAATGCGGGTGCTTCTGTTCTCGAAAGCGGCTCTTCGGGCAGTCTACCACAAACAGTACGAGCACCTTTCAGCACACCCCTCCATTACCGAACTGCTGGTTGTGGTGCCGCCCTTCTGGAACGAGCCTCGCGTGGGCAAAATACCCCTTGAACCCGTCGAGCCACTGGGTTACCGCCTTGAGGTCACACCTCTGCGCTGGAATGGACATTACCACCTGTACTATGCCCCTCGTCTGCCCCGCCTGCTCCGACAGTTTCGCCCCGACCTGGTGCATGTCGACGAGGAGGTGTATAACTTCGCCACCTACCACGCGGTGCTGATGGCTCGGCGGGTCGGTGCGGCTACCGTCGCATTCTGCTGGCAGAACATCTACCGTCGCTATCCGCCTCCGTTCCGGTGGTTTGAGGTGGCGCTGTCAAGACGACTGAGCGGGGTTATCGCGGGCAACGCGGACGCTCTACAGGTGCTCAGGCGCAAAGGGTTCAACCTGCCGATGGCGATTATCCCACAATACGGCGTGGACACGGAGACCTTCACTCCGGGTACTCCGCCTGCTTCCCCGCCGTTCCGAATCGGATACCTAGGCAGGCTGGTGCCGGCGAAAGGGATTGATACCCTGCTGGTGAGCCTGCGATTTTGCCCCGATGACTGTGAGCTGTGGATTGCCGGCGAAGGCGACGAGGCGCGCTGGAGGACACTTGCAGAATCTCTGGGCGTGGCGAGCCGTGTACGCTGGCTGGGCGCCGTGCCCTCAACGCAGGTTGCCGAATTTCTGCGTCAGTTACACGTGCTGGTGCTTCCTTCGCGCACAACGCCGCGCTGGAAAGAACAGTTCGGACGGGTGCTGGTGGAAGCGATGGCATGTGGTGTGCCCGTCATCGGCTCCGACAGCGGCGAGATCCCGCGAGTTATCGGGGACGCCGGTTTGGTCTTCGCGGAGGGAGATGCACAGGCGCTAGCACAGCACGTGCTTCTCCTGAAGCGAGAACCGGACAGGTGGCATGACCTATCCCGCAGGGCGCGCGAACGCGCCGTGCGATGGTTCAGTATGTCACAGGTCGCCGAGCAATACGCGCAGTTCTGGGAGTCGGTGCAGGGAAAACGTCCGTAGCGGTTGACCTGACCCTGCCGAAGCGGGTACTCTAGACACAAATCTATCCGTTCGGAGATGGGCATGATAGAGACTAGGTTTGCAGCTTCGCTCCCTGATGTTGCGAATCAGGAGGACCGACGGCAGGTCCCAATCCCCCGGGTGGGAGTGCGGGGTGTTCAGATCCCGGTGCAGATTGCCGACGGAAGCGGTAGCGTTTTTCATACCGTCGCCTCGGTGGATTTCGCGGTATCCCTCCAGCACGACCGGAAAGGCACGCACATGAGTCGGTTGATGCAGATTCTGGATGAAACCGCCCAGATTCCCCTCACTTTGCAAGCACTGCAGCGGATGCTGGACCGTGCCAGAGACATGCTCGACGCCGACCGTGCGGAGGTGACCGTTCGGTTCAAATATTTCCTGCGTAAATATGCCCCCATCACCGGAGCATCGGGCTGGCTGGACGCCAATGCCGAGTGGCAGGTTGTTCTGGACAACGGGACGTGTACTCGGCTGGTGCGCGTGGATATGCCGGTGAAGTCCCTGTGTCCCTGCAGTAAACAAATTGCGCTGTACGGTGCGCACAACCAGCGAGCGTACATCCGGGCGGAATTGGAACTGCTTCCCGCCACACACGACATCGACATGGGGTCGCTCTGCAACCTGCTGGAGGAACAGGCTAGCAGTCCGTTGTATCCGGTACTGAAGCGACCGGACGAGAAGTTCGTTACCGAATCCGCTTACGACAACGCCAAATTTGTTGAGGATATGCTTCGGGACTCGGTGCTCGCGCTGAGGCAGTTACCGGGCATCCGACGGTTTAAGGTAGAATGCGAATCGATAGAGTCCATCCACAACCACAACGCTTTTGCCGCTACCGAGGAGTGGCTCTCGCCCTAATTATCGGGTGGCTGTGTCTGGCAGGGGGCAGAGCGACTCCCGACACGGAGCATCCCTCCCCCCCTGCTTCCGTTACTATCCCAACGAATGTTTCATCTTTTGAAGCACAGGTACTCCCCGATGCGGGTCTGCACACCGAGGTGGTTATCCTCACGCCTCGTCTGAGCGGACGATCCCTCTCCCGAAGCGACCCCAAACACGGCTGGCAATTCACCGTCGCCTGCTATGGATACTTTCGCAACGAATATCTGGCTCAACCGGAGCTTCGGTTTCGCGTGTATGCCCAGCAGGTAGGCGACCTGCCGAGAGCGCAACAGGTATGCCGCCTGCTTCTGCGCCTTCAGCAAATCGCTTGGCACAGGCTGCGTCTTCAGGTCAACCTGCAGGGTGAACGGACGCTGAACGTTTGGCTCTGTCGGCAGGGCAACCCGGGCGGTGAACAATGGCGAAACAACCTGTACATCTACTCGATTCAGAGCATCCAGCATCCCATAGAGTGGCTACGCGAGGTAGCACACGAGTTCTCGCACGCGCTGTTTCCGGGCATCACGAGCTACACCGCTCCCGAACCCTGGGCAAACGGCTATATGGGCGAGCGGCTTTTTATGACGTGGCTTGAGACGACCGGTGCGCAGCTCTCCAGCGACGACCTCTGCGACGCCAGCCTGCAGGACATTCGTCAGTTTGTCCAACAACGCTGTTTGCCTCTGCGCAACCGCTGGGCAACGGGCGGCTTTCCACGAGAAGATTTCTACCGAACGGATGCCGTCGGCATGGGCACGCTGATCGGACTGGTGCTGTACGTTGACGGAGTTTACGGAAGTAACGCTCTGCGTTCCACTTTTGCCCGGCTCACTGAACCTCAGCCCTCTGCGCTCTGGAAAGCGTTCACCGAAGCGTTACGGGAAGCCAATGAGGTGCACCTTTCCCCAGTCGGAGGCGATACGCGTGTGTGGCTGCCAGCCGGGCAGTGGCAGGTACAGACAGCCGACCAGAAGATAATCCTTCGTATGGACACCAGCCGGTGGAATGGCACACAGTCGGCATGGCGTCTGACGAAAGATGGCTGGTATCAGCTTGCCAGCAGTGGTCCCGTTCGCCTCGTGAAGTCTGTCGGCACGTCCCCTCGCTAATTGCCGGGCTGAGCCGGGTTCACAGGCGGCGGTGTGCTGACTGGAGGTGTGCTGGTCACCGTCACCCGAACGGTTTTGGTCACCACCTGCCCGGCATCGTTGGTAGCAGTGAGCGTGTAGGTAGTATCCTGCATAGGGGAAACAGTGGTTTCGCCCTGTGGACTGACCTCCCCGACGCCGTTGTCTATAACCACCCGGGAAGCCGCCTGCACGCGCCAGCGCAGGGTCACACTGCCTCCTGCGGTGATGACCGAAGGCTCCGCTTTGAACTCCAGCACCTCCAGCGCGTTCGGGTCGTGCACCTTTACCGTCACCTTTTTCTCCACCTTCCGCCCCGCGGTGTTGATGGCAACCAGCGTATAGGTGGTTGTGGTGGCAGGGGTATCCCGGACTGAAGTAAGCAGAGGGTCCAGCTCCCCGATGGGGCTGAGCAGAAGCTTGGTGGCGTTCTGCACCTGCCAGCTGAGGGTAACGGGGTCACCTTTGGTCACCTGGGCAGGCTCCGCCTTGAACGACAGTATGGCTGGTGGAGGCGGCTCGGGAGCAGGTAGAACGGTCAGCACGATATCTTTCTCCACAACGCCCCCTCTACCCCGCGCTACCAGGTGGTAAGTGACCGTCTGAGAGGGGACCACCTGTCGGCTTCCCACGCTCTCTTTCACCAGCCCGATGTCCGGAGTGATGCTGATTTCAGGGGCGTTGGCAACGTGCCAGCGAATGACTGCCGTGCCACCCTGCTGGATGGTGGAAGGCTCCACTGCAAACTCCAGCACCTCCACCGGTTTTGGGCGGGTGAACGCCCAGACACTCAGCAAGACAAGCAGGAGGGCTATCGAGCTGAGGGTGATAGGAGAAAGCAGTGGTCGTGTGTCCAGCTGTCCCTGTGTGTGTCCTGCGATGTACGCGTTCTCCACACAGCGTGCGGTGACCGTGAAAGAGGTAATCTGGCTGCGCCCAACCACGACCCGCCGCGACGGCTCCGCACTCAACACGACCTTTTCCGACGCGCCTGCCTGCAGGGTGAGCACCTCCCTGTCAAACGTGTACACCCCCACGTCATCGGGGTCATTGGCGTACAGGCGCACATCCAGCGGCGTGTTCCCCAGGTTGTGCACGGTGACTTCGAACTCCGTGGTCGGGCGCCAGTAGGTGCACACACTGCGCCGGGGATACAGCTCGACGGACAACGCAGCGAACGGCTCTATCACCAGCGTAGCAGGCACCACAGCGGTTGCCCCTGTCTCCAGCGAACGTGCACGCACCACAAAGGGATAGGCTCCCGCCGTACTTTCACTGCGCCGGGGCACTTTCAGCAGAATCTTTTCGCTGCCTGTGGCGTGGGCGTTCAGGGTGACAGTAGGCACCGGTATGGCAACCCACTCGTAATCCAGCCCTTCCACCTCCAGCCCGATGGTATCGCGCTGATCGGAGGCGTTGACAAGATCTACTTGCAGCTGCGCTGTGCCACCGGGCTCTATTTTAATCTCGTCATGTGATAACCTGAGTTCTATAGTAGTGCTGGCAGGCATCAACAGTTACCTCTTGTTTTTAAGAAATAAGCAAAAGACAGGAAAATACCAGCCCGTAATCTCGCGCCCTCCCTATCGCAATTATACGGGAGTGCAGGTTAAAAATCAAGCCGGTCAATACGCCGCAGGCAGGGAGAACCCTCCCGCACCGCCCGAGCGGAACAGCGCCTGCACCACCGCGTGGAGTGTGCCGGTTCCCACAAACAGCAGGATACCCAGCGCCACCCCTATCAGCACTGCCGCGGTGTACCAGCCCGTGCCCCCCGCTCTTCTGCCAAAGCCCGCGGCGGAGAGCGGAGCGAACGGAAAGAAAAGCAGATAGAAAAACGCACTCTGCTGATTCAACGCCTTCAGAGGCACTGCCAGCAGGTAAATCGGCAGACAGAAGGCGAACGTCACACAGGCGGTGTACACCGTGAGCAGTAGCGAAGCCACAGCGCTCGCGAGCGCGGGATGCGCTCTAAAGGCAGGTAAAGCACGTACCTGTTCGGGGATGTTGACCGGGACGATCTGCGGCTCGACGCCCGATACAGGACGCAGACCCCGGCGTGCCAGCTCATCCAGAACGGCGCGATACCTCTCGGGGTACTGCAGCACGTCGATGTGAAAGTAGACGTCCTGCAGCTCTTCATCGGTGCACCGGGCAAGCATCTGCCGATACTCCCACAGCGCACGCCACGATTCCTGCTTGGGCACGCTGGTGGTTGACATGGTACTTGTATTCTACGCGAAACCCGGACTGCAGGTCAACGAGATTATCCCGTCTATCCCCTAACCTTGCGATTGGAAGTCGCAGGCTACACAGAGCAAAACCTGCTGACGCAGGTTACAGCCTCCGCAGGAGGCTTTGTGATTGGTAGCCCGCAACTTCCAGTTGCAGGGGCGTCCTCCCTCGCCCTTTCTCTGCGGCAGGAATCTTCCTACCGGAAACGAAAAGTGTTGCTGAAACGTTTAAGAGGAGGCGAAATGATGAGGTTCTGGGCGATTGTGAGCCTTCTGTGCATGGCTTTACCCCTTGCTTCTGCGCCGAACATGCTCCTGAACGGCAACTTCGAGAGGGACCGGCTTGGCTGGTCCTTACCGGGTGAGGCGCAGGTTGTGCGCGAGAATGCGAAGGAGGGGCAGTCTTGCCTGCGGATTACCGCGAACTCGCCGGGTTGGGTGGTCGCTGGACAGGACGCCATTCTGCCGAAAGGCGCGGTGCGCGTGCGGCTCTCTGGCTGGATGCGCACGCAAAACGTGAAGATGGGCGCCAACCCCTGGGAAAAGGCACGCCTGCAGATTACTTTTGCCAATGCGAACGGAGAGCTGGTAGGTGGCTATCCGCCCGGTTTTGACATCGATGGCACCACCGACTGGACGTTCTACACACGGGACTACGAAGTACCACCGGGTGCGGTGCGCGTTTCGCTGATTGCGGGCTTGCACAATGCGACCGGCACCGCATGGTACGATGACCTACGACTGGAGGCGTTCGATATGCAGGGTAACCCGCTTCAACCCATCACCGAGTCCCAAACAGATACCCGGGACTGGTATCCGTTGGACAGCTCGCCGGACGACTACACGAAATCGGCGGTGGTAGACCTGTCGCGCTATCTGCATCGTCCTGCGGGCAAACACGGTTTCGTGTCGGTAAAAGACGGCAGGTTTGTGTTCAAGGATGGCACTCCTGCACGCTTCTGGGGAGTGAACATCGTGGCAGGCAACGTGTTCATGGATAAGACCACCGCGGAGCGCACCGCGGCACGCCTGGCGAAGTTCGGCTGTAACATGGTACGCCTGCACCATATGGACGCCAGCTGGGCACAGCCGAACATCTTTGGCAACCACCCCACCAGTACACTCAACCTTTCGCCTGAGATGCTGGACAGGTTGGATTACTTCATCTACCAGTGCAAAAAGCACGGCATCTACATCTACATGGACCTGCTGGTACACCGCAAGTTCCAGCGCGATGACGGTGTGCGCGACTGGGAAAGACTGGAAAACGGCGCCAAAATCGCCGCGCACTATAACCGTCGGCTGATCGAACTGCAGAAGAAGTACGCTCATGACCTGCTGACCCACTACAACCCATACACGAAAACGCGCTACGTAGACGAGCCAACCGTCGCTATGATGGAGATTATCAACGAGAGCACGCTGTTCTGGGTGGGCGGATACAGCGCCCTGCCTCCCTTGTACATTCAGGAAATCAACGACCTGTTTACCGATTGGTGCAACCGGAAGGGCATCCCTCGCCCCGAAGGAAGCGTGCCCGACCTGCTCCGCGCGCGCAACACCACCGTTGGGCGATTCCTGTACGAGCTGCAGACCTCCACGTTCAAGGAGATTTACGACTACCTGCGCTCCATCGGGGTGAAAGTGCCCATCGCGGGGAGCAACCACTGGGAGAACTGGATTGGCGATGTGCTTTCCAACGCTCAGCTGGATTATATTGACCGCCACGCCTACTGGGACCATCCGCAAGGGGGCTACTCGCCGACCAACCGCTTCAACAACAGCCCCATGTTGAAACAGCCGGCAGGCTCCACCATAACCTGGATGGGGCGCCAGCAGATGGGAGGGCTTCCGTTCATCGTCACCGAGTGGAACAACTGCTGGATGAACGAATGGATTGCCGAGGCGCCCGTGCTGATGGCGGCGTATGGCTCTATGCAGGACTGGGACGGCTTACTGCAGTTTGATTACTCTGGTGGCGACTGGGCGCCGCGCATGGAGGGCAGTTTCAACGTGGGCAACAAACCGCACGTGATGGCGGCACGGGTTCCCGCCGCGCTAATATTCCTCCGCAACGATGTTCCGCCTACCCCCAGCACGTATATCTACTCCTTCAAAGACGCCGACGACTGGCTGTTACGTCCGATGGGCGACACCGTGCCGGGCGGACTGATGCTGATACAGCGTGTGGCCTGTCAGAAAGACGCTCCCTCAAAGCCCGTGCCCGCCGTGCCCACTGACAACTTTGCCAGCCAGCATGAGTTGCTGAGGTGGTCGCGTGACGGCGTATTCACGGTGAACGCGCCGCGCACGCAGGGGGCGGTCGGTTTCATCGGGGGCAAGCCCGTCGAGTGCCAGAACGTGCGCGTTGAGGCGCAAACGCCCTTCTGTCAGGTGGTATTGACCAGTCTGGATGACCGCCCGCTGAGCCTGTCAAGGCGTATTCTGCTCACGGCGGTCGCTCGCGCCGAAAACAGTGAACAGAAGTATAACCCCTCGCGAACCTCTCTACTGGACGAGGGCAAGCCGCCCATCCTGCTGGAGCCGGTACGGGCGACGGTAACGCTGAAAGGTATCAGAGCCACGAGGGTGCACATTCTTGACCACCACGGCAGGCGCGCCGGCAAAACCCTGCCCGTGACGGGGGGCAGGTTCACCATCGGCAACGAGAAGACCTTCTGGTACGAGATAGAAGCCTCCGTGCCCGCGCAAAGCAGGTAATCAATCCGCAACGGCTCATCTTCCCTCGCTGGGAGGATGGGCCGTGCTTCTGTGCCGCGGTGCAGCCAGGCGGCTCAGCCGCAGATTGACAACAGCCCCCCGCATATCGGATAATTAGTTAAACACCTCCGTGGGGAGTGGACTAATTTTGTGAGGATGAGAAATGATGCGGTGGGCGGTCAGCATCCTGTTGTTCTTCTGCCTGCTGGGAAGTGTTCCAGCCTTTGCGGACCTGCCTCTGCTTGAACAGATCCTGAACAGCGCCAAGCTGGGAGCGCACACGCCACAACGCCACGATGCACGCTTCGCCACCGTTCAACCGGGCAAACCGGTTGGGCAAACCTTCATGACCAGCAGTTCCGCGCAAGAGGTGTTCCGAATCGCGATATGGCAGGCGTTCTGGCATGAGACGTGGCAGCCCGATGAGTCGCTGGTCATGACGCTGTGGGACAGTCCGCAAAAACGAGT
The DNA here is from genome assembly GCA_964579145.1 of uncultured bacterium. GTDB lineage: Bacteria > Armatimonadota > HRBIN16 > HRBIN16 > HRBIN16 > HRBIN16. The sequence goes on along the minus strand of CAZOGB010000040.1, from coordinate 17,043 downwards.
GGCGTATGCTCGCTGTGCCATTCCCTACCACCGACGGATGTGGGAAGGCGCCGTGCCAATGTTCACCCTGGAAGCAAAGGTAGAGCCAAATCGCAGTTACTACTTTGAACTCACGGTAGAGTTGGAGCCTTTGCGACCGGCAATCATTCCCCGCGAGTGGTCATTGAGCGGACAGCGCCCCGGCTTTGCGGGAGGCGATGGCGTCATCGCCGGGGTTGGCACTGCGTCGGGGGATTACGCTGGCGGAAGCGCATACGTGGGCGGCGAGGCGCAGGATTACGACCTGTGGTTTGAGATACATGAGATCCACCGCGTAGAGCGCGACCAGCTATACGAGCGGGCTTTTGGCTATTTTAATCTGGACTATCCGCCCCTGCAGGGTGTGCGGGAGGCGGTACAGAGGCGGGACTGGGAAGAGGCAGTGCGTCGCCTGGTGGCGCACTTTGAGAGCCGTGAAGACCTGATCCCACCCGACGCCCGCCAGCCAAGGTTCAACCCCGATTTTGACACCCGCGAAGCCGACCTTGCCAGCGAGGCGAAGGTGCTTCTGCCCGACGGTATGACAGTAGACCTCGGCCCGTTCTGGAACCACTATACCCTCTGGCCTGAACGAGGCGGCGTGGGATTAACCCGGTCTGGGCTTCGCAAGGTGCTGGCTGCTGCCTACAGCAACACGGGCAACGAAAAATACGCCCGCGCTTTCAGCGATATGCTCTACCACCTTTTCCGTCATTGCCCGTCTCCCCTTCAGGCAGGCGTCTGGACGGGCAATAGCAAGATACCCCCTGCCCCACCCGCCGGTATCTCAGGAGGCTCCATGTGGTCTGCGCTGGCGATTGGGGCGCGCATGGGGCACGGCTTTGCCTACTACGGCAGGTTCGTGTCATCGCCCTTCTTCCCGCTGGACATTCGCGCGGCGTTCATCATCAACCTGGGAGAAATGGCGGAAGTGATTGACCGAATGGAAGCAGGCGGCAACTGGGAGACGCAGATAGCGGATACTCTGCTGGAGTTCGGCACCATTTATCCTGAGTTTAAGATAGCCAGCGGATGGATCCAGCGTGGCGCACAGCGGCTGATAGAGAACGCGCTATCCACTGTGCGCCCAGACGGCGTCCTGCAGGAGCCGACCACTGGTTACCACCTGCTGGTGATGGGACGCTATCTGAACCTTGTCGCTGAAGCTGACAATCTGGGTATCAGCCTGCCGCCGGAGCTGAAGGCTCTCACCGAAAAGATGCACGAGTATGTGATGTATTCCACCCTGCCTGATGGCACTCTACCCATCTGGGGCGACGGCAATCCGCCGATGCATCCCGATATGCTCCTCCGCGCGGCGGAGGTGTTCGGGCGAGAGGACTTCCGTTTTGTGGGAACGGGGGGCAAAGAGGGTAAACCACCCGCGCATACCTCCTTTGGCTTTCCACACGGCGGTTTCTTTTACATGCGGGACTCGTGGCGCAGGGACTCGCACTACATGGGCATCCGCTGTGGACCTCACGGCAGCCACGGGCATTGGGACCAGTTGAGCGTCATCGTTGCCCCGTTCGGCAGGCTGTTACTAATAGACCCGGCGGTGTATATCTACGGTACACCGGAAGCGCAGGAGCTGTCTGACACCAGATCCCACAATACGGTCACAGTGGACGAACGCCGGACGTTATCAGGTGGCATCCCTGACCTGTGGGGCACCGCTTCGCAATGGGACTTCCTGGCGGGACATAACGAAGGATATGCTGGTCTACCCGACGTACGCCACTACCGGCAGATATGGTTCTTGAAACCGCAAGGAGAGTTCAGTGGATTGTGGCTAGTGGTGGACCAGGTGTCGGGTAGCGGTGAGCACGAAGCGCAGGTCTGGTTCCGCTTTGCGCCCGTGCAGGTACAGGTGAACGAGGCAGGCAAAACGGTGTGGACATCCGGCGATGGGGGCAACCTGAGCATTCGGGCGGTGGAGCCGAATGGGGTCAACCTGTCGCTGATGGAGGGTATCGCCGCGCTGGATGGCGGCAAGCTAGCAAAGGTTCCCGTAGCACGCTTCGCGCGGAAGGGTGAGCTTCCACAAACTTTCGTCACTATCCTCCTGCCCTATCGCGGACAGAAGCCGCCAGAGGTGAAAACCTTACCGCTTTCGGTTAGTCCTGCCTCCCCGCACGCGCGCGCCGTATGGGTAGAGGCGGATGCTCGGGCATGGCTTCTGTTTACAGGTGCTCCTGCATCCCTGCAGGGCCCACTGCCATCGCATGAGGTCCTCCTGCTTGATGGGAGCCGGGTGTTCCTCAAAGCGCACGGCGTGGGGATAGGCTACGCGCGGGAGCGTAACCGCTGGCAATTGCGCACGCTATTCGGCGTACGTGTGCAAGAGGTGAAGATCGGCTCCCGTAGCCTGTTCCGCAGTGAGGAAGTGCGCGAGAAACTGGAACTGCCCATTCGGTAGGCGCGGAGAGCCACGAGGAGTTTTTGCTCCCTCCGCGAAAATGTGTTTCAGCAACATTACCGTTGGACTAAAGGAGACCTTATGACGCTGCCGCCAGACCATGAGCCGAAGGGTGTGCACGTTCGCACCATTGTGTTAGGTGCGGTGCTTTCTGCCTGTGTTGCCTACGTGACAACCTATTCGGACATGGTGGTCAAGGGGATGCAGTTGGGAGTCCTGCAGTTTGCGCCGGGCGCGGTAGGCTCCTTTCTTCTGGTGTACGGTGTGGTACGCCTGCTGAGGGCTTTCGGCAAACTGCGCTGGATGACTCCTGCCGACCTGCTGATTCTCTATCTGATGCTGTTCGCTTCGGTGTTTGTCAGCACGCGCGGCTTCACCGAAAAGCTGATGCCCGCCCCGGTCTATCTGAACTACTATGCAGACGCCGTGAACCAGTATGCCCAGCGGTTCATCCCCTACGTGAACCCCGCGCTGGTGGCATTTGACCCCAAGGGCGAGTTAAAACAGCCGGTGGCGGTGGAGTTCTACGAGGGGTTGCGTTCAGGTAGCCTGCCGTGGCAGAAGTGGGTGCGCCCCCTTGCCGCGTGGTTCCTGCTTTATCTCCTGCTGGCGTGGTGTCTCTTTTGCATTGGCGCTATCCTGCGCAGGCAATGGGCAGACCACGAACGGTTGACCTTCCCCCACACCATCCTGCCCACGCGCCTGCTGGATGAGAGCCTGGCACGCCAGTTCCTGCGTTCGCCGCTGACGTGGATGGGGTTTACGCTGGCGTTCGTGCCGTTTCTGATCAACGGTATCCACCTCGCCGTGCCGACCTTCCCCCAGATTCCCCTGCTCTTCTGGAACGTGCAGAATCTGTTCACCTCGCCTCCGTGGAACCAGATGTTCGGCACCAGCATCTTCGTCTCGTTCGCGGCGATGGGATTCGCGTACTTTCTGCCCAATGACCTGCTGTTCAGCCTGTGGTTCTTCTTCGCGCTGACAAGGCTGGCGGATGTGTTGGCGGCGTCCTACGGCATTGAATTACAGAACATGCCGTCCTATCCTACCCGGCACTACATCGGCTATCAGGTGGCAGGGGCTTATGTGGTCATTGCGGCGGTATTTGTGCGCAGTGGTTGGGGCTACTACAAACGGGTGGTGCAGAGCGCGTTTGGAAAAGAGGATCTGCCCAGCACCGGCGAGGCGCTGAACAGTCGCTGGGCGGTCTGGGGCTTGCTTGGCGGCTTTGCAGGTATTCTCCTCTGGTGCTTGTGGGCGGGTATCAGCCTGTGGCTCGCAGTGGCGCTGTGGGCTATCTTCATCTTCGTGACCTGCACGGTGATGGCGCGTAGTGTGGCTGAGGCAGGCTTCCTGATGACCGAAACTTCCTTCAAGCCCAGCGATATCGTGGGCATTTTCAGCACGAAACAGCTGTGGGGCAACGTCAGCTGGACGCATCTCGCTTTTCTGGACGCCATCTTCTTCCGCGACCTGCGCGGGATGCTGTTATCGCTTTTTCTGGATAGCCAGCAGTTGGCTCCCCGCCACGGGCTTCGCCGCGCGGCGCTGCCTTTTATCTTCGGCGTGGCGATTATGCTCGGTTTCCTCGCCGCTGCGGCGACCGAGCTGTGGCTGCATTACGGGCGCGGCGGAGTGAATCTCTACGGCTATCCGAACGCCAACGTCTCGTGGGCGTTTACCGACGCCTCCAACGCGCTCACCGGTGCGGATAAACTCACGCCGCCATCGCCGTTGTGGTTCAGCGTGGGCATCGCCGTAACCGGTTTACTCTACTACCTGCGCAACACCTTTGTGGGCTTTCCCCTGCATCCGCTGGGCTACGCGCTGTGTCCGTCGTGGACGATGTATGTGATATGGTTCCCGGTGCTGGTAACGTGGATAGCCAAGTCGCTTATCCAGCGTTATGGGGGCTATAACCTGTATCTGCGTGCCATGCCATTCTTCCTGGGGATGATACTGGGCGAGTTCAGCTGCGCGGCGTTGTGGGCGGTGCTTGCGAGCACGACAGGGCTTCTGGCTCCTGAGTTCCCCTGGCCATAGGTCAGGAAACGACGTTGATGGGCGTGTTCACCAGAAGCGCCTGCGGGCAGGCATCACAGGGTTTTGGTGCAGGAGGTTTGTCCACAGGAGAGGAATCGCTTGGAAAGACGTTCCTGTACAGGAGGTATCTATGACATCTCAAACGGTGCGGCTGGGCATTGTCGGCGCGGGAGGACGTGGAGCGAGCTTTAAGACCGCCTGCGACGCCATTCCCGGTGTCAGCAGAGAAGCGGTATGTGATGTCGATTCCGCCCGTGCCCAACGTGTAGCAGAAATGTTAGGCGCAAAGCGGTATTATACCGACTACGAGCAAATGCTGGACAGCGGACAGGTCGATGCCGTCATCATCGCCACGCCGATGCCATTGCACGCGCCCCAGTCGGTTTCCGCGCTGAAGCGCAACATCCATGTGCTGAGCGAAGTGCCCGCCGCCGTCTCGGTGGATGAGTGCCGGGAACTGGTACAGGCGGTTGCGCAGAGCAAAGCAGTATATATGATGGCGGAGAACTATATCTACGCCAAGCCAATTGTGCTGGTGAAGGAGCTGGTTCGGCAGGGGCTGTTCGGCACAATATATTACGCAGAGGGCGAGTACATCCACGAGCTCAAAGAGCTCAACGAGCTGACTCCATGGCGGCGCAGGTGGCAGACGGGTATCAACGGCAATACCTACCCCACACACAGCATTGGTCCCGTGCTGGAGTGGATGCCCGGCGACCGGGTGGTGGCAGTATGCTGTGCCGGAAGCGGTCATCACTACCGCGACGCGCACGGCGAACTTTACGAGAATGAAGATACTACCATTACCCTCTGCAAGATGCGCTCGGGTGGGCTGGTGAAACTGCGCCTGGATATGCTTTCCGACCGCCCGCACGCGATGAACGTTTACCAGCTGCAGGGTACGGATGGCTGTTATGAATCGGCGCGGGCACATGGCGAGCACGATCGCGTGTGGCTCCGCAAACTGTGCCCCGATATGAACACATGGCTACCTCTGCACGAGCTGGAGGAGCAGTTCCTGCCCGGCGAGTGGAAACAGCAGGAGGAACTGGCGCGGCGCACCGGTCACGGTGGCGGCGACTACTTCGTGCTGATGGATTTCGTGCGGGCGGTGCGCGGCGAATGTCCCCCGCGAGTGGACGTGCATTACGCGCTGGATATGACCCTGCCGGGTTTGATGAGCCAGATTTCCATCGCGCAGGGTGGACGCTGGGTGGACGTGCCCGATTCGAGGATATGGGGAACGGAGGCAGAACCCAGGCCGCAACTGCAGATGATTTACCCACCGCACCGTTTCACTTCCGTGCCGGAACCGGCGTTGCCGGAGGGTTACCGCCTGCGCAACATCCGCCCCGGCGAGGAGGAGAAGTACCTGGCGCTGATGCGCAAAGTGGGCTTTGCCGAGGGATGGACGGTGGCGGATGTCCAGCGGTTCATGCGCAACGTTCTCCCAGGCGGTTTCTTCGTGGTGGAGCATGTGCCGACGGGCGACCTGGTCGCGACGGCGATGGCGAACCACACACCGAACGAACAGCATCCCAACGCTGGCGTGCTGGACTGGGTGGCAGCAGACCCCGCCCATCAGGGCAAGGGATTGGGCAAAGTGGTGGTATACGCTGTGGTGCGCCTGCTGGTTGAGCGGGGCTACGAGCGCATCTATCTGCTCACCGACGACTGGCGACTGCCGGCGATTGCTACTTACCTGTCACTGGGCTGGGAGCCGTATATTTACAACGAGGAGATGGAGGCGCGCTGGCAGAAGGTACGCGAGGCGTTGAGCCGTCGAAGCCAGGGTCACTGAATGCGCTGGAAAACCCATTTCACTTCGTTTTGCATCACCTTCCCGAAACGGCTGGCGGGGTCTATATTTTGCCATTCGTCCACGGTGTACACAATCACATCGGCGGGAACGGGAAGGGCGAGAGTGTTAAACTGCAAGGGACGGCGCACAGGAGGCTCATCGGAGGAACGCACTATCACCACGATGTCAACGTCACTGCCCACTCCCCAGTCGCCTCTCGCGTATGAACCGAAATACCCTATCGCCATAACCTCTGGCGAGGCTTCAGCGGTCTCTTTCGCCCATTGCTCCATCGCCTGGTGCACTGTCCGTGCATCGGGCCATTTCATCACGGACGAACTCAACGATCGCACGGGCATAACGGATAGCCTCCTCACTCTGGAGAGCAGTATAGTGCTCATGCGGTGCTCCTGCCGCATGGCTGTTTGGGTAGCGCGTGGGTATGTAGTAGGTATCCAGCACCTTTGCCCTGTCAATCAGGTCGGCAGGAACCTGTACGTGTGGTAACAGATCTTCCAGCAAGCGTGCCACCACATGTCCCCACGCTTCTTGACCCAGGCACAGATGTAATGCCTTCACTGCCTTCTCCGCGCTTTGCTGGGCGGCAAAGCATGCCCACTCGTGGCGATGAGACCGAACAGCCTCCTGCGCCATCTCCAGGTCGTACAGTGCCTGCGTGTACCAGTCCTGAGCTCGGTTGGACATCTTTACTCATTGCTATCATACAGGAAGAGGAGGCGTAAGTCAACAGAGGTTGCAGGAAAACTGACGGTGTGCATGGAACAAAAGGGTATCCATTGCAGGGGGGAATTAGCGCAGAATGATGAGAGAGCAATCGTACGAGTTCCTGAAGAACATTGTAAATACTCCCAGCCCTTCCGGATATGAATACAGGGCACAGTCGGTCTTTCGCGAGTACACCGCCCAGTTTGCTGACGAAGTGCACACCGATGTGCTTGGCAACAGCTACGCCGTCATCAACCCTGAGGGTTATCCCCGTGTGATGCTTTCGGGGCATGTGGATGAAATCGGCTTCGTGGTGCACTACATAAGTGACGAAGGGTTCCTTTACTTCAGACCCGTTGGCGGTCATGACTCCATCGTGCCGGTAGGTCATCGCGTGTATATCCACACGAAGCACGGACCGGTGCTTGGGGTGATTGGGCGCAAGGCGATACACATGCTGAGCGAGGAAGAGCGTCGTAAAAAGCCCGAACTGAGCGACCTGTGGATTGACATCGGCGCCTCCAGCAAGAAGGAGGCAGAGGAGCAGGTGCGCCTCGGCGACTCTGTAACCTATGTGTATGACTTTCAGCCCCTGCGCGGCGAGCTTGTCACCGCGCGAGGTTTCGATAACAAGATGGGCTGTTTCGTGGTAGCGGAAGCCCTGCGCCTGCTGAGTGAGCGACGCTCCGAGTTGAAGGCGGCGGTGTATGCAGTGTCCACGGTGCAGGAAGAGGTCGGTCTGCGGGGAGCACGCACCATCGCCCACGAGATAGCCCCACAGGTAGCCGTAACGGTGGACGTCGGACACAGCACCGACCACCCGGGCGTGGACAAGAAAAAACACGGAGACCACGTGATTGGCAAAGGCGCCGTCATTTGCCGCGGCTCGCATGTTAATCCGCTGGTCTTTGAGATGCTGGTAGACACGGCGGTGGAGAAAGAGATTCCCTACCAGATAGAGGTTGCGGGCGGAGGCACCGGTACAGACAACGACGTCATTCAGCTCGCGCGTTCTGGAGTGGCAACCGGTCTGGTGTCGGTGCCGATACGCTATATGCACACTCCCTGCGAGATCTTGCATTTGGGAGACCTCGAGTCCACGGTACGCCTGCTGGCGGAGTTCACGCTGAAGGTACATGCCGGCATTAACTGGACACCAATCGGATAGGTGAGGGATTGCCATGGTACCGCCTGAGATACCTGCCCGCCGCGGTGGCTGGAGCTGCTGGACAGTTGGCCTGCTGTCCTGTCTGGGGGCGGTGGCTCTTCTTATCGCAGGTCTGGCGATACTGTTCATCTATGTTGCCCGTCGTCCGGAGTTCAAACAGGCGATGTCGGCGGGAGTGCAGATGGCGCAGTGCCAGCAGAACATGATAGATGTGTATCAGGCAATAGAACGCTATCGCCAGCGCAATAATGGACAATATCCCAAAAGCCTGGACGAGCTGACGCCGCGCTATCTGGCGGAGGCTGGAAAGTTGAAATGCCCTGCCGACCTGACCGATAAGCCGGTGAGCTATCGCTACTTCAAGCCGACGAAGGATAGCCCCGAAACGGCACCGTTACTGCAGTGCGACCATCACAAGATGATGAATCAGTCCGTGCCTATCATCGTGCTGAAGAATGGGCAAGTGCTGAGCTCCAGTGCACGTGTGCGCTGGGGAGAAAACCAACCTGCGCCAGCTCCCAGCGGTCAGAGCGGGCGGTAGAGACAATGGATACCCCGGTGAGCGGTTATCGAACGTTTGACGTGATTATGCGCATCAACAGACTAACCATACTCGTGCTTATAGGATCTCTGCTGATACTGCTACCTGCCTGCCAGCGCAGGCAGGAGGACCCCAGCGTTGTGCACCTGCGGGCGTGGACAATGTGGGGCGGTGACGAAGCGGAGGCTTTTCAGGTGGTGGTGGATGAGTTCAACCGAACCCACCCGCACATTCAGGTACACAACCTTGCCGCTGTTGAGGACACCAAAATCATCCGCGCTATTGTGGCGAACGACCCACCCGAGATATTTACCCTGCGCGACCCGGGTTACCTGGGATCGCTGGCGGGTAACGGCGCACTGCTCCCGCAGGACGAATACTTCAAGCAGTCGGGTCTAAGGGAATCGGACTATGCGCCCGGCTCGCTTTCGCAGTGCAGATACAACGGTAGACTGTATGCGATGATTTACCTGATGGACTGCTTCGCGCTGTTGTGGAACAAGGATGCCTTTCAGGATGCCGGATTAGACCCTGAGCGACCACCCCAGACGCTATCTGAACTGCTGGAGTACGCCCGAAAGCTCACCAAACGCGACGCCAACGGACGCATCGTGCGCATCGGGATGATGCCGCCTGACCCCCTGATTATCATTTCCATCTTTGGCGGGCAGTTCATCGACCCCAAGACGGGCATGCCCACCGCCGACCATCCGCGCAACATTGAAGCCCTACAGTGGTATCAAAAGCTGATAGAGGTGCAGGGCGGTGCGGAAGAGGTCAACGCTTTTCAGGCAGGCTTCGGGCAGGAGATGGGGATTAATAATCCGTTTCTGGTGGGCAAGGTTGCCATGATGATTAATGGGCAGTGGAACCCATACTGGTTTCAACGATACGGACCGAACGTGCGCTACGGTGCAGCGCCCATTCCCTACCCCGACCAGTACCCGGAGCTGAAAAACTCTACCTGGCTGGGAGGCAACATCTTCTGTATTCCTGTGAACTGCAAATATCCTAAAGAGGCGTGGGAGTTCCTGCGATGGACCCAAACGGTGGAGGCGCAGGTGCTTTTCGCCAGCACGATGCACGGTGTGCCCAACATTCTGGAGGCGCGCAAAGAGCGTAGTTTGCGGGAGGGTGAGCCGTGGAAGCGTGCATTCGCCGTGTTCATGGATGTGGCAAATAGCCCGAACGCCCGACACTTTCCCCCTACCCCGATTACAGGGCTGTATCAATATGAGATTTACAGCGCAGTGGACTTCGTGCGCTACGGTACCAAGACGCCTGCACAGGCTCTGCGCGATGTACAGAAGCGGGTGTACCGCGAGATGCTCTTCTGGAGGAGGTAGCGCCCATGCGTGAGCGAGAGCGCAATCTGCAGGGCTGGCTTTTTATCTCTCCGTGGCTGATAGGCTTTCTGCTGTTCACGCTGTATCCCATTCTGGCATCGCTGTACTACAGTTTCTGTGATTACCGGGTACTTTCCCCGCCGCGCTGGGTGGGGCTGGCGAACTACGTTGCCCTGCTGACCGACCGCGACTATTTCCTGCCGTCGCTGTGGAACACCCTGTTTATGCTGATTGAACTGCCCCTTGCGCTCGTCATCGGACTGACAATGGCGCTGCTACTGAACCACAAGATACCCGGTATAGGCATCTTCCGAACGATTTACTATCTGCCTTCCGTGATGCCAGTGGTGGCGGTGGCAGTGTTGTGGCTGTGGGTGCTCAACCCCCAGTACGGGTTACTGAACGCCGTGCTGACGCCGATTCTCGCACCCTTTGGCTTGCAACCGCCAGGTTGGCTTGCCGACCCAAAGTGGTCGAAGCCCGCGTTTATCATGATGGACCTGTGGGCGGTAGGTGGCAGCGTGGTCATATATCTGGCGGGTCTGCAGAACGTACCCACCCACCTGTACGAGGCGGCGGATATCGACGGCGCAGGAGCGTGGCATAAAACCCTGAACGTTACCCTGCCCATGATTTCGCCGGTCATCTTTTACAATCTCATCATGGGCGTTATCTGGACGTTCCAGTACTTCACGCAGACGTTCATCATGACGCAGGGGGGACCGCAAAACTCGACGCTGTTCTACGCGCTTTATCTCTTCTACAATGCCTTCCGTGACTTTCGCATGGGGCACGCCTGCGCGATGGCATGGATACTCTTCATCCTGACGCTCATTGCCACGCTGATTGTGTTTCGAACGTCGGTACGCTGGGTTTACTACGAGGGGGAGAGAGGCTGATGTCGGCACAGGTAAGGCAACTGGCGCAATGGAGACAGTCTAAAGTCTGGCGCAAGCGGATTGCCACCGCGGTGGTGTACGTGGTGTTGATTGCGCTAAGCATCTCATTTCTTGCGCCGTTTGCGCTGATGGTTTCCACGTCTCTGAAAACAGAAGACCGCATTTTTACCGAACATATCGAGTGGATACCCAACCCCGTTCGCTGGCAGAACTATACGGAAGCGCTGCAGTCGTTCCCGTTCCTGCTGTATCTGCGCAACACGCTGTTTGTGTGTGCGCTGGTGGTGGTGGGTACGGTCATCTCTTCAGCCCTGCCCGCTTACGGTTTTGCACGCCTGCGCTGGAAGGGGCGGGACGTGATGTTCTTAATTATGCTGGCAACCATTATGCTTCCCGCTCAGGTAACGATGTTGCCTGTTTTCGTCATGTTCCGCAACCTCGGCTGGACAGGCACTTACCTGCCGCTGGTGGTGCCGCCCTTCTTCGGAAGCGCGTTTGCCATCTTCCTGCTGCGGCAGTTTTTCCTTACGATTCCGCAGGAGCTGTCGGACGCTGCGCGCATCGACGGCTGTTCGGAATGGCGCATCTTCTGGCAGATTATCGTGCCGCTCTCTGTGCCTGCGCTGGCAACGGTGGCGCTGTTCGCCTTCATCGGCGCCTGGACGGACTTCATCAATCCGCTGGTGTACCTGACCGACGAGAACACCTACACGCTGGCGGTGGGACTGCAGACCTTCGTGGGACGACACAGCTCCGAATGGAACCTGCTGATGGCGGCTGCGACGGTGGTAACCCTGCCTCTGATGGTGGTTTTCTTCTTCACCCAAAAGCTGTTTATCGAGGGCATCACGCTGACGGGTATCAAAGGTTAGGAGGAGGCGCATGGCAACACCGCTGATCCATCAGACCGACCTGTTTCGCCCGCACAACGACCCGGACGACCATTTCGACCTCGCCTGCGTGTATGCGCTGGCGTTGCAAGGCAAAGTAGACCTGCGGGGTATCGTCATTGACCATCCGCCTCCAAAGTCAGAATGGAACCCCGATGTGTCCGCCGTCGCGCAGATGAACCACATCACGGGGTTGACCGTGCCCGTCGTCGTCGGCTCCTCCCTGCCGATGCGCTCGCCCGGTGATACGCAGGCGTCGGCTTCGCCATCGGACCGGGCGGCGGTGCGCTTTATCCTGGATACCCTGCGTCAATCACGCCAGCTCGTGGCGATTACTGTGGTCGGCTCGTGCAGGGATGTGGCACTGGCAGGGAAGACCGACCCTGCGCTGTTCGCCCGCAAATGCGCCGGCGTTTACATCAACGCGGGTACGGGCTCTCCCGATCCGAAGCGTGCCGCCACACTGGAATACAATGTCACGCTGGACCCGGCGGCGTATCGCGCGATATTTGAACTGCCTTGCCCAGTGTACTGGCTACCCTGCTTTGAAGACTACGAGGGCGACTGGCGCGTGAAGCGGTACGGCACCTACTGGCGTTTCAGGCAGGAGGAGATACTGCCGCGCCTTTCTCCACGAATGCAGAACTTTTTCCTGTACATGTTCGAGCGCATGAGAGACACCAGCTGGCTGGAGTACCTCTACCGACAGCCCGACGCTGGCAAGATCGGTCACTACTCGCAACAGGAGCGCAATATGTGGTCGGTCGCGAGTTTTCTGCAGGTCGCGAGCGTGACGGTGACTGCGGACGGAGAGATTGTGCCGCTGGCACGGGCAAAAGAAACAGCCGTATACACATTCCAGCCCGTGCGCGTCTCCTGCAGTGAAACCGCGGTGACCACATGGCGCCCCGATCCGCACAGCACCAGCCGTTTCATGTTCATGGTCAAGGACATTGAACGATACCAGCTCGCGATGACGAACGCGCTGAAATCACTGCTGACCACCCTGCCGTAAGAGCGGGTACAATGCAGGTGGTGAGGAATGATGCCTGTTCTGCACGTTGGGTGGCTTGGCAGGATAGATTACCTGTCGGCGTGGGAGATACAGAGGCGTCTCGTACACCTGCGCCGTGAAGGGAGCATCCCTGATACGCTGTTACTGCTGGAGCATGTGCCCCCTGTGATTACGCTGGGACGCGCCGCCAGCCGAGAGCACCTGCTCGCTACCCCAGAACAACTGCAGGCGATGGGCGTCCAGTTGGTGGAGACCGACCGAGGTGGGGATGTGACTTACCACGGACCGGGGCAACTGGTGGGGTATCCTGTGCTTGACCTTCGTGACCACGGCAGGGATGTGCACCTTTACCTGCGCCGGCTGGAGGAATCGCTGATACTGGCACTGCGTCATTTCGGCATTGAGGCGCATCGCAAGGATGGGCTAACCGGCGTGTGGGTTGGTGCGGAAAAGGTGGCAGCGATGGGTATCAAAGTGAGCCACTGGATAACCATGCACGGTTTTGCGCTGAACATCTGCCCCGACCTGAGCCACTTTGCACTGATAGTGCCCTGCGGCATTCATGACAAAGGGGTTATCTCCCTTCAGAATCTGCTGGGACGAGAGGTAACCCTTCAGGAAGTAATCCCTGTTGTGGTGAACAGCTTCGCCCGCGTGTTTAACCTGCAACCTGTTGAAGCACCCGTTCCAGTTTCGCCCTTACCTCTTTAGCCACCGCCTCCAGCTCAGGGTTTGGCACCAGTTTCATCGCTGCGGAGGGATCCATCGCCGACACCACGCAACCTTCACCCTCTTCGTATACCACTACGTTGCAGGGCAACAGCAGTCCCACCTCCGGCTCGGCGGTCAGTGCACGGTGCGCCAGAGGAGGGTTGCAGGCGCCAAGGATGACATAGGGGCGATGCTCCACTCCTAGCTTCTCCTTGAGCGTCTGCTTCACATCAATTGTGGTGAGCACGCCAAACCCCTCACTCTTCAAGGCGGCAATAGTCTTCTCAACCGCCTCTGAGTAGGATAGCGGCACCTTTACCCGAATACCCACGGCTGTCTGTTCAATCGCCATTGCTCACTCCTCCTCAATGATCCTGTAACTGCTGTGTATCTGGGCGAACGACGCCAGCGTGGCTTCCACACTGCAGTACTTCTCTTCGGAGAGTTTTATCGCCTGCTCCACCGCCTTCGGGTCCAGCCCCTTTCCCTTGAAAACATACTCTATCTCGATCTGGTTGTACACACGCGGGTATTCCTGTCGCCTTTCGCCTTTCACTCGTATCTCAAGCCCTGTGAATGGCTGTCGCTTCTTCTGCAAGATACTGACCACATCCACACCGGTGCATCCCGCCAAGGCATGGAGCATTAGCTCCATGGGACCGATTCCCTCCCCTCGCCCGCCGCCGTCCGGCGAAACGTCCATCACCAGCGGAACTCCGCCCGAAGAGATGCTCAGAAACTGCATGCCGTCTATCCATCGTGTCCTGATTTCGGTCATCCCGCCTCCTCCATGTAGGTTGTCCAGCTATTAGATACGTTCCGCCGCCGCCGAGATTCGCCCAATTACAGGATTTTGGCAATGAGCTGCAGAGTGGTTCGAATCTCCCGAGCGGTCTCTTCGTCTGTACCGCGCTGCTGTGCCTCCCACCAGAGGTATTGCAACGCCGCCTGCTCCAGGGCAGATTTGACCGCAGCCATCTGATAGATAACCTCTGAGGGCGCACGCCCCTGCTTCATCATTTTCTGAAGTCCTCGTACCTGCCCCTCGATACGCCGCAACCTGTCAATAATTTCCGAGGGCAAACCGTCACCTTGTCGCTGTGTCACGTCAAACATATATACCCCCTACCAGTATTAGGTATCTTTTTCCGCGACAGAACCGATGTCCAATGGTATCTGCAGGTGTTTCAACCACCGCCGATACTGCTCCAGATTGAACGGTCGTTCGCCAGCCAGATAGTGGTTCAGAAATGTTTTTCCCTGTTCGTCGCGCCAGCGAATCAGCCACATGGAAGGATGATGAACTCTCGGAATACTATCTACCACCGCCTTGTCGTTTGGCTCCACGTGATAGGTGGTCGCTATCAGCCGGTTACCGCTGTCGATATCGACGACTTCTACCTCCCCAACTTCGGGAAGGAGCGTGTCATTCACTACAATCAGCACATGGCTGTCACCCTCCGGTTCGCTCAGCATAGCGCACACATCGGTCTGTACCCGTTTGACGTACTCGTAAGCGATCTTCTTACGGAAGTAGTAGTCCACAATGGCGTCCGAAATGATGGGCCAGCCGTCCCGCAGGTTCCACCACAGGATGCCTGTCGTGCGCCACTTGCGTTGCCTCCACCGTTCAATGAAGAACTTCAGCGCCTCCGCCTGGCTGATTTGCGAGGCGAGAATGAAATCGTCCAGATTGTCTGGTATGGCGTCAAATAACACCGCTATCTGGTTTGCCATCAGCGGGATGCGGTAGTTGAAGTCGGTCATCCGCGGCAGGGGGCGAGTGGCATGGGTCAGCCACTGCTCGTTATCCTGCCAGTGCCAGAGGTAATCCGGCTCGAGGAACTGCTCCAGGGTGCGCCGGTCAGGACAGCCGTGATAGCCGATTTCGCTCACGAAGTGTGCTAACGACCGCGTGTAGTACGGTCCCTTGAAGTCATCTCGCGGTCCCCACAGGTGCTGTTCGGGCGAGAGGTTTGGGTCGCCGCCGCGGCGCATGACCTCCTCGCTGACGAAGGGCGAGCTGGGCAGATACGGACGGAACGGGTCGAGCCGCCGCACCACCTCTGCCAGCACCTCACGGCTGATCCGGTCTGTATTGGGGTCAACGCCCTGCCCCGACCAGAGGTACGTGTGGTCGATCTCGTTGTTGCCGCACCAGAGCACCAGACTGGGATGATTGCGCAGGCGATGCACCACCTCTTCTGCCTCGGTGCGAATGGCAGGGATGATGTCGTCGGGATAGATGGCGCAGGCAAGCGCAAAGTCCTGCCAGACCATGATGCCATGCTGGTCACATAAGTAGAAGAAATCGTCCGATTCATAGACATTTCCGCCCCAGCATCGCACCATGTTGCAGTTCAGGTCTATCAGCATTTCTATCGCTGGTTGCAGGTGTTGAAGGTCACGGCTGTGGAAGGCATCCAGCGGTACCCAGTTTGTACCCTTCGCGAACACTTTCACGCCGTTGACCACAAAGACGAACTCTCCGGGCTCTTCCAGGGTGGTGATGTCAGTGCGGTTCAGATCTACCGTGCGAATGCCGATTCGGCAGTCGTATGTATCCAGCACCCTGCCCTGTTCGTTCAGCAGGTCAGCGGTTGCATCGTACAGCACGGGGTCTCCATAGCCGCGCGGATACCACAGGTCCACTCCCTGCACATGCAGGCGTGCACGTCCATGCGTGTGAAAGACAGGGTGCAGGCTTTCGTGCGCGGTCTTCCCATCCCGCGTCAATCGCAAACGCACCTGCCAGTCGTCTATAGCATGTACATCGGTGATGAAATCCCAGTCTACGAAAAGCACCGCAGAACGACGCGATGGGTCCACCGCAGTTGTGGCCCAGTAGACGGAACGCCAGCGCGTGGGTGGTAGAAATTGGATATAAACATCATGCCATATCCCTGCGCTTACCGCGCGGGGCATGATGTCCCAGCCGTAACAGTGGGGTGGTTTGCGCACAGCCAACGACTCGAACCCGCACGGTAGCGCGCTCTCCAGAGGGGCAGGCACACGCTCACGCCCTTCCAGCAGCGCCGAGCGAATCCGCACCACCAGTTCGTTTTCCCCCTCGCGCAAGGCAGTGGTGACGTCGAACCGCTGAGGCACGAGGGCGTTCGTGCCCTCGCCAACCAGCTCGCCGTTCAGCCATACGTGCGCCAGGCAGTCCAGCCCTTCAAAGACGACCTGTGCGCGATGTCCCGTCGGGATTGCCGGCGCGGTGAAGCGTCTCCTGTACCACCACTCGTACGTTTCAAACTCGCGCAGGCGGTAGATGTTGTTTCCAAGAGCAAGGTCGGGCAGAATGCCCGCGCGCATGAGGTCTAACTCCACGTTGCCCGGCACGACGGCGGTTACTGCAGGCATGTTCGCGAAATCCGCTTCGTCCAGCGCAACCCATCGGCTCCGCTCTGGGCGGTAACTCAATAGCCACTCTCCGGCAAGATTGACGCGCATATCAACCTCC
>CAZOGB010000039.1:22183-34192 GCA_964579145.1 uncultured bacterium | reverse complement strand
CATTGTTGAATGCCTCCTTTTTCCCTTTTGAAAAAGACTGCGTTCAATACTGGTTACTTAGTGTTGGCTACAATATATCACAGGGGATGTTAGGTTGTCAAGGGGTTTTGGGACAAAACGGAAAAAGTTTCGAGAAAAATCCTCTTCCACTCGGTTCTATGTTCCGCTTTCCGGTTGACAAGAGGGCGAGACTGCTCTGTGCACTATGCAGGAGGATGTCCTATAACCTCCGCAGGAGGTTTCGTCGTGAGTAGCCCGCAACTTCCAGTTGCAGGGTTGCCGTTCCCTTTTTATCCTGCCCTTGCGACTGGAAGTCGCAGGCAACACGGAACAAAACCTGCCCAAGCAGGTTCCAGCCTACACAGGAGGTTTCGTCGTGAGTAGCCCGCAGCTTCGGGGCGCAGGGATACCTCCTCCAAGACAAAGCTGCTTCAGCAGGTTAACCTCCGCAGGAGGCTTGACTTCTATCCTTTTGGCGGTTACAATCTGCGTGCGGTACTTTTTGAGCCTCCCAAACGTCATGTGTATGGAAAGCGGTAGAGAGAGCGAAGACGCACGGCTGGTCGCGCGGTTCCGTGCGGGCGAGATGCAGGCGCTGGAGACGCTGTTCTGGCGCTATGCGGACGCCGTTCTGGCATACGCCACCCGCCTGTTGGGCAACCGCACGGACGCCGAAGAGGTGCTCTCCGAGGTGTTCCTGCGCGCCTTTGAAGGCTTGATGGGCTATCGCGCCGAGGGCACGTTCAAAGCGTGGCTGTTTCGCATTGCCCGCAACTGCTGTATCGACCGTCTGCGCCAGCCGCGCCTCCTGCGCATCGACGAGGTCACCGAGCCGATGCAAAACGACGCCACTGCCGACGTGGAACTGCGCGTGGCGGTCCAGCGTGCGCTAAGGCGGCTGCCCGAAGAGTATCGGACGGTTCTCCTGCTGTGTGATGTGGAGGAGTTCACGGCGAAAGAGGTGGCGCAGATGCTGGAGCGCAGCGTGCCCTCGGTGAAAGGGCTGCTGTATCGGGCGCGGGCGGCGTTGCGTGATGCGCTCTCGGAAGAATGGGGTGAAGAGGGATGAAGTGCGCGGAAGTGCGCGAACTGCTGGGTAACTACATGGACCAGGAGCTGACCGAAAGCATGATGCAGAGGATAGAGAGGCATCTGCTTCGGTGTGCCGCCTGCGCCTATGAGGCGCGCTCCATTGAGCAGGCGCGAGAGATGCTCCGACGGGGCGTGGAGACGCCGATGGTCTCGGAAGGGACAGGCGAACGCATCCTGCGCCATCTGGCGGAACGCTTCCCGCACCTGCAGAGACCGCGCCCAGCCGACGAACAGCCGCTCTCCCTGCCGCTGTTACCAGAGGAATAATACACATTAAGGGAGGCTCATGATGAAAATCACCACAACGCGCAAGGACCTGCTGGAAGGCGTACAGACGGTAGCACATGCCGTCAGTGGGCGAAGCTCTCTGCCCATCCTGCAACACATTCACCTTAGCGCGGAAGGCGACGGCTTGAAGCTGACCGCATCCGACCTGGAGATTGGCATCGAGTGCTTCGTGCCGGCGACCGTGGACATGCCCGGCGAAGCCACTCTACCTGCCCGCCTCACGCAGGAGGTGCTTTCCTCTCTGCCCGATGCCGACGTGAAGATGAGCGACGACGCCACGCACTCGGTGCAGATTACCTGCGAACGGTCGGAATACAAACTGCTGGGGCTGTCGCCGAGCGAGTATCCCACCTTGCCTGAGGTCAGCGATGCCACCAGCTTCACCGTGCCTGCCGATACGCTGAAAGAGATGATTAAGCAGACCATCTTCGCCGTCAGCACGGAAGAGACCCGCGCCATCCTGACAGGCGTGCTGGTGGAGTGCGACGGCGTGACCCTGCGCATGGTGGCCACGGACACCCACCGCCTCACGGTGCGTTCGCACCCGGTCAGCGTTAACGCTCTCGAGACGCCGATCGCCGCGGTGGTGCCGGCGCGTGCGATGAACGAGCTGGGGCGCATCGTGGGCGATTATGAGGGCGAGGTGGAGGTGCAAATCGGGCACAATCAGGCGTCGTTCCGACCGGTGGACGACCCGCGGCGCACGTTCCTCATCACGCGCCTGATTGATGGACAGTTCCCCGCCTACCAGCGCGTCATTCCGACCACCTACACCAAGCGGCTGACCCTCGCCACCGAAGAGTTTCTGCGAGCGGTGCGACGCGCCAGCCTGGTCGCCCGCGATGTGAGCAACCGCCTGATTTTCAGCACCAACGGCGAGTACCTGATTATCGAAGCCGAAAGCGGGCAGTCGGGCAAGGCGCACGAAGAGGTGGAGGTGGTACGCGAGGGAGACGACATCACCGTCGCCTTCAATGCCCGCTATCTGATTGACGTGCTGAACGTGATCGATTCCGAAGGCGTACATCTGGAGCTGACGGAACCCCTGCGTCCTGCTGTCATCCGCCCGGTAGAGCAGGACAACTACCTGTGCGTGTTGATGCCCATGGCGTTGACGTAGCCATCCCGTTTCGTCTGGAGGGCGAACCTCCCGGTGAGCCGAAACGGACAGCCCCTCCTAACCTCCCCGCAGGCGGGGAGGGACTCGGACGGCTCGGCAGGAGCCTCGCCCTCCAGAAGAGGTAACCCCTCTCCCGACCTCTCCCCGACGCGGGGAGAGGCATATCTCCCCTTCCCTCGCAGGGAAGGGGACGGGGGTTAGGTTGTCGTCAGCTCGGCAAACGGTTGACCTCTGCATCTGTAGCTGGTAACATTATTACGCACCGCCTGCAAACGGAAGGTACGGCAGATATGAACCATCGGAAAAGCGACCAGTTCTGGCAGACGTTCTCTCCGCTGAACCTTGCTTATCTCGCGGAGATGTACGAACTCTATCAACGTAATCCCCAGGCGGTTCCTCCAGAGATACGTCAGCTTTTCCTGCAGTTTGGTGCGCCTCCGCTGGAGATACCTGTGCTGCCTAGCAGGACGCTCGATTTCCGAAAAGTGGTGGCAGCGGTGTCGCTGGCGCATGCCATCCGCGCCTACGGGCATCGCGCAGCGCAGCTGGACCCGCTGGGAACCCCTCCGCCCGGCGACCCGTCCCTGCTTCCGGAAGCGTACGGCATCACGGAGGGCGATTTGCGCGCTCTGCCTGCGGACGTGATACACAGCGTGCTGGGCATGGATGCGCCTGATGCGTGGACGGTCGTCCAGCGGATGCGCGAGCTGTACCAGGGGACTCTCGGCTTCGAGTTTGAACATCTGGCGGAGGCAGAGGAGCGCATCTGGTGGGAGCAGGCGGTGGAATCGCAGCGCTACGCCCCGCCCAACGACCCGATAGACGAGATGGCTTTACTGAACCGCCTCACCGAGGTGGGTGCGCTGGAGCGTTTCCTGCATCGGGCGTTCCCGGGGCATATCCGCTTCTCGCTGGAAGGGCTGGGCATCATGATACCGATGCTGGACGAGCTGATTGGCGCCGCGGCGGAGGCAGGCACACGCTACATCATGCTGGGCATGGCGCACCGTGGCAGGCTGAACGTGCTGGCGCACATCCTCGGCAAGCCCTACGAGCAGATTATCGCCGAGTTTCTGGGGGTGTACCAGTCGCCCGGCGTCTCCTACAGCGGAAGCAGTGACGAGGGCTGGACGGGTGATGTGAAGTATCACCTGGGCGCGAGGCGAGCCTTCAAAGGCGGCGAACAGGTGAGCGTGGAGGTGGTGCTCGCTCCCAACCCCAGCCATCTGGAATGGGTGAACCCGGTGGTAGAGGGGATGACCCGGGCGTGCTTCGAGCAACGCGATCGCCCAGGAGCACCTCGGCAAGATGAGCGCATTTCGCTGGCAGTGCTGATACACGGCGACGCCGCTTTCCCCGCTCAGGGCATTGTGGCGGAGACGCTCAACCTCTACCGATTACCCGGCTACCGAACGGGCGGAACGATCCACCTGATCGCCAACAATCAGATTGGCTTTACCACTCTGCCCGAGCATGGACGCTCCACCTGCTATGCCAGCGACCTAGCCAGAGGCTTTGACCTGCCGGTTATCCATGTGAACGCCGATGACCCCGAAGCCTGTTTGACCGCGGTGCGGCTGGCGCACGCCTATCGCGAGCGGTTCCTGAAGGATGTGGTAATAGACCTTATTGGCTATCGGCGGTGGGGGCATAACGAGAACGACGAACCCACCTTCACCCAGCCCGCGATGTACGAGCGCATCAGCAAACACCCCACGGTGCGCGAACTGTGGGTGAGGCGACTGGTACAGAAAGGTCTCATCAGCCAGGAGCAGGCGGACAGGATGCTTCAGGAGGCGATAGAACGCTTGCACGCTCTGCGCCGCAAGGTGGCGGAGCAGATTGACCTGCACATCCGCAAGACACTGGCGGGGCTGGACGCAGGTGGTGAGCGGGGAGGGCTAGGCAGTCTCGAAGCGGAGGAGACGGTGCAGACGGCGGTGGAGCCGTCGTTGCTGGCGCGGCTGAACGAGGAGGTAACCCGCATTCCCGACGGCTTCAGTCTGCACCCAAAGCTGGAACGCCCCTTTGCGCGGCGACGAGAAGCGTTGTCGGCGGACGGCAAAATCGACTGGGCGCACGCGGAGATACTGGCTTTCGGGTCCATCCTTGCCGACGGAACCCCCATCCGCCTGACCGGGCAGGACGTCACTCGCGGAACGTTCAGCCAGAGGCATCTGGTTCTGCATGATGTGCGCACGGGCGAACGATACAACATCCTGCAGAACCTGCCCTCGGCAAAGGCGTCGTTCGAGGTGTGGGACAGTCCGCTGTCGGAGGCGGCGGTGCTGGGCTTCGAGTACGGCTACAGCGTGCAGGCTCCTGACGCCCTGGTGCTGTGGGAGGCGCAGTACGGCGACTTTGCCAACTCCGCGCAGGTGATTATCGACCAGTTTATCGTCTCCGGGCGGTCCAAATGGGGTCAGCGCAGTGGGCTGGTTCTGCTGTTGCCGCACGGCTACGAGGGGCAGGGACCGGAGCATTCCAGCGCACGGCTGGAGCGGTTCCTGCAGATGGCGGGCGAGAACAACATCATCGTGGCGAACTGTTCCACGCCCGCGCAGTATTTCCACATCCTGCGTCGCCAGGCGAAGCTATTGAAGGTTGACCCACGCCCGCTGATACTGATGACGCCCAAGAGCCTGTTGCGCCATCCGATGGCGGTTTCCACACCGCAGGAGCTGTCGCTGGGGCGGTTCCATCACCTCCTGCATGACAGGCTGGAGGGCAGGCGCGCGCGACGGGTGCGACGGCTTATCCTGTGCAGTGGCAAGGTCTATTACGACCTGCTGGGCACGGGCAGACTCGACCCGGAGTCGCCGCAGTATGAAGAGAGTGTGGCGGTGGCGCGTGTGGAGCAGCTCTATCCCTTCCCAGCGGATGAGATTGGCGCGGTGGTGGAGTCCTATCCGAACCTGCAGGAGGTGGTCTGGCTGCAGGAGGAGCCGCGCAACATGGGCGCATGGCTGTTCGTTGCTCCGCGCATTCGGGACATACTGGGCAACCGGTTGCCCCTGCGCTATATCGGACGCACCCGCATGGCAAGTCCCGCGGAGGGCACACAGGAATGGCATCAGCAGGCGCAGGCGCAGATTATCAGCGCGGCGTTTGAACTGGCGGGTGAAGCCGAGGTCACAGAAGTCGCACCGAAGTGGTAAGGAGGACACAGATGCCGATAGAGATTCGCGTGCCAGTGCTGGCAGAATCGGTGCTGGAAGCCACGGTGGGCAGGTGGCTGAAAAAGGAGGGAGAGCCTGTTGCTACCGGCGAGCCTGTGGTGGAGCTGGAGACGGACAAGGTGAATGCAGAAGTGCCGGCGGACCAGGCAGGCGTTTTGCAGAAAATCCTGAAGCGGGAGGGCGAGACGGTACGTCCCGGCGACGTGCTGGGCATCCTGGCGGAGGCTCCCTCTGCCGAGGTGGAAACTCCTGTACCCTCAGAGGCGGAAGGGGAGGGTCGCGCAACGCCCATGGCGCGCAAAATCGCCGAGGAGCTGGGCCTAGACCTGCGCGAGGTTCCCGGGACAGGCGCGGGCGGCAGGGTGACGAAGGAGGACGTGCAGGCTTACGCCCGAATGCGCGAACAGGTGGAAGAGAGTATTCAGCAGCGTCCTGCCGAGGAGGAGCCTGCGCCGCCGGTGGAGGAGGTGAAGCCGCCGGTTACACCGGTCATGACACCGCCGACCCCCTCTGCCCGGGCGGAGACGCGCCAGCGTTTATCGCGCCGCCGCCTAACCATCGCCCGCCGGCTGGTGGAGGCACAGCATACGGCTGCGATGCTCACCACCTTCAACGAGGTGGATATGAGCGCGGTGATGGCACTGCGGGCGAAGTGGAAGGAGCGATTCCAGCAACAGTACGGGGTCAGCCTGGGGTTCATGCCCTTTTTTGTGAAGGCGGTGATTGGGGCGCTGCGCGAGTTCCCGCAGCTGAACGCGGAACTGCAGGGCGAGGAGCTGGTGCTCAAACATTATTACGACATCGGCATCGCGATTGGCGACCCGGAAGGGCTGGTGGTGCCTGTCCTGCGCGATGCGGATAAGATGAACTTCGTGCAGATAGAGAAGGCGATTGCGCAATTTGTGGAGAAGGCACGCACCCATACCCTTACCCTGGACGACCTGCAGGGCGGCACCTTCACCATTACCAACGGCGGGGTGTTCGGCTCTCTGCTCTCCACGCCCATCCTGAACCCGCCGCAGGTTGGCATTCTGGGGATGCACCGCATTCAGGAGCGTCCGGTGGTGGTAGATGGGCAGATTGTGATACGCCCGATGATGTACCTTGCGCTGAGCTATGACCATCGCGTGGTGGACGGGCGCGAGGCGGTGCTGTTCCTGGTGAAGGTGAAGCAGTTGATAGAGGACCCGGAGAGGTTACTGCTGGAAGGATAGGCGTTACGGGATCACTGCGCTGATGGCGTTCAGTATCTTCCGGCGGTGTGGAAGCCACCGCTCGCCTTCGTAGGCGCAGTACACCCGGTTGCTTAACAGCACAATGAAGAACTCGGGCTGGCGGTTGAGCAGGAGGACGGTGCCGGTGAACCCCGAGTGCCCGATAGATGTTTCGGGGAGCAGGTTCGCGCGGGGAAGCATCTCATTGGGGTAGGTGAACCAGCCAAAGCTCTGCCCGCCGATACCTGCAATCTGATTGCGGAACATCTGTTCCACGCTCATCTTGCCCAGCACGCCGTCCCCACCGCGCAATAACATCTGGCAGTAACGCGCAAGGTCGCTGGCGGTGGAGAATAGCCCGGCGTGCCCACTCACACCGCCCATCGCCCAGGCGTTCGCATCGTGCACCTGTCCACGCAGGGTCTTGCCTTTGCGCCACGGGCAGTTTGCGGTGATCGCCACTCTGGACAGCAGTGGCTCCCCCGGGTTGTAGAGTGTCTCGGTCATTCCGGCGGGCAGGAATATCCGCTCGCGGGCAAACTCGCTCAGCAATTGACCGGCTACCTGATGAACCACCTCGCCCAGCAGGATGTAGTTCAGGTCGCTGTATTCATAGTCCACGTCGGGCAGGCGCACGGGAGGCGTCTGCAGAACCACCCGGATCACCCCGTCACCCAGAGCCTGCTCGTAGAAGGGCTTCCACGCGGGTAACCCCGACGTGTGGGTGAGAAGATGGCGCAGGTGAATGCGCTCGAACCACCTTGGGGCGTTGCCGATTAACGAGGAAAGCGGGGCATCCAGCTGCAGGGAACCCTCTTCCACCAGTGCCATCACACTGGACGCGCAGGCGACCGGCTTGGTGAGCGAGGCAAGGTCGAACAGGGTATCGGTATCGGCTGGTGTCTGTCTGTCGGGGTCAGCCAGCCCCGCGCTGGCGGTGTACCAGACGGACTGCGCGTCGCCCACCACAGCCACACAGCAAGAGTAGATACCCTGTTCAACACCCTGTTCGAGCAGATTCTGCACCCTCTGCCAGCGGTTCACCTGCCCGTCCTCCGTAGCGGATGGATGCTGGGTCTATCCGATAGCTCGCCATCTCTCACTCACCGTGCGAAAGGTAAGCCTCTACCATAATCAGGTAATGCTCGCCGACTTGTTCCACAATCTGCACCAGGTCCTGCATGGTGGAGACCTCTTCCACCTGCTCCTTCACGAACCAGTCCAGAAACTCGCGCGCGGCGTAGTCCTTCTGTTCAATCGCCATCGCCATGAGGTTATTGATGTGATGGGTGACGTCCAGCTCCCACTGCAGGGCGAGTTTCACCGCTTCCAGTGCGCTCCCGAAGTCGGACTGGGGCGCAGGAACAGCAGGAATCTCCACCTTGCCGCCGACGTCGTTCAGGTACTGCACAAACTTCATAGCGTGCTCGCGTTCCTCTTCGGACTGCTTGAAGAACATCTGCGCCAGCTTCTTCAGGGCGCGTCCGTCAAAGTAGGAAGCGATGGCGATGTATTGATGCGAAGCAAGCAGTTCGCGTCCAATCTCTTCGTTGAAGGCTTTGTTCAGTTCGGGGCTGATAAGCATGGTCTCTCCTCCTCTTGACATTTCTCTCCCGTCACAGTCTACTCGATTTGCATCTGTCTTTTCAAGCGCTGTGCGAAGCGGCGGGCTTTGCGCCGGTTACTGGAGACGTCCGGCGACGCCTGCAGGCTGTGCACCAGCTGGCGGCACCCCTCGTGAGTAAGGTAAGGAATGGCCTCCTTGACTCGTGCCACGCAATGGGGCGGGAGCAGTAGTTCGTTAAATCCCACACCGACGGCGAGAGGCAGGATCCATTCGCTCTCTTCGCCCATCACGATACCGCTTGCCAGCAGGTGAGTCTGCGCAAACAGGGTGAGGTTTTCCACCTGCTGGAGCCACTGCGCCTCAAACCACGAACGCACCTGCACCTCTCGCAGGTAGAGGGCGCGGATGCTGGCAACGTCGGGCACTTCGGGAAGCGATAAGGGTGGTGTCCAGCCCGCCAGCAGGGTATCCTGAAAGAGCTGCGCTCCCTGTTCGTCCTCCAGGGCTTCCTGCTCCTGCTGAAGGTTATCCCAGAAGGCTTTGACCTCGCGCTCGTGCAGGGAAGGGAGCACAAAGGTAATTACCGATTGCAGGGTCGATTCGGCAATCGCCCGCCATATCGCCTTGTCGGGCAGGACGGGCAGCTCCATCAGCAGAGATTTACCCGACGCGCCCTGAAGCAGGGCGTGCAGCGCAGAGCGGTTCTGCAGGCACTGTTCGCTGGCATAAGCGTCCAGAAACGCGCCGTCCGCTCCTTCCTCCAGCGACTGTACAGCGACCTGCCAGCTTTCGCTGACGGCGATGGCGCGTATGGGGTGGTCGTCTAAGGTGCGTGCGGTTTCGTGCGTTAAGCCCAGCACATAGCGTTTGCCGCTGGGGTGCATCTCCTGCCGCTGATACTGGGTCATGAGGTGCATATCGGGGTCTACCACCAGTAGCCCGCGGTTCGCATCCACAATCACGATGTCGCCATCGCGCACGTTCAGCAGTAACTGAGGCACACCGACCAGCGCGGGCACACCGATGGCGCCGCCTTCGGGAAGGGCTTGGCTTTCCGCCGCGATGGCACTGACGCCTGCACCTGCCCGCCACAGCGCCTCGCCGAGCGCGATGTCCCGGCACACCGCCACAAAGCCCGGCTGTTCGCGATGGCGCGCCTCATAGGCGGTGAACAGGTCTAAGGTGGCTCTGAGATCGCTGGCTCTGAGCACCATCGCCGTGCCCACAGCGATACCACGCGAGACCGGCTGTCCACTGAGCCTCAGCATGGCTCGATCACCTCAGCGCTGCCCCTGCTGGGCAGGGGGTGAAGTCGGCTGTTGTGCGGTGGTCGGCTGTTCGGTTTCCTCTTCTTCCTCTTCGACGAGGATAACCATCCTGCCCGGCTGGGTAATCTTCAGCCATTCCTCGCCCTCTTTGACCGACACCAGGATTTCCGGGGCAAGCAGATCCTGCCCCTTCTCGTCCACGCCGTGTACATCGCCTATCAGCTGCACCTGCTCGGTGCGCGAGTTATACACCGCTTTTTGCGCGGTCAGGGTGCGCGTCTTGCCCCCTTCCTTTAACAACTGCACCATCTTCAGATTGCCGGTCAGGGTGATAATTTTCTTCTGGTAGAGGTTCTCCGCGCGGTCACAGGTAATCTGCACCGGCTCCCGCATCTCGGTCTTCAGTGAGCGGGTTTCTTCGCTGACCGGCTGGGTGCTCTGCTCTTTGGACTGTTTGGGCTTCACCAGGATTTTCACATTGCCTTCCAGCATCGCCCGCTTCTCTTTCAGTTCGATGGTCAGTTTATCGGCGGAGATTTCGACGCGCGGGTCGGTCACCTGCAGGTTTCCAGTGGCGTGGATAATCTGCGCCTCGATGTCCTGCTCGGCGCGGTCGGCGGTCATGACGGTATCTCCATCGCGAATGGTCAGCCCCTCGCCGATGCGCGTCTTACCCTGCTGTTCCTCCAGTCGTTTGAAGGTGACCTCCACGCGGCGGGTTTTGGTCTGTTTCTCCCCCTGCGGCTTCGGAGGCGGTTCGGTTTGCAGGAACGCGATGGGGGTCTGTGCGGTGCGGACGCTCAGGTTCACCTGCTCAGCGACCAGCCGCTCCTCCTTGCCGAGGTAGCTCAGAGCCTGCGCGGTGAAGATACCATCATGAAGTGTGCCCCGGATGATGCCCATGCACTGCAGTTCGCGATTCTGGTCGCGCCATATCGCCTGCGAGCAGTACAGCTGCACCGGTTTGCCCTGCAGATGCACCTCCTGCACCTGAAGGAAACGCGACGCCCCCTCATACACGGCGCGTTCCGCCTTCAGCCGCCACAGCGGTTGACCGTTGTCGTACAGCACGGCTTCGCGTACTCCCTCCAGAAGCCATCGCTGGCGGTCGCGCGAGAGGTCGGCTCGCTGAACCTTCATCCGCCACAGCGGTCGGTCAAACTGGCGGGCAAGCACCTCGGTTTCGCTAAAGCGCACGAGCACGTTGCCCATGCCTGCCTCGGCGTAGAGCGGGTTGAAACGCGCGAAAGGGTCTATCTGCTGAAGCCGGTGGACCGACCACGCCAACCCGGCAATGCAAATCAGCGCGAGAATCGGAGGTATCGCCGTGCGCCAGTTTCTCATCTTCCGTTTGTTAGACGAACACGGCAGGGCGAAGTTACCGCTTCGAGCGTGCCAGCCACTTGCGCCAGATGTCGGGAGCGGTCAGCATCTTGATAAACACTCCTCCCACCACCGACCTTGCCTGAAAGCCAACCTGCTTGCCGTCGTGCGTCCAGTACCAGTCGGTGAGCGGCACTCTGCCGGGCGTTTCGTTCATCCATCGCCAGATTGGGGCGAGGAACGCCTCGAAGTCCTGCGGTGATTCCGCCAGTGTCGCCGTCCATACCTGCCAGTCCAGCTTGGTGTACTGGCTTCGGTTATCCAGCGGAAGCCCGTAGGTGTTCATCTTCCCTTTATAATACGCAATCTCTTTGCGTGCCACTTCCTTCGGGAAGAGGTTCAGCTCCAGCAGACTATCCCAGACAAGGTTATACTTCTGGCTCCACGTGCCGGGTTTATCAAAAGCGAGGCGGTAATGGTCGCCGTCGTCCGCCATGCGCGTCCATTGCTGAGCCATCTCCCGTGCGAGACGTAGATACTCCTCGGCGCGAGCGGCATCGCCTACCATCTGGCACAGCCGAGCATAGCCGCCCAGCGCCAGGATGGCTTTGAGGGACAGATTGGTATTGTGGGCGAGGTGACCGGCGAAGTCGTCGGTGC
Organism: uncultured bacterium; assembly: GCA_964579145.1. Lineage (GTDB taxonomy): Bacteria > Armatimonadota > HRBIN16 > HRBIN16 > HRBIN16 > HRBIN16. The sequence continues at coordinate 22,481 of CAZOGB010000039.1, read as the reverse complement.
AGAGCTGATTTTCGGGGTCCAGCCCCTTCTCGCGCAGGTACTCTGCCCAGCGGGTCAGCAGTTGCCAGTATCGTTTGGCGTATTCGGCGTTGCCCTCTGCCTTCGCGATGGCTGCGACCATCAACAGCATGTTGCCGCACTCTTCCACCGGCATCTGGTTCTCTTCCGAGCGTTCGCCGCCGCCGTACACCTGCCCGTTCGCTTTTGGATACGTTCCGAGGTCGTGCGGAGCGAAGGGGAACCTCCAGCGCGGCGAGCGGGCGTAGTCCAGCACGGGGGTCAACTGCGCTTTCAGCAG
>CAZOGB010000039.1:0-22083 GCA_964579145.1 uncultured bacterium | reverse complement strand
TCCAGCGCGGCGAGCGGGCGTAGTCCAGCACGGGGGTCAACTGCGCTTTCAGCAGGTCCGTGTTGAACAGCAGGAAGAACGGCGAGGAGGGGTAAGTCACATCCACGGTGGCGATACAGCCGTTGCTGAAGTTCTCTTTGGAGAAGAACAGGGGCGTGCCGTCGAAATCCGCAGCCAGTTTATGCGCGGCGAGGCACTGCCGATACGCCAGCGTGCACAGCATGGCATACCCCTCACCACCAACCTGACGCAGGTCCTGCATCAGCTCGGCGTCAAATCGCTCGCACTCTTGGAGGAGCGTAGACAGGTCCCCCTTCGCCGATAGCAGGAGGTCGTCCACTTCGGCGCCCGCCCTGCGCCAGTAGGGTCGCAGTTTGCGGTGGAAGTACTCGATGGAAAACAGGTCATCATAAGCGATGAGGAGATAACGGGTGACGGGCGTTGTTCCGACCTGACCGAAGTGCAGAGCGGTTGCCAGCACGGGCCAGTCGTCGTGTGCGGCGCGGGGCATTCGCAGGTCGTCCGATTCGGGCAGGGTTCCCGCTGTGGCAAAGCCCTCTCGTGTTAGCCGTTCTGCGGCGATAACCGTCTGGTCGTTCGCTTCGCGAGGCACTGCCAGGTACAGATACCCCCAGTCGATGCGCAGGTTATCCCCCGATTTCTCCAGCACGGGCTGTTGCGCCGTGCCGACCCGCAGAACGTCCATCCCACCCAGCCTGTAGCGCGACCACACCACCTGCTGGTTCGTGGTGTTCACCGCCCACTCTGCCGAGGCGTCCAGATAGAGCGATACCTCGTGCGCTTTGCCGTCGGTGGAGTGTGCCTGCCAGAGGATATAGGTCACCGGGCGCGAAAGCACGTCCAGGTTGTACGGCAGGGCAGGGGTCAGGAAAGTCATCTGCAGTTCCACGCCATCGGCTTCGAAGGTGTACACTGTGCGCGTGGGAAACACCTGCAGGCGCGTCTGCGCCATGGGCGGCACCGATTCGGGGCGCATCCCCATAAAGCGGTGGGTTTTGCCGTCTATGCGGGCAAGCCCGCACAGGGCGTGGTTCGCGCCTGTCCAGTGCCGGCTCCAGCTGTCGGTCAGCCGGTCGGCAAAGCTCCACGCGCTGAAGTATGGGTCATGGGTAATCAGCGGCACTGCCGGGGGACGAAAGGCAGAGGTGGACGAGGCTGGGGCGGTATCCCCAGCCATGCCCAGCGCCACAGCACAAAACAACAACCCTATCACCATCACCTCCACAGGATACAACTGCTTCGCTCGGCTCAGTTGCAGATGTCATCGGGTGGCGGCGGGGGAGTGTCTTGAGAATAGACCTTCACGACCCCCACGTCAATGATATTGCCCACCGGCGCAGGCAGTTCGAACGAGCACCCCTGCTTGTTGCGCCCACCGTAGCCAACCACCTCGTGGTACTCGCTGGCGCGAGTGCCGACATCCACCCGGAAGCTGGTAGGGGCGGAGCCGCTTCCCACGTTGATAGTGAACTTCCCATCCGAGCCGCTCAGCACGCTGATGTTATTGGGCAGTACGATAATGCGTATTCCCGACACTCCTCGTCCCTGCTCGTCCTGCACGAACCCCTGAACGAGCAGTCCCGAGGGCTGTCCGCCTGTGCCTGTGGTGCCTCCGCCACCGCATCCGCTCAGCGCCGCTAACGCTGCCAGCGCCAGCAACGCCATCGCCGTCAGCGAGGCTATCATGCGAAACGAGCTCCCGATTCCCTGTCGCAAAGCCTGTTCCTCCCTTTTAACATGCGTCAATCTGTAAGTTCCGATGTCGCTCACACGGATTCCTGCATTATCGCGTGAGAGTTACATTCACCGTTACAGGTTGATTCTGCGCCGTAATCTCTACCTCCTGCTGGAAGGTGATGTATCCTGAACGAGACACCCGCAACAGGTAACGCCCCAGCGGAACCCAGAACCGAAACTCGCCACTGGACTGCGTGATGGTCATGCTGTCTACCTGTGCCTGCGTGTCAGCGTCCAGCAACAGCACGCTCGTGCCGACCGGCGTGTCCGGCGACTGCACGGTGACCGTGCCCCGCAGGTTATATGGACCGCCTGGCGGGTCGGCTGGAACAGGGGGCGCGATGCGGATTTCGCCCAGGTCGTTGTCGCCCGGCGCCAGCGGCGGGTCTATCGCGAACACCTTCTTCTCGTAGCCGGTGGCTTCCACCGTTCCACTGTTGGTACCCGCTACCAATCGCTCAAAGAGGAAGTTGCCCGCGCTGTTGGTCAGCGTGCTGAATGCGCCGATGGTTACCTTCGCATTGGCGACGGGTTGTCCAGTTTCCGCCGAGACTATCTTGCCAGTAGCTCTGGCGATGCCGGTGTTGGGACCGATGAACACCTCGCCGATATACACCGTGCCGCTGTCGGGCAGGGGAGGCAGGGGGAAGGTAACCGAGCTATCCGAGGAACCCTGCGGCGGGTTAATCGTGCCTTCGGTGGTGCTGGAGGGAACCCCCACCACCTCAAAGTTATAATCCTTGCCGTCGGCGTTCTGTCGGACGGCGGTCACCTGCACGGTTTTGCCGGCGATGGTCACCGTCGTGCCACTGTCCGGCAGTCCACGGGTGTCGGAGCGTTTTACCAGCCCTTGGATGGTAACAGCGCCGCCTCCGCCTCCTCCACCGCACGAGGCGAGCGTTATCACTGCGACTGCCGCCGCGAGGAACGAAAGAAACCGCCATGCCTTCATTTTCATCGTGTGACCACCATTGGTAAGATTGCCTGCGTAGAGGTTCCATCTTCGGCAAGCGCACGCACACGCAGGAGGTACGCCCCCGCCGGAACAGCGACACCGCCCGTATCGCGCCCGTCCCATGACACCGACTGAATCCCCGCTCGGGAGGGCGTGCCGTTTTGCAGTATCCTGACCGGCTTGCCCGACGCACTCAGCACCTCCGCCTGCACCTGAGCGTCGGCAGAGAGGGTGAACTGGACCGAATAGCCGCCGCCGCGCGTGCGCTGGGCGCGCAGCTGCGTGATGCGCAGGGCGTTTCCTGCCCCCGGCTCAGCAATCACCTGCAGGCTGCGCGTGCCGGTGGAATCGGTGCGTAAAGTCACGGAGGATACGGTGCGCAGGTTGTATCGCCTGCCCGATGCCTGGTCCACCAGGAGAAGGCGCGTCTCCTTTGGAACCGCACCCAGGTTGTTCCAGGTGAGTGTGACGTCCATCTCAGGAGCAGGTGAGCGTACCTGCAGAAGCCATACCGTCCTAACGCCTGCGCGGCGCACGTCCACCGCGTACTGACCAGCGTATCTGCCCCAGTCAGCGTTCTGCACCGTCATCTGCAGCATCTGTCCAAACACGGGAGGCGCTTCGCTGTCCCACTGGGGGTCGAACTGCTCGCTTGCCGAGGGCGATTGCCCCAGGCGAACCTGTGCCAGAGCATCCCCCGCGCGAGCGGTCACGGTGACAAGCCAGCCGGGCTGTGCCGTGGTGCTGCGGCTTGTTGCCCGGCGCGTGGACGATGGTGCAGGGAAGGTAAGCGTCACCCCTTCGGTGACAAGCACCCGCAACCAGTAACCCTCCCACGGCTGAAGTGTGGTGGCTGGCTCATAGCTGTTGGTGGTGGGGTTGTATCGCCATATCGTGCCGCCAACCCAGCCATTGCTTACCGCTGTGGCGAAAGGCACCGGGTCGTTCAACAGATACTGCACCTGAATATCCGCTACGTTCACCGGCGTGGTAAATGGGTTGCCAATCTGGTTCCAGCCGTAGGTGGTGGCGATGGTGAAGTTCTGGTCGGTGCGGGGTACGATGCCGCGGATGTCCGCGATATGGTTATTGCGCAGTTTGATCCAATAGCCCACGCCCGGTCGGAAGGGCGGCGCGGTAGGATAGAGCTCATACTTGTTGTCGCCAGGCATATCCTGTCGCCAATGCGCCAGCAGGAACTGATTGCGTGCCACCCCCAGCGCGTCGGCGTTGTCGGTGGCGAAGGGCAGGATGGGTAGCGAAATCATCTGCAAGCCGGCGGAAAAGGAGTGGGTGAGCGTCTGTGCGCTGTCGGTCGCCTCCAGGGTTACCACTCCCTCTACGTAGCCCAGGTTCACCTGTCGCACCGCTACCGTGTTACCGCTGGAATCTTTGATGGTAAAGGTATACCGGGCGGGCTGTTCAAACGCGGGAGAGGGCAGGTTGACGCCAAAACCTCCCTGCGCGATGGTGGCACTGGCGGACACCCCGATACTGCTGGTGACCTCTATCGTTCCCGCGTCTAATCCAAGTATCGTGCCGTACAGGTTGTTCGGGTTGGCGGTGTCGCCGCCGTAACCTGCTGCGAAGAGGATACGCAGGTGCAGTCCCCCCAGCGGAAGGTCTATCAGCACGCGCTGTGCCCCTCCGATGTTGATAAACTGCGGAGCGACCGTACCTTCCCCGTCCAGGATATCTATCCGCTCGTACTGTGCGCCCAGGAAGAGGCGGTTCTGCTGATTGTAATCCCAGTAGGTGGGGTAGCACACATCGTTCAGGGGCAGTTCGTCGCCGCCCGCCGTGGTCTGGTAGTGCATGAGCACGATGGCTATCCCCGGGTTTTCCTGTCCCGGGTCGGCACGGTTGGGAATCGCCCAGGCGTACAACTTCTTGCCGTACGATATGCTGGTATCCAGCACATACTGCCGTTCGTACCATCGGTCAAAGGGCAGTCCCTCTACCGTGCCTCCCGTCAGCACGGAGGCGGCTATTGCCTTCAGGCGCGGCACGTCGCCGCTCAGCTTGACCGTTTCGCCCGGGTTGTACTGGGTGTAGTATTGCGCGTTGAACTTTTTGAAAAACTCGTTATCCTCCAGATACACCTTCAGCCAGGCGGAACCCGCCATCTGGTAGCGAGGCAGGTACATGCCTCCTACCTGTCCCGGAGAGATGGGCAGCTGCTTCAACGAAGGCGCGATGAAGGTGTTATTGCCCAGCGCGGGCTGGTTCAGCAGGTCGTAAAAAGGCAGAGCGTGGTAATTGGGGTCGGTTTTGAAGAACCCCTCCGGGTCGCTGATACCCAGCGATTGCGCCACGCGATATGCGACCACCATGGTCACCGCCCGCGCAAAGCCCTCCTCCCAGGCGTCGTAGTCGAACACTAACGGACCGTGGAAGGCGTGTACCAGCAGGTGCACCATGTTGATGACCACCGACTTTTCGCTGTTGTATACCGGGAACAGGATCTCGTTGGTGGAGGCGTTGAAGATGCCTCCTGCCACGGCGTCGCGGTCGCCGATCTGTGCGTCATAATTGACCACTTTCACCGTGCCGCTCTGCGCCGGCTTGCCGTAAACGTTCTCAATCAGCGGCAAGGCAGTGTTGATAACCTGACGCAGAAAAGCCTCTTGCGTGTCAGACCAGCCCTCGTAGGTGAAGGAGAGCGTTCCGTCGCCGTATCGAGTGCGAGCAGGCTGGATTATCTGGCCGCCGTCACGCAGGAAGACGATGGTATCCACACTTATCTGTGCGCCCGACGGCAGCACGCCGCGCTCCTTCCAGCGTTTGACCTGTTGTGCCACTGCCTGCACCTGAGCGCGCTGGATGGGCACTGCCTGCTGGAGAACCAGCCGGCGCAGGTCGCCAGCGGAGCGAGTGCCTGCAGGCACGTCGATCACCAGCGCACCCTGCGGACCGTTCGAGCGCGTGTTAAACGGCGCGTTGACCACATTGTAATATGGCGAGCTCCACGCGCACGCCGTCGCGAGGAGACCCAGCACTGTCGGTAGCCACTTCATAGACAAAGCATCTCCCTTAAGGTCTGTAGGTAAACTTCCAGAGTGGGCTGATACTGCGGGCGTTACCGTCTGCCGAGAACGCCACCACCACCCAGTAATAGGTCTGTCCGGGCTGGAGGCTGGGACCCGTGTACAGCACGCTGTTCGTGGGGTGGGCGACGGCACCGCTCGTCCATAATGGGTCGCGGTTGATTTCGGGGAAGCCTTCAAACAGAATGACTCGATAGGTGGATGCCCCGTTCAGCCTGTCCCAGCGCAGGGTGGGGGAGGGCGTGCTGATGGTCGCGCCGTGTGCGGGCGAGGAGAACGTGCCCATCGGCAGCAGGGGCGTGGCGCTGGCGTTGTTGGACGGAGAGCTGGTGCCTGTTCCGGTGTCGGGATCAAAGTTCGCCCCGACGGCGACAACCTGATAGTAGTAGGTGACCTCGGGGGTCAGCGCAAGGTCCAGGTCGGCAAACAGGTCGGCCAGCGGGTCGCGCAGGAAGGCGATGGCGTTATCGGGCACGGATGCGGGATTGGCGCTGCGCCCGCGGTAGATGCCGTAGCCCAATCGGGTGCTGTCGTCCACATAGTCCCAGGTGAGGTCTACCTCAATCAACGAGCCGGCGGGCGTCACGCGGCTGATGGCGCGGTACCGGGCACGTTTGGGGTCCACCACACGCTTGATTGCCTCCAGAGCGTTCGCCATCTCAGCAGAGGCGGAGCGGGTGACGCCCTGAGGCTGGGTCCATACCACCGCTTCGAGATTGGCGGGAGTAGCAGGTCTTGCGCCCGACGCGACGGACAGCGCAAAGGTGACGGCGGTTACCTGTCCGGCTACCACGGTCGCCGTCTTGTTATCGTTCAGGAAACCCGGCGCGGAGGCGACCATGGGATGATCGTAACCACCGCGCAAGCCGTCAATACGATAGTAGCCGTTTCTGTCGGTGACCGCCATCGCGGAGGTCAGGGGGCCCGCAGCGAAAACGCGCGCACCTTCCAGCCGAGCGCCGTAGGGGTCAAGCACAAAGCCTTCAACTGAACCCTGCAGGTTTTCGGGGCAGAGCAGGATGTTGGTGTTGCGGGTGGTATCGTCGGCGAAGACCTGGGCGAGCGCGACGCCGCTCCACTGCTGGTTGCCGATACGTGCGCTTGCCCGAACGTTCTTGAAGCCTTCGGAGACGCCCGTCAGCAGAAAAGTGCCGTTGGTGTTGGTCAGCGTCTCGCCCTCGCCAGTAATCCATACACGCGCCCCAACCACCGGGTCGCCGTTAATATCGGTCACGGTGCCGGCGACGTTGCCCTTGCCCGTTTCTTTGCCTCCGCACGCGCTCAGCCACAACGCAAACAGCGCGACGGCAATCAGTTTCCACGACGCGGTTGCTCGCACGGTTCCTCCCTGTCTCTCCCTGTGATTTTTGCGCTGTTTATCATAACATCAGACGTGTTCCGCGTCAACGGCGTTATCTCTTATTGTATCACCGAAAGGCGTGCCAGCATGACCTGACGCTCGCTATTGGCAAGACCGAAGGTTACTTGCAGGTATCGCGCTTTGGAAATTACTCTGGCGCGCTCTTCGGGAGACAGAGTCTCCAGCCAGGGGCGGAATGCACGTCCACTTCGCACTTCCTCGGGCACCTGCGACCAATTGATTTGCTCGGTCTCTTCCTGCTCAGCGCTCAGTACCAGCGCCATACTGCTGGTTATCTCTGGAGGAAGGCTTTCGCCCGGCTCGGTTGGCGCGGGCGGCACGCTGGCGGCAATCTGAAAACGCGCGGCGGCAGACCGGGGCATCGCAGAAAGCGGCACTGGCTCTCCGTTCAGCAGGGCGCGTTTGTGCGCGGGCGAGAGCAGACTGTACGCTTGCAGGGTAAAGGTCAGGCGCACGTTGCGCGACATCTCGAGAAGGGGGTCGCCGACCGACACGATAAGTTCCCCTGAGCCTCTCGTTTGCAGGCGTCTTGCCGCCGCTTGCAGGAAACTATGCTGTCGTTCGTGCAGGAAGGCTATCTGCGCGTAGTCATCCAGGGTCATCTTTCCCTCGGCACGCGGTTTCAACAGCCACTGCGCTATCTGTGCGTGGGGGATGCTGGTGCGGCGAGCCAACGCCCGCGCAAAACTGCGCACGAGCCCCCACCCTTCCGAGGCGCTGAGCTCGCTGTTGTAATCGCGCAGTATCACCGGCAACTGTTTCCACGAGGCAACAGGTTCCGGAGGTCTGGCAAGCGCCCCCGCTACACTGAAAGGATACCACTCGCCAGCCAGGCACACGCCGTTGGCTCGGGCGAAGTGCGCCAGCTCTACACCCGTGGGGTCGAGCAAGTAATCGGTGCTTTTACGGTCAAACTCCGCGGCGCGAGTTTCCTTCTGAAAGAGCAGGTCTTCAGGCAGGCGTGGCTGTAGCATCCCGCGCTCGAGTCCTCTTATCATCATGTAGAGGTCCCAGGGGCTGACGGTTACCGGGTGTATCTGTTTGCCGCCTTCGCGCAGGTCGGGACCGGTGAAGTACACCAGCGATTTGATATCCTCTGCGCTGGAATCGCGGAAAAGCCAGACCTCCACGTTGTCCCACGGTTTGGACTGGTAAGGCTTTTCGGAGCGAAGTCCCGGCTCATCGGGCGAGATGGGGGCAGGCATCTCCGTCTCGCGCCACTCGTCCAGAATGAGACGAAGCGCCTCTGGTGGCAGGGAATCGCCACGCACCTGCAGGACGGCGCCCTCGCGCAGCTGACGGAGCTGGGTTGGCGAGAGACTGGACAGGGCAAGGATGGCTGCCCGCCGCCAAGGCTGTTGGACGGACTGTATTGCGTATCCTTCGCGGATAAGGCTGAATGTTTCTGCGCGAGAGGTTTTGCCCTCTTTGAGGCGTTCTTCGTAGGTTGTGCGCAGTTCCTCCATGCGCGTTCGCATCGCCTGTTTGCTTTCAGACGTCCACCGCGCCGCCAGAGATGCCATATAACGCCATATCTCATCAGCCAACCGCTCCATCTCGCGCAGTTCGGCGGACTCGCGGGCGAGATCTTCCGCGGGCTGTATCAGCATGTAGCCCGGTGGTTCGCCTTCTTTGCCTCTGCGCTCCCACCGGAAGCCGAACGCCTCCGCCAGCTTGCGCAGGACCTCATGCAGTGGCTTCTCTTCCGCCACCAGAATAGCCCGATACTGGCTGATGCTTCGTTCGGCTTGCAGGGAAATCCCTGTCTGCTCGGACAGCTTCTTGAGCAGGCTGGTAAGCGGCACCGGCGGCTGGAAGACGCTTATCTCCCTTTGCAGACGGGGGTCCCTTTTGGCGTCCAACGCATCCTCGCTCGCCGCGGGAAGGGCTGTCAGGGCAAGAAGGAGTATGATGAACGTATACAAGCGAAGCACGGGTATCACCTCCGCCAGATATTTCGCAAGGATGGCGATGCCTTCCTGTGTGAGCAGGGTGTCTGGAAGAGCAGGGAGGAAAGCGGTAAACTATAGGCGGAGGGCAAGGGCATGGTAGAGGCAAAGAAAAGAACACTGGACGAGGCGACCCTGCAGGAGATTGTCCGACGGATTGTGGAGGTCGCTCAGCCGGAGAGGATTATCCTATTCGGCTCCGCCGCGCGCGGGGAGATGGGACCGCACAGCGATGTAGACCTGCTGGTAGTCAAGCGGGGTGTGCATCGTCGGAGGCTGGCGATGACCATTCGCCGGAATCTGCGCGAAATCGGGTGTGCCATAGACGTCATCGTGGTTACCCCAGAGGATATCGAGCGGTACAACAACTGTCCAGCCCTGGTGATATACCCGGCTCTAAGAGAAGGGAGGGTATTGTATGCCACCTGAACGCTTTCCACCAGACGACCCGCGTGAGTGGATGAATCGTGCTCGGAGCAACCTGATACAGGCGAGACAGCAAAGTCCCGGAGTGTATCTGGAAGATTTGTGCTTCAACGCCCAGCAGGCAGCCGAGAAAGCCATCAAGGCACTGCTTCTACATCGCGCCATTCAGTTTCCGTATATCCATGATATTGCCAAACTGCTGAACCTCCTGAGAGAGGCAGGGGAGAGCATCCCGCCCCAGATTGAGGATGCTGACGCATTGAGCCAGTATGCTGTGGGCACACGTTCTCCTACCTCAGAGGAGCCTGTTACCCAGCAGGAGTACGAAGAGGCTCTGGCCGTCGCTGAGGCTGTGGTATGCTGGGCGGAAGAAAGGCTGCAGGCAGAATATACCCGCTAAACCTGTGCTATCCGCTCTGCCAGATCCGCGATGCGCCTCTCAATCTCGTCGCGTACCGCGCGGAACACCTGTAGCACCTCCTCCGGCGTGCCGGTGGCTCTGGCGGGATCCGGCAGTCCCCAGTGCTCGGTGCTTCGTGCACCCGGAAAAGTCGGACACTCTTCCGCCGCCTCGCCGCACAGGGTAATCACCATGTCCACTGGGCGGGGCACATCCGACACCGTTTTGGGGTACTGTGTGGAGATATCGACGCCCTTTTCCTGCATTACCTGTACAGCCAGAGGGTTCACCTGTTCGGCAGGGCGAGTACCTGCGCTCCAGATTTCCACCCCATGAAGCCACTTCCGAGCAAACCCTTCCGCCATCTGACTGCGGCAGGAGTTGCCGGTACACAGAAACAGAACCCGCAAGGCTATCACCTCTCTATCCAGAATTAACCTGCTGGATTATACCCGCAGTTGGGGTGAAGAGTGTGCTATGGGTGCTATGATAGGTTTAAGAATAGTGCTATGAATTGCAAAAAAACTCCGCTTACAACCGCAAAATTGCTTGCATATTGCTGGGCAGAGTGCTATACTGAAAGTGTAGCGGCTCCGGGATTTGCACCGGAGGAGGGCTTGCTCATACGACGAAGGAGGGTGCAACATGAAGGTTCGAAGGCGTCTCCCTCGGGCGTTTACGCTGATTGAATTGCTTGTCGTTATCGCCATTATCGCTATCCTGGCGGCGATACTGTTCCCGGTCTTCGCGAAGGCTCGCGACAAAGCACGGCAGACGCAGTGCATTTCCAACCTCAACCAGCTTGCCAAAGCCTTCCGCATGTACAGCCAGGACTACGATATGTACATGCCTCCCACTGCGGTAAGCACTGACCCGCTCTCTCCCATCTGGAGCGCGATGGTGGCACCATACATCAAGAACACCGGGCTGTTCCGCTGTCCCTCTGATGGCACGGGCAGGTATGTGGAGACCTACGCTGAGCGCGGTTGGCTGCCCTATGGCTATAACCGCGAATGGGCTCCGTTCATCCCCTCGCGCAATCAGGTGGACTGGGTTATCCAGTTGAGCCGTGTGGTGCAGCCGGCACAGGTGGTGGTCGTCACCGATAGCGTGCCCGGCGATGTGGCGCAGGGCTATGTGGGCTATATCGTGCGTGGCAACGCTCAGCCTACGCCCATCAACAACAAAGCCGGTTTTGCGGCTCGCCATTCGGACGGAGTGAATATCGCCTTTGCCGACGGTCACTCCAAATGGTACAAAGCGGAGGCGGTGGTACCCCAGCCGCTCAGTAACCTGAACAACACTCCCGCTGGAGTGCGCTGGGACCCCATTGACTACTACTCCGGGACGAACTAAGGAGGCGCGCCATGTATCGCAGATTCCGGGCTTTTACACTTATCGAGCTTCTTGTGGTGATTGCTATCATCATCATTCTCGCGGCGATACTGTTCCCCGTGTTCGAACGCGCTCGCGAGAAGGCAAACCAGGCAGGATGCCTCTCCCACATGAGACAGCTTGGTCTGGCGGTGATGATGTATACCGAGGACTACGACGAAACGCTTCCCTGGTCGTGGGGGGCGCCGGGTGCGGAATATCCACTGAATCCCCCCAACGCCGTGCCCACCTGGGCGGAGCTGATTTACCCCTACACCAAAAATCTGGGAGTGTTCGGCTGTCCTGCCAACCTGCCGAACTTCGCCGAGTATCGCAAACGCTGTCTGAAAGGCTGGTTCGACTGCCTGACCCAGCCCGAGCTGGTGCGTCGTTACGCGCAGTATGGGGCGCGCAGCTATTCGGCAAACGCCTACGTGCTGGGATGGCTGGGAGCGAACCCCAATGGGGCACACGGCCCCGGCAGCGTGCGCTCACTCGGTGCGATTCCTCAACCTGCGCAGGCGATTGCCCTGACCGAATCGATCTCATTCGGAACGGTGTTGCGCCTGCCAACGGGTACCACGCCTGCGGCGGCAATGCACTGGTGGTGGGCGATCTCGGATGAATGCTGGGCGTACACCGAGATGCGCTACTCTCAGGAGACCGCCGCGTGGAGCAGTCTGTTACTGCATAACGACGGCGCGAACTATGTGATGGCAGATGGACACGCCAAGTGGTATCGCCCTTCGCAGACCCTCGCCCCGCTGGAAGTGGTCAACGGGCAACCGAAGGGTAACCTGTGGCAGTGGGATCTGCCTCCGATGGCACGGTGCCAGTAGAAGGTACACAAAAGCGATAGCGCAAAATCTATCTTGTAAAGGAGGGTACAACCCATGAAAGCACGATGGCTTGCACTGGTGGTGCTGCCGCTGATGGTGTTCGCGTTAGCGCGCGCCCAGGACGACCTGGATTCCCCCTTCGGCATTAAGAACGCCGACATCTTCGCCACCAATTCCTATCTGGTGCCGGGGGCGTGGATTACGGGAGGCTGGGTGGACAACCCGGTGAACATCGCGCCGTATGCCATCCGCTCTGGTGGGCACTATGAAGTGCAAACGGTGTTCGACTCGGAGGGGAACATCTATTTCCGCGGTAGTATCGGCGCGGACGCGCCAAACAACAGCGTGCGTATCTACTCTTTTACGCCAGATGGACAATTCCGCTGGAAGTCAGACAACATCTTCGGGAACTGGACAGGCGGTTCACCCATCGTGGGGCAGAACGCAGTATACGGCATCGGCTACGAGTATGGCAAGAACGGCACCGGGAGCCCGCCGGTGGTAGCCGCGCTGGACAAGAACACGGGCGCGACTCTGTGGACGACCGTTCTGCCGGAAGGCTTGCCCGGCGTGGCTGGCACGCTCTATAATGGAGTGCTCTATGTGTCCACGCTGGACTACCTGCGCTCGACGGGTGAAGAGGACATTCCGACTGTTACCATCTACGCCGTCAACGCGGCGAACGGCAGTATCATCCGTCGGTACGATGTGACCGTCTCGCAGGGTGGATGGACGGCGAACCCGCGCACCACGTTGACCCTTGTGCCCGACGCTTTCGGTGCTGGGGCGCATGGGCTGTACTTCACCGTGGACCGCGCACCGGGTAACCCAGCCGACCCTACTGTGTTCGGTATCAACCTCGCTACGGGCAACTATTGGGCGACGTCAGCTGGCAAGGCGTTTCACAGCCACATCATCTACTCGCCCGTGACCAACGAGCTCATCAAGGTCTCCTGGAGCGACTACGGGCAGACCATCGCTACGTTTGACCCGGTCACGGGCGCCATCAAACACCAGTCCAACTGGAACAGCCTGTCCATTATTGACCCGTTGATGTCGCTGGAATCCAGCAGTTCGTGGCTGTGGAGCAACATCGGCGGGCATGGCTATACGGATACGGCGGCGCTGTTGCCCGATGGCACTTCGGTGATCACCGCCGGCTTCGGTGGGACGGTGGTGGTGTACACCCGCGATGAGACGGGCGCTTACTCTGCACGTATCCTGACGCAGGGCGCTGCGCACTGGGGCGAGTTCCACAACATGGCGCAGCTGATTATCCCCTCCGCGCCCAGCGGCCCGGCGTCCCTGTACGACCCGATATGGCTTACCGCCACACGCGCGGAACGTTCAGAAACGGGGCAGACTTCCATGATTGTGGGGGTAAGTGCCATCACGGGCGAGGTGCTGTGGCAGTATGACACCCAGCGTGGTAGCCAGGTGGACCTGCGAGGCGGCGCCGTGATGGGACCCACCGGCTACATCTACTACATGACGCCTGACGGCATCCTGCACATCCTCACCCCCGCGGAGATGCCGCAGATTTACGGCGAAGTGACCCTGCCGGGCTACGTAGGACCCATCAACTCCGGCAGTGGCGATGGTAGTTATACCGCAGCCATCCCGCTGACGCTGGAGTTCCGCGAGCCAGGCACGACCAACGTGTTGTTCCGCAAGACGGTCGCGCTGTCGGTTCCCCAGCTGGATGGAGGAACCGCTGTGTTTCGGCTGAACAACATCCCGGCGGGCACGTACGACATCGCCGCCAAAGAGTACATCCAGTTCTTCCCGTGGGACGGCGGCAGGACGTTCAAGTTCACGCGCAGCCTGCGTGCGCTGGCACCGGGCGTGGTTGTTCCTGCAAACGGCACGGGCAGTGTGAGCGTGTCGCTGACACTGTTGGCAGGCGATGCGGACGACGACAACGAGGTCACGCTGTTCGACTTCGGCTTACTGGTGCAGGCGTTTGGCTCATTGCGTGGAGACGAGAACTGGAACCAGGTGGTGGACTTCGACGGCGATGAAGAGGTGACGTTGTTCGACTTCGGCATCCTGGTGCAGAACTTCGGCGAGATAGGCGCAGACTAAGCGGAACCGAATGGGGCAGGAAGGAACTCCTGCCCCTGTACTGAATTGAGCTGCTGGCGTGGTGATATTCGCTCTGTTGCAAAACGTGGCGCTTTGACGTTTTGCGGCGGAGCGTTTGACCATAGATGCAAGGCACAGTCTATATTTCGAGAAGGAGGGTGCAAAGAATGAAAGCTCGGTTCGCGTCTGTCGTGGCATTGCTGTTGCTAGCTGGCGCGGCGGCATGGGCACAGGGCGACTGGCCCGACGGTCCCTGGGCGGTGAAGAACACCGACCTGTACGCCACCAACGTCAACCCTGCTCCCTACCTGTTTGGCTCGGGTGGAGCGGTGTTGCGCGAAATCCCGCTCCCGGCGGGCGTTCAGCCTCCGCGTCACGGATTCCACTCGCAGATTATGTTCGACTCGCAGGGCAACCTCTACTGGCGAGGGAGCAACAATGAACCCTCTCCCAACCCGAACGAATCCGTCAGCATCTACTCGCTGGACCCCAACGGCAACCTGCGCTGGAAGTCCGATAACCTGTTCGGGCACTACCGCGGCTGGGGAGGGGTGCTGGTTGGACAGCAGCGTGTGTACGCGGTCGGATGTCAGTTCGGCAAGGCGGGACCCGGCTCCCGTCCGGTAATTGCTGCGCTGGACAAGAACACCGGCGCAACCATCTGGAGCGTGCCTCTGCCTCCAGGTCCAGCAAACTGGGCGCCCGTGCTGGCACTGGCTGACGGCACGCTTTACGCGGTGTCCGAACCATGGCGCAAGAGCACCGGCGAAGAGGATATCACCGTTCTCACCGGCTTTGCCATTGACGCCGCCTCCGGTACGATAGAGTTCATGGCGGACTACCCGCTGCCCGACGGGGTGCCAATCAGCACGCCTGACGCGCCTTTAGGTATGCCCAACCAGTCATTCACCATTGTGCCGGATGCCTTCCCGCCTGGTGAGCCGGGTATTTTCGCCAGTGTCTCCTCCAACGTGCCCGGCGAGGAAACGGTTATCGCCATCAACCTGGCGACGGGTGCTTTGCAGTGGCGGGCGGTGGGTGAGAAGGCAAACCAACAACACCTTATCTATTCACCGGTAAACCGCGAGCTGTACAAGGTGTCCTGGAGCGACTACGGCTACACCTTCACGGTGTACGACGTGGCAACGGGCGCGATTAAGGGGCGACTGGACACGCGACACGATTCGGTGCTGGACCCGCTTCAGCCCGCCGACGGTACGGGCAGTACGCTGGCTCATGAGGTGGGTGGGCACGGGTGGTGCGATACCGCCTCGCTGTTATCCGACGGCAGGTCCATCATCACCGCTGCGTTCAGCGGTGTGGTGGTGATTTACTCCAGCGATGGACGGGGTAACCTGAACTCGCGCATTCTGCTGTCGGGACCGTCGCACTGGGGCGAGATGCACCACTTCGCGCAGATTATCCGGCCCGCTACCGGACAGCAGGTGCAGGACGTCTGGATTGCCATGACCCGTCACAACAACGATGACCCCTTGCGGAGCGAGTCGGTGCAGGTGATTGCAGTAGACCCAGCGACGGGTCAGGTGCTGTGGCAGCTGGACACGGGCATCTGGGGGCCGAACTGGTACGACTTTTACGCCCTTCAGGTGGGCGCCCGTGCGCCAGTCGCCGTCAGCCCCAGCGGGAAGCTGTATTACGTGCGCTGGGACAAGCTGTACATCATCGAACCCGCCCCGGCACCGCAAATCGACGGCATGGTGATACTGGATGGCTTCTTCGGGCATCCCAAGTACGGCAGTGGTGATGGCGTGTGGACGGTTGCCCCGCCGCTGACGCTGGAGTTCCGCGAGCCGGGAACGACCAACGTGCTGTTCCGCAAGAGCATCGCACTGAACGTGAACACTATCGCTGATGCAGGCGGTGGGGTAGGCGCGTTCAGGCTGAACAATATCCCCGAGGGCGTGTACGACATCGCCGTGAAGAGCTACGTGCAGGACCGCTTCGGTGAGCACTACGAGTTCTCACACTGGCTGAGGGCAATAGCCCGAAATGTGGTGGTGCCACCAGCCGGCGCAGGAAGTGCATCGGTGGAACTGCGGATACTCAACGGCGATGCAGACAACGACAACGAGGTCACGCTGTTCGACTTCGGCTTGCTGGTGCAGGCGTTTGGCTCCCTGCGCGGGGATGAGAACTGGAACCAGGTGGTGGACTTCGACGGCGATGAAGAGATCACGCTGTTCGACTTCGGCGTGCTGGTGCGGAACTTCGGCATGATTGGCGAAGAGTAAACCGCGTATCATCACCCCTCTCCCATCGCAACGGTGGGGGAGGGGTTTTTGCCCTTACAGGTGTCGTTGCAGGGATTGCTGTTCGACGTTGGCGAGGCGTTCTTCCAGACGTTCCACCTTCTCGCGCAGGGCGTTAATGGAGTTATCAGAGCTGAGCACAAACTGCGTGTTGGTTTCGCGAAGCTGCTGGAACTGCTGGCGGAGCGCCTCTACCTCTTTCCGCAACGCTTCCGTGCCCTGAGTCTGCGACTGCAGTTTCATGCGCTCAATCTTCACCTTGTGCGAATAGTGGCTGACAATCCAGAGCACCGGCACCACAAACACCAGCAGACCCACCGACCCCAGAAACACCCCGAATCCGATAGCCACCACATCCCATCCGCTCATCGTGCCTTCCTCCCGTGCTCATAGCCTGCTCTGAATCTGCTGATTCTCCATCGCGCCCATCCGCTGTTCCAGGTCGTCCAGTCGGCGTTCAATGCGCTGGAGCGCGTCTTCAAAACTGAGTGCGTACTGAGTGCTGGTCTCGCGAACCTGCGCCAGCTCCTGACGGACCTGCTCAAAGGCTTTGTCGTTCTTCTCCTGCCGGATGCGTTCGCGCTCCAGCTGGTAGCGGGTCCACATCGCGAACATGGGTCCACCGAATATCAGCACCACGGCTACCAGTCCGACCAGGTCCCCCATCTTCTCACCTCAAAAGCTGCTGGGATTGTGTCTGCTCCAGCTGCGCAATACGGTTTTCCAGCTCGTCCAGCCTGCGCTCGATGCGCTGAAGGGTCTGGTCGAGCGCGAGGTCGTACTGCGTGGCGGTGTCTCGCAGCTCTTCCAGCGACTTGCGCAGCTGAGCAACCGACCCCGCTTCGTTTTGGGACTGGATTTTGAGCCGCTCCAGATGGTAGCGCGTTACCAGTGCAACGATGGGAATCGTCAGCAACAGAATCGGAATGGACAGGGCGAATAGCTCTACCATGTGTTATCCCACCTTTTCCAGCGCCTCGCGCAGGCTGATAGCCCCCGTGTACAGCGCCTGACCGATGATGACCCCTTCCACGCCGATTTGCTTCAACGCCAGCAGGTCATCCATAGACGCCACCCCTCCCGAAGCGATGATGGGGATACCCGCCTCACGCACCAGCAGGCTGAGCATCTCCAGATTCACCCCTCGCATCGTGCCGTCCCGCGCGATGTCGGTGAAGATAGCGCGTCGTGCGCCGTACTTCGCCATCTGCTGTATCAACTGCAGGGCGTCCACCTCCGTCTGCTCCTGCCAGCCGCGGATAGCCACCTTCCCGTCGCGCGCGTCCACGCCCAGCACCACCAGGTCGCGCTCCCTGAAGAATATCTTCTGGGCGAACTTGTCATCGCCAGCGACCATCGCCGTGCCTATCACCACGCGGGCGACTCCAATATTGAACGCCTGCTCCATGTGGTGTATGGCGCGAATCCCGCCACCCAGCTGTACGGGGATGCGCACGGCATCAATGATACGCTCCACCACGTCCAGCTGCTGGGGCTTGCCGACACGGGCGCCGTCGAGGTCAACCACATGCAACCAGCGCGCTCCCTCTTCCTGCCAGCGCAGGGCGGTTTGAACGGGGTCATCGCTGTATACCGTTTCAGCGTCAAAACGCCCCTGCAGGAGGCGCACGCAACGCCCACCGCGCAGGTCTATGGCTGGATAGATTTCCATCTGATAATCTCTGACCCTACCGCCTGTATTAAAGTTTCTGCATACGAAATCAATTTTCTTTCGGTAATCTTATCATAAATCTAAACAGAATGCAAAATATTCAATCTCCGCTCTCTGCGAAGTTGCGCAGGATGCGCAAGCCGACCGCACTGCTCTTCTCCGGGTGGAACTGCACCGCCCGGATGTTCGCGTGCTGAACCGCACAGCAGAAGTGTACCCCATAGTCGGAACGAGCGGTGACCACCTGTTCGTCTTCAGGCTCCGGGAAGTACGAGTGCACAAAATAGACGTGCGAGCCTTCCGCGACGCCATTGAAGAGGGTATCCTGTCGAACGATATGCAGGGCGTTCCAGCCGATGTGCGGCACTTTCAACGGTCTGCCCTGGTTGTCGCTCAGCCCTTCGGGAAAGCGCACCACCCTGCCGCGCAGGATGCCCAGTCCTCGCTCGCGTTCGGCGGTCCAGGTCTCCTCGCTGTAGTCGAATAGCAGTTGCAGTCCTAAGCAGATGCCCAGAAACGGCTTGCCCGCCTCAATGCATTCGCGAATTGCCCGGTCCAGACCGGCGCAACGCAGGTTTTCCATCGCAGCACCAAACGCGCCCACACCCGGCAGAATGACCTTATCCGCCCGGCGCACAGCTTCGGGGTCGGAGGTAATTTCCGCCTCATAGCCCAGCTTCTGCAAGGCTTTCTGCACACTGCGCAGGTTGCCCATGCCGTAGTCCACAATGGCAATCATCGCTACAGCACTCCTTTGGTGCTGGGTACTCCCGTTTCTCTGGGGCGGTAACGCACCGCGTCCGCCAGCGCACGTCCCAGCGCCTTGAAGGTCGCCTCGGCGATGTGGTGGGCGTTGTGACCAGCCAGCTGGCGCACGTGCAGGTTCATGGGCACATTGGAGGCGAAGGCGCGCAGGAACTCCTCCACCAGTTCGGCGGGCATCTGTCCCAGCATCACCGGCGGCAGGTGCAGGTTGCATCCGATGTACGCCCGTCCCGACAGGTCCACCGCCACCATCACCAGGGCATCGTCCATCGGCACGACGGCGTGCCCGTAGCGTTCAATGCCGCGCTTGTCACCCAGCGCTCGCTGTAGCGCCAGCCCCAGGCAAATCCCCACGTCCTCTACCGTGTGGTGGGCATCCACCTCCAGGTCGCCCTTCGCCTGAACCACCCCATCAAACAGGGCGTGCCGGATGACGTGCATCAGCATATGGTTCAGGAAGCCGATACCTGTTTCCACATCTGCCTTGCCGCTGCCGTCCAGGTGCAGGCTCACGTGCACGCTGGTCTCGGCGGTTTCGCGGTCTACCTGCGCCATGCGCTCTTCCATGCTGTTATCCCCCGGTGTTTAGATTCTTACTTAGGTCTGTGCGTCCATTCTGCACTGTACCGCCAGCCGATGCGCGTCCAGCCCTTCCACCTGCGCCAGCGTCTGGATGGCATCGGCGACCTCCTGCAGAGCGTCGCGCGTGAAGCCAATCACGCTGGTCTTTTTGACGAAATCGTCCACGTTCAGCGGCGAGGCGAAGCGGGCGGTTCCGCTGGTGGGCAGGGTATGGCTCGGTCCCGCCACGTAGTCCCCCAGCGATTGGGGAGAGTAGTCGCCCATCAGCACCGCACCGGCGCACCGAATACCCGGCAGGTAACGCCACGGTTCGGCGACCATCAGCGCGAGGTGCTCGGGGGCGCAGGCGTTCGCCAGCTCCACCGCCTCGTCCATATCGCGCGTGATGATGATGCCGCCATTGTGGGCAAGCGTCTGCTGTAAAATGTCGTGCCGCGGCAGGTCGGCCATCGCCCTCTCAATCTCTTGCAGTACCGCCTGCGCGAGGGCAGGGGAAGGGGTTATCAGGAACGCGGCGGTATGCACGTCATGTTCCGCCTGCGTCAGCATATCCATCGCCACAAAGCGGGCGTTTGCGCTCTCGTCGGCGAGAATGCATACCTCGCTCGGTCCTGCCAGCATGTCAATACCCACCTGTCCATAAACCAGTTTCTTGGCAACCGTCACGTAGATGTTGCCCGGACCCACAATCTTGTCCACCGCAGGGATGGTTTGTGTGCCGTATGCCATGGCGGCAATCGCCTGGGCGCCGCCCACCTTGAACACGCGCTTTACCCCTGCCTCCTGCGCGGCGAGCAGCACCAGCGGATGCACCGTGCCGTCCTTTCGCGGAGGAGTGCAGAGCAGTATCTCTTCCACACCTGCCACCTGCGCGGGGATGGCGCACATCAGCACCGAGCTGGGATATACCGCCAGCCCGCCGGGCACATACACCCCCACCCGCCGCAGGGGAGTAATCATCTGTCCCACCAGCCCGCCGTGTTCGTCCACATCAAACCATGAACTGCGCTTCTGATGCTCATGGAACCGGCGGATGCGGCGTGCGGCGAGGCGAAGGGCATCGGCAACGGAGGGAGGGACGTCGTGCTGTGCCTGCTGGAACTCTTCCGGTGTTACCTCCAGGCTGGCGATCTGCACGCCGTCGAATCGGGCGGTGTATTCGCGCAGGGCGGAGTCGCCACGCGAGGCGACGTCGTTCAGGATGGCGCGCACCCGCGCCTCCACTTCTGCGTCGTCCAGCGCCAGCGACCGGCGAAGCAGTGCTATTATCTCCTCACGAGATGTACCCTCTGTTGCAACCACACGCATGAGCATGTTCTCTTTACCGTCCACAGCCAAAAATGACAGGGGCGATGAACGCCCCCGCACCTCTTCCCGATGTTATTCTACGCTTTCCGAATGCGCTTCGTCAACAGGTCAGGGCACGGCAACAGGCACGCCCCGTTCCTGCGAAAGATAGGCGGCTTCACACATCGCCACCGCCTGCCGACCGTCCCAGCCGGTGAAGATGGGCGGCTTATCGTGCAGAACCCAGTCCACAAACGAGCGCAGTTCGCGCACATAGGGGTCGCCATACTCCTGCTGAGCCTCTTCCACGGAGACCACCGTCTCCTTTTCGCCCAGTCGTGCCCAGCGCAGGCTTCCGCCGAAACCGCCGTGCGCTATCGCGCCGCCCTCGCAGATGATATGCACCCGGTACTCGCCCACCGCCGCGGAGAGGCTGGCTTCCAGGTCGCCGATGCCGCCGTTTTCAAAGTCGATAATCACGTAGGCGACGTCCTCATACTCCATTTTGCCCAGCAGGTTGAACATGCGGGCGTATACCTGCTTCGGCTCGCCCATTACCGTGCGCATGTAGTCCAGCTCATGCACGTTGGTCTCCAAAAGCATTCCGCCGGCGAGCTCACGTTTGACCCGCCAGCCGGAATGGAAAACGGTTGCGTAGCCTGCGCGGGTCATGGCGATGGCTCTGGGCTTGCCGATGTCGCCCGAAGCAATGATGTCCAGCGATTTCTGGAACAGTGGGAACAGGCGCAAGACCTGCCCGACCATCAGTTTAACGCCGGCCTCTTCGGCGGCGCGGTTCATGCGGTCGCATCGCTCCACCGAAATCTCCATCGGCTTCTCGAGGAAGATATGCTTGCCCGCCTGCGCCGCCGCCAGCGTGGGATCCAGATGCAGTCCACATGGCGTGCCAATCACCACCGCGTCAATCGCTTCTCGGCTCAGCATCTCTTCGTAATCGGTGTAGAAGGAGGCGTTGAGCTCATCGGCAGCGGCTTTGCGTTCGGGGTTGGTATCCGAAGCGGCAACCACCACCGCATCTTCGAACTGCTGGAGTCGCTGTGCCAGCGCGGCTGCCATTCCCCCAATACCGATAACGCCAAATCGAAGTTTGTCCATCGTTGCCTCTCTGTGCGTAGCGCGCACAACCTCCTTTCTGGGATGGTTATGTCAGGATTCGCGATGGGGTGGTGTTGTTCCTGTGCCTGCTGGCGCGTTGTGAGAGGCGGAGACGACGCTATACAGCAATCCTCGCAAAAAAACCGATGAAATTTTTCCTCTCAACCCCTAAAAACC
>CAZOGB010000038.1:0-34518 GCA_964579145.1 uncultured bacterium | reverse complement strand
AGGTTCGCCCTCCAGATAGGGGACATGCCCTCTCCTTGTGGGAGAGGGTCAGGGTGAGAGCTTTTCCTCCCCGCCTGCGGGGAGGTCAGGTGGGGCTGTTCCGTCGGGTTGGGCAACCACAGGGGGTTGCCCCTACAGGAGGCTCGCCCTCCAGAACGGTGGCTACCCCGCCTGCACCAGCTCCTGCATCGCTCGCATCAGCCCGCTCAACGTCTCCCCGTCATGTGCTTCAATGTAACAGCGAATCAACGGCTCCGTGCCCGATGGGCGCACCAGCACCCATGCGCCTCCCTCCAGCAACAGCTTCACGCCGTCCACCAGGTTGACGTTCACCACGCGCAAACCGTTGAGGTTTACCGGTGGCTCTTCGCGGAAACGGCGCATGGTTTGCTGTTTGAGCGTTTCTTCCACGTGCAGGTCAATCCGCCGGGTGATATAGGTTCCCGTTTGCGCCTCCACCTGTGCCAGAGCCTGCTTGAGAGTAATTCCCTCTTTCGCCACCATCTCCGCCATCAGCAGGTCGGCAAGGATGCCGTCCTTCTCGGGGATATGACAGGTGATGCTCAACCCGCCGCTCTCCTCGCCGCCGACCAGCGCACCCGTTCGTGCCATCGTGCTGCCCACCCACTTGAAGCCCACGGGCGTCTCATGTACCGTGATGTTGCCGTGGCTCTGGGCAAGGGCGTCTATCTGGTGCGTGGTGGCAACCGTGCGCACGGCGTGCCCGCTCTGGGGCTTCAGCTTGCGCAAAAGATACCACAGCGTCAGCACAATCACCTGATTGGCGGTTATCATCTCGCCGTCGGCATCCACCACGCCAAAGCGGTCGGCGTCGCCGTCGGTCGCCAGCCCGATGTGTGCCCCCAGATCCCGCACGCGCTGGCTCAGCAGGCGCAAATTGTCGGGGTTCGGGTCGGGCAGAGAGCCGCCGAACGCAGGGTTGCGCTCCCCCTTAATGGTCTCCACCTGCGCTCCCACCTCACGCAGGAAACCGTCCACATAGCCGCGCCCCGTCGCATACAGCGGGTCGTACACCACCTTCAACCCTGCCAGCGCACGGGTGTCCAGCAGGTCGTGCAGGTGCGCGAAGTAATCGGGGCGGGGGTCAATGGTCTGTTTCAGCGACGGGTTCCCATCGCGCTTTACCGTCTCCCGATGGCTCAGGCAATAGGCAATCTGCTCCTCAATGGCATCGGTCGTCTCTGGAAGGGCGGGGTGGCAGGTCTCAGGGATGAACTTGATGCCGTTGTACTGAGGCGGATTGTGCGAGGCAGTCAGCATCACCGCGCCCGCAAGCCCCCGTGCCCGGATGGTGTAAACCGTGACAGGCGTTGGGGTATCGCGGTCGGTGACCAGCGCGGGGATGCCGTTTGCCGTCAGCACGTCGGCAATGGTCTCCGCAAAAAGGTCGGACAGCAGGCGTGCATCGTAGCCGATAACGATACCGCGTTCCGCATGGGACTGCGCTTTCACATAATTGGCAATCGCCTGAGCCACAATCGCCACGTTTTCAAAGGTGAACTCACGCGCCATTACCGCGCGCCAGCCGTCGGTGCCGAATTTGATTGTTACATTCACCCTCTCTTATCCCCCCTGTGTGGTTTATTTGCCACTGCGTGGCGGTTTGACCCTCAGTACCTCACGCGCCGCCTCCAGCACATCCTGCTCTTTCACCGCAAACAGATGCTGGTGAATCAGATCCTGAGTGGGGCGTGTTCCCTCTGGCAAGGGCACGGTCAGCGCACGGTGGCAATCATGGTTGTGCGCCCATCGCTGGAACTTGTGGGGCGCGAATATCGCCACCGTCGGCGTGCCGAACGCCACCGCTGCGTGCATCATTCCGGTATCGTTGCCAATCAGCAGGTCCACCTCCTGCAGGAGAGCCAACGCCTCGCGCAGGGTGGTGCGCCCCACCATGTTCAACGCGCCTTCCTTCATGGCTTGTGCCACTTCGTCGGCAACGTCCTGCTCGTTGCTGGCGCCCAGCAGGATAATCTGAAAACCGTACTCCTTCTGCAGTTGTTGTGCCACCCAGATGAAGCCTTCGGTGCGCCATCGCTTCACGTAGGCATCGTTTGAACCGGGCTGTACCAGCATGATCGGCGCGTTGAGGTCAATGCCCTCCTTCGTCAGGCGGTCACGAATGGCTTCACGCTCCTCCGGCGTCACCCACAGCTCCATGTGTGTGCCCTGTGCCGGAGCGCCGCACGCCTCTGCTACGTCCAGCAGGTGCAGAATCTCGTGCCTGGGCGGGTGATAGGGCACTCGTTTGGTCAGCAGGAAGCCTCTGCCTTCGGTGTCAAACCCCACCCGCTCCGGTATCCTTGCCAGAAAAGCCAGGATGGCGCTGCTCAGCGAACGGTTAAACAGTACCGCTAGGTCGTATTTTTTCCGGCGCAGCACGCGCCACATCTCCATATCCACCCTGCGGCGTGCCGCCGCCGGACGCGCCAGATACTCCTGCACGTACGGACAGCCGCGCAGAAGCTCCTTCGCCAGCGGGTTGGAAAGAAGAGTGATGTGCGCTCCGGGGTAGCGTGTCGCCAGCGCACGCATCGCAGGCGTCGCCACGATGGTATCGCCCAGATAGCGCGATTTGGTGACAATCAGAATGCGCTCAGGGTCAGGCATGGGTCATTACCTCCAGCAGAGTGCGTTCCACCATCTGCAGAACCTCCGATACGGTAATCATGTCCATGCAGTCCGAGTGCTCGCGGCGCGATTTCGCACCGTTACACACAGGACACTGGTCTTTGTGCGTGATCAGGCGGTGCTCCTGTCCGTAGGGAGAGGTGCGCAGGTGGTTTGTGGGTCCATACAATCCGATCACCGGCTTGCCCAGTGCGACAGAGATGTGCGCCGAGCCAGTATCCCCGCAGATATGCAACAGACTGCGACGCAGTATTGCCGATAGCTCCTTCAGGTTCGTTCTGCCCACCAGGTCCACAAAGGGCGCAGGGGTGCGGGCGCGAATATCGTCGGCAAGGGGGCGGTCTGCTCTGCCACCCACCAGCACCACCGGTAGATGATACTGCTGGTCAATCAGGGTAATCAATTCCGCCCATCGTTCAGTGCGCCATCGCTTGAAAGGCTGTCCCGCCGACGGGTTGATGGAGATAAACCCCTCTGCCGAAGGAATACCTTCCTCCTGCAGAAGGCAGCGCACCCGTTCGTCTGCCTCTGGCGAGATGTACAGCGGAAACTCCACACGTTCGGTATCCGCTCCCAGAAACCGGGCAACATCCAGGTACTCCTGCACCACGTGCACACTGGTCGGCTCTTTGGGCACTACCCGGTTAAAGAGCCACGCCCCTTCCCTCTGCCAGTGATAGCCGATTCGGATGGGCGCACCCGTCAGCCACGCCACCACCGCGCTTTTCAGCAGTCCCTGCAGGTCTATCGTCATCTGGAAGCGGCGTGAGCGCAGAAGGCTCACAATTCGGTGCACCTCCTGCCACGTGCGGGGGTCCCAGGCGCGGTGTCGCCAGGCTTTGCCCGGAATGGTCAACACCTCGTGCACGTAGGGATTGCCCGTCACCATCTCGGCGCATCGCTCTTCGGTAATCCAGGTGATTTGCAGGTGCGAGAAACTGCGTTTGAGGGCGGACGCAACAGGCAGGGCGTGCACCACATCACCGATGGAGCTCAGCTTGACAATCGCCACGCGCTCCAGCCGATTCATATCAACCCGCGGCGCTATACGCATGAGCCTCCTCCGGTGGGCGCGTCTTCCAGCGGTTGTGCAGCCACAGCCACTGCGACGGATACTTGCGCACCTGATGTTCGATAATGGCGGTAATCTGTGCCATGGTCTCGGTAACGTCTCGCTCTTTATCGCCAGAGGGCTGGACGGTGAGAGGCGGCAGGATTTCAAACAGATAGGTGTTGTCGGGCTGGCGTGTGCAGAACACCGGCAGGATGGGCGCACCTGTGCGCAGGGCAAGGATAGCCGGACCCGCCACCGTGCCTGCCAGCCGCCCGAAGAACGGCACGTATACATCGCCCGCGTTCTGGTCGGGCAAAAGCGCAACCAGCTCGTTCCGCTTCAACGCCTGCAGGGTGGCACGCACCGCCTGCCCTTTGGAAAACACGCGGTAGCCGCCCTGCTCCCGGATGCGGTTCACCAACACGGTCGTCACCGAATCGTCGGCATCTCTCGCCACCACGTTGAGCGTGTAGCCGCGGCATTGCGTCAGAAAGCGTGCTGCAATCTCCCAGTTTCCATAGTGTGCCGTGACGATAAGCGTGCCTTTGCCCTGCTGAACGCACCATTGCAGATGCTCTTCGCCGATGATGGTAACCATGCGCCGGATATGCTCAGGAGACAACCCATCCCCAACCAGAAACTCCATCAGCGATTTGGCAAAATGGATGAAGACTTGCTGAACCAGCCGTTGACGTTCCGCGTCGGATAGCGTTTCTCCGTACGCCATGCGAAGGTTGCGCTCGGCGACCGTGCGATACCGGCGGGACAGACGGTACGCCAGCTTCCCCAGCCACGTGCCTATCCGGTACAGCGTGGGCGGAGGGACGCGCTTTGCCATCTGGTGCAGTGCCAGCAGTGCCACCCGCCCGGCGAAACCGCTCAGCCTTTTCAGCACCGTCCCCCGCTTTGCTTCAGTGCCTTGCGAGCGCGGGGTTTCCTTTTCACTTCCGTTGCGACCATTTCCGTATGACATACTGGCTATTATAATACCCCTGCAACTTCCAAACGGCAAGGGCAGAGGAGTTACGGGGCGACATCGCGAAGATAGCAGTGAACCATGTTGAATCTGTGCACGAGGAGGTTTCCATGAGACGATTGCTCATGATTATTGCCGGTGTGGCATGTGCGCTTCCTGTGCTGGCGCAAACGCCGACCCTGCCTTCGCGTACGGGCACCATTTACGGACCCACGGGGCTGTTCAGCGTGCCCACGGCAGATGTGCTGAGCGCGCGCAAGTTCCAGATAGGCACGCACTTCGGGCGCGACCTGAGCACGGTGGCGTTGAACGCCGGTATCGCCAACTTCGTGGAGGTCGGTGTCGCCTACCTTGACCGCGACAACGCGGACAACCGCACCATCGCCAGCGCCAAGGTGCAGTTCATCCCCACCGGCTTCGAGAACCTGAAAATCGGTGTGGGGGTGATTGACGTTGCCAAGGCGGTGGAGCGGACAGGCTACCTGATGCTGAGCACCCGGGCGAAGGTGCCGCCAGATGCGGAAGACACGGTGTCGCAGATTATCTTGCACGCTGGTTATGGCACGGGATTGTTCCGCGAGAAGATTATTGGCGGCGCCGAAGGAGTGTTGAACCCGAAATGGCGCGTGATTCTGGAGTACGACGGCGACAACGTGAACGGAGGCTTGCGTTACAGCCACGATGAGAACCTGCGTCTGCAGGCGGGTGTGTGGCGCAATCAGCTGTTCTTCAGCGCGGGATACACGTTAGAGTTCTGAGACTGCCTTACCCAAACGGAGGTGGCACAAATGCGGCTCGCCACGTTCTTCGGTTGTCTGGCGGTGCTGATGGTCGGCACTTCAGCGCTGGGGGCAGAGTCTGCGCTTCGCCTGCGCGTACAAACCGCGGGCAACGCCCCCACCCTCGTGACCGCCAACCTGCCTGCTTCGGTGAGCACGGATGCCGTTCGCCTGCTTTTGCTCCCCAGCCGTTCTGAAGTGCCCTGTGATGTGCGGATTGGCGAGGGAGGCACGCGCCAGCTGCTGTGGATACATCCCGGCGGCAGGCGCGAGTACCTGCTGGAGACGGACAAAACCCCTTCTGCTCCCTCGCGATGGCAGGCGCGCCTGACAGGCAACGGGCTTGAAATCACCTCTGACGGCCGCCTGGTTACCCGCTACGTTTTCTCCGGGGCGGCGAAGCCCTATTTATATCCGATCCATGCTCAGACCGGCGTGGCAATGACCCGCGCCTTCCCGATGGAACAGCGCGAAGGCGAGTCGACCGACCACCCACATCAGAAATCCTTCTGGTTCACGCATGGCGACGTGAACGGCGTGGACTTCTGGGGAGAAGGAGAGGGCAAAGGGCGCATCGTGCATCGCGAGTTCTCCGATATTTTCGGTGGGCGCGTGGGTACGTTTCTCATCACGCGCAACGAGTGGCGTGCACCGGATGGGCGGGTACTCTGCACGGATACGCGCGAGACCTGTATCTATGACCTGGGCGACCTGCGGATCATTGACTTTACCGTCACCCTTCGCGCGGGCGACCAGCCGGTGCGTTTGGGGGACACCAAAGAGGGCACGTTCGGCATTCGCATCCCCACCAGCATGGAACTGCGTCACGGCAAGGGCGCGATACTGACCGCGGCGGGCAAACGCGACAAAGAGGCATGGGGCACGCGCGCCGTCTGGTGCGAATACAGCGGAGACATCGGCGGTGAGATATACAGCATCTCAGTGTTCGACCATCCAGGTAACCCACATCATCCCACCTACTGGCACGTGCGCGACTACGGTCTGTTTGCCGCCAACCCGTTCGGCTGGCGCGACTTCCAGAACAACCCGAACGCCGACGGCAGTATCACCATCCCGGCGGGTGGACAGCAGACGTTTCGCTACCGCGTGATATTCACCAAAGGCGCGCTTCCCGCGGAGCGACTGGATGCCCTGTACCAGCCGTTTGCTTCACCAGTGAAGGTGGAGATTGCTATGTAGCATGACTACGTTGCCCTGCGACCAAACATCGGGTATACTTTGCCTGGGGAAGCGATGAACTGGCAAATTGAGCTCCGGCGGGTGGGCAAGGAGTACAATGACCGCCCAGTCCTGCGGGACATCTCGGCGAAGGTGATCGCCCCCGGAGCGTGGACCATACTGGGACCCAACGGCAGCGGCAAAAGTACCCTGCTGAAGATTATCGCGGGGCTGTTGACGCCGACAGAGGGCGAGGTAGTGTACCTTCACAATGGAGCACGGTTGAACGCCCAGCAAAGGCGGCAGGCGGTGGGCATGGTGGCACCCGATATTGCGCTGTATCGCCCGTTGACCGCGCTGGAAAATCTGCGCTTCTTTGCCCGAGCGCGGGGCGTGCAGGCACGGGACAGCGACCTGCTGGAACTGCTGGAGGGGGTACATCTGCGCTCGCGGGCGCACGACCCGGTCGCCACATTCTCCACCGGCATGGTACAGCGGTTGAAAGTGCTGACCGCGCTGGTGCACCGTCCGCCTGTGCTGCTGCTGGATGAGCCGGGTAGCAATCTAGACGCGGCGGGAATGGATTTTATCCGCCATGCGGTGCGAGTGCAGGCAGAACATGGCATCGTTATCGTCGCCACAAACGACACCCGAGAGCTGGACTACGGTGAACCGCTCATCCAGCTGGGCGCGTGAGGCACTGGCAGTATTCGGCAAGGATTGGCTGCTGGAGCTGCGCACGCGGGTGGCGCTGGGGGCGGTGCTGTTATTTGCGGTCACTTCGGTGGTGGCGTCGGGGTTTGCGCTGGCGCCGCCGTCGGGAGTGGCGGGTGAGGTCAAAGCGTCGCTCTTGTGGGTTATTGTGTTCTTCGCTGCGATAGCGGGCTTGTCGCGCGTATTTGTAGTAGAGGAAGAGACACGCACCGCCGATGCGCTGAGGCTGGCGGTATCGCCGACGGGTGTGTTTGTGGGCAAACTGGCGTTTAACACCGCGCTGATGTGGGTGCTCTGTCTGGTCACAGTGCCGCTGTATCTGCTGTTGCTGGAGGCGCCGGTGCGCCACTGGAGCCTGTTTGTGACGGTGGTGGTACTGGGCAGCACGGCGCTGGCGTGTGCGACAACGGCGGTTGGAGCCATCGTTGCCAAAGCCACCATGCGCGGCGCACTGTTTGGGGTGCTGGCGTTTCCGGTGGCACTGCCGCCTCTACTGGTAGCCATTCACGCTACCAAGGCGGCGTGGCTGAGCGAGGCCGGCTGGCGCGTGGCAACGGGCGACCTGCAGGTGCTGGTGGGCTTTATGCTGGTGATTGTGCCGGCGTCACTGCTGGTGTTTGAACACATCTGGAGCGAGTAACATGAACGCGGTAGCGAAAATACTGACAGGCGTCTGGATTGCTGGAGTGACGGTCGCTGCCTTTCTATGGCTTCCGCCGGCTCAGGGGTTCCGCAGTCCCGAATCGGCGCGAATCGTGGTGTTCCACGTCCCCTGCGCGATACTCACCTTCGTGGCGTTTTTGGTGAATGCGTGGTATTCTTATTCCTACCTGCGCCGTCGCGAGCCTTTGCTGGACGTCAAGGCCAGCATTGCCGCCGAGCTGGGACTGCTGTTCGCCGTGCTGGCGACGGTGACAGGCTCACTGTTCGCGATGGAACAGTGGGGCAGTGCGTGGAACTGGGACCCACGCGAGACCTCTATCGTGATGCTGATGCTGGTGTATGCTGCCTACTTCGTCCTTCGTGGGGCGGTAGAAGAGAGCGGGAAACGAGCGCGTCTTTCCGCATCGTATGCCCTGCTGGCTTTCCCGGCGATGGTGTTCCTTATCTGGATAATGCCCCGAATTGTGGAATCTCTGCATCCATCCAACACGCTGTTTTCCCGGTCGGGGCTGGACCCCACCTATCGTCTCACGCTGTGGAGCTTCTTCGCGGGCATGCTGGCAGTATTCGTGTGGATGTTTCGCCTGCGCTTGCGCGTGGAGATGCTGGAAACCCGCCTGCGCCGGCGAAGGCAATCCGAACCTGAACACACCTTAACAGGAGTACAACCATGAACCCACTTCTCGCCTATATGATTACTCCCCTGCTGATATGGGCAGGGATATTCGGATACCTGTTCTGGCTGGACATGCGCCTGCGAACGCTGGAACAACGACTGGATGAGGGAGGAGACCAATGAAAAAGGCGTATCTGATAGCGCTCGGCTTCATCGCGCTGGGTCTGGTGATGGCGGGACGTGCGATGATTCAGACCATCGTGCCGTACGTCTCGGTCGCACAGGCACGCCAGAGCAGCGGTAAAGTGCAGGTGAAGGGAAAACTGGTGCCGGGCTCGGTGGAGATAGACCACGCTCAGATGCAGACCCGGTTTATCATAGAAGACGCTAAAGGCGACCGCCTGCCCGTGGTACACCCCAAGCTGGCACAGGGCAACGTGGAACAAGCCACCGAGATTGTGGCTATCGGTCAGATGCAGGGCGATGTGTTCGTAGCGGAAAGAATCCTGTACAAGTGCCCCTCCAAGTACCAGGGCAAGCAGATGCAGGAATATCAGGAGAGTTCCCAATGAACAGTGCAGAATGGGGTCGGTTGATCATCTATCTGGGCGTAGCCAGCGCGCTGACGGCGACGGTGCTGTTTGCGCTCTCTGCGCGGCAGGCTCGGTGGCTTCTGTGGGCACGCCGTGCGTATGCCCTGGCGGTCGTTAGTGTGGTCATGGCGTTTGGTATCCTGATTTCGCTGTGTATGCGCAGCGATTTCCGCGTGGTGTATGTGGCGAACTTCAGCTCCAGCGACCTGCCGTGGTACTACAAGCTGTCGTCCGCATGGGCAGGTCAGGAAGGCAGTTTCCTGCTGTGGGCGTTCTGGACGGCTCTGCTGGGACTTCTGCTGATTCGTCGCCTGCACCGCTACGAGCCGCTGACAATGGCGGTGTACAGCAGTATCCTTGCCTTCCTGATGGCGATACTCACCAAGCAGTCGCCGTTTCTGCTGTATCCGCCCAGCGAAGTGCCCCCCGAGGGCATGGGGCTGAACCCGCTCCTGCAGAACTACTGGATGGCGATACATCCACCAACCATCTTCATCGGGTTCGCGGCGCTGGGTATCCCCTTTGCTATCGCGGTAGCTGCCCTGCTGCGCAAGGACTGGGACGGCTGGGCGCAAATCGCCATGCCCTACGTCGTCCTGTGCTGGCTTACGCTGGGCGCAGGGCTGATTCTGGGCGGGTACTGGGCTTACGTGACGCTCGGCTGGGGCGGATTCTGGGGCTGGGACCCAGTGGAGAACTCGTCGCTGGTGCCCTGGCTGGTCATCACGGGGCTGATGCATGGTCTGGTGGTTCAGTGCAATCGCGGTGGATTGCACCGCTCTAACCTGCTGATGGCTTTGCTGGGAGCGCCGCTCTTCTTCTACGGAACCTATATGACGCGCAGCGGCGCCCTCGCCGAGTCTTCGGTGCACGCCTTCGACGCGTTGGCAAAAGGCGCACTGGGGCTGGTGGTTGCCATGCTCCTGACCTACACGGTTGGTGGGCTGGGGTTATGGCTGTTCCGCCTGCGCAGTATCCCCGCCAAACAGACCGCTGAGGGGGTGCTGTCGCGGGACCTGGCGTTTTCGCTGGGCATCGTCGCCCTGGTGGTGATTGCAGGATTAACGCTCATCGGCGCGTCCATGCCCATTATCTCCCTGCTGATCACCAAACAGAGCAGCGCCGTGGATACCCGTTATTACCACCTTGCCAATGCCCCGTTTGCGTATGTGTTCCTGCTTCTGCTGGGGCTGGTTCCGTTCCTCAGCTGGCGCAAGGTGGAGAACACCGACGTTTTCATCCAGCGCATCTCCGCGCCCTGGTACGCGACGCTGGTCATCGGGCTGGCGGTGGCGATTACCTCCTACTTCCTGCGCCTGCCCACCGCTGTCGGCGTCTTTTTCCTGATGCTGTTGTCGGTGTTCGCCATCCTGTCCAACGCGATACTGGTATGGCGGCTGGCGAAACGCAGTCCCAAGAGCCTGGGCGGCTACCTGACCCATGTGGGGGTAGGGCTGGTATTGCTTGGGGCAGCGGCAAGCGCGTTCTACGAGCAAAAAGCGGAAGCGGTGCTCACCAACGGAATGACCGCCGAGATGTTCGGCTTCAAGGTAAGCTACGCGGGCATGACCCATCCCGATGAGGAGATGGGCAAAGACAACGCGGTGCGCCTGAAGTTTGAAAGCCTCAACGGTGGCAAAAGCTTCGAGGCGCGTCCCGTATACTACTTCGACACGCACAACCCGATGCAGCCGCGTCGCGTGGCGGAGCCTCATATCTACAAACACGCGCTGTACGATATGTACATCGCCATTGGAAGCGACGGAGGCGGCGTTATCGAGCGGATGCAGGACCCGGGCAAGACGCTTCCCATCCGCCGCGGCGAAACCAAGAAGATCGGCGATTACACCGTCCACTTTAAGAACTTCCAGATTCAAGGCACCATGGGCGGTCCCGACATGAGCATCGGCGCGGTGCTTGATGTAGAATATAAAGGAAAAAAGACGGAGCTGGTGCCTGTGGCGGTGTTTGGGAAGGGCTGGAGGCCCGCCAAACTGCCCGGCGGGGGCGAGGTGGCAATCTTCGCCGATGAGATTAACGCCAACGAGCGGCAGGTCATCCTGCACTTCTTCGGCATGCCCGGACAGACCACCATGCCCGACCATGTTATCGTGCCGGTGGAGGTGAAGCTGAAGCCGCTGATTAACCTCGTGTGGCTCGGCACGATACTGATGATGCTGGGTGGTGGCATTGCCATGCGGCGGCGGTTTGCGGAGGTAACGGTGGAGGTGCAGGAGCCTTCAGCCGCGCCCGCGGTAGTGGGCAAAGAGAAGCGCAAAGCCCGCACCAGACCGGCTCCGGGGGTGACCGGAGGGCATTAGCGCATGGTGCTCAGGCAGGTACTGAAAAGCAAAATCCATCGCGCTACCATCACCGAAGCCAATGTGGACTATATCGGCAGTATCACCATTGATGCCGACCTGATGGAGCGAGTAGACCTGCTGCCCGGCGAGCTGGTGCACGTCTGGAACCTGACCAACGGCGAGCGGTTTGAAACCTACGCCATCGCCGGTGAGCCGGGCAGTGGGGTCATCTGTATCAACGGCGCGGCGGCGCTGAGGGTTGCAGTTGGACAGAAAATTATCATCGCCGCCTTTGCGCTTACCGACGAGCCGATAACGCCTCGCATCATCCTGGTGGATAACCAAAACCGGTTCGTGAAATATCTGTAAGAAGGAGGGTGACACTGATTTGCAGGCAGTGTGGATAGTGCTCTTTGTCGCACTCGCCCTGTGGGTTGCTTATCGCTGGTATGGCGGGTTTCTGGCGCAGCAGCTCTTCCGTCTGAACGATGATGCCCCAACCCCTGCACACACGCAGCGGGATGACGTAGACTACGTGCCCACGCCCGCGCCCGTGCTGTTTGGGCATCATTTCGCTTCTATCGCCGGTCTGGGTCCGCTGCTGGGACCGGCTATCGCGGTCATCTGGGGATGGCTTCCTGCTCTGCTCTGGATTGTGATAGGAAGCATCTTCGTGGGCGCGGTGCACGACATGGGCTGTCTGGTGGCTTCCGTGCGCAATCGGGCACGCTCCATCGCCGATGTCACCGCCGATGTGATGGGGCATCGGGCGCGTATTCTGTTCCTGCTGTTCGCCATCTTCGCGCTCGCGCTGGCGATGGGCGTGTTCGTGGTGAATATCTCTATGCTGTTCGCGCCCGGAGCGGGCGCCGCAGAGGGCGGGCATGTGCCGGAGGCAGTACTTCCAAGTGTCATACTTGTCTTGATTGCCCTGGTGGTAGGGACTCTGCACTATCGCCTGCGTATCGCGCTCGCGCCGCTGACGGTGCTGTCGGTTATCGTCAGTCTGTTCTTCGTGTGGGTGGGGGTGCAGGTGCCCATTACCGGCGTCGCGGGCGCGGCGTTAACGCCAGAGCGATGGACGTATGCGCTGATGGTGTACGCCTTTGCCGCCTCGGTATTGCCAGTGTGGCTTCTGCTCCAGCCGCGCGACTATGTGAACTCATTCCAGCTGTATCTGGGCATGGTCTTGCTTTTCCTCGGCACGCTGGTGGGCAATCCGCGCATCACCGCTCCGGCCGTCAACACCTCGGCCTCTTCCCTGCAACCGCTTTTCCCCATGCTATTCATTACCGTGGCATGTGGAGCGGTTTCGGGATTTCACTCGCTGGTGGCGTCGGGCACGACCTCCAAACAGATTGCCCGTGAGAGTCACGCCAGACCGGTGGCGTTCGGGGGAATGCTGACCGAAGGCTTGCTGGCGACGCTGGCGCTGATAGGCGTCTCGGCGGGAATGGGATCGTTTGCCGAGTGGTCCGCTCGCTATGCCGACTGGAAGAGCGCAGGCACACACGCTCTGGCGAACTTTGTACACGGAGCCGGCACGATTGTCTCCTACAGCGGCGTGCCGCTGGAGCTGGCAAAAGTGTTTGTGGCAACCGTGGCGGTGGGCTTTGCGCTCACCACGCTGGACAGCGGCACCCGGCTCATCCGATACAACATTCAGGAGCTGGGCGGCGCGTGGAGGCTGGCGGTGCTGCAGAAACCGCTGGTCGCCACTGCCATTGCGGTGGGTTTCATCGGCGGGTTCGCGCTCATGCGCTCTCCCGACCCGGTAACGGGTCAGATCAAGCCGCTCGGCTCCATCCTGTGGCAGCTGTTCGGCACGTCTAACCAGTTGCTGGCTGGGCTGTCCCTGCTGGTGGTGTCGCTGTACCTGCGTGCGCTGGGGCGGTCTACGGTGTACACCGCCGTGCCGATGGCTTTCATGCTGGTGGTCACCATCAGCGCGCTACTGTGGAGTATGTCCAGCTTCTGGAAGCAGGGGAACTGGCTGCTTCTGGGCTTCGCAGGGGTTATCCTGGTGCTGGCGATATGGCTGGTTAAGGAGGCGATGAGCACCATACGCCAGCCCCAGGTGGCTTACGAAGCGGTACAGGTGGAAGGAGGAGATTGATAAAAAATACAAAACAGGTATTATTAACGGCTTTTTCCCAAAAAGGGAGCCAAACCCCTTGTTTTGGTACGAATCTTGCACTATAGTAATGTACGGGTATGATACGAAAGGAGGATGGATAATGCGGGAGCTCAGAAGCGTTTTGATAGCGGCGCTGGTATGTGCGGTGATTGCACTTCCGGTGTTTGCAGGCAGTCCGATTCCCGAGCTGGAACCCAATAATACTTTTGGCAGTGCCCAGCTGATAGCCCGTACGTTATTTACCCCAACGGGTTCGGTGAGCATTCTGGGTTCGGTTGCTCCTGGGGATGTGGATTACTTCCAGATACCCCTGCTGGCGGGAGATTTCTTCGCAGCGCAGCTGGTGATCGTTCCCGGCTCGTTGAGCAACTCCAGCGCACTGGGCCTTTTTGACCCCTCTGCGAATTTTGTTGCTTACGACCTTTATGCGCCTAACGTTTTGTCTGGCGTTATCTCCAGTAACGGCAACTGGCGAGTGGCGGTGAGTGGCTACCCCGACGTGGGGGTTACGTTCCTCGGAGACGACGGGATTCCATTCAACGGCACGCATTCGCAGAATATTGATTATCTGCTGACGCTTAGCCTGGTGCCGGTGCCGGAGCCGGGTGGGTTACTTGCTCTGGGCACGGGTATTGCTGGGCTATTGGGTTATTCGGTACGGCGTCGCCGTGCTGGCTAGTCCCCGCCTGCGCAAGCCTCCGTATTCCACAACAGCCCGCCGGACGGCGGGCTGTTTGGTTTTGGCACCCCCCCTCCCCCAACCTCTCCCCGACGCGGGATAGCCCCTCCTGACGCCGCACAAAAGCCCTCACCCTGACCCGCTCCCACAAGGAGAGGGATTGTCCCCCTGCTTGCGGGGGGACTACAGGGGGGCTGATACCTCAAACGGCTCGGCAGGAGCCTCGCCCTCCAGCGAAAGTGCATCTGCCCAACCTGGAGGGCGAACCTCCTGGTGAGCCGACCCCTCTCCCCGGCGCGGGATAGCCCCACCTGACCTCCCCGCAGGCGGGGAGGAATCTGACTCCCCTTCCCTCGCAGGGAAGGGGCTGGGGGTTAGGTGAAGTCGTCTAAGCCCCTTCTGACCTCTCCCTCACATAAAACAATCCTTAACAACCAATTTCCCGAAATTCGCCTGCAAAGTATTGACAAACTCTCCAGAGGTGTGGTATAAACTATGCACCAATCGCAATATTACTGGACAACTTCATACTGGGAACGCGTTGAAGAGGAGTAGTAGGCGGACGGTGGACTGACAGAGAGCTGCCGGCTGGTGCGAGGCAGTAGACACCCCTGCCGAAACTCGCCTCGGAGCAGAGAGGCTGAAAGAGTAACGGCTTCGAGTAGGTCTCTCCGGGTGCGCCCGATATCGCGCAAAGAGTGGCTCGCGCAGCCGATAATCCATACGGTTTACTGTATCCGCCCAATGGCGCGAGCAACAAGGGTGGTACCACGTGAGGTCATCCAGCCTCTCGTCCCTTGGGGGATGAGAGGCTTTTTTGATACTAAGGCTACACAGAGGGAGGTCGTTTGCAAAATGGCAAAAATGTCTGGAGCACAAATCCTGCTGGAGTGTTTGAGGCAGGAAGGCGTGGAGTTCATCTTCGGCTATCCGGGCGGAGCCGTTCTGCCCATCTACGACGCGCTGTACGACTACCGGGACATCAAACACATCCTTGTCCGGCACGAACAGGGCGCCGCACACATGGCGGACGGCTACGCACGCGCTACGGGAAAGGTGGGCGTCTGCCTGGCGACAAGCGGTCCGGGCGCAACGAACCTGATTACCGGCATCGCCACCGCGCAGATGGATTCCATTCCCATCGTCGCGCTGACCGGACAGGTGCGCACCACCTACATCGGTAAAGACGCCTTTCAGGAAACCGATGCCATCGGCATCTCCATGCCTATCACCAAGCACAACTTCCTGCTGAGGCGCACGGAAGACATCCCGCGCGTCATCGCCGAAGCGTTCTACATCGCACGGTCAGGACGCCCCGGTCCTGTGCTTGTAGACATCCCTCTGGACGTAAGCCTTGGCAAAATCGAGTGGGATCCCTCGCAGTACAACCGGAACGTGGACATCCCATCGTATCGCCCGACGTACAAAGGGCACGAGATGCAGATTCGCAAGGCGGCGCAGGCAATCAAAGAGGCGAAGCGTCCGGTGCTGTACGTGGGCGGCGGCGCCGTTCAATCTGGTGCGCAGGCAGAGGTGACTGAGCTTTCCGAGCGCACCAACATCCTGGTCACCACCACGCTGATGGGCAAAGGCGCCATCGACGAGAACCATCCCAACAGCCTGGGGATGCTGGGGATGCACGGCACCGCCTACGCCAACCATGCCGTGCACAACTGTGACCTGCTGATTGCGGTGGGCGCACGCTTTGATGACCGCGTGACGGGCAAGCTGGACCAGTTCGCCAAATACGCCAAGGTCATCCACATCGACATCGACCCCGCCGAAATCGGCAAGGTGGTGCATTGCGATATCCCGATTGTGGGCGATGTGAAGACCGTGCTTCGCGAGCTGCTGAAGTACGTGGAGCCTCGCCCCGCTACCGAGTGGAACCGCCAGATTATGGAGTGGAAGCGGCGTTTCCCGCTGATTTATCCGAAGGATGGCCAGATGCACGCCGAGTACGTGATCGACGAAATCTGGCGGGTGACCGAAGGCAACGCCATCGTGACCACCGGCGTGGGACAGCACCAGATGTGGGCGGCGCAGTACTACAAGGTGAAGCGACCGCGACAGTTCATCACCTCCGGTGGGCTGGGCACAATGGGCTTTGGTATGCCCGCGGCTATCGGAGTGCAGCTCGCCTTCCCCAACGAGAAGGTGGTGTGTATCGACGGCGATGGCTCCTTCCAGATGACCGTGCAGGAGCTGATGACGGCGGTGGTGTACGAACTGCCCATCGTCGTGGCGATTATCAACAACCGCTCGCTGGGCATGGTGCGCCAGTGGCAGGAGCTTTTCTGGAGCGAGCGATACAGCGAGGTGGACCTGCAAGCCTCGCCCGACTTCGTGAAGCTGGCAGAGGCGTACGGCGCCATCGGCATGCGTGTGACCAAAGCCGAGGACGTGGAGCCGGCGCTGCGCGAGGCGCTCAGCCAGAAACACAAGCCGGTGATTATCGACTTCGTGGTGCCTACCGAAGAGAACGTGTATCCGATGATTCCGTCCGGGCAGAGCATTGAGCAGATGATGCTTCGCAAGGACCTAGAGCAGTTACGGGCGACGGTAGACACTGACGGCGAAGAGTGGTCGTTCGCCGACCAGGACGCGATCCTGAAACAGTTCGTCGAACAGCCTTCCAGGCAGTAAGGGGAGTGCAAACGCGATGGCAGGGATGAATGGCAACGGGAGAGAACACCAGCATACGATCACCGCGCTGGTGCAGAATCATCCGGGTGTGCTTGCGCGAGTGGCGGGACTGTTCGCCAGACGGGGATTCAACATCGAGTCGCTGGCGGTATCGGTCACGGAAAACCCGGAGGTCTCGCGGATGACCATTGTGGCGCGGGGCGATGACCGCGTGATCGAGCAAATCACCAAACAGCTGAACAAGCTGATAGAGGTCATCCGGGTGGTGGACTACATCGAGCACGCGGCGGTGGAGCGCGAGCTGGCGCTGATTAAGGTCAACGCCGAGCCAAAAGACCGCTCGGAGATTCTGCAGCTGGCGGAGGTGTTCCGCGGGCGCGTGATCGACGTGGGCGAGAGGACGTTCCTGATAGAGCTAACCGGCGGACCGGACAAAATCGACGCCTTCGCCCGTCTGATGGCGCCCTACGGCATCCGCGAGATGGCTCGAACGGGCGTTATCGCCATGGCACGCGGCACCAAAACCGCGTAATCCGGGAGGGTGGCGGTGCAGGAGATAGTCACCGCAGGGCAGGTTGAAACGCTGTTTCTTGCTCTGGCTATCGCCGGTCCCCTGATTGGGGCTGGCATTGGCTGGGTAAGGGGCAGGCGAGCGCTCACCGGCTTACTGTGGGGACTGCTCCTCACCGCCAACTGGATACTCTGGCGCATCTACAACGCCATTACCGACCGGTTGGGTCTGGATACGGTGCGCAATCTGCTGGTGAACCTTGCCCTGTTCGTTGCGCTGGGCGCCATTGCGGGCTACGTGACCGCACTTCGCACAAAACGGGGGAACACATCCTATGCGACTGATACAAGCCACCGTCAAAAGCCAGACGGATAGCGGCGGTTCAGAGTGGCACTTGGACGTGAAGGTGACGCCGATTGGTGGGGTGTTACTGGGTGCGCTGGTGGCGTGGATGGGCTGGAAAGGTTTGAAGATGATAAGCAGGCGGCTGTGGCTGCCGGTGGGTGCGGGCGTTGCGATGCTGGCACTGCGCCAGATGGCTCGCTCAAACAAAGAACACGAGAATTATCAGGAGGAGGAATAACATGGCAAAAGTGTACTATGACGCGGATGCTGACCTCAGCATCCTGCAGGGAAAGACGGTTGCGGTTGTGGGCTATGGAAGCCAGGGGCATGCCCACGCGCAGAACCTGCGCGATAGTGGCGTGAAAGTGATTGTCGGTTTGCGACCGGGCAAATCGTGGAACAAGGCGCAGGCGGACGGCTTTGAGGTGTACGAGGTGGATGAAGCCACGCGCCGGGCGGATATTATCATGATTCTGGTCAACGACGAGTTTCAGTCCGCGCTGTACGAGGGCAAAATCGCGCCGAACCTGAAAGAGGGCAGTGCGCTCGCCTTCGCGCACGGCTTTAATATCCACTTCCACCAGATTATCCCGCCGAAAACGGTGGATGTGTTCATGGTGGCTCCGAAGGGACCGGGACATCTGGTGCGGCGCATGTATACGGAGGGCGTGGGCACTCCCTGCCTGATTGCCGTGCATCAGGACGCCACCGGCAAGGCGCGTGACCTTGCGCTCGCCTATGCCAAAGCGCTGGGTGGAACCCGTGCAGGCGTGATCGAAACCACCTTCAAGGAAGAGACCGAAACCGACCTCTTCGGTGAGCAGGTGGTGCTGTGTGGCGGAACGACCGCGCTGGTCAAAGCCGCTTTTGAAACGCTGGTATCAGCGGGCTATCAACCCGAAGTGGCGTATTTTGAGTGCCTGCACGAGCTCAAGCTCATCGTGGACCTGATGTACGAATCGGGCATCACCGGGATGCGCTACTCTATCTCGGACACGGCGCAGTACGGCGACATGACACGCGGTCCGCGCATC
Source organism: uncultured bacterium (assembly GCA_964579145.1). Lineage (GTDB taxonomy): Bacteria > Armatimonadota > HRBIN16 > HRBIN16 > HRBIN16 > HRBIN16. The sequence goes on along the minus strand of CAZOGB010000038.1, from coordinate 15,637 downwards.
ATCAACGAGGCGGTTCGGGAGGAGATGCAGAAAATCCTGAAGGAGATACAGACAGGTCAGTTTGCCAAAGAGTGGATTCTGGAGAACCGCGCTAACCGCCCGGTGTTCCGCGCTCTTGCCGCCGCAGACGAAAACCATCCCATCGAGCAGGTGGGGCGGCAACTGCGCGCGATGATGCCCTGGCTGAAAAAGCCTGCGGTCAAACCGGAAGATTTACAACAGTAAAAGGACAGGTGATGCACAATGACTGGCGACGGGGTACGCATCTTCGTTTTTGATACGACCCTGCGCGACGGCGAACAGTCTCCGGGCGCCTCCCTGAACGTGGAGGAGAAGATCGAGATCGCCCGGCAGCTGGAACGGCTGGGGGTGGACGTCATCGAAGCGGGCTTCCCCATCTCTTCGCCGGGCGACTTCCGCGCCGTGCAGGAGGTCAGCAAAATCGTGCAGAACGCGGCAGTGTGTGGTCTAACCCGCGCGGTGCACAAAGACATTGAAGTGGCAGCGGAGGCACTCAAGCCCGCCAAACGCCCGCGCATCCATACCGGACTGGGCGTCTCCGACATCCACCTGAAGTACAAACTGCGCATGACGCGCGAAGAGGCGTTAGAGCGTGGAGTGGACGCCGTGAAGTTCGCCCGCCGCTTTGTGGACGAGGTGGAGTACTTCCTGGAAGACGCAGGACGCGCCGACCCCGAGTACATCTACCGCGTCATCGAAGCGGTCATCGACGCGGGCGCAACCGTGATCAACGTGCCCGATACCACCGGCTACACTGTTCCCGAAGAGTTCGGCGCGTTAATCCGGGGCATCATGAACAACGTGCCCAACATCGACAAAGCCATTGTGTCGGTGCACTGCCACGATGACCTGGGCATGGCAACCGCTAACACGCTGGCTGGGGTGCTGAACGGCGCGCGTCAGGTGGAGGTGACCATCAACGGCATCGGTGAGCGAGCGGGCAACACCTCGCTGGAAGAGGTGGTGATGGCTATCCATACCCGCAAGGACGTGTTCAAGAACATGTACACGGGTATCAACACCACCGAAATCTACAAAACGAGCCGAGTGGTCAGCACCCTGACGGGCATTCTGGTGCCGCCGAACAAAGCCATCGTGGGCGCCAACGCTTTCGCCCATTCGTCAGGCATCCATCAGGACGGCGTGCTGAAGGAGCGCACCACCTACGAGATTATCGACCCGCGCTCGGTGGGCATTACCGAGAGCAAAATCATCCTTACCGCGCGCAGCGGCCGGCACGGCGTGCGCCATCGGCTGGAAGAACTGGGATACCGCTTCGAAGACGAGCAGTTCGAACGCATCTACGAGCGCTTCCTGGAGCTGGCGGACAAGAAGAAACAGGTGTACGATGAAGACCTGGAGGCTCTGGTCGCCGACGCCGCTTCCACGGTGGTGCAGACCTACGAGCTGGTGCACGTGCAGGCACTGGCTGGCGATAAGGTAGTGCCCACTGCCACCGTAAAACTGCGCCACGCCAACGGCGAGGAGCACGTTGCCACCGCCACCGGCACGGGACCAGTGGACGCCGCGTACAGCGCAATTAACAACATCGTGCAGGCGCCCAACGAACTGCTGGAGTTCACCATGCAGGCGGTGACCGAGGGCATCGACGCGATGGCAGAGGTGACCGTGCGCGTGCGTGGACAGGAGGGCGACGTATTTACCGGCAGGGGTTCCGCCACCGATATCGTGGTCGCCAGCGCGAAAGCTTATGTGCAGGCGCTGAACAAACTGCTGGACAGGCGCTCGGGCGTGCGACGCACGGCGATAGCCGAAGAGCTGGAACGGGTATAGGCATGGGCTACTGGCAGACGGTAGTGGGGATGATGCAGGTGTACGTGCCGTCGATCGGTCTGTTCTTCCTCGGCGGCATCCTGGGGCACGACGTTGCCGACAGATTGGGCATCTCTCTGCGTGCGGAGTGGACGCGTTGGATGACCACGCTGTACCTGTTCAGCCTGCTCATCCCCCTGCCTCTGTGGGTGGAAGGCTCGCTCTTTTACGGTCGTCTGTGGCTGGTATACGCACTGCTATCTCTGGCTATCGGCATCGCCAGGGGACTGGCATTTCCCGCTCGCGAACAGCTGCAGAAACAGCTCCAGCAGAAGGTCGAACACGCCCAGCAAGCCATTGAACAGAGCCTGCAACAGCATCGGGAAGAGCAAAAACAGGCTGTTCCCAGAAACTTTGCCGTTGAAGCAGGAACACGGGTGAGACATGTTTAAAAAGAAGGGGAACATACAAACGCGGGCTGAAAGGAGGAGCCATGTACTCACGCGACACATGGAAGTACGAACGGGGGATACTGGTGCGTCAGCCGCCTCTTCGCGTGAGCATCTTTGTGGACGGGGCGAATATGTACTATGCCCAGAAACGACTGGGCTGGTTCATTGACTTCCGAAAAGTGCTTCACTATTTTGGACCAGCACAGGGCAATATCATCAGTGAGGCGTACTATTACACGGGCGCAGATAGCGCCACTCTGGCAAGAGATATTCGGTTTCACGAGTATCTGATGTACTCGGGCTATATCGTGCGGACGAAAAACATTAAACAGGTCATTGATGACACCACGGGCGAAATTGTCGAAAAGGCGAATCTGGACGTTGAACTAGTGATTGATATGTTCAACACGCTGAACCTGTTCGACATGTGCGTGCTGATGAGCGGAGATGGCGATTTCGAGCGTGCGCTGGAGCTGTTGCGCTGTAAGGGCAAGCGGGTGGCGGTGGTGGCTCACCCCGAGATGACCGCCCGCGAGCTGCGCAACGTGGTCGGGCGCAACTATTTTGACCTGCGCGAGATGGCTCCGCATATCGCCCGTACGGACAGGATGCCCGAGTACGACGAAGCAATGGTGACGACACGCGAATATGTGCCGGAGGAGACCTCGTAGCGGACGATGCTCAGGATTCGTTCGGGATACGCTCTGCGAGAAGAGGCAGGTTGCCGACTGAGACGCGGTTTCGTGTTCACAGCGAAACCCCGCACGATGCCGCGTCTCCTTCTCCCCTGTAACTGGTTTTCCGCCAGCGAAGCCGACACGGAGGTTGATATTTGACACCTCGCGCTCCTGCAGTCGGTTCCACATCTTGTGCGCCTTCACTCTTCATGCTTTTCTTCTCTTAACCACAGTAGAGTGCAGGAGGTTCCGGAAGTGACAAAGCGAATCGCCGTTCTGCCGGGCGACGGCATCGGCACGGAAATCGTTTCACAGGCTCTGCGGGTGCTTGACCGAATTGCCGCTATTTACGGGGTGACATTTGAATATCATCATGCGCTCGTGGGCGGCTCTGCGTACGATGCCACAGGGCATCCCCTGCCCCCCGAGACACTGGAGACCTGTCGTCAATCCGACGCCGTGCTGTTCGGCGCGGTGGGCGGTCCAAAATGGGATGGACTCCCCCCCAACCTGCGCCCCGAGGCGGGTGCGCTACTGCCTCTGCGCAAGGGGCTGGGGCTTTACGCCAACCTGCGTCCTGCCCTGCTCTTCCCTGCGCTGGCGGACGCTTCGCCGCTGAAGCGCGAGGTGCTGGGCGATTCCCTGGACATTCTGGTGGTGCGCGAACTCACCGGAGGCATCTACTTCGGTCAGCCGAAAGAGCGCAGGGACGATGGGCGCACGGCAGTGGATACCTGTATCTACACGGAGGCGGAGGTGGAGCGTATCGCGCATGTGGCGTTTCGCTCGGCGCGGGTACGGCGCAAGAAGGTGGCGTCGGTGGATAAAGCCAATGTGCTGGAGACCTCTCGCCTGTGGCGCGAGGTGGTGACGCGCGTGGCTCAGCAGTATCCCGAGGTGGAGCTCCAGCATGTGCTGGTGGATAACGCGGCGATGCAGTTGATTCGCAACCCGCGCCAGTTTGACGTTATCCTCACCGAGAACATGTTCGGCGACATCCTCAGCGACGAGGCGGCGATGCTCACGGGTAGTCTGGGCATGTTGCCTTCCGCCAGTCTGGGCGAGGGCACGTTTGGGCTGTACGAGCCGGTGCACGGCTCGGCGCCGGACATCGCCGGGCAGGGCGTGGCGAATCCACTGGCAACCATCCTTTCTGCGGCGATGATGCTTCGCCACAGCTTCGGCATGGACGAGGCGGCGAGGCGGGTGGAGCAGGCGGTGGACTCCGCCCTGCGCGAGGGATACCGTACCGCCGACATCTGGCAGGAAGGGTATCGCCGGGTGGGTACAATGGAGATGACCGATGCGGTGCTGAAACACCTGTGAGGCGAAGGGCAATGAAGAAGGTAGAGTGTATTATCCGTCCCATCAAAATTGATGAGGTCAAGGAAGCGCTGGAGGAAATCGGCATCACCGGGCTGACGGTGACCGACGTGCGAGGCTACGGTCGCCAGCGCGGGCGCACCGAGAAGTATCGCGGCAACACCTACACCATCAACTTCCTGCCGAAGCTGAAGCTGGAGGTGGTTGTGCCAGACCACCGGGCGGAGGAGGTGGTGCAAGTCATTGCCGAGGCGGCGCGCACCGGCGAAATCGGCGATGGCAAGATATTCGTCTCGGAGGTGGAAGAGGTCATTCGCATCCGAACGGGCGAACGCGGCGAGTCGGCGTTGTAGCCTTCAGCGAAGTAGCGTCAGCCAGACCGATTGCGTGAGCGCACTCAGCAGGGTGGACACGGTGACCACCTGCGAGGCGAACGTCTCCTGCGTTCGGTACTGAGCGGACAGGATGAATACATTGACGGCAATCGGCAAGCCCGCCGTAGCGACCAGCACCTTACCGATGTCGTCGGGCAAGCCGAACAGGGGAAGCAGAGCCAGAGCCAGCAGGGGCGCAACGACCAGTCGCAGAGTGACGGGTATGGCCAGCAATGTCACCGATGGGCGACCAATGCCTCTGCCGAGCTGTGTGCCCAGCGTTAACAACGCGACCGGCACCAGAGCGTTCGCCATGTAGTCCAGCGGTGTCGCCAGCGGAGAGGGCAGCTTCACCGAAAAGGCGTTAAGCACAAGCGCGGCGATCAGCGCGTAGATGACGGGAAGGCGTGTGATGGAGCGCAGGATGTGTGCCCGGTGTGCCTGTCCGCTTTCCATCAGCAGGACGCCAAAGGTGAAGGTCATCAGGTTCTGCACCAGAAGGATGACCGCGCTGACGCTGGCGTACCGGTCGCCAAAGGCGAGCAGAACGAAGGGGATGCCGTAGTTGCCCGCATTGGTGAGCATGGAAGCAAGGAGAAGCACTTTGCGGTATGGGGCAAACAGGGGATGTCGGTACAACAGCAACGCCAGCCCAAAAAGCAGTGCGCTGTGCAGTAGCACGAACAGGGCGATACTGCCCATCGTCAGTAGAGCCAGGTCTGCGTGGAGCATTTTGACGAACACCAGCGCGGGCACGAAGGCGTAGAAGTTGATGCGCGTCAGCGTGGAGATGTCCAGAGTCAGGGCGCGTTCTAACCATGCGCCCACAAGGATAATGAAGAAAATGGGGAAGATGACCTGCCAGAAGATGCCGAAGGCGTTCACACACCGCCTCCGGTAATCTCTCGCAGTTTCTGGAAGAAGGCACGTTTATGTTCGTCGTTAATCGACCAGTTAACGGGAACGGTCTGGAAACCGCTGAGGAGGGCGTAGTCTCGTTCGCGGGGCTTCACCGTCCAGTCCATGCGGCGGTCCTTATACATACTGCCGTAGCCCTGGTGGTAGAATCCCCACGAGGCGTATTCGCTCAGCGCGGCTTCCAGGTTGTCCAGAAAAACGCTGTCCTCGTTGACCACGATAGGGCGAGGACGCTTGCGATAAGCCTGCGTCTGGCGGATGCGCCGAATCTTGTCGCGCAGTTCGTCGGGCAGACAGCCGTTGCCGTGCGGCAGGGTGATGTCCTCTGCCTCCAGCCAGGCTTCGGTAGGGATCTGGTCGCCGCCACCTGTGCTGCTGCCCACCAGCAGCCGCCTGCCTCTGTCAGTCACGTTTTTGACCATCTGAATCACGCGGTAGATGTTGTCGGGTTCCAGCACAGGGAACTTCCACCAGCTGGCGGACTCGTTGGCGACGTCTACCAGAATGTTGCGATAGCCGGTGGACAGCAACCACTCGGTCGTACGCACGGCGACGTCGTATACCACCTTCTCGGAAACGAACCGGCGGGCGTGCTTCACATAGAAGTAGTTCACAATCACCACCATGCCCGCTTCGTCGGCGGCTTTCAGCACGCGCAGAAGGCGGTCAAAATAGGGCTGTTTGAATCTGCCGTCGGGCGTAAAGGCGGAGTTGATGTATCGGTCGTACACCTCTGGCGCGTATACCGAACCGCCTCCCTGAAGCCCTACCGTGACCGCCAGAAGACCATACGAACGGTAAACGGGAAGCATCTCACAAAACTCATCGGTGTTGCGGTCGGGATCCCAGACGCGGGTATCGGGGTACGCCCACAGGTGACGGGTCTGCTCGCACTCGTCGTCGAAAATCGCCTGTACCATGCGCGAGTTGAACAGCAGTCCCTCTACAGGCATTCCTTTGTAAGAGACGCCCTGGTAGGTGGGACGCCCGTTAATCAAAAAGCGGTTGCCCTCGATCTGGACCTCTGTTTTCATGCCCGTCTCCGCTTAACATCTGAGGCATCACCTCTTTTCGCTGGCGCTCATGCTTTAACCTGCAAAGGTCTGTCATCATCAGGAGGTTGGACGAATGGAAGCACGACGCATTGAAATCTATGACACCACGTTACGGGATGGTTCACAGGGTGAAGGGGTCAACTTCACCGTCGAGGACAAGCTGAAAATCGCCCAGCGGCTGGACGAGTTCGGGATGGACTACATTGAAGGGGGCTGGCCCGCCTCCAACCCCAAAGATACCGAGTTCTTCCAGCGAGCGCGTACGCTGAAGCTGTCCCATGCGAAGCTGGCGGCGTTCGGCAGCACGCGCCGCGCCAAACTGAAAGCAGAAGAGGATGAGAACCTGCAGGCGCTGGTGGCGTGCGAGACGCCAGTGGTCACCATCTTCGGCAAGAGCTGGGATATGCATGTGACGCACGCGCTGAAGGTATCCCTCCAGCAGAATCTGGAGATGATTTACGACTCGGTAAAGTTCCTGAAGGAGCGCGTGCCACAGGTCATCTACGACGCCGAACACTTCTTCGACGGCTACAAGCATAACCCGGAATACGCCATTAAGACGCTGCTCGCCGCAGAGGAAGCCGGCGCGGACATCCTTGTGCTGTGCGACACCAATGGCGGCACCCTGCCGATGGAGATTGCTCGAATCATGGAAGAGGTGAAAAGCCGAGTTCGCACGCCGCTGGGTATCCACACGCATAACGACAGCGAATGTGCCGTGGCGAACAGCCTGATTGCCGTCGAGCACGGCGCCATGCACGTGCAGGGAACCATCAACGGCTACGGCGAGCGCACCGGCAACGCCAATCTGTGCTCCATAATCCCTGCGCTGATACTGAAGATGGGCTATAACTGCCTGAAGCCCGATTCCCTGCGTCACCTGACGGCGCTGTCCGGCTATGTGGACGAGGTGGCGAACATGCCGCACAACCACCGGATGCCGTATGTGGGGCGAAGCGCCTTCGCGCACAAGGGCGGCGTACACGTCGACGCCGTACTGAAGCACGAGCGCACCTATGAGCACATCCCGCCATCTGCGGTAGGCAACGAACGGCGCATCCTTGTTTCCGAGCTGGCAGGCGGCGCCACCGTTGCCCATCACGCCCAGCGACTGGGCCTGCAGCTGGACAAAAGCACGCCCGAAGTGCGAAGGGTTCTGCAAAAAGTCGCCCATCTGGAAAACGAGGGATATTCGTTCGAAGCGGCGGAAGCCTCGTTTGAGCTGATGCTGATGCAACAGACAGGACACTACCGCAAGCTGTTCGAGCTGAAGGGGTTCCGCGTGATTGTGGAAAAGCGCGGCGACAGGGGCGAGGTGGTGACCGAAGCAACGGTGAAGGTGGCGGTGGACGGGCGCGAGATGCTGACCGTCGCCGAGGGGAACGGTCCTGTGCACGCCCTGGATGGAGCTCTGCGCAAAGCCCTGCTCGAGTTCTACCCCGAGCTGGCGCAGATTCGCCTCACTGACTACAAGGTGCGTGTGGTGAACGTTCGCGAGGGAACCGCTGCAAAGGTGCGCGTCATCGTGGAGTCCGAGGACGGCGGGCAGACCTGGAGCACCACCGGCGTCTCCACCAACATCATTGAAGCCTCGTGGCACGCGCTGGTGGACAGCATCGAATACGGTCTGTTGACGATGCAAAGGGAGGGAGCTGGGTAAACGGCTCGGGTGGGGTCTCGCCCTGCCGCGGATGGCATGCCCCCCGTTTGGAGGGCGAACCGTCTGATAAGACGTTGAAAAGCCCCTCTTGCCCTCCCCGCCTCCCTCTCCCACGAGGAGAGGGCAACATGGCTTGGCGCCTGCCTCGCCCCAGGAGAAAAGAGATTTTTTGCTACTTGGACTGCTTTTTCTCGTCTGCGTAACTCCTAGCAAAAATAGTTTCTCACATAAAATATTGTAAGTAACAATCTATTCCAGATATTGATACTGGTAAATCCTTACAAATTTCCCAGATTTTTTCCCTGTAATTTCTCTAAAACCGCCTGTGTGGCACGATTCTTGCATATATAACAGGCGAATGGCTTTGAAGCCATAGCAAGAGAGGGAGGGAACAAGTTGAAACGATTTGCTGTACTGGCAAGCATGATTGGCTTGGCTCTCGCGGTGAGCAGCGCACACGCTTTCACACTGCAGCCAGCCGCAACGGGAGTCGTCTGGGAGGGAACCTGGTCCGCAAACCAAGACGGTGACCCTTACTGGGATGGAAACTCCAGCGACTACACCCAGCCCGGTAACATCGGCAACTTCATTGCTGGAAGCGGTGCGTTCACAGGGCATCCCCAGAGCCCGAACAATCCGAGCATGCCCTATCTGAAAGGCAGTGGGTCAAATCTGGGCGCAAACGGTATGCCTATCGTTGTCTACTTCGACGCCGGTCCACAGCCGAACTGGGCAGCGCTCAAGATTGAAATCGCCGGACTGAGCAACTACAACTACTTTGGCATCTACGAGCAGGGCGCACAGGCAGGTGTAGACTATGCGCTAAACGAGTTGCTCACCACTCCGCCCGGTACTCTAGGGGCATCGGGGAAGAGCATGCTTCTGTTCAAAGGCACAGACGGGCCAGGGCAGAGCATTACCTTCGTTGCTCCATGGTCGCAGTTCGGTTTCTATCTGGCAACCGAAAGCCAGAACACGCCCGGCACCGTGGTGCGAGCGTTCTTCTCCGAGTCCACCCTGAACACAGGCAGTGAGCTGAACCTTCAGCACTTCGCCTTCTTCAAGGCTGGACCTTCTGCCTACTATGTAGGGTCGGAAGACCTGCCTCTGGGTTCGTCGGATAAGGACTACAACGACCTGGTGGTATATGTGGCGGCAATCCCGGACGCATCCACCTGGATGCTGTTCCTAGCGGGTATGCCAGCGGTGCTCGCACTTCGTCGCAAAAGGGCGTAAAGCACAAACGCTCGCCCTGCGCTCTGCAGGGCGAGCACCCTGAAAGGCAGGCCGTTTCTCCCCTTCCGCAAGTCTCATGAACGGCGTTGCGAACCGTTCCCTTTCCCTTTCCCCTTCAGCTTGCGGAAGGAGAAAAACGGCTTCCTTTTTTATCGTCTTAGCGGTGCGGTTTCACGTTCGCCTGGGCTGGGCAGGGGAATGGATTCTGTGCTGGAGGGCAATGCACCGCTGGCAGAGGTGGGCATCATCATCACCGTGCCGCCGGGCAGGATGCGCACTTCCAGGTCCGACGGCAGCTTCTGCACGAACTCCAGCCCGACCACCGCGCTGTTCTGTCGCAACGCCTGGGCTCGAAGCCGGATGGCTTCCGCCTGTCCCTTGGCGCGTTCCACCTGCGCCTTGGCTTGAATCTCGGCGATGCGCAGGCGATACTGCTGGGTAATCACCGCCTGCTGAGCCACCTGTTTCGCCACAATTGCTTGCTCGAACTCCTGCGACTCGTACGCCACGTTGCGCAGAAGCACCCGTTCTAAGGTGATGCCTTTCTCCTCCAGCTTGGGCTTGAGCTCGGCGTAAATCTCGTTCTCCACCTGCTGGCGCTTGCCCACGTAGGGCATGATACCCTGCTGGCCCGCCGCGGTGAGCGTCTCAGGGGCGTTGCTGTACACCTCCATGATGCCGTACCTCGCCACCACCAGCCTCACCACGTTGCGCGTCGCAGGGCGCACGATGGTGTTGACATAGTTTGGTCCCACACTGCGCCACAGGCGGTCCGCGCCTTCCCCGCTGGTGCGGAACAGCACCGTCACGTCCACTTTGACCTTCAAGCCCTCTCTGGTCTGGCAGGTCATGGCATCATCGGAGCCTGTGATCTCGTCGCGGGCACTGCTCATCGTATACTGCTGGGTACGCACGTTGAAGATCTGAACCGTCTGCCAGGGCAGGACAAGGCTCCAGCCCTCGCCCAGCTCGCGCTCCTGAATGCCCCCGGCGAAGGGGTCAAACTTCACGCCCACGTGCCCAGGCGGCACCTCCACCCACATCTTGCTCAGCAATAGCATCACCAGCAACCCTGCAATGACCCCTCCCATCAGCCGCTGCGGGCGGTAGCGCTCGGGGCGGAAACTCACCACCAGTGCCGTGACCACACACATGATCAGGAACAGGATGGACTCTCTCATGGCTATTTCCCTCCCGGTCGTGGAGAAACAGGCAGATAGCTTGGAGGCAGATACAGAGCACGCACGTTGGGGGCAATCTTCTGCACCAGCTCATACTGCACCACTTCGGGGTTCTGGCGCAGGGTTTCGCCCCGCCGCTGGATGGCTTCCGCTTCGCCTTTCGCCTGGGCAATCGTCGTCTGCTTTTCTATCTGTGCGCGACGCAGATTTTGCTCTTCGGTGCGTATCTGCTGTTCCGCCACCTGCTTTTCGGTGATAGCCTGCGCAAACTCGGGATTTGCAAACTCGACGTTGCGAAGCATCACGCTCTCCAGGGCGATGCCCTTCTCGACAAACGCCTGCCGCATCGCCCCCGTAATCTCCTGTTCAATCTGCTGACGCTTCGCGCCGTATACATCCACCACCGAGTACTTTGCCACCACCATGCGGATGACGTTGCGGGCATAGGGACGCACAATCACCTGCTGGTAATCCTCGCCCACCTTCTGCCACAGGGCGTGAGCATCCTTCGGGTCAATATGGAACAGCACGGTCACGTCCAGATTCAACCCGAGACCCTCGTTTGTCTGACAATGGATCGAGTCGTCGCCGATGACCGCCCCCTCCGAGCGGATGGCGCTCATGGTGTACTCCTGCGTCTGCACCCGCCACAGCTCCGTCCTCCACCACGGCAGGACAAAATGGAACCCTTCGGGGAGCTCGGTGGATTGCACGCCGCCCCGCAGAGGGTCGTATACCGTCGCAACGTACGCGGCGGGCACGCTCAGGAAACAGCGGTTGGCAAACGACGCTGAGAAAACGGTCAGCCCAATGCCCAGAATGAGCAGACCGGGATTGCGAAGCGTGGTGCGCGGGCGTTCACCGCTGGTATCAATCCTCAGGCTGAGCAGAAGGAACAGCACCGCCACCAGCACTCCCACCATCACGCCGAACATGGAGGCACCTCCTTGAGGTTGAGTAAATGCACTACAGCGCGGATGTGCGTATCAACACGAAAACGTCCATCGTTGCTGACACCAGTGCATGGCAGGCGAAGCCAGGTAGAAAAGACCGGGCACGAACCGCAATAATACCCAGCACCATGCCAGCCACGAACGAACCCGCCACTTCGGGCACAGGCTTGCCCACGTGCAGTAGAGCAAAAGCGAGCGACTGCAGAACAATCCCCACCCACCCCAGCCACCGCCAGCAGATATTTGTTAGCACGCCGCGGAAAAACAGCTCCCAGCACCAAAGGTAGAAAATGTAGGTTATCTCGTGATAAAGCAGGGCGGTAGGCACGTAGCGTGCCATGCGGTACAGCGGATAGGTCTGTTGGAAGTCGGAGCGACCCGCCGCCCACCACAGCAGAGGAAGCATCAGCAGGTAACAGCCCCCCGCCGCTTTCCAGCCCCAGCGCGTGCCCCTGCCAATGCCATAGAGGGCGAGTTTGCCTTCTGCAGACAGGAGCACTACCAGCGGCAGAAGCAGTAGCAAGCAGTTGATGAGCAGATACTCCTCGTGGGAATGGTAGAGACGCTGGGGCGAGCGATACAGCCAGCTTGCGAAGCTGTACGGCTGGTGATTGTAGGCATACAGCACCGCGATAACGCAAACAGATAAGGCGAGCAATAGGGCGTCCCATCGTTTTTCTATGGATTCCGACACCTCTGCTTGCCGAAAGTTGCGCATCGGCTTTTCCTTAACCGCGCACCAACTGCAACAGCGCGGAGCGCAGAGTTGCCCGGCGCACCGGTTTTGCCAGCACCATGTCCACCCCGTGCGGCTCGTCTCCTCGCAAATGGTCGCCCCATCCGGTCAACAGGATAATCGGAATGGTGGGGGAGATCTCCTTCAGCTTGCGTGCCAGGCTCAGCCCGTCAAGGTGAGGCATTCCCAGGTCCAGAATCACCAGGTCATACTCGCCCGGTTTGAATTGCTGGAGTGCGCTATCGGCATCGGACAGGGAGGTTACCCGGTGTCCGTCCGCTTCCAGCAGGTGTTGTATCGCCACGCGCACCGCCTCGTCGTCGTCCACAGTCAGGATGCGCAGGTTCACCGGAGGTACCGACTGTGGTGCGTCATATCTGGTCGCTTCCCCTGCCACCGCAACAGGCAGCTGTACGGTGAAGGCAGCTCCCCTTCCGGGTTCGCTCCACACGCTGATCTGCCCGGCGTGGCGTGCAATAATCTGATACGACACACTGAGTCCCAGTCCGCTGCCGTTCTCGCCCTTCGTGGTGAAGAAGGCGTCAAAACAGCGGTCGCGCACCTCGGGCGTCATGCCGATACCTGTATCGGCGACATCCACGATAGCGTACCCTGCCTGCTCTCGCAGGTGTATGGTGATTTTGCCTCCAGACGGCATGGCGTCGCAGGCGTTGATAATCAGGTTGGTGAACACCTCATGCAGTTCGCTGCGGTTGGCGTCCACCACCGGGTCGGCTTCGGCGATAAGTTGTACCTCTATCTTTACCCCGCGTCGCGCGGCGAGGTCGTGCCACACCGGACGTGTCGACTCAACCACGTCATCCAGCAGGACGCGAAGCGGAACCCTTTCGCGTCGGGCAGGAGGTTGCAGTTTGTAGAAGCCCTGCATTCGCTGAACAATCGCCGCGGCATCGTGCGCCAGCTGGGCAATGACTTCTACCCTTCGCCGCATCTCGGGGTCGTGCTGAAGTGACGCTTGCAGAAGTTCCGCATTGCCCATGATGCCCATCAGAATGTTGTTGAAATTGTGGGCAACACCGCTGGCGATTTCGCCCAGTGAGCGCAGGCGCATCAGATGCAGTTGCTGTTGTTCGGCTATCTTCTGGGCGGTGATGTCGGTGGTCACGCCGCGCACCAGGGTATCTCGCCCCTCCTCCTGCGTCAATGTCCACAGGATGCGGCACCAGTGCCATTTGCCCTGCTTGTCGCGCAGGCGCACCTCTATGGGCTGAGGCGTCGCGGCACCCTGCGGACGGATGATCCTGCGGAAGGTTTCAACATCCTCGGGGTGTACCACCGAACGGTACAGCCCGGGGTTTGTTTGCCACTCTTCGGGGGTATAGCCGAGCCACTGCTCCACGTACTCGCTGACAAACTCCAGCTGGCGCGTCGCCAGGTTCAGCTCCCATACTGTAACCGGCAGGGTTTGCACCAGATGGCGAAGACGCTCTTCCGCCACCTGTCGCTCGTGAAGCAGGCGCACATTGTCCAGCGCCAGTCCGGCATACCGCCCGATGGTCAACAGCATGGAGATCTCCCCTTCGGTGATTGGCTGTCCCGTATCACGTCGGTCTACTGCCAGCGCGCCCAGCACCTGCGTGCGTCCACGGATGGGCACCACCGCGTTGCTGAAAACCCGCTCCTCCTCGCCCAGAATCTGCCTCCAGACCTCTCTCTCCCGCTCGCTGATGTCTCGGAGCGCATCCTGAGAGATGAAATAGGGGATACAGCCATCAAGGACGTCGCGCAGGCGGGTGCGTTCTCCCTCCAGAGATATTTCCAGCTTCTCCCAGGCAACCGTATCGTCCAGCACAAGTGCTTTCTCGATTGCGCCGTTACGCCGGCGCAGGAAGATTGCCACGTACTCGAACTCCAGAGTGCGATTCACCAGATCGCACAGCGCAACGATGACCTCTTCCTCGGTCTGCGCCTCCACGAAGCGACTGCTGAAGTGAATCAGTGCCTCCAGCTGCTGGGTGCGTCGTTCCAATAGCTGCTGGGTTTCCACCTCGCCGTGGATGTCGTAGCAGACGCCTCGCGCTGCCACCAGGTTCCCTGCCTCGTCAAGCACGGGCACAATCGCCGTTTGAAGCCATCGCCAGCCGTCGGGATAACTCTCGCTGCGCAGGCGAAACCGCCAGGTGCACGGAGCATGCTCCTCTTTTAACTGCTTCCACAACGGCTGGAACTGCTCGAGGTCCTCGGGGTGAATCTGCTGGAAAAAGAACTGGACATCTTGCAGAAAACGCTCTGTCTGGTAACCGGTCAGCACCCGCGCATAATCGCTGATGAGGGTAAATCTTTGCTCCTGACGACTGTACTCCCATACCACACCCGGCAGGGTACTAATCAGGTCTGCCAAGCGTCTTTCGGCATCATGTGCCGCAGGTTTTTTCATATTATCCCTCCGATACCGCCGCCTGTGCTTGCGGCAAACATCGCAGAAACTCGTCCACGTCGAACACAAAACCGAACGCCAGCGCCACACGCCATAACGCTATCTGCTTGCACAGTTCATGGCGGGCGGTTTCCCTATTCTCGACAGCAGTAACCGCCTGTCGAAACGCCGAACACATCACCCCTCTTTGCGACATGTCTGCCATGCCTCCGGGCGACAACAGCAGACACCAGTTAATGGCAAACCCCGCGTAAATCAGATGGCTTATCCCATAGTGTTTGCATAGCGCAAAGAGCTGGTGGCCGTCCTCGGCAATCTCTTCATCCGCTTGAGGTTCTGCTTCAGGGGCAAAACGCAGGTTCTCAAACGCCCGGCGCACGTCGGGGTCGTTATGTCTCCCCACGAATACGTTCTCGGCACGAAACTGCTGTAATCGGCGCAGGCTGGCGTCAGGCTCTATGCACTCCGACGGCGGGGGTGAATCGCCCGCCAGTTCCCGCGTGCGCTGGTAGCCGGGCAGGTGTCGGTAGTAGTCTCCGCCGCCCACCACATGAAACACCTTCATTCCAGCCGCACGCACCCCGCCCAGCAGGCGCGGAAACACCGTCTCGCAGATGTGTCTGGAGCGCGGCAGATACTCCACCGCCCGATACCAGCCCGGAAGCTGCTCGTACGTGTGCGCGTGCCAGGCGTGCATCACCACCACGGCGGTGTGTGCAAGGTCTATCTCCAGCTCCGCCACCTTCCAGCCGCCGTAGCCCTCGGCAGGCACGTCCAGCGTATAGTCCGCGTCAAACTGCTGGTAGTAGTGAGCGGGTACCCGAATGATGCGAGAAGATACAGGCTTCATGCCTCATTCATCATAACATCGTTTCTAAAC
>CAZOGB010000037.1:0-34541 GCA_964579145.1 uncultured bacterium | reverse complement strand
CAATGCTCTACAAACGTCTCGGCAAAACCGGTCTGTGGGTCTCTGAACTGTGTATGGGCTGTATGACCTTCGGTGGGGAGGCGGATGAAGCCACCTCCATCGCCGTGGTGGAGCGGTGTCTGGAGGCGGGCATCAACTTCTTTGATACCGCAAACGTGTACACCGGTGGCCGTTCAGAAGAGATACTCGGCAAGGCGCTGAAGCCCTATCGCGACCGAGTGGTCATCGCCACGAAGGTGCGCGCCCGGGTGGCACAGGGACCGAACGGCGAAGGGCTATCGCGCTACCACATCCAGCAACAGGTGGAAGACAGCCTGCGCCGCCTGAACACCGACGTGATTGACCTGTACCAGGTGCACTCGTGGGACGAAAACACCCCCTTAGAGGAGACGCTGAGCACCCTGAACGACCTGGTGCGTCAGGGCAAGGTGCGCTATATCGGCTGTTCCAACTTCGCGGCGTGGCAGCTGTGCAAGGCGCTGTGGATCAGCGACAAACACGACTGGGCACGCTTCGACAGCATCCAGCCCCGCTATAACTTGATCGACCGCGTGATTGAGATGGAACTGCTTCCCCTGTGCCAGGCGGAAGGCGTGGGAGTGATGGTATACAGCCCGCTGGCTGGAGGGATTCTCACGGGCAAGTACCGCCCGGGCGAGCCGCCTCCGCCCGGTACCCGCGCCGCCGAAAATAAGTGGTTTGCCGAACGACGCGCCCAGCCCCACAATGTTGAACGGGCACAGCGCATCGTGGAGGTGCTCAAACAGTTTGACCGCCCGCTGGTTCAAACCGCCATCGCGTGGACTATCAGTCACCCGGCGGTCACCTGCGCTATCATCGGCGCCCGCAACATGGAACAGCTGAACCTGATCCTGGACAACTGGTGCGGCGCCCTGCCACCGGAAGAGAAGGCGATACTGGATAAGGCAAGCGCACTGCCACCGTTGAACTGAGAGGAGCGTAGAATGAAGCCGAAAAACCCACAAATCCCTTACACACTGGACGAACTGTTTGCGCCCGGAAAACCAAAGCGATACCGCGGGCGGCAGCTGGACCAGATTGCCTTCCCACTTGGCGGAATCGGCACGGGCAGTATCTCGCTGGGCGGTTGGGGACAGCTGCGCGACTTCGAGATTTTCAACCGCCCCAGCAAAGGGTTGACCTTTGACTACACCTTCTTCACGCTCTACGCCAGACCCGAGGGAGGCGAACCCGTCACGCGCGTGTTGCAGGCGCCTGTTGGCGGCGATAACTTCACCGATGACGGCTCTGGAGCCACCAAACGCGCCAGCGGCGCGGGGTTGCCCCATTTCCGACACGGCGTGTTCGTGGGAGCATTCCCCTTCGCAAGGCTCTTTCTGGAGGACTCTCGCGTGCCCCTGCGCGTGACGTTGGAAGCGTACAACCCGTTTATCCCCCTCAATCCCGACGATTCGAGCCTGCCCATCGCCATCTTCAACTTCACGCTCTACAACCCCACAGACACCCCTGTGGAGGCGGTGCTGTTCGCCAATCTGGAGAACAAGGTGGGCTACCCCGAAACAGGCGGAAGCGTGATTGAGGTGTGCCAGAGCGACAGACTGCGCGGGCTGAAGATGTCCACCCGCAAACATCCACCCGAATCGCCCCGCCACGGCACACTGGCGCTGGTTACCGCACACCGCGACGTGCAGTTCCAGACGCACTGGCTTCGCGAGGGCTGGTTTGACTCCTTAGAGCAGTTCTGGCGCTACGCATCACAGGGCAGGCTGGAAGAAAACACCGAACCCGCCTACCGCGAGGACCGCCCCGACATCGGTTCCATCGCCCTGCGCGCCACCGTGCCGCCACAGGCGGAGATACGTCTGCCCGTGTGGATTGTGTGGCACATCCCGAACTTCGAGATGTACTGGTCATCGGTGCAGCCAAAACCGGTGTGGAAAAACTACTATGCCACGCTGTACGAGGATGCTATCGCGGTGGCAGAATATGTGGCGCAAAACATCGACCGGCTGGAGGGGGACACCCGCGCCTTCGCCAGCGCACTGTGGAGTTCTACCCTGCCCGAAGCGGTGCTGGATGCGGTGAGCTCGCAAATCTCCATCCTGAAAACCACCACCTGCCTGCGCCTGCCCGACGGCACGTTCTACGGCTTCGAGGGATGCAACCCCGCACATGGCTGTTGCGAGGGAACCTGCACGCACGTGTGGAACTACGCGCAGGCACTGTCCTACCTCTTCCCCTCGCTGGAGCGTTCCATTCGCGAGAAGGACTACGCCATCAACCTGCACGAGAACGGACATATGACCTTCCGCATGCCCCTGCCTCTGGGCACCATTCCTGAACCCACGTTCCACGCAGCGGCGGACGGGCAGATGGGCGGCATCCTGAAGGTATATCGGGACTGGCAGATTTGCGGCGACGACAGGTGGCTCCGCGCCCTGTGGGAGAGCGTGAAACGCGCGCTGGAATACGCCTGGCGCGAGTGGGACAAGGATAAAGACGGCGTGATGGAAGGCATTCAGCACAACACCTACGATATCGAGTTCCATGGACCCAACACCATGATGGGTTCCTTCTATCTGGGTGCGCTGCGGGCGGCGGAAGAGATGGCACGCTACCTGGGCGAGACCGAAAAGGCGAAGGAATACCGCCGGGTTTACGAGAGCGGTCGCGCGTGGATGGACGAACACCTGTTCAACGGCGAGTACTACATCCACGAGGTGCGCCCCGCCTCGCCCGAAATGTCCACCGACCCGCAGAGTCCCCAGTTCCCCCGGTACCAGCTGGGCAAAGGCTGTCTGTCCGATCAGCTTATCGGGCAGTGGTACGCACGCATGTTGCGTCTGGGCGACCTGTTTGACTCCGAACATGTGCGCCGTGCCCTGCAGTCGGTGTTCCGCTATAACTGGAAGAGCGACCTCTCCGAGCACGTCAACTGCCAGCGCATCTACGCCCTGAACGACGAAGCAGGGCTTCTGCTGGCGACCTGGCCGCACGGCGAGCGACCACTGTTCCCCTTCCCCTACTCGGACGAGGTGTGGACGGGCATTGAGTACCAGGTAGCCAGCCATCTTATCTACGAGGGGTTCATCGAGGAAGGACTGGCGATAGTGAAGGGCGTGCGCGATCGCTATACGGGCGAACGACGCAACCCTTGGAACGAGTTCGAGTGCGGTAGCCACTACGCCCGCGCGATGGCGTCGTATGCTCTGCTGTTGGCGCTGTCCGATTTCTTCTACTCGGCGCCGCGAGCGTCTCTGCGCTTTGCGCCGCGAATCCACCCGAAGGACTTCGCCTGCTTCTTCTCCGTCGATTCGGGATGGGGCATGGTCAGGCAGACCTTTGGCGAAGGCTACAAACGGGCGGAGGTGCAGGTATCGCGCGGCTCGCTGCGCGTGAAGGAGCTCCAGTTAGGCTTCGCTGGCGAGCACGTGCAGGCGTGGCTGGACCGTACACCTGTCAGCGTGCAAGTAGTCTCCCAGCCCGACGGGGGGATACAGCTCGTGCTGGCGGAGATGGTGTCCGTCGGGCAGGGGCAGACGCTGGTGATTGAGGCGCGGGGAGGTGGTTAATCCTCCACCGGCGAGAAATAGATGACCGTGACAATCTCTTCCATCGCGAGCGGACGGTCGTAGATGCGTTCCAGCAGGTCGCGAACGTCCTCTGCGGTGCGAAACTCGGGGTTTTCGCGGCTGATGTCGCGCGGGGTAAGCTCGGCAAGCGGCTTGACCTCCACGCGGTCGATGATGGCGGTAAACAGCTTGTGTCGTCGGGCAAAGCGGTTACCCACCGTCACCCACACGAGCTGCCCCGCGCGATATTTATCGGTCTTGTCACCGAGTCGGATGGTTACCGTCTTGCGGTGCGTGCGCAAAAGGTTCTCGTAAATATCGGGATAGAAGTTCAATGCAAACATCGCCCTCACAGACTTCCCTTCCTAATCCTCGCCGAGTTGCTGATGTAATGAATCAGCGGATAGTGTAAATCGGATGGAATCTTCGACGAATTGCGTAATTAATTCCTCTTCCATCAGCACGCGCACCTGTTCACGCAGTTCTTCAATCTGTTCAGGCGACGTGGACGGGTCCTGTTCCATGCGGCGCAGTTTTGCCTCCAGCGCAAGTCGCAGGTCGCGCAGGGTACTCGCCCGCGGCTTGCCGTCCAGAAACTGCTCGATGACCCGTTCCACGTCGTCCATAAACCGTCTATTTCAACAGGTGTGCCTTGTCGGTTTTCTCCCAGGGGAACTCCGGGTTTCCAAAGTGCCCGTTTTTCGCCGTGCACAGGTAGCACACATTCTCCGTGAGCAGTCCCAAATCGCGGATAATGGAACGCGGACGGAAGTCGAAGATGTCCATGACCCGCTTTAGTATCTGCTCTTCGGGAATGGTGTTGGTGCCGAAGCAATCGATAGCCAGCGACACCGGCTCCGCCTTTCCGATGGCGTAGGCAACCTGCAGTTCGCACCGCTCTGCCAGCCCCGCCGCCACGATATTCTTCGCCACGTAGCGCATCATATAGGTTGCGGAGCGGTCCACCTTGGTGGGGTCTTTGCCAGAGAACGCGCCGCCACCATGCCGTGCCATGCCGCCATAGGTGTCCACCATGATTTTGCGCCCGGTCACGCCGGTGTCCGCCTGAGGTCCCCCGATGACAAATACTCCCGTCGGATTGCACAGGAACCGTAAGTCGCCTTTATTGAACGCTGCATAGTGCGCCAGCACCGGCTCCAGCACATACTGTTTGACGATTTCCGCGACTTCCTGCTGGCTGAGGCGCGGCTCATGCTGAGCGGAAACCAGCACCGTGTCGATTCGGTAAGGCTTGCCGTCCACGTATTCAATGGTCACCTGCGATTTGCCGTCGGGGCGCAGTCCCAGGTCCGGATGTGCTTTGCGCACTTCCGCCAGTCGGCGCGTCAGGTGGTGTGCGATGGTGATAGGCAAAGGCATCAACTGTTCGGTTTCGGTGCAGGCATAGCCGAACATCATGCCCTGGTCGCCTGCGCCGCCAGTGTTTACACCCTGCGCAATGTCGGGGGACTGCTTCTGGATAGCCACCATCACGCCGGTGGTATCCCCATCGAAGCCGTAGTCGGTGTGTGTGTAGCCTACCTCGTTGATGGTCTTTCGCACGACGTCAGGGATTTCCACGTAGCCGTGCGTGGTTAGCTCACCCGCCACCACTGCCAGCCCCCGCGTGAGCAGAGTCTCAATCGCTACCCGCGAGAACTCCTCAATGGGCAGGTTCGCTTCCCTATCCTGCTTCAAGCATTCATCCAGAACCGCGTCGCTAATCTGGTCTGCCAGCTTGTCCGGGTGTGCTTCCGTCACACTCTCCGAGGTAAAAAGCATCCTTCTTGCCATACTGTCGCCCATCCTTTTGCCCCTGATGATTGGAGCGAGAGAGATTGATAGTCGAGAAAAGCTACCACGAATGCGGTAGCTGACTATTTTATAGCACACCTTCCGCCTCAAAGTCAAATGCACGTTAGCCTCCACGAGGAGGCTTCGTCATGAGTAGCCCGCAACTTCCAGTTGCAGGGATGCTTTACTCCCTTTTTTATCCTGCCCTTGCGATTGGAAATCGCAGACTACTCTTGGCAAAACCTGCTGAAGATAATTTTCGGAAAAATCCTGCGCGGGTTGTCACATTTTGGGTGGCGCCGTCGATTTAATATTATAGATTATTTTGGGGCAAAAGGGCGTTTACGGAAGCCGAACCTCTTAATCCTCTAAAGAAACCGTCTGGCGCACAACCTCTGTTCCCTCACGCGCAAGCACTGTGACCGAGCGCACACCGTTTGCCAGCAGGTACTGCCTCGCCTGCTCGATGCCGAAACCGACGTGCTCCACGCGGTGACTGTCATCGCCATAGCAGAAACCGATGCCCATGCGGTTCGCCATCTGCACCAGCCACGAGGCGGGATACGGCTCTCCAAGCCCTTTGCGGTAGCCTGCCGTGTTCACCTCCAGAATGCCCCCTGTCGCGCGAACTGCCTCCAGCGTCTCCTGCGCCGCGCGTCGGATAGCAGGCGTATCCACCGCCCCGAACCTGTGTCCATGCAGGCGTATCAGGTCTAAATGGGCAACCACCTCTGGCTTCAGCGCCTGCACCATCTGCGCAACGGTCTGATAATACCGCACGGCGAGAGCCTCCAGCCCTTCACACGCCTCCAACGCTCGCTCAAACTCCTGTAATTCCCCGTCGATGGAGATTTCGTCCACATAGTGCACCGAGCCGACAATGTACTCAAACCGATAGCGAGCGCGATATTCCCGCATCAGCTGAACATAAGAGGCGGCGGGGACTACCTCAATCTCGAAGCCTCTGAGCAGATGGATACGGTCGGCGAAGGCAGTCACCAGCGCGGGCAGGCGTCGGGCGTACTCATCGAACTTGGCGAGAAGCGTTGGCACATCCCAGCCCAGCGCGACCTCGTTGGGGTAAAGGAAGCGTGCCTCCACGCGCGGGGCGTGCTCGGTCACCCCAAAGGTATGGTAGCCTGCTCGCACCGCCGCTTCCAGCATCTCCTGCAGGGGCGAGTGCGCGTGGTCGCAGAACTCCCGACTGTGCCCCCCGTGCAGGGAGACCTTCCAGCGCGGCGCGCTCACCGGCACAGCTCCTGCCACAGGCTCCGGTAGTAGCGCATGAAGCGTTCGGTATCAGCGACGCTGGTGGTCTCCAGACCGGGTATCTCTGCCAGTGTGTAGCGGTCGTAGCCTGCCTCCTTCAACAGCCCGAACAGCTCGCGCCACGGATAGTTACTGGTTAGCTCAGTGATGTGGCAGGAGCGGATGTAGGACTTCAACAGGTTGAAGCTTTCTCGCACACTGCCGTTCTTGACGTCGGTGGGGTTGGAGTTCCAGGTGATGCCCACGTTCGGATGCCCGCAGTGTTGCATGATTTTCGCCATGTTGGCAGGCTCTTGCGTGCCGTGTCCGTGCACCTCCACCCAGATTTCCACCCCGTTATCCGCGCCGGCTCTGCCGCACTCCACCAGCGCCCTGCCGATTTGCTCCAGCGTCTTTTCCACCGGCACACCCTCAGGCAGTGCGTTCGGACGCACTTTCACCCCTCTGGCGCCCACGTCGCGTGCCAGCTCACAGAAGCGTTTGCAGGTTTCGATGTTCTCGCGCACTACGGCAGGGTCGGGCGAATGGAACTCGCACACCGTGCCCAGTCCCCACAGCACGATACCCGAATCGGCGAACCGCTGGCGTACCTCCTTGCGCCGGGCGGAGTCGATATCCGGTTCCACGCCATGCGCATGGGTGGTACGCAGTTCCACCGCCGAGAAGCCGGTGGCCTTACAGCGTGCGATGATGGTGGGCACGTCCCACGCACGGGCGAGATTGTAGGTCACCAGCCCCGGTTTGAACGCCGGTGGTCGCGGCGCGGGCTGTCCCGCAGATGCAGAAGCGAAGGCAAACATCATCATCGTCCCCTGAATAAACTCCCGTCGGTTCATGGACTTCACTCCCAACGCCTTTATTACTTGCTTCGCCGAGTATCTCCGCTTCCCCTCTGTTTCGGGACGACAGGTAGCTGCGTAACCACTAGGTAGAAGGGGGTGGACGTATTATGATAGTATGTATATAAGCACGGACGACCACGGAGGGCGGTGAAAATGACCAGACTGGAAGAATTGGAGAAAGCAGTGGGCTCCCTGACGGAAGAGGAATATCGTGAGTTCCGACGGTGGTTCCTGCAGAGGGATTGGGAACAGTGGGAAATCCAGATTGAAGAGGACTCCAAAACGGGCAGACTGGACTTCCTGATCGAGGAAGCGATTGAAGCAAAGAAGGCGGGAAACCTTCAAGACTTATGAGACCACCTCATAGGAGCAACGCATGGAAGAGCAGTTTGCCCTTTTTCACGAGGAACAGCGTTTCGGGCAGTGGTGGTTCTGGTTGATTGTGCTGATAGGGGTTGCGCCAGCATGGTACATCTGGTGGAGGTATCTGCTCGCTCAGCCAGAAGACACCCCGGCAGTGGTGGTATGGCTGGTCTGGCTCGGCGTTGGGGTGGGGCTGCCGGTGCTGTTTGCCTCCATGCGACTGATTACCGTCGTCCGGCATGATGGGGTTTACCTGCGCTTTGTGCCCTTTCACTGGCGGTGGGTGAAGATTGAACCGGAACAGATTAAGGACGTGCGAGCGCGTCAGTATAACGCTCTACTCGAGTTTGGTGGCTGGGGCATCCGCTATGGCGCAAGAGGCAAAGCGTACAACGTGTCTGGCAACTGGGGAGTGGAGCTGGACATCGGCGAGGGGCGCACTCTGCTGATAGGCTCGCAGAAAGCAGAGGAGCTGGAGAAATATATCCGACAAATCCTTCCTGAGCGATAAAGCGCCGGTGGGGCAGACCGGCGCTCGTTTGTCAGAAGGGATGACCGCGCTACAGAGCGACTACGTTCGCGGCTTGCGGACCTTTCGCGCCCTCCACGATTTCAAACTGCACGCGCTGTCCCTCGGTCAGGGTCTTGTGCCCGCGCATCTGAATCGCCGTGTAGTGCACGAACACGTCCTTTTCCTCATCATCCGGTTTAATGAAGCCGTAGCCCTTGGCGTCATTAAACCATTTCACGGTACCGGTATGCATTGCGACTTCCTCCTATCTCGTACCTCGCCCGGTGCTACGCTTCCCAGAACCTTAACGGCGCGGGCGGCGAACACGGGCGCCCCTGCGGCTCTGCGCCGCATCACTTCCACCTGCATAATACTGCAAACACCGTGCCAGACTCCTCTATTTTGCGCCTGTTCCGCGAAAAAAAACCGTACTTCTTGATGCTACTCCGCCTCCGGGTAGGAACCCAGAACGGTCACAAACAGGCTTCGCTCCCGCAGCGCCGCCAGCGCTTTGGCAACAGGCGCGTCTTTGATGTGTCCCTGCACATCCACATAGAAGATGTATTCACCCGGCACCAGCTTGGTCGGGCGGCTTTCGATCATGGTCATGTTCACGTTGTACATCTCAAACGCCGCCATCGCGCGGAACAGGGCGCCCGGACGGTTGTGCACCGAAAACATCAGCGAGGTCTTGTCCTTGCCAGTGGGTTCAGGCTCGTTATAGCCGATGACCAGGAAGCGGGTGCGGTTGTGCGGGTTGTCTTCGATGTGCTCGCAGATGGTCGGCACGTCGTACATCTGCGCGGCGAGGGCATTGGTGATGGCAGCGGATTCGGCGTCCTGTTTTGCCATCTCGGCAGCGCGAGCGGTAGTCGAGACCTCCACAATTTCAATGCCGGGCAGGTGCTGGCGTAACCACTGTTTGCACTGTTCGCGGGGCTGTGCGCCGGTGTAAACCCGTTTGACGTTCTCTAAGGAGGTGAGCGATACCAGATAATAGGTGATGGGCACGTACAGCTCCGAGCAGATTTTGAGATTGGTGTGCATGAACTGGTCCAGCGTTTCGGGAATGACGCCGGCGGTGGAGTTTTCCACGGGAACCACCCCGTAATCCGCGCTGGAGCGCTCGACCTCGTGAAACACATCCTGTATCGAGTCCACTGGCACGAATTCACTGCTGGTGCCGAACTTGGTGACGCCTGCCTGGTGGCTGAAAGTGCCCGGCGGCCCCCAATAGGCGATGACCAGTGGCTTTTCCAGCGCTCGCGCGGCGGAAATAATCTCCCGGAATATCGCCCGCAGTTGCTGGTTGGAGAGCGGTCCTTTGTTCAGCTGGGTCAGGCGTCGGTAGATTTGCTGTTCCCGCTCAGGCGTGAAGAACTGCGTGCGCGAGCGCACCTTCATCCTGCCAATCTGCAGTGCCAGCTCCGCCCGTCGGTTCAACAGGTGCAGGATTTGCTCGTCTATCTGGTCAATCTCTTTACGGAGGTCGTGCAAAGTCACAGACGCATCACCCCTGCGCAGATATGTTGTCGGGGCAGATTTCGGCTTCGTGCGGGTATAATCCTGCAGGCACAGGAGGAACACAGGATGCAAAGGGGATGGTTCGTCAGGCACAGGCGCAGCGAGGAGCTAAACCTGGACGAGATGAACGACGCATGGGTAAAGTGCAACGGGTGTCAACAGATTCTGTTCGCCCGTGATTTTGAGAGGAACCTGAAGGTCTGTCCGCGCTGTGGACACCACCATCGGTTGTCGGCACGTGAACGCATCGCTCTGCTGGCAGACGAGGAGACCTTCGTGGAGCGGGATGCCGAGGTGGTCTCTGCCGACCCCTTAGGGTTTCCTGAATATACCGATAAACTGAACAGAGGCAAAGCCAATTCGGGGCTACCCGAAGCGATAGTCAGCGGAACCTGCACGCTGTCGGGCATCCCGATTGTGCTGGCGGTGCAGGACTTCGCCTTCATGGGCGGTAGTATGGGAAGCGCGGTCGGCGAGAAGGTGATTCGGGCGATGGAATACGCGCTGGAACAGCGTCTACCCATCGTCATCTGCTCCACTTCGGGCGGGGCGCGGATGCAGGAGGGCTTGTTGTCGCTGATGCAGATGGCGAAAACCTGCGCCGCTGCGGCCAAACTGCATGAAGCCGGCGTGCCCTACATCAGCGTGCTGACTGACCCAACGATGGCAGGGGTGCTGGCAAGCTACGCCTCTGTGGGCGACGTGGTGATTGCCGAACCGGGTGCGCTCATCGGGTTCGCGGGTCAGCGGGTGGCACAGCAGGCGCAGGTGATCAAGCCACCGCCCAACTTCCAAACCGCCGAGTTCCAGCTGGAGCACGGCATGGTGGATATCGTGGTGCCGCGCAAAGAGCTGAAGCATACGCTTTCCAGAGTACTCCGTTTTTTTACGGGGGGATAGACGAGGTGCGAACGGTTTTGGACTTCGAAAAACCTATTGCCGAGCTGGATGCCAATATCGAGGCGTTGAAGCGAATCACCGCGGAACAGGGCATCGACAAGAGCGAGGAGATTGCCGCCCTGGAGCGCGACAGGGAACGTCTGCTGAGGGAGATTTTCCGCAAGCTAACGCCGTGGGACCGCACCCTGCTGGCGCGGCATCCCCAGCGTCCTTACACGCTGGACTATGTCCGAACCATCTTCGACGACTTCGTGGAACTGCACGGCGACCGACAGTTCGGCGATGACGGGGCAGTCATCGGCGGCATGGCATGGTTGAACGAGAAGCCGGTGATGGTCATTGGACAGCAAAAGGGGCGCGACCTGAAAGAGCGTCAGCGGCGCAACTTCGGCATGGCGAAGCCGGAAGGCTACCGCAAGGCATTGCGACTGATGCATCTGGCGGAAAAGTTCGGGCGACCGGTTATCACCTTTGTGGACACGCCCGCAGCCGACCCGGGGGTGGAATCCGAAAGCCGCGGTATCAGCGAAGCCATCGCACGCAATCTGCGCGAGATGATGATGCTGAAGGTTCCCATCGTTTCGGTGGTGATAGGCGAAGGGGGGAGCGGTGGCGCACTGGGCATTGCGGTTGCCGACCGCGTGCTGATGCAGGAATACGCCATCTATTCGGTGATTCCGCCCGAGGGATGTGCGGCTATCCTCTGGCGTGACCCCAAACGCGCCCCAGAGGCAGCGGAGGCACTAAAGCTCACCGCGCAGGACGCCATGCGCTTCGGCGTGGTGGACGAGGTCGTCGCGGAGCCTCTCGGCGGGGCACACCGCGACCCACTGGCTGCGGCGCAAATTGTCAAAGAGGCTTTATTGAAGCACTTACCTCCTCTGCAGAAGCTGTCGGTGAGTAAACTGCGCGAGAGCCGCTACGAGCGATACCGCAATCTGGGCGTGTGGACGGTGGCGGCAGAGTAGCAAAAGAGCCGACGGGTGCGCCCGTCGGCTCGTCACTGGGTTAGTCCTTTTTCTACATCTGCATCGCCTGAATCTGCGACCACAAGTTCTGGATGCGCACATAGCAAGCGACGTGTCCGTCACAGCTCGCAGGCAGAACGTCCTCTTTCTCTAACCGGATGACGCGGTCACTACCTACCTGTCTGTACACGCCTGGAGCAACGCGCTCTCCCGCCAGGAAGAGCTCCTCTGCAAACTGGTCGTTTTCCGGTCGCTGCCACATTGCTGGTGTCCCCCCTCCGATGCAATCACGATGCAGCATGACCAGCACCTGGGAACGCGCTGCACGACTGTTCCCATGTTGCGTCTGCAGTTTGCTCCCCTTAACTCAGCGAACCGGAACCAAACCAAAGCAACATCTGATGGCATCTATTGTAACAGAGTTTTGTGCAAAAATCAACCTGTACAGGTATCTTTTTTGAAAAATCTTACGAATCCTGTATCCACCACAGGTCTACAGCACCAGCAGGGGCATGTTGGCGGTGGCTGCGTTGCCTGCCCCGTCAAGCACGTACACAAACAGGCGATACCTGCCAGCCTGCTGGGGCATCTGCACCGTCGCCCGGTTCCCGCTGGTATCCAGAATCGCGCCGGCAATCGGCTGAACAGGCTCCTCGCGGTCGCCGCCGACGTTTGGGTTGTCCGCCACATCTGGACGCAACTCCCAGCGGATGCCCAGCGTGTCGCCATCGGGGTCGGATGCCTCAACGGTCGCCTGAACAACCCTGCCTGCCTGAAGGGTGGCGTAAACGCGCTGGGGTGAGCCGTCCCCCTGCTGGACGTACATCTCCTCAATGCGTGGACAGCGGTTGCGCGGATAGTGCCCCGTCCAGAAGTACTGCATCACCTCTACCGACTCGGTGGCACTGCCATCCTCCAGAAACATGCCGTACCAGGTGTGCGTTTTCTCATGGTGAAAGCTCCAGTGGAAGACGTAAGCGCCCAGACAGTTCGGGCGGCTCAACACCGCGTGTTCGTAGGCGCGGCGATAGAACTCCGCCTTGTGGGTGCTGGAGTCTTCGAGGGGCATGCCCCAGGGTGTCTTAATCACCTGCCAGTGCCCACGCGGACCAAACTCGGTGACCACATAGGGGCGCTCCCAGCGCAGCTGACGCAGGTCTTCTGGCAGGGTCAGCATGTCCTGATAGGCGTTGATGCCGATGGCATCCAGCGCAGGGCACAGCGCGTCAATCTCCCATAGTAGATGCCGGTAATCACAGCCCACCGGCGTGATGACGGGATGCCTGCCGTCGACTTCGTGTATCGTCTGCGCCGCTTCGTCTACTGCACGCCATAATGGCTCACGCTGTTCAGGCGTTGTCCATATCTCCAGCTCATTGCCGATTGCCCACATTAGCAGGGCAGGATGGTCTTTCACAGATTGCACGGTTCGGCACAGCTCTTCCAGTTGTTTCGCCACAGCGGCGCGGTCGGTGTAATCAAATCCCCAGCGCGGCTTGCCGAACGGCAGGTTCACCAGCACCGTCAAGCCCAGCGCGTGGGCGGTGTCCAGGTCTTTTACTCCCGCTCGGATGGAGTTGCCTCCAGCCTGCACCAGCCTCTCCAGAAAGCGGTTACCGACCGCGCCTTTGATAAAGAACGGCTCCCCGTTGCGTAACAGCCGATAGCCCTGCTCGGTTCGCTCGATGGTAACCATGTCACCCTCCCTTCTCGCTCAGATAGAGGCTTCAATCTCCTGTCTTCCCCCGCGCAGAGGTATCTTCCCCGCCGGCAGGACAAGCTCGCCCGACACCCCATCAGGCAGGGCGAACCATCCACTGAGCGTACCGTCTTTTCGCGTGAGAGAAACGTTTATCTCGCCCTGCGGGTGCACCAGCGTCGCCTCCACCCTGTTCAATCTGCCCAGCTGCGGTTCGATGCGCACTCGGCGAAAGCCGGGTTCGGCGGGGCGAATACCCAGCAGGCTGGTGTAGAAATGATATATCGGATGCGCGCCCCATGCGTGGCAGTCCGAACGGGCAGGTTCTGGCGACTCAATGGTGGTCTTCAACCCATCCTTCACAAAGCCGTACCACAGGTCCAGCCTCTGCAAGATGGCGTCGGGCTGATGGAGCAGGCGGAACACCTCAAACAGGTAATGCGAGAAGTAGACCGTTGCCTTCGCGAGGTCGTTGGGCTGAAGCAGGGTCTGTGCGATGCGCTGTACCTTCTGCTCCTCCAGACAGCCGCTCAGGATGGCGAAGCACTGGGTATGCTCGGAGAAGTGTTCGTGGCTCAGGTCATCGGCAAGCAGTCCGCGCTGGTCATTCCAGAACGCGGCGACGCCCGCCTGCGCGATGACATCGCGATACCGCCAGGCGCGCTGCGCCAGCTCGTGCTCGCCCAGCATCTGCTCCAGCTCCGCCCACAGGTTAAGAGTGTACACCAGCTGCCAGTGATGCACGCCGGAGACGCCCTCCGTTGCCGGCGGAATCCCTCCGCGCCAGCCGGGAACCCAGTCCGCATAGTTCCAGCCGTCTATCCAGCGGAACAGCCCCTTTTCGTCCATCTGCGCCAGATGCGCTTCCATTACACTGCGCACACCCGGCATCAGCGACCGCACGAAGGCGAGGTCATCGCGCCACATGGCGAAATCGTGCACCATCGCTACCCAGTACAACGAGAAGGGCGGGATAATCTGCTCGAGGCGTGACGGATAGCGCGACTGCGTGATGCCACGATTGATGCGCGAAGAATCGAACATGCGTAGAGCCTTTCTGGGCAGGCGGTCATCGCGCGTCAGCACATACGTCACCAGCACCTGCAGGCGCGTGTCGCCCACGTACATCAGCTGCTCATAGAAGGGGCAGTCCATGTAGGTTTCGTGAGAGCACATCTGCAGGGCGCGCACCGCGATGTCCGTAATCGGCTGGATGCGCCCGTCGTCGGCGGTGAATCGGCTTTCGGGTTCCAGCGGATAGCGCGTCTCCAGGAAGTTCAAGCGGTCTATGGTCAGCGGTTCGTCTGCGGTGCGCACCACCACCTCCACGTAGCGCCCGGCACGCCACCAGTGGCTGTTGAACTGCCGCTCCTGTCCGCCGTCGGTGATGAAGGTATCCCCGTAGCCGTCCTTCAGATGCCACACCATGCAGAAGTACTTGCCCTCAATCTCATCGCGGTTGCCTTTGACGCTGCGGCGCGGGTCTTCGTACAGCGATTCCTGCCAGTGTATCCGCACCAGAGCCTTCCCGCCGCCGCTCAGCACCACCTCCGGGTAGGCGCAGACGTAGTTCTGCAGGTCAATAATCACACGCCGGGCGGTGTGCGCGGGGATATGGAGCGGGGCGTTGCCGTCCAGCAGTTTTTGCCACGCCTCTGCTTCCGCCGGCAGGTGCTCATTGAGGCGAATGGGTATATCGGCGGTGCTCTCCGCCCGGAGGTCCGCCACGAAACGCACTTTTGCCCCCTGCCAGGGGCGTTCCAGCATAGGGGGAAGGGATGCAGGCTCCAGCACGTGCTCGGGCAGGCGGTCGCCGCGGTGGTACGAAATGGCGAGTTGACGCGCCAGAGCCGTCTGCCAGCCTTTGCCCTCGCCGCGCTCCCAGCCCCACGGCACGCGGGTACCATCCACCTTCAGCGTGGCGCCCGTAAACCATCCGCCGAACGCTGGATCCATGTCGAATCCGTCCAGCCGTTTATACTCCCATCTGGCAGTGCCTGTGTTCAGAACCTCGTCCCACTTTGGGTCGTCGGCACACACCACCAGCCCCTGCGGCGGCAGGCTCATCTGCGCCACCGGCGACAGGTCACCCAGCACCCACACCCGCGCCACCAGCACATGTTCGCCCGGCGTCAGGGTCAGGTCGTAGGTTTCAAAGAACCAGTGGTGGCGATCGCCGCGCTCGGGTCCCCGTCCGACGCGCCTGCCGTCCAGGTACAGCTCGTAGCGCTCGTCGGCGGTGACGTGGACCCGTACGGTCTCCTCGGTCTGTACGGCAAAACGGTTGCGCAAGGCAAGCGCATAAGGCGGCTGGAGAGGCTCCGCGCTGGTGATCCATTTCGCCTGCCAGATGCCGCGTTCGTCCCACGGTCGCCCCTTGTTCCGCTCCGCGAAGGGATAACTTTGCACTGAAACACGCATGGCCTTCTCTCCATCCTCAAGGTTTTACTGGTATATTCCCAAACCAACCTGTCCCGTCTTGAATACTGCCCTTGCGATTGGAAATCACAGGCAACACAGAGCAAAACCTGCTAAAGCAGGTTCCAGCCTCCGCAGGAGGCTTCGTCATGGGTAGCCCGCAACTTCCAGCTGCAGGGTTGCCTCCAGAACAAACCCGCTGAAGCAAGCTTCAGCAATCCAAAGTCGCTTAAGTGCGTATCACATAACCGCCTGGCGGGATAGTAACGCTGTCCACCTGTCGCGCTTCTGGGGCGAAGTTAGCAATGATTGATTCACCGGTGGAGAACTCGGTCTGCTCCACCAGTCGGTCCTCGGTCAGGTATCGGTGAGCGGTCATCTCCGCCGTGCCGATGCGGGCGTTCCACTCGTCCACGTGCCGGGTGTTCAGGAAAAACTCACGCCTCCTCTGCCAGTTCTCGCCCTCCAGCCCAAACAACAGCACATATCCCCAGAGCATATCGGGTAGCCAGCGAGGCACATGGGGCGAAACGGGGTCGTTGAAGCCGGGGTTCAGCCAGTAGCGCGAGCAGAACACCGCATCGTGAAAAACCAGCGGCCACAGCGGTATCGATTCGCCCGGCACGTGACGATGGCGACCCTCCAGCCAGTCCACAACTGGCACACCGAACTCCGCAGCCTCCTCACTTCCCAGTACCACACCGCGCTCTTTGAAGAACCTCAGCAGTTCGGTCTTGTAGTGCTCATCCTGTGCTCGGGTGAGGGTGTTGCCTGTCTCCCATGACTCGTAGAGCTGGGTGGCGGTTGTGGTGTCGATGAACATCGCCTGTGGGTTCAGCGTGCCTATCGCCTCCCAGTTGCGCTGAGCATAAGCCAGGCTATCGCGCGAGTTCAGGATATACGCCTGTCCGCCAGCCCAGAAGCCGCCCGCCAGCAGTCTGCCGTTCCGCCTGCGGACCACACCGTGTGGAAAGCTGGGACAGCGGGCGTAGATGTCCTGATAGTTATCGTGCAGGGCGACGGTGATGCCATCCAGCCCGCGGCACAGCTCTGCCAATTCCTCGACCGTTCCCAGCGAAGGCTCCGGGGGCCAGATGTCGGGATGGGACTCATCGTACCCGCCCGCTATCCAGCCTCGCACCACCGCGATACCGTGAAAGTCGCCCAGCGCACGAATTTCGCAAAGGGTCTCCAGCACCTGGCGATGCGTGGAGTGTATCTGGATGCCGTCGCGTGCTTCATGGTCGCCCACGCTTTGCCAGCGTTCCTGCGCCAGCGATGGGTGCACCGGCACTGCCTGCATGAAACTCAAGATGCGCCCACCCAGCAGATGACGCAGAGCAGGAGTTTGTTCCATCTTCTCCTGCAGGGAGCGGAAAAGCCCCTGCTCCTTCGCCCAGGCGCGATACGCCTTCGCCATACCCACATAGCCGCCCGTGGTGAAACGGTAGCGTACCGTCCGGGGCGTCCACCTGCCCAGCGACTTCAGCCAGAGAGGTGCGCTGGCGAGCTGGGTGGTCAAAACGCCTGCATCGGCGTGCCCTTCGGTAAAGACCGCCATCCAGCCGTGCTCGCCGCGCAGACCACCGAACCAGCGCATATTCAGACGCGAGTAAAGCGTCCAGATATAACGCTGGGAAAGTGGCCTGGTCACCCACCGACCGCCCCCCACCGGAAAGACAAGGCTCTCGGATTCAATGGACGGAGGAAACACGAGGCTGGGAAGCCCATCGTCGACATTCACCAGCCGAAACTCCAGCCATTCCCCATCCAGGTCTATCGCGCACAGGAAGCTTCCTTCTGCCCGCCCCTCACGCCCGTAAAGCACATAACGCAGGAGCTTGCCTTCGCGATGGACACGGAACCGCCCGGGATATTGCTCGCACACCGACCGCTCGTTGCGCAGCCACACATGCCCTTCGTCCACTTCTCCTTCTTCCTGCAAAGCCACGGACATCATGCGCCAGTGGGTATCGGTGCGTTTATCAATAAGGTGTGCCGAACCGTCATCGTTCAAAGTGAAGACGATATGCTCGTTCTGCAATTGCAGGATGGCATTCACGCCCATGTTATGTCTCCAGATACTGCGGGGGAGGTGTGCACCTCCCCCTGTGTGTCCTCAATCCTTTACCGGAGTAATCTTCACCACCACCACATCGTGCGGGTCTACGGGCGCCCCGAAGAAGCGGGTGTACACGCCGTAGTCCTCGCCGGTAATCACGTTCTGCACCCGGCAGGGGCGGCGGTCGTGGATGCCCAGCGACTCCCATGGAGCGGTGATGACGCGCCTCCAGGTGTCGTGCCGGTTAAACAGCCCTACTGCTACCGAACCGTCCGCCAGCGGCTTCATCCACGTCTCAAACCTATCCCATTCTACGCCGACGCGGAAGCCCTGTCTGCCCAGCGGGTCCTGATTGATGGCAATCAGCCCTTTGTGGGTGAGCAGCTGGTGCGTGAACGCGTTCATATTGCGTACGTCACAGCCAATCATCAGAGGCGCCGCCAGCAGACACCACAGGGCGAAATGCACCCGGTATTCGTTATCGGTACAGCCGCCCCGCGCCACGTTGCCCTTGCCGTACATGCCCACCACCAGCATGTCAGGGTCGTTCCAGTGGTCGGGACCGGCATATGCCTCCAGTCCATTCTGGCTGAAGCCAATCTGTTCAATGCTCTGCCACGAGTCGTTGATGTCGCCGGTAGTGCGCCACATGTGCCCGCCCACGCTGGCGCCCCATTTCCACGGTTCGTTGGTTCCCCACTCGCACAGGCTGAACACGATGGGACGCCCGGTCGCCCGCAGAGCCTGTCCCATTCGCCGGTAGAGCGAAGGCCCGTCCACGCCGGCGGGTTTGTAGCAGAAGTCGTACTTCAGAAAATCCACGCCCCACTCGGCGAAGGTCTGGGCGTCAATCTCCTCGTAGCCGTAGCTGGCAGGTTTGCCTGCACAGGTGTGCGTGCCTGCACAGGAGTAGATACCGAACTTCAGCCCCTTGCTATGCACGTAGTCTGCCAGCGCTTTCATCCCGCTGGGGAACTTCTTGGGGTCGGGCACGAGGCGTCCTCTGTCGTCGCGCTCGTCCGCTTCCCACAGGTCGTCAATCACCACGTAGGTGTAGCCTGCCTCTTTCAGCCCTGCCTGCACGAACACATCGGCGGTCTGGCGAATCAGCTCCTCGTGAATCTCAGCGCCGAAGGTGTTCCAGCTATTCCATCCCATAGGGGGTGTTGGTGCTAACATCTGCTCCTCTCCATCAACCGTCGTTAATTTTAAATCTATAGTTCGCGGGAGAGGAGGCTGTTACCTTTCGCTTCTGCGAGTCCACAGACCACGTGCTGCGCCCAGCGGGTTGCACGCGCTGACCACATAGCTGTCCAGCTGACGGTATTCGGGATGCACGCATTCGTAAACGCCGTTCGCCCTGAAGTCGTCTATCAGCTCCTCGAAGATGCGCTCAGCCAGCTGGGGGTTGAACGGATGGATTGCCTTCAGCACCCAGCCTGTGGCGGTTGCCCAGTATGCCCCGTTCTGATAGCGATCCGGTGCGACAGGGGTCAGTAATCTCTGCCAGTACTCGCCTTTAAACAGATGACGCACCTGCCCTTTCCACAGATAGTCTTCATGGCGCTTCGCTAAGGTCTGTTGAACCTTTGCCCTGCGCTCGCCCAGCGGAAAGCCGATAGCCAGCGCATAGGCATTGCCCCAGATGTCCACCTGTCGGCAGTCCACCGTCGCGGCGAGGAAGGCTCCTGCTCTGTCATCCCACAGCCTGCCGATATTCTGCTCCACTCGCCGTGCGCGGCGACTGTATTCCGCGGCGCGTTGCCCCCTGCCCCCCTGCCGATGCCACCGCTCCAGCCGTCGGCAAGCCGTCCAGTAAAGCAGGGATTCCATCAGCAGCTCACCCGTCTTGCCGATGCAGTCGGTGAAGCCGTAGGGAGAGTGAGGCTTGTCGGGGTTGTTGTACACCAGCCCGCTGGGGCTGAGAGGAACCCAGTCCATGCCCAGGTCCAGCGCGTGTGCCCATTCCCCGAAAAGCGACGCCCGACGGGAAGCAGGGACACGCTGAAGGTATGCGTCTACGGCAATCACCAGAAACGGCGGATTGTCCAGATTCGGCTCACCCAGCGGACTGCTCTCCGGTCCGGCAACGTACACGGGCACGCTGTCGGGGCGCACGCGGTCGGGAACGGCTCCATCTTTGCGCTGTCCCCGTATCAGGTAGCGGATACAGCCTTCCATGTGTTCCAGAGGCATCAGGTCGCCGGCGTTCTCCACCATATAGGCGAAGTCGCGGGTCCATAGCGCCGCATAGTTGCCTTTACCGTCGGGCGTATACAGTATCGTGCCAGCGTGCGCCTTCGTCTGACAGCCCTGCAACAGCTTCTGCGCCGTCTGTGCAAGCCAGTTGAGATGTTCATGCGGAATGGACATGGTGGAACTCTGTTCGCGAGGAGGCAACGGATATCCTTCTATCGTGCTGAAACGGATTTTGGCGCGGCGCAAGCCGCCCCAGATACTCCCGATGTCCGTTTTTATCGTGTAGCGGCAGGAGGTGGTGCTCCGTACTGGGAACTGCCGTAGTTCGGTGGCGGCGTCCACTCCGGCGCTTTGGGCTGCAGGAAAATCTTGTAGCCTGCGAAGACCAGCACCGCCACGACCACCACGATGATGACTGCCGCCGTAATCGGGCTGATGTTCTTCTTCAAGTTCATGAGTAGCCCTCCTCAGTTCTGGCGTCGCCAGTCCCACTTCTGAACGTTGTAGTAAATCCACATCTGGCTATCCCTGAACCACTTGGCGTGCCCGTCGCAAAACACATAGTTGCGTCCGCCCGCGTGACGGGCAATCCAGTCCGGATAGCACTGTGGGCAGGTCCACTGAGGGTCAAACTGCCCGGTCCAGTCGGGATAGCCATGCCAGCCCTGCATCTCTATCGCCCAGTTCGCCTTGCCGCTGTCCCAGAACAGAACGGTATCAGCAGGACGGGGGATAAAGGAGATCTTCGCAGCTGGTCCCAGATACTCGCCAGAGTCGCCGATCCAGTTGCTGTAGATGTACCCTGCGTTGTCTGTAGAGGTCGCCGGACGCCAGGCGGTACGGTAGCCAGATGGACAGGCGAAAATGCCCACGTTCTTGATGTAGGGCAGGAGAATGACACCCCAGTTCGGCGAGTAGTCCTGCGGACGCTGGGTGGGACCGGTATACCAGCCGTAAGGCTCGCCGTTGGGCTTGCGCAGGTCTTCACGGCAGGGCCAGACGTGCCAGTCACAGGGGCTTGGCTCACCCGGATGCAGGCGATAAAGCTCCATGAACTGGTTATCGTAGTCCTGGAGATACATCATCGCGGCCAACCCCAGCTGCTTGGTGTTAGAAAGGCAGCTGGTCTGCTGTGCCTTTTCACGTGCCTGCGCAAAGACGGGGAACAGGATCGCTGCCAGTATCGCGATAATCGCGATCACGACGAGCAGCTCGATGAGAGTGAACGCGTTTGACCTCGTTCTCATTGTGCACCCTCCCTTTTTGTGATGTTGCGAAAAACGGTGTGACAGCGCAGATCAATCAGGTAAATCGTCGCGTGAACTTTTCTGCAGCTCGGACATCTCTAGTATAGTGCGCTTTACATTATATGTCAATTTCTCAAGCCACCTGAGGATAACGAATGCGTCACTCTGGAGGGTGAACCACCGCGTGAGCCAGCCGTCTGTAGCGGCAACCCCCTTTGGTTGCCCTCTGACTTCCAACAGGCGGGGAGGGATTGTCCCCCTGCTTGCGGGGGGACGACACGGGGGCTGACAACACCTGTAAAGCCCCTCCTAACCTCCCCGCAGGCGGGGAGGGACTCGGACGGCTCGGCAGGAGCCTCGCCCTCCAGGGGGTGGGAACCCCTCTCCCGACCTCTCCCCGAAGCGGGACAGCCCCACCTGACCTCCCCCGCAGGCGGGGAGGAACCTGGCTCCCCTTCCCTCGCAGGGAAGGGGCTGGGGGTTAGGTGGTCTTCAAACACGGCTCGGCGGGAGCCGCGCCCTCCAGGGAAAGCGCATCCGTTCACTTTGGAAAGCGAACCCCTGGTGAGCCGTCGTCGCCCCAGCAACACGTCCCCTTTGCACAATCGCGCGCCTTTCTGGTACATTTATGCCGTCAAGGAGAGGTGTACCCATGGCATACCGCGATTTTCAGCATTTTCTGGACGTTCTGGAACGGCAGGGAGAGCTGAAGCGCATCTCCTACCCTTTAGACCCCGTTCTGGAGATTACTGAAGTTGCCGACC
Organism: uncultured bacterium; assembly: GCA_964579145.1. GTDB lineage: Bacteria > Armatimonadota > HRBIN16 > HRBIN16 > HRBIN16 > HRBIN16. Next base: position 12,427 of record CAZOGB010000037.1, on the reverse strand, counting down.
GGGTGATGAAATCGGGCGGACCTGCTCTGCTGATTGAAAAACCCAAAGGCTATGAGATGCCGGTCGCAATCAACACGTTCGGCTCGCGCAGGCGCATGAGCATGGCTTTGGGCGTGCAGGATTTCGAAGAGATTGCCCGCGAGATCGATAACCTGCTCAAGCCCGAAATCCCCGAACGCTTCATTGAGAAGATAGGCATGTTGCCCAAACTCCTGCGCCTGGCGGACATGCCGCCCAAAAAGCGCGGCGGCGACGGACTGTGCCAGCAGGTGGTATTGACCGGCGACGAGGTGGATATCGAGAAACTGCCCCACCTGAAGTGCTGGCCCGAAGATGGCGGTCGCTATATCACTTTGCCGCTGGTCTTCACCAATGACCCTAACACCGGCAAGCGCAACGTGGGCATGTATCGCATCCAGGTGCTGAACCGCAACACCACCGCCATGCACTGGCAGCTGCACAAGGTGGGAGCGGAGCACTATCGCCTCGCCGAGGAGAAACAGCAGCCGATCCAGGTTGCCGTTGTGCTTGGAGGCGACCCCGCGCTGACCTATTCCGCCACCGCTCCCCTGCCCCCCGGCATTGACGAGATGATGTTCGCAGGTTTCCTGCGCCGCCAGCCGGTGGAACTGGTGAAGTGCAAGACGGTGGATGTGTGGGTTCCTGCCGACGCCGAGATCGTGCTGGAGGGCTACGTGAACCCGGGCGAACGCGTGATGGAAGGTCCCTTCGGCGACCACACGGGCTACTACAGCCTGGCAGACCTTTACCCGGTATTTCACGTTACTGCCGTGACGCACCGAAAGAACCCGGTGTATCCCGCCACTATCGTCGGTCGCCCGCCGATGGAGGACGCCTGGCTGGGCAAAGCCACAGAGCGTATCTTCCTGCCCCTGATCCGACTGATGGTGCCCGAAATCGTGGACATGAACCTGCCAGTGGAAGCCTGCTTCCACAACATGGCGATAGTATCCATCAAAAAGCGGTATCCGGGGCACGCCTTCAAAGTGATGAACGCGCTGTGGGGACTGGGGCAGCTGATGTTCACCAAAATCATCATCGTGGTGGACGAGGATGTGAACGTGCACGATATGTACGAGGTCATCTGGCGGTTCACCAACAACATTGACCCCGAGCGCGATATGCTGGTGACGCGCGGACCGATTGACGTGCTGGACCACGCCTCGCGGATGCTGGGCTTCGGCTCCAAGATTGGCTTTGACGCCACGCGCAAGTGGCCCTCCGAAGGCTTCACCCGCGACTGGCCCGAGGTCATCACCATGTCGCCAGAGGTCAAAGCGCGCATTGACCAGATATGGCATCAGCTGGGGCTGGACTGAATGGCAGAAGCCGACCGCACTCTCTTTTTCTGGGTGAATCGTGGCTGGCATCACCCATGGCTGAACGACCTGTTTGGCGCGATAACGTGGCTGGGGGTGGGCTGGGTGCAGATACTGCTTGCCCTGCTGGCGCTGTGGGTAGCGCGGCGCTATGCCGAAAGCGCATGGGCATTGCTGTATCGCAGGGCGTTTGTGTCGCTTCTGATAGCGTGGCTCGCCTCTGGAGCGATGGCGCAGGTAATTAAACGCCTGTGGGACCGCCCCCGACCGTCTAACCTGGCAGGTGCGCTGGTGGCGGCAGATGAGCGTATCTTCAGTAAATCCTTCCCATCGGGACACTCGTGCACCACTGCCGCCATCGCGATGGTGTTGACGGTCGTATTTTGGAAACGGTATCCGGGCGTGGTGGTGACAGCATGGCTGGTTACCCTGCTGGTGATGCTGTCGCGGGTCTATCGGGGTGTGCATTACCCATCGGATGTGCTGGGCGGTGCACTGATAGGGGCAGTGTGCGGCTACCTTGTGGTCGCATGGTGGCGACGAAAGAGAGAGTAAGGGGCAGAACGCGGTTCTGCCCCTTGGTGCCAGTCGCACTACGTATCTGGCGTGCCACCCGGAATGCCCGATAGGTCACAAGGCAGGGTGTAAGTCGGCACAGTGCCAGAAGAGGTGGGCGATGTGCCCGGGATATTGCCGCGGCGGGGGTAGTACTTCGCGTGTCCGTCCACAAAGTTCACATTGAAGCCGTCGGAGTGGCGCGGATGGGCAGGGAAGTTATCCCAGCCAAAAGGACCGGTGGGCGCAGGGCAAATGGGGTCTACCTGCGTTCCTCCAAAAGGCACATACGTGCTGTCGTAGAACATGGTAGTGTTCGCTGGCTCTCCAATGGCGCCGAGGCTCACCACAGGGTCGTTGGCGAAAAGCCCGGGCGGCAGAGCAGGGTCCTGAAACACGGCGAAGTTCAGCGCATACGACGAATAGCGGAAGTTGCCGCTGCCGTTCAGCCCCAGCGTCTGCAGTATCGCCACGAAATCAATGCCCGGGCGATGCGAGGGACACACCATAATGTCCACGTTCTTCACATAGGGCATGGTGGCATCGTATGCGGTGAATACGCGGTCGCCTGTGCCCGGCATCAGGATAGCGTGGTCCATGCTGTACACGCTTTGTGGGAAGGTCTCATCGTAATCCTGCACATAGGCGAGCGTCGCCAGCGCGTACTGGCGCAGGTTGCTCAGACAGGAGGCGGAACGGGCTTTCTCGCGTGCCTGCGCGAACACCGGAAACAGAATCGCCGCCAGTATCGCGATAATCGCGATAACTACCAGCAGCTCAATCAGGGTGAACGCAAAACGCAATCTGAACATGCTTCCCTCCATAAACAGGATATTTTGCACCGCTATCTTAGCACTTTGCCTCATAGAACGCAAGAGAGGGATGTTAAGTGGATGTTAATCTCTACAAAATAGCCATCTGCATTATCACCAGAAAAGGATTCCGCTTGACAAAACTGGTATTTTTATGATATACTGCACCCAAGCTGCGTGGGCGCGAGGTGCTTGTTCTGAATGAGATATTACCAAAACGGGGGAAAAACAATAGTATTTTCAGGTAAAAATCGCGTATAATAATATATAGAAACTCGGTTCCACAGCCGATAATAGAAGTAGCGAACCGAGTTCACCTTCCTTCCTCGGGGTAGCAGGCTTTGCTCTCCTTTCACTGCTACCCCGCTTTTTTGTACCGCCCGACTACTCCTCCATCAGCTGGTCAATCAGCGTTTCGGCAACGATGAGCAGTGACCGAAGCACCTCTACCGTCTCCACGCGCTGTTCAGGGGTCATCTGCGCAGGCTCCAGTTCGCCCAGCAGTTCAATCGCCCGGCGCACGGTATCTGCAGGATGGCTGGTCACCGAGGGAGCGGGCGTAGCACTGGGTGGGGTGCTGGGCGTAGCGACCGTTGCGGTCGCCTGGGGTTCTTCTTCGGGCAGTGGAGGCAGTTCGGGACTTGTCCACTCCGCCCAGTCGGGTGCAGAACCGCGCAGAAGCTCTTCAGCCCGTTCGGGCGACATACGGATGGCACGCACCAGTCTGGCGGTCTCATCGGTGTTCAGGCGGTCGCTCTTGATTTTTTCCGCCACCTGCGCCTGCACCTCAGGCATCTCGTTGAGCTGTTTCAGGAAGCGGGCGTGCTTCTCGGTGATGGCGCCCTCGGCAGGGCGGTTGGGGCGCGAAACCACCTGCTCGGCAATCTCTTCGGGCAGGTCCAGCAGTTCGAGCATATAGCCCACCATGCGCTCGCTGATGCCCAGCCGACTCGCTAAATCCCTGTTGGATAGCCCCAGCTTCGTTTTGGCAATCTGCAGGGCACGGGCGCGGTCAATGGGGCGCAGGTCTTCACGCTGAAGGTTTTCAATCAGCTGGTCGGTCAGCGCCTCCTCGGGGTCTACCTCGCGCACGATGCAGGGGATTTCAAACAGTCCCGCCATCTGCGCTGCTCGCCACCGCCGCTCGCCGATAACTATCTGGTACATGTTCACGTGGTGCAGGGGTTTGACCACAATCGGCTGTAGCATTCCATGCTGACGCAGGCTATCTGCCAGCCCCTGCAGGCTCTCCGGGTCCATGTCGCGGCGGGGTTGCTCGGGGTCCTCTACGATTTGCGAAACGGGTATCATCCGAACCTCTACAGCCATCGGTCTCACTCCTTCATCACGATACCATGCGGTGTAATCTCGAACGGCAACCAGTCCAGCGGATGCGCAACGCCTTCCATCTTCTCGATTCGCAGCTCGCGGCGAAACTTCCCGTCCACCTCGCGGGTGCGGAAACGGAAAATATTGTGCGCCAGCGAAAAGGTGAAATCCATCAGGCGATTGGTCACCGGGTCGCGCTCGTTCACTTCGGTCATGATATCGATGTTGGTGATGCCATCGTAATGGCACCAGTTAATCGTCCAGTGTTCCACCAGCATCCACTGCTCTTCGCTGAGGGAGGTGAAGATGTGCTCGAAGTTATCGCCAGCCACAAAGCGCGTGACGCCTGCCTGCGAAAGCTCCAGGTCAATCTCCTGCATGGTGTTAAAGTCCGCCAGCGAGAAGTAGCGCACCAGCGGGTCCTTGGGATACTCCTTCGGGTGCGGGAACGCCTGAATGGGGATGAACTTGCGCGAACGTTCGTAGGGCGTAATGTCCCAGCCAAAAGAGGCAAAGTAACGGCGAATATGCGTCCACGGGCGGTCAAATACATCGTACGAGACGGTCTCGCCTGCCTGTAGACCTGTCCACAGAAACTGCATGGCGAACACGGTTTTGCCGCTGCCGGGTGGTCCATAGATCAGGTTCCGGCTGCCGCGCGGGATGCCGCCGATGAGTCGGTCCAAGCCCTCGATACCTGTTCGCTGAAGTTCTGTCATCGTGGACCCACCTCCCTTACTGCTGCCATCCAAGCCGACCGTTGATGGAGATGCTGTAGGTAGCAATCTGCGTGCTCATGGTAATGGTAGACCATATCAGCTCGGCGGTGAACTCCGCCAGTATGATGCCGATTGCCACCATACGCAGCTTCTCGTAGCCCTTCAAGCCGTAGTATCGCTGGATGAACGACTTGATAATCAGCACAATCACCAGCCCGAACCAGAAATAGTCTACCCCGAAGTTCATGGACAGCGCATAGCCAACGGGGTGCAGGGGAAAGCCGGGCACCTGGAAGCGGATGGCGTCCAGAAGCATCACTACCGCAAAGCCCGTCACCACCGCCAGTATCGCCGCCACGTTGACGGGATGGGGCTGTTCGATAATCTGGCGGGTGGCACTGCCGATTTCTCCCCAGGCGGCGGGCGCACCGCGCAGGTAGCCCCGATAGATATAGGCGATTTGCCCTATCGCCACCCCGGCGAAGATGGCTATCAGCATCGTCCAGAACAGCGAACGCGCCGATACGCCCACGCTCTCGCCCATCTTGTACGCTTCCAGCTGGTAGGGCATCGGATGCGAACGGTGGATGCGGTTGAAGATGAAGAACAGGTGGTAGATACGCACGGTGTCCGCCTGCGAGAGCATCTGGTTCGCGCCAAAGCCCAACACCAGCTGATGCGGTCCCATAAACGCCATCTCATGCGACGGTGGACCTAACTGGGCACGCATGCGGGTTAATGCGGTGCTGAAGATTAGAAACACGCCCACATAGGCTATTACCAGCCAAGGGGAGAGACCGCTCAGCACTCCGATATAACCCAGCCCCGCCAGCGACAGGATCAGCCCCAGCAGGGCGTAGCGCGGGCGGATCTCATGCGGTGTGGGAGCGGTATTGTCTTTAATGTGCTGCCACAGCTCGCGGAGGTAACCGCGGGCGGAAATGGTCGCGCCGACAAACAGCCCGAAAAAGGCGCCCCATGTCTGCTCGCTGAAGTAGGGCGGGCTGGGAACCAGCCATCCCCCACCGAAAACGCCCTGCTCGTAGCCGTACATCAGCATGATAATCTGAATGGCTTTGCGCAGGAAGAAGAAAAAGATGCAGCTGAACAGCAGGTCAGTGGGCATGAACACGGCAATCGCGCTCATGTAAGGAAAGATGCCGACCGGTGTCCAGCCGATGGCGTTCCAGGGCGGGTCGGGTAGCCACTGGTTCACGTCCGCCAGAAAGCGCACCTTAATCATCGGCACGGAGGGATACAGGAAGCTGATGCCGTTGAGCATATCGATGGCGAACATCACCGCGAACGCGCCCCACAGGTATCGGCTCTTCCACGCGGGGGCGTCAGGACGGGTGAGGAGCATGGGCACTTGAATAATGGGGAACGCCAGCTTTTCGCGTCGGCTCCACTGGTCGCGCATCAGCGTATTGATACACAGCATGGCGGTGCACACCAGTCCAAACAGCAGTGTCCACGCAATCAGCGGCTTGACGAAAATGTGGAGGCGCGACAGCGCATAAGACAGCCCAAAGCCACCGCGCTGGAAGTCCTGCAGCTGGTTGGCGTCTTTGAAGAAGAACCAGTCCGGCAGGCGCGGCAGGATGTTCTCGCGGTTCCAGGGGTTCTGGTCGGCGAACATCGCATACGAATAGGTATACGGATAGGTGATGTTCATCCACTCGGCGCAGATGGCGGTGGCTACCGATAGGAAAGCGTAGATGAGCACCAGTTCGCCGCTGGTGAACGCCCACCGTCGGGCGAATCGACGCAGGAGGATGTTGAGGAACGCCAGCACAATCAACGAGCACATCGGGGGCACGAGCAGCGAGAAGATGACATCCACCAGCACGTCCGCCGCCCAGTAAGCGTTGATGGGCAGAAGCACCAGGCTGATGAGCAGTGCGCGCAGGAAGCGCAGCCGAGGCGTAAAGGTTATCGCTACTGGTGCTTCCGTGATGGGTTTCGCACGTTGTTCCAGAACAGCCATAGTGCCGTTAGGTTAACCTCCGCGGGGCGATTTTCCTGCTGTATCTTGGTTTTTCTTTGCGTGCTGGTGAGACGGGTAATATATATCATGGGGAGGCAGTGATGGATACCAGACACTGGCTGTTCTGGGATGGAGAATGCGCCTACTGCCGGGGCTGGGCGCAGTGGGTACAGCAGCGCGATGTGCACGGGCGGTTCCACGTGATACCGTTCCAGCAGGCGCCGCGCCCACCGATGGACGACGCGCTGTACGAAGCCTGCCAGAAGGCAGTGCATGTGCTGACCGCGGATGGGCATCTGCTGCGGGCGGGGCGGGCGGTGCTGTTCATCCTTCAGGAACTGGGCTACTCGTGGGCTGGCTGGTTAACGCGCAAACCGTTCATCTGGATGGTGGAATGGTTTTATCACTGGATAGCCTCCCATCGCAAATGGCTATCGGGCGGATGCCGCTGCGAGTGAGACACTAGTAAGCCGGATAATCCTGTTATCCCCCAGACCTCCTGACCACCAGGATACCTTAACCAGGACAGGAGATTACACCAGCAGGGCATCCACGCTGATAGGGCTATCGGGCTTCTGCAGGCAGGTCAACGTCTCTCCCGGAATGTAGATGCGCCGCCAGCGGTAGCCGATTTCCGGTGCGGGGTCGCGATACACTTCTACGCAACGTTCCTCTAAGTTCACCAGCCAGTATTCGGGGATGCCTGCCCGCGCATAAAGCAGTCCCTTCACCTGTCGGTCGTACTCCAGCGAACTCTGCGCCACCTCCACTACCAGCACCGCCGTGCTGGGATGAGCATCCCGATAGTCGCCCGGTTTACCCGGTACGACGGCAAGGTCCGGCTGAGGCTCACTGTCGCCCAGGGAGAGAGGCATCTGCACGCGCACGCGATAGCCTTCACCGAACAGCCTCCACAACATCTCCGCGACAACGGTAACCGTCTCCCCATGTGCGGGTCCAATCGGTGCCATCTGCACAACCTCCCCCTCTATCAGCTCCACCCGCTCGCCGTCGAACAGCCCAATTTCCACCATCCGATGGTACTCTTCTGGCGTGAACCGGCGCCGTTCCACGGTTACAGCAGGCGCCTTTTCCATTGTCTGAACCATCGCCATCACCCCCGAATACTTCTGTTCTGATTATACACCATCTGGAGCAAAACTCTCTTCGGGGAGGCTGGCTGGAGCACGCCTGTTCTTGCGATACTCCGCCAGCCAGTCCACAAACGCCCACAGGAAGGATGCAACGACCACCGCTACCAGCAGAACCCCACCGGCGCGATGGGTGGGATGCAGTATCCATTGTGGAATGACCGCGCGTCCACTGCCCGGCTGTGCCAGCAGCCCCACGGAATCTATCACTGACAAGAGCACAAGAACCGGCGACCATATCGCTGGCTGTATCATGATGGCGTCTCTCCACGCCTGGGGATAGCGACGCGGCTTCCACAACGCCCGCCACCAGTCGATCAGGTCAGGCAGGGTAGGATACAGCGACCGCCAGGCAGGCACGAAAGGCGCGAATGTCGTCGCTGCGACAAATAACTTATAAGCAGAAAGTTCTTACAGGAGCGAAAAGAATCCTGCCCTATCCTCTGTTGATAAGGTGTGCCAGGTAGCCTGCGCCGAAGCCGTTGTCGATGTTCACTACCGCGACGCCGGGCGCACAGCTGTTCAACATGGTCAGCAGGGGAGCCAGTCCGTTGAAGTGCGCTCCATAGCCCACACTGGTCGGTACGGCAATAACCGGACGGCTGACCAGCCCACCCACCACGCTGGGGAGTGCGCCCTCCATCCCCGCTACCACCACCAGCACATGCGCTCCAAACAGCATTTCCGACTGCGCCAGCAGGCGATGCAGTCCCGCCACGCCCACGTCATACAGCCTCTCCACCCTGCTTCCCATCTCGGAGGCGGTTACCGCAGCCTCCTCTGCTATCGGCAGGTCGGCAGTGCCGGCGGCAACCACTAACACATAGCGGTCCTGTGGCACGCTGGCTTCGGGTTCGCTCTCGCCGAGCACCAGAATGCGCGCCGTTTCGTGATAGCGTATTCGGGGAAACCGTCCTTTTACCATCGCCGCCAGTTCGGGCGTGGCACGGGTCGCCAGCACTTTGCGATGGCGGTTGCTCAGCCGTTCCAGAATCGCCACCACCTGTTCGGGCGTCTTGCCCTGGCAGAATACCACTTCGGGGAAGCCGGTGCGCAGAGCACGGTGGGTATCAATGCGGGCAAACTCCAGGTTCTCATAGGGCAGGGCGCGCAGCTGCTGAAGGGCATCCTGCACCGACAGCCTGCCCTCTCGCACAGCAACCAGCAGACTTTCAATTGCCTGAGCGTCCATGCGATGCCACCCGAATCGTGTCGGCGGGGATGACGCCCTGTCGGCGCAGAGGCTCGTTCAGGCTACCGGTACGATAGCCCGCGAGGTCCAGCGTCACATAGAGATAGCCCAGCTCCTTGAACTTCGCCACGATAATGTCTGCCAGCTCCACCGCTTTGGGCAGGGCAGATTTTTCCACCTCGATGCGGGCAATCATGCCGTGATGGCGCACCCGAAACTGCCGAAAACCCAGCTCGCGCAGACAGCGTTCCGCTTGGTCCACCTGCGCCAGCAGTTCAGGAGTAATGGTTGTGCCATATGGAAACCGCGAGGAGAGACATGCAAACGAAGGCTTATCCCAGTTTGGCAGCCCCGCCGCTTGCGCCGCGGCGCGGATATCCTCTTTGGTGAAGCCTGCCTCTCGCAACGGACTGCGCACGCCCTGTTCCGCCGCTGCCAGCATCCCAGGGCGGTAGTCCCCCTCATCTCCGGCGTGTGAACCGTCGGCTACCCAGCGGATGCCGTGCTCGTCTGCTATCCGCCGGATTACCCCGAAAAGCTCCGTCTTACAGTGATAGCATCGGTCGGGGTTGTTCACGCGGAAGTTCGGGTTGCTCAGCTCGTGCGTACGCACCACCACATAACGCCAGCCGCGCTGTTCCGCGAGCCGACGTGCCTCTTCAATCTCGCCCGCGGGGAAAGCCTCCGAATCCCCGATAACCGCCAGGGCGTTTTCGCCCAGCACCTCATGCGCTGTGTGCATCAGGAAGGTGCTGTCCACACCGCCCGAATATCCCACCGCCACACTGCCCATCTCGCGCAGAATGGCGTGCAATCGCTCCAGTTTGCCAGAAAGCACCGTATCCATCACTATCCCCTCCATCTTATATTACCCGAACGGCGCACCGCATAGCGTCGGCGGTAACCATTCAGCCTGCCCTGTCTGGCAAGGCGATTGGTCACCCAGATCAGCACGCCAATCACAATCCACAGTGCGAGGCTGAAACGAGGTATCATTCTGGCTTCCACCGCTGCGGTGACCGGCACCTTTGCCACCACCTTACCGTTCACCACCGCCGCGAGTTCGCCCACCGCCTGCCCACGCTTGACGGGAGGGCGAACCGGAGCCATGCGCAGAACCGGCTGGACCTCCTCTTTCCATCGCCTGGGCACAATCACCCGCAGAGACGCTGAGGCAACAACCGGCACCGAATCCGGCTTCGCCCCATCCACGCGCACCTTGCCAACCGCGCCTCCCGCTTGCGCCAGGTCCAAGCGTGTGTACTGCTTGTATGCCCACTCAATCAGTGCATGAGTGTCTTTATCGGCGTCCGTGCTGCCCAGCACGACTGAAATCAACCGCCAGCCGTTGCGCGTCACCGACCCGACAAAGCATCTGCCCGCCTTTGCGGTGTAGCCTGTCTTGATACCGTCTGCGCCGGGCAGGTGCTTCAGACAGTGTGCGTGAGTGGTCACCACCACATCCTGCTGGTTCACCGAGCGCAGGATACGCACTTTCTGCGTGCGCACAATCTCGTTGAAGACGGGGTTCTGGATGCAGTATCGCGCCAGCGTCGCCAGGTCGCGGGCGGTGGAGTAGTGATTGGGGTTGTCCAGCCCGTGCGAGTTGGCGAAGTGCGTGTTTTTCAGCCCCAGCTCCTGCGCCTTCTCGTTCATCATCTGCACGAACCGCTCTTCGGTACCAGCCAGATACTCTGCCGCCGCCACGCTTCCGTCGTTGGAGGAACGTAACATGATAGCATACAGCATATCGCGCAATGGGATGGTCTCGCCCGGAGTCATGTTCAGGTTGGCATAGCGTGTGCGCACCGCGTTCTCCGTCGCCACCACCAGGTCATCCAGATTGCCGCGCTCAATCAGCAGGATGGCGGTCATCATTTTGGTGGTGCTGGCAATGGCGCGTCGTTCATCGGCACGCAGTTCGTACAGCACCTGTCCTGTTTCTGCGTCCACCACTATCGCCGATTTGGCTTTCAGAACAGGCGGTGGGATAGCATAAGCCATCCCCGCCACCAACCACCAGACTATGTAGAGGCTCAACACCTTGCGCACGAGATACATCCTCCCCTTCCCTACATCTGCAGTGCGGGTTGTTCGCTCTTCTCTGGCTGATTCCCCTCGGAGAGGCTCAGCTCCTCCAGTTCGGGTAGCTCTTCTAACGAGTTTAAGCCGAAGTAGTGCAGGAACTGCGGTGTGGTTCCGTACAGCATCGGTCTGCCCGCCGTCTGCTTGCGCCCAACCTCCTGAATCAGCCCGCGTTGTAACAGGGTGCGCACCACTCCGTCCGATTGTACCCCACGAATGGCTTCGATTTCGGGCAGGGTAATGGGCTGGCGATAGGCGATAATCGCGACCGTCTCGAGCGCGGCGCGGGAGAGCTTGCTGGGCTGTGGCTGAAGGTAACGGGCAACGACCTCTGCGAACTCCGGGCGCGTACAGAGCTGATACCCACCTGCTACCTGCACCACTTGCAAACCGCTATCCTTTAGTCGCTCTTCCAGCAGACGCAGGGCTTCTTGCAGGCACTCCTCCCCTTCACGAAGCACCTCTACCAGCGTTTTCATGGGTATCGGCTCGGTGGCAACAAAAAGCAAGCACTCCACCGCTTGGCTAAGACGCTGGATGTCCATCGCTCGCCTCCTTTCGCGCCCACAGGGTTATCTCGCCGAACAGGTCTTCCTGTCGGGCTTCTACCCGCCACTGTCGTATCAGCTCCAGCACCGCCAGAAAAGTCAACAGCACCTCCCAGCGCGTGAAGGGAGATTCCAGCAGATCTTCGAAGCGCAATCCCTCTGGAGCCTCCTGTATTCTACGCCACACCTCCACGATTTTAAGTCTCAGCGAGAGGCGTTTGCGCGGGATGAGGATGGCGGGGGGCGGGGTATCTATGGCTTCTGCCAGCAAACGCTCCAGCGCACGCAGAAGGTGCTGTGGGGTCAGCTCGCCGACGGGTATAGGCAGTTCGTAGTCGGGCATGGGCGCATCGGGGCTTCGGAAGAACCACTGTTTGCGCTCCGCCTCCCATGCTTGCAGGGTCTCGACCAGCGCTTTGTACTTCTGGTATTCGATCAGGCGCGCGGTCAACTCCGCTCGCGGGTCCTCCTCTTCCTCGTCGGCTGGGCGTGGCGGTCTGGGCAGTAACATGCGCGACTTTATCTCCAGCAGGGTCGCCGCCATCACCAGAAACTCGCTGGCGATTTCCAGGTCCAGCTCCTCCATCATGCGCAGGTATTCCAGATACTGGTCGGTAATCAGGGCAATGGGGATGTCGGTGATGGAAACCTTGTTCTCGCGCACGAGATGGAGCAGAAGGTCTAAGGGACCTTCGAAGATGGGCAGATG
>CAZOGB010000036.1:0-35604 GCA_964579145.1 uncultured bacterium | reverse complement strand
CATTGGTAGGGGTAGAGATCAGCACGGACATGGAAACAGGTTTACTGCTGTTAACCCACCGCTACCTTGACCCCGCCACGGGCAGGTTCCTGACCCGCGACCCGATTGGGGTGGAAGGAGGGAAATTGTATGCGTATGTGGCGGGTGATGGGAAGTGGTTCCTTATCAATCGAGTTATATGCGCCCACCTGACCTCTCCGCAGGCGGTGAACCCCTCTCCCAACCTCTCCCCGACGCGGGGAGAGGAGAATCGCCCCCTTGCCTCGCTGGGGAAGGGGCTGAGGGTTCGGTTAACAAACGGCTCGGCGGGGGGCTCGCCCCCAGATGTTGACCACTCTCCCGACCTCTCTCCGCCGACAGGAAGGTTCCCTTTCGGGGTGTCTCCTACGGCGGAGTTGTTCTGGTGGGAACCGGCAGGGGGCGTCCTGCCAGATCGGTGAAGCGCACGGCAAGCTTCCACAGGTTCGCGTGGTTTATGACCTTGACTACCAGCAGATGCCATTTACCACCCCCGCCCGCGACGGATACCCGGTCCTGGTCCAGCTGAAGACCTCGGGGCACGTCCGAGCACAGGATAAGCTTGCCGTCCAGCCACACCGCCGCGCCGTCGTTGCTTCCCACGCGCAGGCTGACCGGTGTGGGACCTGGCAACTGCACCCAGCACGCGGCATAGGCGCTGACCCATGGTTCTCTGGTGAACAGTGCACGCAGGTCCAGCACTCCCAGAGGCTGGTTAACGCTTACCTCCTGCCACTCCCTGGAACCCGCCAGCGTATCTGCTTTCTGTCCGGGCTCTATCGTCTGTATGGGAATATCCGGCTGGTCTAACGCGCCCTGCTGACATCGGAACGGTCCAAGCACCAGCCATTCGGTGATGAAGCCCATCTCGCGGGCAAAGGCGATGGGTTCCGTTTCTGCCCTGCGTAAAGCCTCTTCGCGTGCTTGCGCGGTCGTGTAGCCGGCGTTGTTCAGCAGCTCCACAAACGCCTGCGCCTCGCTGGCACGCTGTTCGCTCTCGTGTTCCGCCAGCCACAGGTCAATGACATCTCGAGGGCCACTGCGCTTCATCTGTTGAACCAGCTGAGCAAACTGCAGGTCGGCATCGTACGCCTGCATGACTTTGCCCGCCCTTCGAGCCGTTGCCGATTGCCACTGCAGGAGGTACACCTGATGCCCAACCTGAAGCCGGCGCACCCGTTCCTTCACTGGCTCCGAACGTGCCTGTCTGAACGCCTCCTCCAGCAGACGCCGACCCTCCTCCATCACCTGCGCGGAGGGATAGACCCACCAGTCCTCGTGGTTCGCATAAGCGTCCAGCGGGATATTCGCCATCAGCTGTTCGTACAGGGTGAAGTATCGGTGTACCGGCTCGGCGGACTCGGCGAACAGGTGCTGGCAGAAGTTGCGTATCAGCGCATCGGTGTCCATCTGGGGGTTCCACACCAGCTTGACCGCGGCGAGGATATTCAGAGGCTGTGTCCACCAGTCGTCGTGCGTTTCGCTGTTGAGGTGCTCGATGCCCAGCTTGGCGTAAAACGGGATGTCGGTTTTCAGCGTATGCACCAGCGGCCACTGCCCGAACCACTGCCAGTGCCCGTAATAGTCGTAGATGCCCACATGGGGACACAGCTCGCGCCAGCGCAGGACAATCTGCCGAAAGCGCCTGCACGGTTCACAATCGGCGGTGATGGGATGCGCATGACAGAACTCCCATGGTGTGTGACAGATCACGGGCATCAGGTTGGGATGGGGCTTCACCTTTTGAGGCGGCTCGGTGTGCGTGAGGTACGCGTAGAAGCAGAGCAGTTTATCGGGATAGCGCTTCGCCACCTCTTCGGCAATCTGGTTAAAGAAATACACCAGCCGGTCGGTGAACTGTCCACCCGGCGCAAAGGGGTCTACACCTATCTGCCGATCCAGCGCACGGCATCGCTCGCACTGGCAGAACTTGCCGTAATCGTTGGGTGAGAGGGAGAAAGTTTTCGCCTGGGGGTTCTTCTCAAAGTACTCCAGCACCCGCTGAATAGCGATGCGGATGACCTCGGGATGGGTGGTGCAGAGCTGCCATTTGCGCTCGCCATCTATCAGCGCGAACCATTCGGGATAGCGTGATGCTTCGCTGGATGGAATGATACCCTCCCAGTTATGACTGTGCCAGTAGGGTTCGAAGCCGTTCAACCGGTTGCGCCGCTTCCACTCGGCGCCTTTGGGTGGGTCCGCCTGATAGCCGCCGAAGCCGGTGACGCTGGGGATTGCCGGCTCGCGCGTCTCGTCCAGCGCACGCACCACCACGTCCCTGCGTTTCGGCACATATTCGCCCAGCTCGCCCGGAATATACCAGTGGACGCCAAGGTGGTCTTCCAAGAAGCCGTAGATGCCGTTCACCAGTCCAGCATCGGTTGCGCCTTCAATGATCAGGTGATTGCCGTCGGTGCGGATACGGTAGCCTGCTCTCGAAAGTCCGGCGGCTCCGGTGCGCAGTATTATCGCCGGGCGTGCCCGATCCGCCTCCTGAACAACCTGCAGACGCGCCCCGCTCATCTTCTCGATGTACAGGCGCAGGTCGGCGATGGCTGAAGCAAGGTCGCCCTGAGCTTGAGCAGACGCCACGATGACCGCCTGAGGCTTGCCCGCACGCACAAGCGCCACTTCGGGGAACGCCACCGATGGGAATCCTGCGGTGAGAAACACAATAAGCATTGCCCGCAATGCATACACCCCCTCTACACGTTGATGTGTATACGGGGGATTCCCTGCGGGCAATTACCTCTCCTGCCGTGAACGCGCCAGCGCTTCCTGCCAGTCTCCCTCCAGGCTACCGTCCAACATGCATAGAACCTGCGAATGCTCCGCCTCCAGGCGCCCTGCCGAGCAGTTTTGCCCACCCGTCTTCCAGTTTCTGAAATCGCTCCTGCGCCGCCTGTCGGAACAGGTCTATTGCTTTGCGCAGTTCGGCGATTTCGGGGCCTCGGTGCGCGATTGGCTCTCTGCCAGCCGTTCGAGAACCGCCTCAATGCGTGCGAACCGCTCCTCAGAGGCTGTACGAAGAGCCTCCACCTCGCCCGCCAGCCGGTCTACCTTCGCCGGTAGAGCCAGAAACTCCTCAGGAGCAATCGCGGCGAAGACGCGCTGTCTCAGCGCGGGATCCTGGCGCAGGAGCCCGATAAAAGCGTCAATATCGGCAGGTGTAATGGGCATCGCAGGTTCTCCATGTCACCATGCAAAAGTCGACCATATTTTACCACATGGCGTATGCAGGTTATCTCCCCGCGATAGCAGCCTGCCAGGGTTCGCGATGTGTCGCCTCGTACTCCGCAATCTTGTGCTCGTACTGTAGCGTCAATCCGATGTCATCCAGTCCTTCCAGCAGGCACTTCTTGCGGAAGGGGTCTATCTCGAAGCGAGCGACAAAGCCATCCTCGCCGGTGATGGTCTGCTCCTGCAGGTCTACCGTCAGCCGATAGCCCTCCTGCGCATAGACACGGCGGAAGAGGTCATCCACCACCTCCGCAGGCAGTTCCACAGGCAGAATACCGTTCTTAAAGCAGTTTGTTTTGAAGATGTCCGCGAAAGAGGGGGCAATCAGCACCCGGAAGCCGTAGTCCAGCAGTGCCCACGGGGCGTGTTCGCGGCTGGAGCCGCAGCCAAAGTTCTCGCGGGTCAGCAGGATTTGCGCCCCCTGATAACGCGGCTGGTTTAGCACGAAATCAGGGTTCGGCGAACCGTCGGGTTGGAACCGCCAGTCATAGAACAAAAACTGCCCAAAGCCGGTGCGCTCCACCCGCTTCAGGAACTGCTTGGGCACAATCTGGTCGGTATCTACGTTCGGCTGGTCGAGCGGAGCCACCAGCGCGGTGAGCTTTTCGAACGGTTTCATGGGCGCAGAACCTCCTCAGCGATTTTGCCTTCTCGGTACCACTCGCGGATGTCCACAAAGTGCCCGGCGATAGCTGCGGCCGCCGCCATCTGAGGGCTGACCAGATGGGTGCGTCCGCCGCGCCCCTGTCGCCCCTCGAAGTTACGGTTGCTGGTAGATGCGGAACGCTCTCCGGGCATCAGGATGTCAGGGTTCATGCCCAGACACATACTGCATCCCGAGTCGCGCCACTCGAAGCCAGCCTGAATGAAAATCTCGTGCAGTCCTTCCTCTTCCGCCATCCTTTTCACGCGCTGGGAACCGGGCACAACCATCGCCCGCACGTGGGGGGCGACCTTTTTGCCTTTGACCACCGCCGCCGCCGCGCGAAGGTCGCTGAGTCTTCCGTTGGTGCACGAGCCGATGAACACCCTGTCCACCTTAATCTCCTGAATGGGCGTGCCCGGCTTCAGTCCCATATACTGCAGGGCGCGTTCGGCAGCGCGGGCTTTGGTCTCGTCGGCGAAGGAGGCAGGGTCCGCCACACAACCGGTCACATCCACCACCTGTTCGGGGCTGGTACCCCAGGTCACCTGCGGCGCGAACGTCGAGACGTCGAACTGCACCTCGCGGTCAAACCGCGCGTCGGGGTCGGATGGCAGGGTCTGCCAGTAAGCGACCGCCCGCTCGAACTGTTTACCCTGTGGGGCATATCGCCTGCCCTCCAGGTAGGCGAAGGTGGTCTCGTCAGGGGCAATCATGCCGGCGCGAGCACCAGCCTCGATGGACATGTTGCATATGGTCAACCGCTCTTCCATGCTCAGGGCGCGGATGGCTTCGCCCATGTACTCCACCACGCATCCGGTGCCTCCGCCCGCGCCAATGCGACCGATGATACTCAGAATCAGGTCCTTGGCGGTGACTCCCAGCGGGCGCTTGCCCTCCAGACGGATCGCCATGGTCATGGGTTTGGTCTGAGGCAGGGTTTGCGTCGCCAGCACATGCTCGACTTCTGAGGTTCCGATGCCGAACGCCAGCGCACCAAACGCGCCGTGAGTGGAGGTGTGGCTGTCGCCGCACACGATGGTCAAGCCGGGCAGAGTGATGCCCAGTTCGGGACCAATCACGTGCACGATGCCGTTGTCCTCGCTGTCCAGATCGAACAGGGTGATGCCGAACTCCTGACAGTTCCTGCGCAGCACCTCAATCTGCTTCGCTGAGATGGGGTCGGTGATGTTCCACCGGTTATCGGTGGGCACGTTGTGGTCCATCGTGGCGAAGGTGAGGTCAGGGCGCCGCACCCTGCGCCCGGCCTGGCGCAAGCCATCAAACGCCTGTGGAGAAGTCACCTCGTGCACGAAGTGACGGTCAATATATAGCAGAGCCGGTCGTCCGGGTTCTTCGTGGACGACGTGAGCGTTCCAGATTTTTTCGAACAGAGTGGGCATAGGCGATTCCTCCTTTGGGTTTTTATTATACCATGCACGACAGGCAGTGTGATGGCTTGCTCTGTGGAGCGGTAGCCAGGTATCCCCTCTCTGTCATGCTGAAGAAAAAATTCCTTGGTGAAACGTTTAAGCCTATTGACTCTTGCGGCAGGTTTTCGTATACTAAGAATACAGTTACTTAATCGTTTCATGTCAGCCGTGTTCGCGGTTCTTCCGCAGTTTCAGCCGAGTGCAAAAGGCACATTGACAAACACTTTGATGAAGGAGGTTTCTCAGATGAAAAGGGCTTTCACCCTCATCGAGTTGCTCGTCGTCATTGCGATTATCGCGATTCTGGCGGCGATTCTGTTCCCTGTGTTCTCGCAGGCACGCGAGAAGGCTCGTCAGACGCAATGCCTTTCAAACACCAAGCAGATCGGTCTGGCGTGCATGATGTACATTCAGGACTACGACGAAGTCATGCCGCCCGGATACGACTACCGTCAGGGGGGCGATACCACCGTTTGGTACATGCAGCTGCTCTATCCGTATCTTAAGGACCTGAACGAAGGCGGTATTCGCACCTGTCCCTCTGCAACGTATCGCCATGCGTGGGCGTACGCCTACAATGACCTGCTCAACTACAAGTCGCAGGCAGCGATGCCACGCCCCGCGGAGACCATCCTGCAGGGGGACACCGGACAGGTCCCCGAGTGGGGCGGCTACTGCTCCTCCACCTTCTGGAACTGGTGGACGCCCGAAGTGTGGCAGGATCCTGCCACTGGGCAGATTCCTCCCGCAAACTACTGGGACGACAGCCAGGTGAACCCGCAGTCGGTGCTGTTGTGGAGGCTGCCGGATGGCACCAACATCGACGATGATGCACCGAACCCCATCCAGATCTGGAGCGCGGTTGGCAAGGTGGGCAACTTCCGCTTCCGCCACAACATGACGGCGAATGTCACGTTTGCCGACGGACACGCTTCGACCGTGAAGCGCACTGCCAGCCCCGGCGCCGGCGGTGTAGGAGGTACCACCGTGAAGCTGTACCAGTTCCGCTTCAGCCTGCAGAACCGGATGTAGGTCTGTCGTCTCAGCACGGCTGACATGAACGGAGGGGAGCCGTAAGGCTCCCCCCTTAACGTTCCTCTATGGCAATTTGCGCCCAGTAACCTGCTTCCCATGACCAGCCGCTCGGCTCGTTGAGCAGCTCGATACGGACACTTTGCCCCGCGTATCGCGACAGGTCTACCACCACGTCCAGCCAGCCGTTTCGCGCCGTCTCCTTGCCCACCACCTGGCGCAGAATCTGTTCGCCGTTCGCTTTCACCACCAACGTCCAGTCGCCCTGCGGGTGATGTCCCACCATCAACTTGAGCAGGATTTGTCTGCCGGCAGGCAGGTTCAGAGTGCGAACGATGCGGCAGGCGGTTTGCGGGTTCAGCGGATGGGTAACGAACACGTTGCGTCTGCCGTTCCACTCCGGGCGCAGTCCGGGCTCCATGTCTTCGCCGCAGTCCAGCAATGTCCAGCCCGATGACCACTCCTCAAAGCTCTTCACCAGCGCCTTCGCCCAGGGCAGTTCGCGGATTCGCGCCATCTCGCGGGAACTGAAGCGTGCACCCGCTATCGGTTCCGGCGACCACGATTGCACCAGACGCGACGGGCGCGGCGGGCGCACTGGTATCAGCCAGACCTCCTTGCCGTCGCCGTTGCGCTGTATCCTGCCGCCGTAGTGGGTGACCACCTGCCTTGTCAGACGGAAACAAACCTCCACCAGCCGGTCAAAGGTGTATTCGCTGAAGGCGAAAGTGGCTTTGGTGTCCAGATGCGATTTGAACCGTTCCGGCAGGCGCGCATAGCCAATAGTGGTGAACAGGATGCCTCCGGAATTCGAAGGGTTGCAGTCCGAATCCTGTCCACACCGCATCGCGATGGTGATGGTGCGCTCGATGTCGCCCCCTCCATACAGCAAGCCAATCGCGATATACGCACCGTTGATCTTGGCGTCAATGTTGAAATCGCCTTTCGTGCACGAGAAACGGCGATATTCGGGCGTGCGGTTGTACTTGCGCTCCACCAGCTCCCAGGTTCTCTGCCACTCATTCGGATACTGGCGATACCAGCGAAGCACATCGCGAATGGTCTCGGCGTACTGGCTCCGGGAGGGGATACAGCGCAGTCCTGCCTCCACAACCTTCACGGGGTCGCTTTCGAAGAAGGCTGTGGCGTACATTCCTCCCACAAACTGCCCGCCGTACACGCCGTCACCGTAGTTCATCAACCTGCCGAAAACCTCTCCCAGGTCAATGACAGCCTGCGGTATTCCGGGCGCAATGAGCCCGGAGAAATCCGCCTCTATCTGGTAGTCGATATCGTCGGCATGTGGGTTGAACTGTGGATGCCCAGAGTCGGGTGGGGCGATGCCGTTTCGCAGGTTTTCCCGCCCCTGGCGGTTGGCGTGCCAGAGCGGATAGCGGCTGTTGGCGAAGTCAATCCCTGCTTGCCGGATGTTCACTCCCAGCCCGTACTGTTCCAGCGTGCGCAGGAAGGTCATCTCCACATACAGGTCGTCCTGCCAGAACTGATTGACCATCTCCGGGCGCCAAGCAGGTACTTCCGCCTCGGGGATGATGGCGCCGGTGTAGCGAAACTCGGTCGGCGCGCCCCAGCCCACGCCCACCATCTGCCCAATCCACCCCGCTTTCATCCTGTCCAGATACTCGTCGGGGGAGATGCGTAACCACTGTGCGGATGCCGGCATAGGGGCTACTTTCCTTCCTGCATGGTGCTAGCGTCTACCCTGCCTTTGACCTTTCCGTCTGCGCCGTAGAAGACGATGCTCTCGGTGCCGACCAGCGTGCGCAGCCGTCCCTGCCCATCGTAGAGCGCAAGGAGGGTGTCTTCTCCTGATGTTTTCAACTCGCCGCGGATTCTGCCTTCTCTGTCCACCAGTTCGATGCGCTGGGTGCGCACGACCGTGGGAAGCTGTGTCCGCGACTGCGCCCACAGTGCGCCTATCAGGAGCAGTATCCCCACCACAGGCAACATCGCTGCGATAATCGCTCGTTTCATCTCTGCTCTCCTCCTGTGTGTTTCTTTCACCATAGCATATTTTTCTGGGGCAGGCAACACGCCCGCAAGGAGTGCAGAGACAGCGGAACGAAATATCAACCTGTACGCCGTCTGGGGAAAGCGGAGGAACCGAAGCAATGCCCCTTACTGCACGGGTGGCAGTTCGCCGGGGAGTGCCAGTTCTGCTGATAAACGGCAAGCCCGTGACGCCGCTGATGGTGTTCGTCAACCTGGTGGGTGAAAACCGGCGGGCAGGCTTAAGCACCGTCCGGCGCGCCGCGCAGGCGGGGGTGAACCTCGTTTCCTTCGTGGAGCACTATTTCCCGATGGCGCCTCCCGGCGAGAAGCCGAACTATCAGCCCTACGAGCAGCAGATCGAAGCCGTCCTGCGCGAGAATCCCAATGCCCTGCTACTCCCTCGGTTTGGCTTGACCTACATGCCCGACTGGTGGGCGAAGCGCAACCCCGAAGAGATGATGCTCTACGACAATGGTCAGCGTGGGCTGGTCAGCATGGCATCCCGGAAGTGGCGCGACGAGGCAGGCGAGGCACTGCGTCTGCTGGTGCGTCATCTGGAGTCGCGCTATGGCGAACATATCTTCGGTTACCATCCCTGCGGACAGAACACGGGCGAGTGGTTCTACGACCGCGTATGGGAGGGAGTTATTCCCAGCTTTGAACCGCCGATGCTGACCGCTTTTCGCCGTTACCTGGGCGATGAGAGCGCCGCGCTACCCACCGCCGACGAGCGCAGAGCAAAAGGCAAAGGGGCGTTTCTGCACCCCGTCGCGCAACACCGGTTGATACAGTTCTTGCGCTTCCAGCAAGAGGTAATGGTGGAGGCGATGGAAGACTTCGCCCGAATCATCAAGGAGGAGACGCAGGGGCGCAAGCTGGTGGTGTATTTCTACGGCTATCTGTTCGAACTGGCGGGCTTGCCCGGCGGCGCGGCGGTGTCGGGACATCTGGCGCTGGAGCGTCTGCTGAAGTGCCCTCATGTGGACATCCTTTGCTCGCCCATCTCTTACCTGGACCGTCAGGCGGGCGGAACCGGGGGATTTATGGCGCCGGTGGACTCAGTGCATCTGCACGGCAAACTCTGGCTGAACGAGGACGACACGCGCACCTATCTTTCCAAGCCCGAAGACAACTACGGCAGAGCCGAAACGCCCGCAGAGACGCTGGCGGTGCATCAGCGCAACTTCGCGCACAACGCCACGCGCGGCTCAGCGTGCTGGTGGATGGACCTGATGGGCGCGGGTTGGCTGGACAGCAAAGAGATATGGGACAACCTCGCCACGCTGAACAGGCTGTATGCCGACCTCCTGCCCCGGATGAAACCGTATCGCCCGGAAATCGCGGTGGTGGTGGATGAAGCCAGCCTCTGTTACCTCTCTTACGGCAACGCGGTGACGCTTCCTCTGCTCTCGCAGATGCGTCAGGCACTGTATCGGATTGGTGCGCCGGTGGGGCTTTACCTGCTGAGCGACGTTTGCGCGGGAAAGGTGGAACACGCCCGCCTGTTTCTGGTGCTGAACGCTTTTGCCCCAATAGATACCCAGCGACGCGCCCTGCAGGGTTTGATGCGCCGGGGCAAGATGGTGGTCTGGTTCTATGCGCCCGGCTACATCCGCGGCAGTTCCATCTCCGCTGAGAATATCTCGAATCTCATCGGCATCCATGTCGCCGAGAGGGAGCGGATACCTTCCGGGCAGGTGTCCGTTCTGCCTGCGGGCGCCTCGCAGGCACGGCGCGAGGGCTTTGGTGTGGATGCGCCCCTTGAACCTGCCTTTGTAGTGGACGACCCTGCGGCGCGTTCCCTCGCGACATTCGGTGCGACCGGGGAGGTTGCAGTAGCGGTGAAGAAGGTAGGGCGAGGCTGGTCGGTCTTTGTCGGCACGGTGGGCACAAACGCCGACCTCCTGAGATCGCTTGCGGAACAGGCAGGAGTGCACCTTTACACCCGCCCCGGCGAGGTGGTGATAGCGGGGAATAGCCTGCTGGCGATACATGGCGCAGAGGGGTATTGCCATATTCGGCTGCCCGCCCGCGCCACCGTGTACGACGCCATCCGCGGCGAGACGCTGGCAAAGCATGAGCAGGATGTGACGGTGCGGACCGAGAAAGGGCAAACGCTGTTGTTCAGACTGCTATGAGGAGGCTGTCGATGAAGCGGAAACGAGTGGTAGCGATGCTGGTAGAGCCGCGCCGATTTGAGCTGCGGGAAGAGGAGGTGGAGGTCCGCCCCGACCAGGTGTGGGTTCGGGTGGAAGCGTGCGGTATCTGCCACAGTGAGATGGTGTTCTATCTGGGCAAATGGGAGGGCATGCGCTTTCCCACGAAGCTGGGGCATGAACATAGCGGCGTCATTGAGGAGGTAGGGAGCGAGGTCACGGGCTGGCAGGTGGGTGACAGGGTAACGTGTCTGCCCTGGCCCGGCTTCGCCACGCACGTCGCGGCGGACCCCTCGCAAATCGCCCGCGTGCCCGATGGCTTGGACCTGGACCATGCGCTGGGCGAGCCGCTCCAGTGTGCCGCCCGCTGTGCCCGAGCGAGCGCGATAGAGTTCGGGGATACTGTTCTGCTTATCGGTTGTGGGTTTATGGGGCTGTTGACCATGTGCGGACTGGTTGGCAACGGTGCGGCGGAGATAATCGCGGTGGACACCAACCCCTATCGCCTGCAGGTAGCGAGGTCGCTGGGCGCAACGGTGACCCTGAACCCAAAGGAGGTGGATGTGGTCGCGGAGACCTTACGCATCACCGAAGGGCGCGGAGTGGACGTTGCCATTGAAGCCACCGGTAAACCGGAGCCGCTGGAGATAGCGAGCCGGGTATTGCGCAGACCTCGCCCCAAGCTGGTGCTGGTTGGCTGGCACAATGTGCCCGCGACCTATAACCTCAGTCACTGGGCGAACGGCGCGGTGGTGCACAATCCTCATCCCGACTACTCCCTGAACCCGGCAGAAGACATCCGCCGCGGTCTGTGGGCAGCGCAAAAAGGCATCTTCCCGATGGACCGGATGGTCACTCACCGTTTTGCCTTCAAAGACATCGGGAGGGCGTTCGAGGTGGCGCTGTCGCAGGAAGACGGATACATCAAAGGGGTGGTCAAACCGAACTGGCTGTAGAGGCGAAGTTTATTCACCCTTCTCAACAGGCTGTGTCCAGTCTTCTACCTGAAGACCTTCGACGTACTGAAAATGCGTATCGCCAGAGTTACAGTGAGTGAGTCCTGCCGTTCGTGCAAAATGTTGAGCAGAAGGTGTTCGTATAGGCTGCGAAGTTCTTGCTGGCGCTGTTCACTGGGAGCCTGATAGATACCTGCCAGAAGCTCTGCTTGCGAGACCACCGAGGTGATAACTTCGGAGCCACGCGGCAATGTTTGAAGCCGTGCGGTTTGTTCTCCGGGGCAACGGTTACCTCCACCCGCGTGCCTTCCGCGAACGGCAGGGGTTCGTCCAGCTCAATCACATTGCCTCGCACTGTGCCTTTGTATCCCATGAGAGCCACCTCACTCTCTACCGCTTCACCTCCTGTTATACCCTTAATGGAGACCGCCCCTCCAGAGAACACTTTAAACAATATGACAGGTCATTATTTTGTCGTTAGGGATACCATTAATTCTGGGAAGAAGAAATTTTTCTAAAAAACTTTTCAGAACCTTCAAAAACGCAGGATTTGGCACGAATCTTGCATTATTACTGGTTGGAGATACCTGGAAGAACTTACAAGTTCAAACATACTCAGGGTGAAGCCTCGCTGCTCAACCAGCTGCCCGACGAGCGGCACGCATCGCCCAGGAAGGAGACATGAAATGACAATCAGAGCAAGCAAGTTTTTGCCTGTGGCGTGGGCTGTAGCTGCTATGCTGGCGCTCAGCCCGATGCCACTGGCACAAGCTCAGCCCAAGAAAGATGCTGTTCCAACACCACCTCTCTTGCTCGTTCCGGGTAGCCCGCTGGATACGCTGTTCGCCATACCCGGGATGACGCCCCCTCTTGAATACCAGACCTCCGTGGCACACACCCGCCCCGAAATCGCCAACCCCAACCGAGCCGTCGGTCCTGCCTACCTGCAGGAAGGACGGGGTATGGGCAGGGAAGGCGTGATAGAAGCTGGTCGCTTCCCCCTCCCCTTTGGCACCAAGGGCGAGAAGGTCGCGCTGGCTTTCCTCAGCGGCGAATACACGCCCCCAGAGGGCGAAAAGCTGCAACCCGCGCTGGCACAGCTGGCGCGACAGCGTGCCGAACATCTCTCCGCACAGGGAGCAGGCGTTCAGCCCACCGTGTATGCGCTCATCCTGCTCAACGGCAGATTGGACGAAGGTCTGCAGGCATGGCTGGAGGAGCGCGGCGTGAAACTGCTGGGCTTCTATCCCTACACCGCCTATCAGGCACGCATCCCGGTGGCGCAACTGGCCGCAGTGGCACAGCATCCGCAGGTGCGCTGGGTGGGTCAGCCCTATCCGGTGCAGAAGTTAGACCCTGACCTTCGGATGTTCATGGGCGACACCACTGGCGAGCGCATCTGGCTGGTTGTGAACCTGTTCGGTCACGATGAAGCGGCGCGCGAGGCAATCGCGGGTATGGTGGAGCGAACGGGCACGTATGACCCCTCGCTGGCGACGCTTCCAGTGGTGGCGGACGCGGCAACGGTGAACCGTTTGCTGGACATGGACGCCGTGCTGTTCGTGGAGCCGATACGCCAGAGTGTGGCACTTCACACGCAGTCTCAGGGATCCATCAACGCCGACCTGATATGGTATTACCAGCATGACGGTCGCCCCGAGGGCGGCAGGCCCATCAAGGTGGGAGTGATGGATACCGGTTTCAACATCTACCACTGGGACTTCGGCAACATTATCGGGGGTACCGCGGGTTACAACCGCACTACCGAGACCAATGTGTGGGACGACAGGCATGGTCAC
This sequence comes from uncultured bacterium, assembly GCA_964579145.1. GTDB lineage: Bacteria > Armatimonadota > HRBIN16 > HRBIN16 > HRBIN16 > HRBIN16. The sequence continues at coordinate 22,317 of CAZOGB010000036.1, read as the reverse complement.
GGCACGCACGTGCTGGGCACGTTTATCGGCGAGGGCGTGGCGCAGGCGCGCTATCGTGGCAACGCTCAGGGTATTCAGAACACCAACGTGGACGGTTTTGACCTGCTGGTCAGCAAGGTGTTTCGTCTCGCTGCAGATGGACGCGCAGTATCCGAAGGCGATTCGGTGTCGCAAGGCTTGCTGGACATGCAGGGCAGGGAGGACCGCTATCGCAGACAGGTGTTCAACTACAGCGGTGGGTTCGGCGGCACCAACCTGACTGGCACCGACTCGGAGTCGCGCAAGGTGGATGAGCTGTTTCAGCTCGGTATCGTGCCGGTCATTGCGGCAGGCAATGACGGACCCAACGGAGGAACAATCAACGGACCGGGCGTAGCCAAAGGGGCGTTTACGGTCGGCGCCATCTATGATGACATTGCCGGCTATGTGGACCAGGTGACCGATTACTCCTCGCGCGGACCGACCGGCGATAACCGGGTTAAGCCCGATGTGGTCGCACCCGGCTCGTGGATCGACTCCACCAGCAACGCCAGCAACAATGGTTACAGGTACGACTGGAGCGGCACATCCATGGCGACACCCCACGTTGCCGGTCTGGTGGCGGGGATGATCGGGCACTACAACTTTCCCGCGTGGGCGACCAAAGCGGTCATTCTCTCCAGCACTATCAACCTCGGACTTGCGAGCACTGCTCAGGGCAGAGGCAAGGTAGATGGCATGCTGTCGCACTACGACGTGGACGGCTGGTGGTATACCTGGTGGTGGGGCAACGGTGGAACAGGCGACCTGCGCACCGTGGACTTCAACCTGCCCCAGAACGCCAGCCTCCTGCGCGTGGTGCTGGTCTACCCCGATGCGCCCGCGCCTTCCGGTGGAAGCGTTGCACTCAAGAACGACCTGGACCTCTACCTGGACCGCGCGCCGTTCAGCAGCGGCGCCAGCGGGGAGTGGTGGTCGGTTTCCGCACGGGACAACGTGGAGGTCATCGACGTCCCCAATGCGCCGGCAGGCGATTACCGCATCAAGGTATACACCTACGCGCAGAACGAGGGCAGTTCGCAGGCATGGGCGGTCGCGGTGCGTGCCGTGTACGGACCGGTGAACCCGAACATCACCCTCTCCTTCAGCACGCCCGTCGCGGTCAAACCCCATGTGGACTTTGACGTCACGGGTTGGGCCCGCGCCGACTCATTTGTGGCGTCGGGGGTGCTGGGCGACATCGACCTGCTCTCCTCCGGCATCACGTTGAACGGCATGACCCACGTGCGGTATGCGCCCAACGGAGGGGAGGAAAGCTTCTACTTCGCCGGCGAGCAAACCACCAACATGGGCAGTATCCCTGCTGGCTACTGGCGCCGGCTGGTATGGAGCCTGCGGGGAACCACCGAGGGCAGCAAGGACGTTCGCTTTGACGTCGCCTCCATCAACGGTGGAACCGCCTCCGTGACCAACACCATCATCGTGGACGGTACGGCTCCCACAAACTGGCAGGAGCTGTGGCCCGACTGGACAAACAACCCTGTGCCAACTTGCTGGATTAAGGTACAGGACGTTCTGTCGGGATTGAATACCTCGGGGCTGAACTACTGGTACTGGACATCTGGCACCGGCGTGCAGGGTCCCTATTCCTGCGGCACGTATGCCGCCAACGGCTCCACCGCCCTGGAATGGATTTATGCTAACAGCGTGCCCTTCAATCAAGAAGGCGGCGGTGGAGAGAACCAGATTTACTTCCGCGCTTACGACCGCGCAGGCAACTACAGCGACAGCGGCTGGCAGGTTATCAAGATCGACCTGACCGCTCCGCAGGACTGGCAGAACTTCACCATCACCGGCGTCGGTTCCACAGGGCTGACCCCTACCTGCACCGTGCAGGTCAGGGACGTGCTGTCGGGGCTGGCGACATCCGCGCTGGGATGGTATCGCTACTCCACCGATGGAGGAGCCACCTGGAGCAGCTGGTTCAACACCGCCATCACCGGCTCGGACGGCACCACCGCCCTCCAGACCATCACTGCCAGCGATGTGCCCTTCAACCAGCAGAGCGCAACGCAGAACAAGATTCAGTTCGCGGCGCGTGACGTGGCGGGCACATGGGGCTACAGCCCGGAGTACACCGTTGCCACCAAATACGCCACCGTGCTGGACCTGGACAACGCCTCTGGCACTATCGGACAGTTCGCCACCCTGACCGCCACCCTGCGCCGAGTGGTGGATAACGCTGTGCTTGGCAGCAAGTCGGTCAGCTTCACCGTAGACGGCACCTCCGCAGGCTCTGCCACCACCAACAGCTCGGGAGTGGCCACTCGTTCGTGGACGGTCAGCGCAGGAGTACTGGGCAACCGCCCGATGAGCGCCTCGTTCGCAGGCGACAGCACCTATCACGGCACGACCGATACCGCCACCTTCCGCCGGTACGCCAACACCACGGTGACCGTGTCCAACGTCTCCGGCACGCGGGGAGAGACGGTCACGCTGAGCGCGAAGCTCACACGCACCCATGACGGCGCGCTGATTACAGGGCGCACGCTCAGCTTCCAGGTAGACGGCTCGTCGGTGGGCAACGCGGTCACCGGCTCCGATGGCGTTGCCAGCATCAACTACACCATCCCTGCCGGCGCCTCGCTGGGGGCGCACCCGATTGATGTGGCATTTGCGGGGGAGGACCCGTTGAACCCGAGCAGTGGCACGGGCACGCTGACGGTTGGCGCCAGTGCGCATACAGTGTCGGGCAGAGTGCAACTGCAGGACTTCGGTGGCAACCCCGCTGACTTCTCGGTGACCATCGAAATCCGCAATCCGGGCGACACCACTCCGCTGGAGACGCACGTGGTGGGTCTGGAGGACGATAGCAGTTACGCTTTCAGCACCACGTTGAACGGCACGTTTGACGTGGCGGCGAAGGTATCGCACTGGCTTCGCCAGACGCGCGGTGGTATCTCCATCACGGGCAACGTGACGGTAAACTTCAGCCTAATCAACGGCGACGTGGACGGAGATAACGAGGTCACCCTGTTTGACTTCGGTGCGCTGGTAGCCGCCTTTGGCACGATGCCTGGCGATAGCGGATGGAACCCCGAAGCCGACCTGGACGGGGATGAAGAGGTCACCCTGTTTGACTTCGGCATCCTAGTGCGAAACTTCGGCATGATTGGGGACGAGTAAACCGCGTGATGCAGGGACGCCCCGCGATGGGCGTCCCTGTTCGTCCGACCAGGATGTCGAGCGGGAGCCCGATGTCCTAATCAAAAAAGGAGGAACAAGAAAAATGACCCGACGCAGTTTTTTAGCGCTGACGGTGCTGATACTGGCTGTTAGCGCACAGGCGCAGTTCGGTGCGCCAACCTACTGGAGCTTCAAATGGTTCCAGCCGTATACCTGGCCGCTCACCTCGCATGAGTCCCGCGTGATCAGTTGCGAGGAGCCACGCCCGCTCAATCGGGTGGCAATGGACGATTGGATCTGCACACGTACCGGTCCCATCGTGCGGGTGAGCTGGTGGGGCGTGCTGTTAAGCTCGGCACAGTACAGCAAGCGATGGAGCTACTACATCGCCATCTACCGCAACAAGCCGGGCACCTGTGAGCCGGAGCCAGAACCGATTTACCGCGCTTGCGTCCGCCCGGATGTTCTGCGCTACACCGGTCGCTGGGACTGCACTCAGCAGCGCGTGTTCTACTTTTCCGCCAAATTGCCCCAGCCCTTCACTCAGGAGATAGAACAGCACTACTGGCTGCAGATTTCGGAGGACGACAAAAACAGTGCTCGTGTGGATATGGAGGACTTTCGCTGGTCTGCTCATCGTCCTCTCATGCTCTGCCCAGCACTGCAGTTTTCGCCTGCAACTGGCTTTCAACAGCCTTTGCTTGACCGTTGCGATGAAAAGCCGGACGACCTGGCGTTTGCGCTCTTCTCCCGGTCTTTGATAGGGCAGGTCAACACCACAGGCTATCAGGGCAAGCGATATGCGATGCTGGAGGTGCGCACCCGCGACGGAAATGTGGCAGATGCAGTACCGGTGGAGATGGACGAAGACGGCACATTTGAAGCCGATGCGGATGTGCCCGACGGCATCTATGACTTCGTCCTGCTGTTCTCCAGCGGACTGCCCGCGGTGCAGAGGAACGTGGAGTTTGGAGACGGCAGTGTCAGACAGCTCAGCTTCTTCGACATCTTCTTCGGCGACCTGGACGGCGACAAAGAGGTCACGCTGTTTGACTTCGGCATCCTGGTACGCAACTTCGGCATGATTGGGGAAGAGTAGCATACCCCGAAACAGGGCGAGCGTATGGACGCTCGCCCCATTTTTTAACCAGCAGGTATCCACACTCTTGCCTTTTTCGCGCGATTTTGGTATGATGAGTGCAGAACACGGCTGTGTGTATACAGCCGCCCACTCTATCATTGGGTGAGGATGGGAATACGGTGTTCACGGAAGGTGAATCGCACGTCAAGCGCTGCTATCGTCGCTACATGCAGATGTCTGACCGCGAAATCGTAGAGCAGGCGCAGAAAGGCGACGAACAGGCGGCGGAGTTCCTGCTGTATAAGTATCGCAACCTGGTTCGCACCAAAGTCAAATCGTATTTCCTGTTGGGCGCAGAACGCGAGGACCTGCTGCAGGTTGGCATGATTGGGCTGTGGCAGGCTATCCTCGATTACCGAACGGATAAGCCCATCTCGTTCCCGGCGTTTGCCAAAGTGTGCATCCAGCGCCATATCATTACCGCCATCAAGGCGGCAACGCGCCAGAAACAGATGCCACTGAACACCTCCCTGTCGCTGGAGGTCACGTCGGACGACGAGGATGCCGACTGGAGCCTGGCGGATATGCTGCCCGCCGAGCCGAGCAGTGACCCAGAGGAGCGACTGCTCCGCGCCGAAGACACCCGCCAGCTACAGCGCACGCTCCAGCAACTGCTGAGCGACTTCGAGTGGCGCGTGCTGATGCACTATCACTTCGGCAAGTCGTACCGGGAAATCGCCGAGGCGTTGCAGTGCAAGACCAAATCGGTGGATAACGCCCTGGCGAGAATCAAGCGTAAGGTGGCTGGATTGCCTCTGGGCAAAGCCGACCTGCGCGAACTCTTTACCAGTAACTGAGGTGCTATGACTTTTCAGGAACTTTTGCTCAGATTGGAACAGTTCTGGGCACAGCATGGGTGCTTGATTCTTCAACCCTACGATGTAGAAGTAGGGGCAGGCACTATGGCGCCCGGCACGGCTCTGCGCAGTCTGGGACCCGAGCCGTGGAACGTTGCCTACGTACAGCCCTCCCGCCGCCCCGCCGATGGACGCTATGGGCGCAACCCGATGCGCGTCCAGCACTACTACCAGTATCAGGTCATCCTGAAGCCGTCCCCGGATAACGTGGTGGACCTGTATCTGGACAGCCTGCGTGCGCTGGATATCGACCCGCTAGAGCACGATATCCGTTTTGTGGAGGATGACTGGGAAGCCCCCACGCTGGGCGCGTCGGGTGTGGGCTGGGAGGTGTGGCTGGACGGCACCGAAATCACGCAGTTCACCTACTTCCAGCAGATGGGCGGTATCGAGTGTCGCCCCGTTTGTGCCGAAATTACCTATGGACCGGAACGACTCGCCATGTGCCTTCAGAAAAAAGACAGCTTCTGGGAACTGGAGTGGGCACACGGCATCACCTACGGCGAGGTAGACCGACACGCCGAAATAGAGCATAATTACTATAACTTTGACCATGCAGACGTAGAGATGCTTTTCCGTCTGTTCGAGATGTTCGAAGCGGAAGGACACCGCATTGCCGATTTGGGCTACACGCACCCGGCTTTTGACTATGCGCTGAAATGCTCGCATGTGTTCAACCTGCTGGATGCGCGGGGTAGTATCTCGGTCACCGAACGCGCCAGCTACATCAACCGCGTGCGTGCGCTGGCGCGCAAATGTTGTGTGCAATATCTGAAACAGCGTGAGGAGATGGGCTTCCCGCTCCTTAAGGCACAGGAGGCTATGGCTGTCGTATGAAACCCACCCTGCTCGCATGGCTTCATTCTGCCGTGCGAGTAGCGGTGGTCAGCACCCTCGTATTTCTGCTGACGGTAAACTTCGCAGGACAGGGCTTCCGGGTGGACGGCAGGTGCATGGAGCCTACCTTGCATGATGGCCAGCGCGTCCTCACTGAGAAAATCAGCTACTACTGGCGTTCTCCCCGTCGCGGCGACGTGGTGGTGTTCATCGTGCCCGACGAGACGCACGACCTGATGGTGAAACGGGTGATTGCCCTGCCCGGGGAGCGCATCAGTATCCGTGATGGCGAGGTTTTCATCAACGGAAAGCTTCTGCCGGAACCCTATCGTCGGTATCCCATGCACTACTTCATGCGCGAAAAGCGTGTACCCGAAGGCATGTTGTTCGTGATGGGCGACAATCGCGACGTGAGCAACGACAGTCGCGACTGGGGCTTTCTGCCCATCCGCAACGTGCGGGCGCGAGTGTGGTGTCGCTATCGCCTGCCCTTCCAGTTTGGCCTCGTGCGTTAACCTTGCGCATTTCGCGCTCCTTCCCGTATAATCTATGCGTTGACGGAGAGGAACCTCGGGGACAGCCCCACCTGGCCTCCCCGCAAGCGGGGAGGGAGCTGGCTCCCCTTCCCTCGCAGGGAAGATCTGGGGGTTAGGTGAACAACGGCTCGGCAGGAGCCTCGCCCTCCAGGGTGTGGCGTATCCGTCCAATTTGGAGGGCGAACCTCCTGGTGAGCCGTTGAACAGCCTCACCTAAAACGTCCCCCTGCCTGCGGGGGGACAACAGGGGGGCTGGCAACATCTGAAGACGCGATGCTCGCCCCTTCCCTCGCAGGGAAGGGGCTGGGGGTTAGGTTCTAACACCAAAACGATGGGGAGGTTAGCGAAGCGTGGCAGAACTACTGCTGGAAATCGGTACGGAAGAGCTGCCGGCAGGTGTGGTGGAGAGCGCATTAGTGCAACTGCAAAGTGCTGTTACTCAACGACTGCACGAGGCACGTATCGCCTTCGGCGAGGTGGAAACCTTCGGCACGCCTCGCCGACTCATCCTGTACATTCACGATGTCGCGCCAAGCCAGACCGATATGGTGCGTGAGGTGCGGGGTCCCGCGGCAAACGTCGCCTTTGATGCGCAGGGCAATCCCACTCCCGCCGCCATCGGCTTCGCCCGCAAGCAGGGCGTGGGCGTCAGCACGCTGGAGGTGGTCAGCACGCCGCAGGGCGAGTACGTGATGGCGAAGGTCTTTGAGCGCGGTAAGCCCACACCCGAAGTCGCCTCCGGCATCTTCCCCGAAGCCATTCGTTCGCTAACCTTCCCCAAGATGATGCGCTGGGGGAGCGGTAACCTGCGCTTCTGCCGACCCATCCGCTGGATCCTTGCGCTGTACGACGGGGAGGTCGTGCCGTTTGAACTGGACGGCATCCACAGCGGCAACCGCTCACGGGGACATCGCTTCCTCGCGCCCGAAGAGTTCGAGGTGCACACCCCGGCAGAACTGTTCCGCCAGCTGGACGAACGCTATGTGCAGTACGACCATCGCCAGCGGCGGGAGAACATCCGCGAACAGGCAGACCGTCTGGCGCAGGAGGTCGGCGGGCATATCCTGTGGGACGAGGCTCTGCTGGACGAGGTAACCCATCTGGTGGAATATCCCACCGCCCTGCTGGGGCGGTTTGACGCTACCTTCCTGAGCCTGCCTGAGCCGATACTGATAACCGCCATGAAGAAGCATCAGCGGTTCTTCGCGGTAACGGACGCGCAGGGCAGGCTGATGCCCTACTTTGTGGCGGTGCGCAACGGCAACGACTACGCCCTGGACATCGTGCGCGAGGGCAACGAACGAGTGCTCACCGCCCGATTCAACGACGCCCACTTCTTCTATGAGCGCGACCGTCAGCAGACGCTGGATGCCTTCGTGGCGGAGCTGCGGCGAATTGTGTTTCAGGAGAAGCTGGGCTCAATGGCAGACAAAGCCCATCGTCTGGTAGCGATGGCGGGCGAGATGGCACCGCAGGCGGGCGTGGAGGCTTCACTGGCGCAGCGGGCTGCCACCCTGTGCAAAGCCGACCTCGCCACCGAGGTGGTGATGGAGCTGCCAGCTCTGCAGGGAATCATGGGCAGAGAGTACGCCCTGCTGAGCGGGGAGAACGGGCAAATAGCGCAGGCAATTGCGGAGCACTATATGCCCCGATTCGCGGGTGACGCCCTGCCCGAAAGCGTGCTGGGTCGACTGCTGGCGGTATGCGACCGCGTGGATACGCTGGTGGGGTATGTGGGTGCTCTGCAGATTGTGCCCACCGGTTCCGGTGACCCGTTTGGCTTGCGCCGGTCAGCGCAGGGGGTGGTGCAGATACTGGCGACCGATGCGAACCTGCCGCGCCTGTGGGCGTTTGTGGAGTCGGCGGTGCGTGCATACGCTCAGCAGGGGGTGGAGGTGACCGAGCAGGGGATACACCTGCTGTCGCAGATATTCGCCCAGCGCATTGAGGCTCTGTTAGAGGACGAAGGCATCCGCTACGACGTGATTCAGGCGGTGCTGGCGGAGGAGCGCGTGGAACCTCGTGCGGCGCGAAGCAATGCACAGATGTTGAACGCCCTGCCTGCGGAGCGATTGACCCTTGTGGCGCTGGCTGCGACGCGCGTGCGCAATATCCTCAAAGCGAGCGAGGCGACGAAACTGGTGCCGACGGCGATGTGGCAACCGCCTGCCAGCTGGCTTCAGCAGGTGGATGCATCCCTCTTCCAGCACGAAGAGGAACGCGCCCTTTATCAAACCGCCTCCCGACACGAGGCGCAAATCGCCGAAGCCGCCGCCCGTTTGCAGACGGAAGAGGTATTCTCGCTACTGGAGGCGCTCACGGAACCGGTCAACCGCTTCTTTGACGCCGTTCTGGTGATGGCACCGGAGGAGGCTCTGCGGCGCAACCGACTGCTCCTGCTGGCAGGAGTGGACGCGCGGTATCGTTACGTGGGCGACTTCAGTAGGCTGGTGGTCTAACCGCCCTGGGGCAGTCTGTCCAGAAAGTCTGTTTTACGCGGCTTGCGCTTCAGATGCCAGCCCGTGTCGAACACCACTTCGGGTGAGTCTGGCTTCTCGGTGTCCGCTTTTGCCACCCCTACCCAGCGCGAGGGCACGCCGATATAGGACTCGTAAATGAGTATCTGCGGGCTTCCCCCGAACAGCTCCCTGATTTCGTGCCATGCCTGCCGGGCAATCAGCGCCTTGTCCCAGGTGGGAAGGGTGGCTGCGCACTCTAAATAGAACACCCCCTGATTGTCTGCACGCAGATTGACGGGTATATCTTTACTGCGGTAACGACTGCGGAAGAGACGACCGTACATCTGCCTCTGCTCCTGCAATGAATGTGCCTGGCTGATTTCGGCTTTTATCTGCTCGGTGGTTGGCTTCCAGGTGTTCAGGGCGCTGATGTCCACCAGCGTGTCATCTGCCATGGGATCGTAGGTCGCCAGTTTCACGATGGCGACTGTGCCCGCCACCACCAGCACGATGACGACCACCGTTAACCTCATCGTGAAGTCCCCTCCCTCCACCAACATGCTTGCAATGATAACGGATTGGTGTAATGTTACCTTTTTCCGGGATGTGGAATCAACGGAATGGTGAGCAGGTCAGGCGTGGCAGGAAAGAACAGGCGATGTGTCATATCAGATTGGCATGAGGAGACCATTCATGTGTGCATTGTTCATCCTGCTTGCCGTGTCTGCATCGGCTCAGCGGGCGCCCGTGCGGCTGTACGTGTCGCGAAAAGGAGACGACCGCTGGTCGGGCAGACACGCGAAGCCTGATGCGGGTCGGAAAGACGGTCCCTTTGCCACACTAACTCGCGCCCAGCAGGAAGTGCGCAAGCTCAAACAGCGGGGAATGAACCGACCGATAGAGGTCATTGTGGCGGAGGGCACGTACTACCTGAATGAACCGTTGGTCTTCACCCCCGACGATTCTGGCACGGAGCAGAACCCCATCACCTATCGCGCGCAAAAGGCAGGACGGGTTGTGCTGAGCGGTGGAGTGCCGGTCGCCGGCTGGTGGAGGGTGCAGGGGAACCTGTGGCGTGCGGCGGTTCCCGAAGCGCGGGGCACGAACTGGACGCCGCGCCTCCTGCGTGTGGGCGACCGCTGGGCGATTCGCGCCCGACATCCCAACTTTGACCCCAAAAATCCACGCACAGGCGGCTGGCTGTTTGCAGGCTTTCACGGGGAGCGCTGGGAACGCGGGGTGTTCGGTCAGGGCGTGGGCAATATCCACAACGTGGGCGATACGTTGGTCTGGCGAATTCGCGTGCCCGCCGACGGGGAGTACCTGCTGTGGATGCGCTATGGCTCGGACAATCAGGGCGAGGCGCGGGACATGAGCGGGCGATGCGTGGTGCAGGTGGACGAGCAGGCTCCCGTGCCGCTTTCGGGGCTTGACAGCACCGGCGGCTGGGGCACGTTTCGCTGGTCACACGTGGCAACCCTTCGCCTGAGCGCGGGCGAACACACCCTGCGCTGGCGCAACACACAGGGCGGCGGACTGAACATGGATGCACTCGCGCTGTGCGACGACCCGAACTGGAACCCAGAACAGGCGATAGGCGATTTTGAATGGTGGGGAGCGTTCCGCCTGAAGAAGCCCCCAGTGGGCAAGCATCTGGTGCTGATACAGGCGGAAGCCTGCGACGAGGCAATCGGCAGGGAGGTGACCGTTGCTACCCCACAGCCGCCCGGCTCGCGCGAGTATCTGGCGTTTTCGGAGGGCGACCTTCCCCGCTGGCAGGACACCACCGGCGCAGGACTGCATATCTTCCCCGCCTGGGGCTGGGTGAACGCTATCGCGCCCATCGTGCGAATCGACTACGACACCCGACGAATCCTCCTGCCGCCCGATGGCTACACCGACGACATCCGACTGGGCAACCGCTACTTCATTGAGAACGTGCGTGAAGCCCTGGACGCGTCCAACGAGTGGTATCTGGATAGGAAAACAGGCAATCTGCTTTACCTTTCGGAGGGGGACAAGGCTCCTGTCAACACGGTGCTTACCCACCTTGACCGTCTCATCGTGCTGAAAGGCGAGCCGGAGCGCGACCGATGGGTGGAACATCTGCGCTTTGAGGGCTTCACCTTCACCGACACCGACTACACACTCACCACCAACTATTACATGCCTGCGGACGCCGTTATCTGGATGGCTGGCACGCGCGATTGTGTGGTCAGGGAGTGTACCTTCCGGCTTGTGGGGGGATATGCCCTTCGCCTGGAGGAACGCAGCCAGCGCATCGAGTTTGTGAAGAACCGCGTGGAGGACGTGGCACAGGGAGGTGTGATACTCATCGGCGACAACGCCAGCCAGCCGCATCATAATCTGATTGCCGGCAACCTGATGCGCAACCTGGGGCACGTGTACAAGCACGTGGCAGGGGTGTACGTGATTACGGGCAGTGATAACCGCATCGCCCACAACACTATCTGGGACACGCCGCGCTACGCCATCTCGTTGAAGTGCCTCGACGAGACGCGCAGCTCCCATCGCAACATCGTGGAATACAACGACCTGCGCCGCACCAACCTGGAGACCAACGACACCGGCGCGATTGAAACGTTAGGGCGCGACCACCAGGACACCGGCAACGTCATCCGATACAACCTGATTCTGGACTCGGTGGGCATGATTAGCACGCCCGATGGGAGGATTATCACGCCCTATTTCACCTGGGGCATCTATCTGGACGACTACAGCAGCGGCACCACCGTTGTCGGCAACATCGTGGCGCGAACGGTAAACGGTGGCATTTGCGTGCACGGCGGACGGAACAACCTCTTTGAGAACAACATCTTTGTGGACGCCAGCGTGGAGCAGATACGCCTGCAACCGCGCGACGACTTCATGCAGGGCAACCGCTTCCGCCGCAACATCGTGGTGTATTCCAACCCCCAGGCGGCACTCATTTTCTCTTGGGACCGGCGCACCGACCGTTTTGCCGAGTGGGACTATAACCTTTATTGGCTAAAGGGCGGCGATGCCGGCAAGGGGCGTACGCCGCAGGGCACGCTGGAGGACTGGCGCCGGGCAGGTTTTGACGCGCATTCCCTGATAGCCGACCCTCTGTTTGTCGCGCCAGAGCGGGATGACTACCGCCTGCGCCCCGATTCGCCTGCGTGGCAGCTGGGTTTCCAACCGATACCGGTAGAGAAGATAGGCGTCAAGGGCTGGAAGGAGTAGGGTGTCGACCTGCAAGTACTGCGCAGGATATAATAAGTTTACGAGGCTGTACTCACTGATGAAGACGCTGGAGGAGATAAAGGAGATTCTATCTGCGCACAAGGTGGAACTCCATGAGCGGTTCCACGTGAGGAGCCTGGGCATTTTTGGTTCGATTGTGCGTGGTGACCAGCTAGCGGAAAGCGATGTGGACATTCTCGTGGAGTTTGACATGCCTGTTGGATGGGAGGTTGTCGACCTGCATCAGTACCTGGAAGATACTCTCGGAATGAAGGTAGACCTTGTGACGAAGAGGGCATTGATGGCAAAACCTTTGCTGTGGCAATCTGTGGCGGAGGACCTTATCTATGTCTAAGCGGGATGATACTCACCTTGTCTTCCCTGCACCGTTCGTGTTATACTGATTTTAAGAAAAAAGGCAAAAAATCGCGGTCGGAACCCTAAAGTTCTTCTGTAGATTTGCCGATAATGGAGTTTGACAGGCGGATCCGATAAAGGCAAACCCACAGAAATGTGGGGACGCAAAGCCATTGGGGTCTAAGTCCCGACGAGGGTCGGGATATGACAGCCCGGCTGCCGAAGTTCTGCCGAACGACGCGACGCTGTTCTGCAAGGCGTTGCCGAAGGAGGCAGGATTGTCATGAAAATATCCGTGGAGGAGTACAGCCGGGTGTTGCAGTTAAGCCGCATCGGCAGGGTGGGTGCGGCAGTGGTGTCTGCCCCGGCGCCAGATGAGGGTCAGGAGGCTCTTTCGCCTGCGGCGGTGGTGGAGCTGTCGCCTCGCGCCCAGGAAATCCGGCGGATTAAGTTCATACTGGACGAAATCCCGGAGGTGCGCGAGGACATGGTGCAGGAGCTCCGCCAGAAAATCGAAGCAGGTGAGTACAACGTCTCCTCGGCAGAGATTGCAGACCTTATCGTTCGGCGCACCGTTGCCGATAACGTGCGGTAACTGCTTTCCCGGACGCTGGCAACCCCTTTTTTTCGGATCAGGAGCCTGATAAAGGGGGCATCGTGAGATGCCCCTTTTGTTCTGCTATATCAGGCGCGGATACGAGTCAAGCACCTTCATGTAGTTGGCACGTTCGAAAGCGGCGGGCTCCGCCACGTTCTTCTGGCTCACACTGCCAATCATCTGCTGAACAGAGGAGTATTCATACTCTTCCATCCAGCTCTGCATCTCCTGCAGGATCTGCCCGATGCGCCCGATCCCGTTCTGCAGAAGCTCCGACGCCATCATGGTCACCCGTGCACCAGCCATCAAGCCCTTCAGCACATCCTGATAGGTGTGCACGCCGGTGGTAATGGCGAGGTCTACCGGCACGCGCCCATACAGTATCGCCGTCCAGCGCAGGGGCAGGCGCATCTCGTCCGAATCGCTGAGCACCAGATGCGGGGTGACTGTCAGGTTCTCGATGTCGATATCGGGCTGATAGAAGCGGTTGAACAGCACCAGCGCGCGGGCGCCCGCCTCTGCTAGCCGCTTCGCCATGTTGGGGATACTGCTGAAGAAGGGTCCCATTTTCACGGCAAGAGGGATGCTTACCTCACTGCGTACCGCCTTCACCACGTCCACCGTCATCTGCTCTACTTCGGTGCCGGGCAGGTCGGGGTCGGTGGGCAGGTAGTACACGTTCAGCTCCAGCGCATCCGCGCCTGCCTCTTCGATCATGCGGGCATATTTCACCCAGCCCCCGGCAGAGACGCCGTTGAGACTGCCGATGATGGGCACATCCACCGCCTGCTTGGCTTTGTGGATGAGATTCAGATATTCATCGGGACCGACGTTATACTCGCCGATGTCGGGGAAGTAGCTCAATGCTTCGGCGTAGCTCTCGGTGCCGTGCGTGAGAAAGTAATCCAGCTGCTGGCTTTCGAGGGTGATTTGCTCCTCGAACAGCGAGTACATCACCACGGCGCCGATGCCAGCTTCAGCCAGCTGCCGAATGGAGTCCACCTTATGGGAAAGGGGAGAGGAAGAAGCAACCAATGGGTTGCGCAGTTTCAGCCCCATGTATGTCGTGCTAAGGTCCATTGCCGAAAATCCTCCTGAGAGATTGAAGCCTTCATTACCTAATGACGGGGGCTGGTTCTTCAACCAGCCCCGCAATCGTTGGTTACTTCGTGGCGTCGGTGCCTTTACCCGCCAGCGTCCGGTAGTAGCGCCATCGCTCGTGAATAATCTCCTGTGCCTCCTGCAGGAGCCGTTCGGCTGCCTCGGGATTGGACTGCATCAGGATGCGATAGCGTCCCTCCTTGGAAGTGTACTCCCTGAGCGGGATGGTCGGTCCGTTCGAATCGAGCTGGAACGGGTTCTCGCCCTGTTGCGCCAGCAGAGGGTTGTAGCGGTACAGCGGCCAGTAGCCGGTATCCACCGCCAGCTTCTGCTGGAAGTGTCCCTTGGACATGTCGATACCGTGTGCGATGCAGTGGCTGTAGGCGATGATGATGGAGGGACCCGGATAAGCCTCCGCCTCCAGGAACGCCTTCAGCGTCTGCAGTTCGTTGGCGCCCATCGCCACCTGCGCGATGTACACGTTGCCGTAGTGCATCGCCATCATGCCCAGGTCCTTCTTGGCAGTGGGTTTACCGCCGGCTGCAAAACGGGCAACCGCTCCCAGCGGCGTGGCTTTGGAGGCCTGTCCACCGGTGTTGGAGTACACTTCGGTGTCCAGCACCAGGATGTTGACGTCCTCACCGCTGGCGAGCACGTGGTCCAGCCCGCCGTAGCCGATATCGTATGCCCAGCCGTCGCCGCCGACAATCCACACGCTCTTCTTCACCAGCATATCGGCGACGGCAAGCAGGTCGCGCACTTTGGGGTCGCTTTCTTTGCCTGCCAGCTTCTCCTTCAGCCGTGCAACGCGCTCGCGCTGGGCATGGATGCCCTCTTCGGTGGACTGGTCGGCGTTCAGCAAGCCATCCACCAGCGCATCGTCCGCAATCACCGGGCGCAGGAGCTCCAGCAGTTTTCGGGCATAGGCGTTCTGCTGGTTGATTGCCAGGCGCATGCCCAGCCCGAACTCGGCGTTGTCTTCAAACAGCGAGTTGCTCCACGCCGGACCGCGTCCTTCGTGGTCGGTGGTGTACGGCGTAGTGGGCAGGTTGCCGCCGTAGATGCTGGAACAGCCGGTGGCGTTAGCGATGATGGCGCGGTCGCCGAACAGCTGAGTGAGCAGGCGCACGTAGGGCGTCTCGCCGCAGCCGGAGCACGCGCCGGAGAACTCGAACAGCGGTTTCAGCAGCTGTACGTTCTTGATGTTGTTGAACCTCAGCGAGTCGTGCTTGGGCACGTCGGGCAGGCTGAGGAAGAACTCCCAATTGGCGCGTTCGGTCTCGCGCAGCGGTATCTGCGGTGCCATGTTCAAGGCCTTGCGCGAACTGTCGCTCTTGTCCTTGGCGGGGCAGACCTCCACACACAGCTGGCAGCCGGTGCAGTCCTCCACCGATACCTGAATGGTGTACACCTTGTCGGATAGCTCGCGCCACTTGGCCGGGGTGTACTTGAAGGTGGGCGGAGCGTTCTGAACCAGCTCCTTGTCGTACACTTTGGCGCGGATGACTGAGTGCGGGCAGATATATACGCACTTTCCGCACTGGATGCAGATATCCGGCTCCCAAACGGGCACTTCCAGCGCAATATTGCGCTTCTCCCACGCCGCCGTGCCCACAAGATAGGTTCCATCCACCGGGAACGCGCTGACGGGAAGCAGGTCACCGCGCCCCGCCATCAGCTCTGCCGTCACCCGCTTGACGAAATCAGGTGCATGGCCGGGCACCACGGGCGGTCGGTCAAAGGTGCTGGTTGCCTGTGCGGGCACTTTCACCTCGTACAGGTTGTCCAGCGCGGCGTCCACCGCTGCGAAGTTCTGCTGAACCACCGCCTCCCCGCGTCGCCCGTAGGTCTTGCGGATAGCCTCCTTAATCTTCGCGATGGCTTCCTCGCGCGGAATAACGTTGCTCAGCGCGAAGAAACAGGTTTGCATG
This sequence comes from uncultured bacterium, assembly GCA_964579145.1. GTDB lineage: Bacteria > Armatimonadota > HRBIN16 > HRBIN16 > HRBIN16 > HRBIN16. The sequence continues at coordinate 6,110 of CAZOGB010000036.1, read as the reverse complement.
ATGGTGTTTATGCGCACGCCCAGACCAACGCGCTTCGCCACGTCGTACGCGTTGATGACGTAGAACTTCAGCTTCTTATCAATAATCTGTTGCTGTACCGAGCGCGGCAGGTGGTCCCACACCTCTTCGGGTCCGTAGGGGCTGTTCAGCAGGAACGTCGCGCCCTCCTCTGCCATGTCCAGCACGTTGTAGCGCTCCAGGAAGTGGAACTGGTGGCAGGCGACGAAGTTTGCCCGCTGAATCAGGTAGGTTCCCAGAATGGGGCGCGGACCGAAGCGGAGGTGCGATACCGTCACCGCGCCGGATTTCTTCGAGTCGTATACGAAGTAGCCCTGCGCGTAGTTGGGCGTCTCTTCGCCGATGATTTTGACCGAGTTCTTGTTCGCGCCGACGGTTCCGTCTGCACCCAGCCCCCAGAACACCGCACGTACCACGTCTGGCGATTCGGTGTTGAAGGTGGGGTCTACCTCCAGGCTGGTGTGGGTGACGTCGTCGATGATGCCCACGGTGAAGTGGTTCTTGGGCTTCTCTTTGCCCAGCTCATCGTACACCGCCTTCACCATCGCCGGCGTGAACTCTTTGGAGGAGAGCCCATAGCGTCCTCCAATCACGCGGGGCACGCGCTCGAAGGGCAGGGTGTCGTGTATCATCGCCTCGCTGATGGCTGTCATTACGTCTTCATACAGCGGCTCGCCGAGCGCACCCGGCTCCTTCGTGCGGTCCAGCACCGCGATGGCTTTGACGGTAGTCGGCAGGGCGTTCAGGAAGTGTTCGCGCGAGAACGGTCGGAACAGGCGCACTTTCAACAGCCCCACCTTCTCGCCCTTCTCCAGCAGAGCCTGCACGGTCTCTTCGGCGGTGCCGCAGCCCGAACCCATCATGACGATGACGTACTCGGCATCGGGCGCGCCCACGTAGTCGAACAGGTGGTACTGCCTGCCCACGATGCTGGCGAACTTGTCCATCGCCTTCTGCACGATGCCTGGCGTCGCCATGTAGAAGGGGTTGATGCGCTCGCGCCCCTGGAAGAAGGCGTCGGGGTTCTGCGCCGTTCCACGGATGAACGGGCGGTCGGGGGATAGCGCCCGCTGGCGATGCGCCCGCACGAGATCATCGTCAATCATGGCGCGCATGTCGTCCTCGGTGAGCTGCTCGATCTTCATGATCTCGTGCGAGGTGCGAAAGCCGTCGAAGATGTGCAGGAATGGCACCCGTGCCTCTAAGGTGCTCGCCTGCGCAATCAGCGCGAGGTCCATCACTTCCTGCGGGTTGTTCGAGAAGAGCATCGCCCAGCCCGTGGCGCGACATGCCATCACGTCGCTGTGGTCGCCGAAGATAGAGAGGGCGTGCGTTGCCACCGTTCGCGCGGCGATGTGGAACACCGTGCTGGTGAGCTCGCCCGCGATTTTGAACATGTTGGGAATCATCAACAGAAGCCCCTGACTGGAGGTGAAGGTGGTGGTCAACGCGCCGGTTTGCAGTGCCCCGTGTACCGCTCCTGCCGCTCCCCCTTCGGATTGCAGCTCCCGGACGGTGGGAACCGTTCCCCAGATGTTGGGGATGCCTTTGCTTGCCCATTCGTCGCTGAGTTCGCCCATGGGGGAGGAGGGGGTAATGGGGTAGATGGCTATCACTTCGTTGGTGCGGTAAGCGACGTATGCCGCCGCTTCATTTCCATCTATCGTCGTGTATTTGCGTCCCATAGTCGTTATCCTTTCTGTGTAGCGTTGTCAGTCGTACACCAGTGTGGATGCTCTATCTCAAAGGCGTATCGCCTGACCTGCCGGACTGCAGAGCCGTTCAGTGCTCAGTTCACTACACCAAATATAGTACACCAGCTTTGCCCATTTGAAAAGGGTAAAACGCTGGTTTTGCAAGAAAAGGGCAAAGTCGTGCGTTTGGCAGGAAAAAGTTCGGCTCTGTCCAATTCCTGAAACACACTGCTACCGCATGGGTGTCGCTTATGCCTGAACCAGGCGCCCGCATATTTCTGGCAACGGTCAGTGGTAACTACCGCGAGGGGTTCCAGCGGATTGCGCGGGAGTATGGGCGTCTTCACCCCGGAGTAGAGGTGAAGGTGCAGGTCATGCCAGCCAACGGCTATGAGACGTGGCTTCGCACGCAAATCCCGGGCGCAGGAGATAAAGCCCCCGACCTGTTCAATGCCAACTACGCCTGGGGGATGTACGAAAAGGGACTGCTGGTGAATCTCGCCCCCTTTCTGAACCAGCGCAATCCCTGTACGGGCAAAGCGTGGATGCAGACCCTCAACCCACAGTTTATCGAGAAGTACAAGACCGCTGGAGGCGTGTCGTTTGTCACGGTGGACTTTGTGGAGATTGGCTTCTACTACAACGCCAGCCTGTTCCGCCGGCTGGGATTGCAGCCGCCCCGCACGTGGGAAGAGATGCTCTCCCTGGCAGAGCGTATCCGTGCGGAGGGCTACCTGCCGTTCGCCGTGCCGGGCAACGCCGATTCCTACTGGTCGGGAACGGTTGGCTGGATTGTGCGCTTCTTTACCGACGCCTATACGCGCCACTGGGTTCCGCTGGTGATGTCGCGCCCGGGCGACTGGGACTATGATCCCACTCGCAACGCCCACTTTCGCCTGAACCTGCACGACCCATATAACGACTCGCTGGTCATCATCAACGGGGAGCGCCTGCTGGATGCGGTGCGCCGCCGGCTGATCCGTTTTGACGACGAGCGATTTGCCGAGCTGTACACACACATCAAAAACTTCTCGCGGTTCTGGCAGAAGGGTTTTCACGGCGCGAACTCGGTGACCGCTTACAACCTGTTCCTCACCGGGCGCGCGGCGATTCTGCTGGAAGGCTCGTGGTTAATTGGCGACCTGATGCAGGATATGGCGGACCTGCCGGCGCGGGCACGCTTCGAGTGGGGCATATTCCCCGTGCCGCCGCTAACCACCTCGCGCTTCCGGGTACCGCCGTTTCGCGGGGTAGGAGGTCCGGGGCTGGTGCTGGGTGTGGTGAAGAAGAATCCTCAGCAAACGGCGCGGGTGATAGACTTCCTGATGTTCCTCACCAGCCCGCGCGGGGCGCAGATTCTGGTGGATGAAGCGGTGCGCAACCGCCGTGCGCTCAGCGGTCCGATGCTGATTCCTGGGGTGAAAATGCCCCCGGAACTGCAAGCGTACTATCGCCCGTTCGAAGGAAGGGGCTTTGAGAAGCTCTCTTTCCGCGGGCTGATGGACGAACAGGAATCGGTATGGCAGTGGACAGTGTGGGCACAGCGTTATATGGAAGGGCGCGTCTCCCTGCGCGAGTTCCTGATGCGGTATCAACGCCTGATGGAGGAGGCGGTGCCACGCGTTATCGCCATGCAGAAGCTGGATATGAACCCTCGCACGAAGGACACTCCCTCATGAGAAGGCGTCGTACCTCGCTCTTGGTTATCGCGCTGATGCTGGCGCCAACGCTGGTGCTGCTGGCGCTGTTTAACTACTATCCGGCGGTGCTGGGGCTGTCGCGGGCGTTCACGCGATGGGAGACGGGGGAGGAGCCGCAATGGATTGGCTTCGCCAACTTTGTCGCCATGTGGAACGATGAGTTCCTGCGCCTGAGCCTGCGCAACCTGCTAATCCTGTTGATTGCCAGTGTGCTCAAAACGCTAACCATGCCCCTGCTGGTGGCGGAACTGCTGATGAGCCTGCGCTCGCCGCGCTGGCAGTATATCCTGCGTACCGCCTTCATCCTGCCGATGGTCGTGCCCGGTATGGTTACCATGCTGTTGTGGAGCTTTATCTACGATGGCAGTGTGGGGCTTCTGAATCAGGTGCTGGAGCTGCTGGGGCTGGATGCACTAACACGCTCATGGCTGGGCGAATCGGGCACGGCGTTGTGGGCGATTATCGGCATCGGTTTCCCCTGGACGGGTGGGCTGGCACTGCTCATCTACCTCGCCGGGCTGAACCAGATTTCGGGGGACGTGTGGGACTCGTGTCAGGTGGATGGCGTGAGCGGTCTGCGGCGCGTATGGTATGTGGACCTCCCCCTGCTGTTGCCGCAGATTCGTCTGCTGGTGATTCTCACGCTCATCGGCGCTCTGCAGGATTTCGGCAGTATTCTCATCCTGACGGGCGGCGGCCCCGGGCTTGCCACGCATGTGCCTGCCCTGCACATGTACTTTCAGGCGTTCCGGTTCGGACACATGGGCTATGCGTCCGCCATCGGCTTAACGCTGTTTGTAGCCATATTTGTGCTGTCCCTGCTGAACCTGCTGTGGGGAAGGAGGCTGGAACGACTGCCATGAGGGCGAAACGTCGGCGAACGGTGCGCCTGTCGGAGGTGGTATCCGCACTGGTGCTGGCGGTGTTGCTGGCGCTGTCGCTGTTGCCGTTCGGGATGATGCTCCTGCTATCGCTGAAGACCAACGCCGACATCTTCACGCGCTTCTGGGGGTTGCCTCAGCCCGCCCGGTGGGATTTCTACCAGCAGGCAGGCGTTGCGCTGAAGGGCTATCTGCTCAACACGCTGATTGTTACGGCGGTGGTAGTGCCGGGCGTGCTGTTGTTCAGCTCGCTGGCGGGGTATGGGCTGGCAAGGTTGAGCTTTCGCGGGCGCGATACGGTGTTCGCGCTGATTCTGGCGCTGCTGGTGGTGCCGGGCATCCTCACGCTCATCCCGACCTATGCGCTGGTGCAGAGCATGGGCTTGCTGAATACGCGCTGGGCGCTGATACTGCCCTATCTGGCGGGAGGACAGGTGCTTGGGGTGGTGCTGTGCCGAACCTTCTTCGCCAGCCTGCCCGATGAGCTGTTTGAAGCCATGCGACTGGACGGTGCAGGAGATGTGCAGATATATCGCCATCTTGCTCTGCCTCTGTCCCTGCCCACTCTGGCAACTATCGCCATCATGACCGCGCTGGGCATCTACAACGATTACATCTGGCCTCTGGTGACCATCAGCGACAGCAGCTTGCAAACCTTCACCGTCGGCGTCACTCGCTTTGCAGGGGAGTTCAACTTGGATTACGGACCGACGCTGGCGGGCTATGTTATCGGAAGCCTTCCGCTGATTGCGCTCTTTGCAGTGGGGATGCGCGCCTTTGTGCAGGGCGTGACCAGCGGCGCGTTGAAGGCTTAAGAGACATCACGAGGAGGGGACAGCATGGGAGAAAACGTGCAGAGCGAGGAAATCCGCCTGATTGTGCGCGGCGACGACATGGGTTCGTCTCATTCCGCCAACGAGGCGTGTGTGCTATGCTACCGCGAGGGCATCATGCGCAGTGTGGAAGTCATGGTTCCCGCGCCGTGGTACCCCGAGGCGGTAAACCTGCTTCGGGAAAACCCCGGTCTGGACGTCGGCGTGCATCTGACCTTAACCAGCGAGTGGGAGAACTGCAAGTGGGGACCGGTTACCCGCGCGCCCAGCCTGTGCGACCGTCGAGGGCACTTTCTGCCGATGACCAGCCAGCGTGCTGACTTCCCGCCCGGCACCGGCTTTCTGGAAAGCGGATACCGTCTGGAGGAGGTGGAGGCGGAGCTGCGGGCGCAGATAGAGATTGCGCTGGAGGACATTCCCCAGGTATCGCACCTTTCCTGCCACATGATGACGGCGGTGGCTTCACCCGACCTGCGGGAGATCACCGAGAGGCTGTCTCGCGAGTACGGGCTTCTGCTGGAGGATGAGGGCGTTCGCTTCGCCGGGCATCTGGGCGGACAGGAGGCTGATGCGGAGCGCAAAGAGGCAATCCTGCTGGAGATTATCGACCGCCTGACGCCGGGCACGTGGCTGTTGGTAGACCACCCCGGGCTGGATACCCCCGAGATGCGTGCGCTGGGGCACATCGGCTATGAGCACGTTGCCCGGGAGCGTTCCGCGGTTACCAGCGCCTTCACCAGCGTCCGAGTCCTCCAGCGCGTGGCACAGCGCGGCATCCGCCTGATCAGCTACGCCCACCTGAGAGGGTGATTGAGGTCATGGGAGTAAAAAATGTCTTACGATTCCTTGCAAAACCGCTTGACTTTTTAGTCATTCTGTGCTAAGTTCTGTGTGATGAGAATCTCATGATGGAACCTGTATCCCCTGTCCTCCACCGTGCAGATCCCCATCTCCATCTTTAGCAAAGGGAGGATACACCAATGC
>CAZOGB010000035.1:0-35923 GCA_964579145.1 uncultured bacterium | reverse complement strand
ACCTCTCCCCGACGCGGGGAGAGGAGAATCCGCGGGCTACGCTAGCTACCTCAGCGGCGGCAGGATGTCCTTCTGCAGTTCCAGCATCTCCTCCATCATCTGCACGGCGTTGCGATAGGAATCCACCGTGGGGTCAAGCAATATCGCCTGCAGGAGCTTCTCCTTAGATTGCTCGGCGAACGCCTCCACCAGCAGCTGATGGATGCTTGCCTGCACGCGAAGCAGGGCGGCGATGGCTTCGGGAAGGGGTTCCAGCTGAAGCGGGTGGATGCCCTGCGCATCGCCGACGGCGGGAACCTCCACCACCGCCTCCGGCGGCAGATTGGGGATGGCGCCGCGGTTGGGCACATTCACCGCGGGCAGGTCATGCCGAGCTCCGCAGGCGACCGATTCCATAATAGGCGCTGCCAGCTCCCCCGACGGCTGCAGGGGAGCATCTTCCAGCCGCCAGGGCTGAGGCGGCTCGGGCTTCCACGGGCGTTGGGTGGGGTCGCCGATCAGCGAGTAGACGAACTCGGGAATGCGTCCCGTCTGCCACGGATGCCCATCGGCGGGGTCATAAAAGTACTGCAGCTCACTGCACACGAACTCATCCGCCCAGCGGATGTACTCGCCGTAGTGGTTGGCAGCGGGCGAGGGCCACAGCCCGAATCGCCGGAACAGGATGCGCCCCAGACCAATCTCGTGCCAGTCGGACAGCCAGTCGCCCTCCCGTTCCGCCTCGCGCAGGCGCGGATACAGGTCTTCGCCGGTGCGGCGGTGGCGTATCTTCTGGAACCAGGTGAAGTGGTTAATCCCGCACGCGATAGCGTCTATCTCTTCGGCGGGAATGCCCAGAATGCGCGCAATCTGTTCCAGCCCCATAAAAAAGCCGTGACACAACCCCACCACGCGGATGCTGGTCAGGCGCGATACTGCCTCGCACAGCTTGTGCTCGGGGTTGGTGAAGTTGATGAGCCATGCCTCCGGGCACAGCCGTTCCATCGTGCGGGCAATCTCTATCGTGGGACCCATGTTGCGCAGGGCGTGAAACAGTCCACCGGGACCGCCGTTCTCGCCGAACACCTGCCGAAAGCCATACTTGCGCGGGATGTGAAAGTCCTGAGACCAGTAGAGGAAGCGGTTGACCTCAATGGCAGAGACCACAGAATGCGCTCCATCCAGAGCCTCCTGCAGGTCGGTGGTGGCGCGAACCTCCGCCTTCACGCCGAGCCGTTCTATTACGTAGCGAGCATATCGCTCCACGTCTACCAGATGTTCAGCAACCTTATCCATCAGCGTCAACCGCACGCCCGCCTCGGTCAGCGGCTTGCTCAACAGTACGTCGCGAATCGTGGACGGTCCGAACGACCGGCTCCCCGCACCGATAAGGGCTATCTTGACAGGTGGCATGGTAACCTCCGTTTGCGCAGAGTACTTACCCTGCGATTCGAGGCGACACCCGGCAGGTTCCTTCTATGGAGGGGCAGGGGAGAAAAACACGATGGCGGAAGCGAAGTACACCTTCACTTCCGCCTGACCTGCAGAAATAGACCGCTTCCGAACCTTTACAGGCTCTTCTCCGTCTTCGCGCCGTTGGTCTTCTTCGCCTGAACAGCCTTCACCGCTGGCTTGGCAGGAGCGGGCTTTGCCTTCGCTTCCGTTGCCTTGCTGGTAGATTTCATAAGCGGACAACCGCCATGAGGGTTGCCGTTTTCTTTCGCTGCTACGGTGCTGGTATTGGACTTCATCTGCGGGCAGCTGGTGCAGTCCTTCTTGCCGTTCGCAGCAGCAGCTTTTGCCATGTAGGGGCACGCTGCCTTGTCTTCCTTCAGCGCGACGGGCTTTACGTCGCTCTTTGCCTGTGCTGCGGTCGCCTTCGCTGCGCCCTCATGCGGGCAGCAAGAACCCGACTTCACCACGGCAGGCTTTACCGAAGGTTTGTTCTGCGGATTGGCGGATACCCACAGCACCGTCGCGATGCCAAGCAACAGCACCGCTGCAATCCCCACAAAACGCTTACGCATCCTTTTTCCTCCTTGTGCAGTTGTCTGATTGTCGTGCAGGTAGTGCTTACTTTATTATACACGCTAAATACCGTCTCCTGTTCCTGTATGCTATAATATTTTTGCAAAAGAAAGGGGAACGAGGGGAACGCAGATGTCGCAGGTGCTGGAAAAGACCAGACCGGGCTACAAGGTATATACCTGGGGCTGTCAGATGAACGACGAGGACTCCGAGCAGATGGGGCTGTTTCTGGAGCGGCTTGGCTATCGCCCCGTGCAGGATGACGAGGAGGCGGAGGTGATTTTGCTCAACACCTGCTCGGTGCGCCGCAAGCCGGAGGATAAGGTTTTCAGCCTGCTGGGCGAGCTGCGCAAGTGGAAGGAGCGGCACCCCGAAGGCATCCTCGGCGTCTGCGGGTGCATGGTGCAGGTGCGAGCAGAGGAGATACGCAAAGAGGCGCCCCATGTGGACTTCATTGTCGGCACGGCGAACATCGCGCGTATCCCCGATCTGGTGCAAGAGGTGCGTCGTACCCGCAAACTGATGACCGCGCTGGAACTGCCCCCGCGCAAGGGGGCGATTGTGACCGATGTGCCGGCCCGCATCACCGAGCGCAAGCCTAAACTGCGCGCCTTCGTGCCCATCATGTACGGTTGCGACAAGTTTTGCACCTTCTGCGTGGTGCCGCTCACCCGCGGGCGCGAGCGCAGCCGCCCCACCGAAGACATCCTGAACGAAATCCGGTATCTTGTCGAGCACGGCACCAAAGAGGTAACCCTGCTGGGGCAGACGGTGAACTCATACGGTAAGAACCTGCTGGAGGGCAAGGTTCCCTTCGCGAAGCTGCTGCGCCTCATCAACGACATTCCGGGCATTGAGCGCATCCGGTTCACCTCCCCTTACCCGCGCGACTTCACCGATGAGCTGATTCAGACCATGGCGGAACTGCCAAAGGTGTGCGAGTATGTGCACCTGCCCCTGCAGGTCGCCGATAACGACCTCCTGCGCGAGATGAAGCGAGGCTATACCGTAGAGCAGTACGAGAGTATCGTGAACAAACTGCGCGCCGCCATCCCCGACATCGCTATCACGACCGACCTGATGATTGGCTTCCCGGGCGAAACGGAGGAGCAGTTCCAGCATACGCTGGACTTTGTGCAGCGCATTCGTTTCGACTCCGCTTTCATGTTCGCCTACAGCCCACGCCCGGGCACCAAAGCGGCGGAGCGTGAGGACCAGATTCCGCGCGAGGTGAAGCTGGAGCGACTGCAACGCTTGATTGACCTGCAGAACCGCATCACCTGCGAGATTAACCGCTCGCAGGAGGGCAACGTGTATGAGGTACTGGTAGAAGGCGTCAGTCCAAAAGACCCCTCACGCCTGACCGGTTTAACCCGCCAGAACAAGACGGTGAACTTCCCCGGCTCACGCGAGCTGATAGGACAGACGGTACGCGTGCGAGCGGTGGAAGGGCATCTGTGGGGCTTTGTGGGCGAGCTTGTGGAGTGAAAACATGCCCGTTCAAACACCTTACCCCGACCTTGGCGAGATACTCGCCCTGATTGGCGAAGCGGGTCAGCGTCTTGCCGAAATTGAAGCCAGCGAAGGTGCCGCTGGCAACATTTCGGTATATCTCGGCTGGGAGGTAGACCCCCGTCGCCGCTTTCCGCTGGAAGAGACCATCCCCCTGCCGACGCCGGTGCCCGAGTTGCACGACGGGCTGTTCCTCGTAACCGGTTCGGGCAGACGCCTACGCGAAATCGCCCATGACCCGGAGGCAAACCTCGGCGCGGTGCGAGTGAACCCCGATGGGCAGACCGCTACCCTGTACACCTCCCCCCGGCGGCTGTTCGAGAGGCTGACCAGCGAGTTCAACAGCCATCTGGCGGTACATGCCGACCAGATTGCGCGCACCGGCACCAACTTCCACGCGCTGATTCACGCACAGCCCCTGCATCTGACCTACCTCAGCCACATCCCGCGCTATCAGCATGAGCGTTATTTGAACCAGCATATCCTGCGCTGGCAGCCCGAATGTATCGTGCAGCTGCCTGAAGGGGTGGGGCTGGTGCCGTTCCTCCTGCCCGGTTCGCCCGAGCTGATGCAGGCGACGATGGAGAAACTGCGCGTGCACCGCGTGGTGGTGTGGGCGAAGCATGGCGTGATGGCGCGTTCGGATGCGTCGGTGAAGCGAGCGTTAGACCGGATTGAGTACGCCGAGACGGGGGCACGCTACGAGTATCTGAACCTGGTGAACGGCGAGATGGCGCAGGGGTTAACACCCGACGAGATTCGTCGCCTATGCGAGCAGCTGGGTATTGAGCAAAAGGTGTTTTAGCCGAAACTTCCCGCTGCGGCTGACGTCATTACATGTGGTGTCGTTAACCCATGGGGGCAGGTGTTTCGTACTCCCCTGCCTAAATCTAACGCGCATCTCGCCGAAAGGGGTTACTGTGGCATGTGGGTCTGGAATCGCTTTGCCGTCGCGCTGGTACTGCTTTTCGGGCTGACGGGCACACTGCTGGCCCAAGAGAACGCCCAGCCTAACGGAAACGCTCCCTCGCCTCCTGCTCAGAACAACGGGCAACAGCTTCCCTCCCTGCAGATTACCGCCGGAGCGGAAGGGGTGTCGGTATTCGCCGCGGGAGTGGACGCCCAGGAACTGCTTACACGCCTCGCGAGAGAGACAGGTATCCGCCTGATTGTGGACGACACTGTTCGCCGGACGGTCACCATTAATCTGGTCAATATGCCCGTGACGCGCATCCTGGAGGTCATCGCCGCGGCATACGGGCTGTCCTATCGTGAGGTCAACGGCATCTTCATGATTAGCGAGGGCATTCCACGCAGTCCCTCCTCGTATCTTTTGAGCGACATCGACACCATCACCACGCAGTATGTGCTGGCTCCCAACGCTAAATCCCTTCTGCCGGTGTTCCTGCAGGACCATGTGAAGACCAACGCCGAGCAAAACGCAGTGATTCTGTCCGCGCCGCCGGAGGTGCTGAAAAAGTTCCGCGAAGACATCAAGCAATTTGACATCCCTGCGGCGCAGATTATGGTGGACGTGTTGATGGTGGAGTTTACCGACTCCGCCGCGCGTGAGTTCCGGGCGCAATGGGGCTGGAGCAACGACCGGCGAAGCGTCGCTGTGGACTCGCCTCTGGGGCAGATAACCTTCCAGTCGGTCATGACCCTACCGACCGAGTTCTTCACCAGCCTGCGTGCGCTGGTCACTCAGGGCAAGGCACGTGTTCACGCCAACCCGCGCATCGCCACCGTCAGCGGTCAGCGGGCGAGCATCTTCATCGGCAAACAGCGCTATCTCAGCACGCCGGTCAGCATCGGCGGGGGCGGAGGCGGAGGCGATTACTTCTTCCGCCAGACCAACTTCATCGACGCGGGCGTGCGCCTGAACATCACGCCGTGGACGGGCGGCGAGGGCGAGATTATCGTGGACGTGGAGCCAGAAATCAGCGTGCTGAGCGCACCCGACCCCAAAACGGGCTTGCCCGACAAAAGCACCCGTCGCGCCGAGACCACCGTGCGGGTACGCGATGGCGATACCATCATCATCGGAGGGCTGGTACAGCGCGAGCTGATGTCCACGAAGACGAAGATCCCCATCCTAGGCGATATTCCGTTCATCGGGCAGTTCTTCCGCTCGGAGGACACCAAAGAGGTCATGACCGAGATGGCCATTTTCATCACGCCGCGCATTCTCTCGCAGACAGGACACCTACCCGCCGAGCAGGAGGAGGCTCTGAAGAAACGCTTCTTGCAAGACGATCGCCATGAACCGCGGTAGCCTTCTCATCATCGCCATCGTGCTGTCCACGTTGTGCGGTCTGCCTTCCACTGCCCAGCAGCGCATACCCTACTGCAACATCGTGGCGGTAGAGAGCCAGCGTATCGGCAACGCGGTGCAGGTGACCATCCGCGCGGACGGCTTAATGCGCCTGCAATTTGACCCCGAGCGGTTCGTGGACACGGCGCGGGCACAGCAGCAGGACGGAGGCGACCCACGCAAGCCGACCGTGGAAATCCCTTTCCGCGTGACTAACGCCCGCTCGCAGGTAAGCAGCTTTGTTGACGTCGGCATCTACCCCGTCAGCCATGTGGAGGTGTCTCTGCCATCCGACACTCCCGATGGGCTGGGTGTGGATATTCGGATAGTGCTGTTCAGCCCAGGCGTGCTCCGTTCGGGGCGGGTTGGCAGTGATGAGGTAGATTTCGGCTCGTTGCCCTATGCTGGTCCCACTTTCAGCATCCGGCAAACTCAGGACCAGCGCTCGCTGATTATCCTGGTCACCAGCGACCGGCGCACCCTGCCGCCCGTTCAGCGACGCAAGCCGGGCGAGGTGCCAACGTCTGAACTGCAGATAGAGACCGACGGCGACACGGTGAGCCTGTTTGCCCTCAACGCCGACCTGCGCGAACTGCTCCGCGAGTTTGCTCGCCGGACCGGGCAGGTGGTGCTGGTGGACCCCGACCTGGAACGGGTGGTAAGCCTGTGTCTTCAGGAGGTCTCCCCCGAAGAAGCCCTGCAAGCCATCGCCGCGGGATACGGGCTGGAGTTGGGACATGCCGACGGCGCGTGGGCGATGGGGGAAGGGGGTGTGGGCAGTATGAGCACCTATCTGCAGAGCTCACTGGAGAAAATCCCCCTTTACCATATCAGCGCGGCATCCGCCCGCAACAGCCTGCCCGAGTTCCTGCTGAAGTATCTGCGCGTGAACGCCGGCGAGAACTCCCTGACCGTGGTGGGACCGCCTGCGCTGGTGCAGAAGGTGCGGGAGGATATCCGCCGGATTGACCGCCCAGTGCCGCACGTGCAGATAGATGCGCTGGTTGTGGAGATCAGCGATACCGCCGAAAGCGAGAACCTTCTGCGTTTTGCCATCGCGGACGCGCACAACCAGACGACGGTGAACGTGGGCACCGGCGACCTCACCTATCGGATAACCGGCGCTCCTCGCACCGATATTGAAACCCGCCTGCGCGCCCTGCAGGCTCAGGGCAAGGTGCGTATCCGGGCGCATCCTACCGCGGTTGCGTTGAACGGACAAAAGGCGCGTATCTTCAGCGGGCAACAGCGGTATATCAAGGCGGACTATTTTGAAGAGTGGTCGCAAGCCTTTATCACGCGCGTTATCCCGGTGGACGTGGGCGCGAGCCTGGAGATGAGCTGCTGGGTGGGCGCGGAAGGGGTGATTCTGGCTACTGTTGTGCCGCAGGTGACCGCCGTGGCGGAGCTGGACGTCACCACTGGACTGCCGACTACCTCCACCCGCAGGGCAGAGACCACCCTTCTCCTGCGCGACGGCGAGACTCTCCTGGTCGGCGGCTTGAAACTGCAACAGCGCGACACCTTGACGCGCAAAGTGCCCATCCTGGGCGACCTGCCGCTGATTGGCGGGCTTTTCCGGGTGCGCACCCGACGCCACACCACGACGGAACTGGCAATCTTCGTGACACCGCGTATCGTCACTTCAACGCAAAGGGAGGTCAGCAGTATCCAATGAGACGCACCTTTATCGCAACCCTACTGGGGCTGTTCCTGGCTGTGCCCGTTCTGGCGCAGACCTCTGCCTACTGCAACATTACGGAGATTCGTGCCGACCAGCTGAGCAACGGCGTCCAGATAACGGTTCGCGCCGACGGTGTGCTGGAATGGCAGCCGGAAGGCGGTAACTGGGGGATGCTGTACGGCAGGCGCAATCGTATCGCCCTGCGCTTTACCAACGCCAAATCGCAAATCGGCAAGAACTTCATTGACGTGAGCAAGTTCCCCGTGAGCTATATCCAGCTCTCGGTCCCCCAGAACGCGGTGGAGGGCATCGGAGTATCCATGGTGGTTGCGCTGTTTGAACCCTCGCGGGTGAATGTGGAGCGCAGTAACGACCAGCAGAGCGTGATTATCACCGTCAGCAGTGAGCGCACGCTGGTGGGCCGGCAGACCACGAACAACCAGACCACCCGCGCGGAAGCCACCGCCCAGCTGCATATAGAGTACGAGAACGGTCTGCTGTCGGTGCACAGCGTGAAGACCCGCCTGTACCAGCTGATGGCGGAAATCGCCCGACGGACGGGAGTGAACATCGCGGTGGACGACTCCGTGCGCAACCGCGAGGTCTCCATGTCGGTGGATAACCTGCCTGTGGATGAAATGATACGCGGCATTGCCAGCGCGTACGGGCTCGCGCTGTCGGAGGTAAATGGGGTGTACATGGTCAGCGACGGCGTGCCGACCGACCTCGCGCCCTACCGCCTGTCGGGAACCGAATCGTTCCGCATGAAGTACATCAAGGCGCAGGTGGCATCGGGACTGCTTCCCACCTTCCTCTACAGCTACCTGCACGTGAACGAGGCACAGAACGCCGTGGTGGTGACCGCCCCCACGCAGATGCTGGAGAAGATTCGCGCCGACTTCCAGAAGATTGACCTGCCGCCGCCGCAGATTATGATAGAGGCGCTGGCCGTGGAGATTTCTTCCACCGAGGACATCTCTGCTTCCTTAGGGCTTTCGTTTACCGATAGCTGGATTACCGCCTCGTCCGATTCGGGCACGGGCGACTTTCTGTATCGCACGATCGGCACCCTGCCCGAGGAGTTCAAGGCGAGGCTGGATGCGCTGGAGGCGCAGGGCAAGGCGCGCGTTCGGGCAAACCCGCGCATGGCAGCGGTCAACGGCCAAAACGCCGACATCTTTATCGGGCAGACCAAGTTCATCAAGGTGGAGGTGACCTCTTACGGAGGCAAGCAGGAACGCATCCAGGGTGTGGACGTGGGCGTGAAGCTCTCGGTGCGACCGTGGACGGGCGGCAACGGCGAAATCACGCTCACTATCGAGCCAGAGGTGAGCAACATCAGCGAGCTGGACCGCGAGACGGGCATGCCCGTGCTTTCCACCCGGCGGGCACAGACCACCGTGCGCGTCAAAGACGGCGAAACCATCGTTATCGGCGGGCTGACCCAGCGTCAGGAGTACAAAACGCACACGAAGATACCCATTCTGGGCGACCTGCCGATAGTGGGACCGCTGTTCCAGGGCGCGAAGACCAGCCGCATCAACTCGGAGCTGCTTATCTTCGTGACGCCCCACATTCTCACCGACCAGGGTCGGCTCAAGGACGCTCAGCAGGAGCAAAACATCCGCCAGAGGATGCTGGAACCGCAGAAACCTTAAGGCAGGTGCGTCTTGGCGATAACCATGATGCAGGGTCCGCCGTGCACCACGGTCGCGCCTGCCTGCTCTGCCTTTTCAATGGCTTCAGGATGTTCGGAACCCGGCTGCATCCAGATAAGCCGCACGCCCGCCTGCAAAGCCTGCTCCACCACGCTTCGGGTTACTTCTGGCGGCACCACCGTAACAATAGCCTGTGGCGCTTCGGGCAGGGACTGCAGGTCCGGGTACAACGGGTCACCATCTACCTCGCTCGCCCGGGGGTTCACGCCGTACACTTTCAGCCCCTTCTCTTTCAGCGTGCGGTACACTTTGTAGCCGTATTTCTCGGGGTCACGCGATACGCCAAATACCGCAATCGGACGCGCACTCAGGAACGAATGGATGGTCTGTTCAGAAACCATTACCTCCTCCTGCCTGTTGTAGTAATCGGCTAACCTCCCTGATAATACCATAAACGGTGGCGGGCTGATTGTAATCTGAGATTCTTCCCTCAAGATGTCGTCCGTCCTGAGGGTCGGGGGTAGCTGCTATAAACCCCACCTCAAAATTGTATGGCCCGTAGGTGCTCTGTTGCGTGGTCCGTTCAAAGAGGGGAGGCGTGAACGGCTCGGTAGGAGCCTCGCCCGCCGGAGAAGAAACCCCTCTCCCGACCTCTCCCCGACGCGGGGAGAGGAGATGCGCCCCTTCCCTCGCAGGGAAGGGGCTGGGGGTTAGGTGTTCTTTAGACAGCCCACCTGACCTGCCCACAGGCGGTGAACCCCTTTTCCGACCGCGGGGAGAGGAGATGCGCCCCTTCCCTCGCAGGGAAGGGGCTGGGGGTTAGGTTGTTGTTCCAGACGTTGATGGCTATGCCGCTGCTGGTAGCGTTGCCAGCGTGCTTTCAGTGGAAAGCACAGCGTTCACCAGCGCGGTGCGTGCCTCCACATGGGTACCCGAATCCACCACGCAGTGGCTCAACTGCGTGCCTGCTCCCACGCGTGCATCGGGGCAGATAATGGATGCCAGAATCGACGCTCCCGTTTCTACCAGACAGCGCGCACCGATAACGGCATGTTTGCCAATCGCTGCGCCGCGCTGCAGTCGGGTCCCCGCGCCAATATAGAAGGGCGGCTCCAGCTTCACGTTGCTATCCACCGCCGCGTTCTCGCCAATCCAGCCTCCCGGGCGCATCTGTTCGGCAGGCAGGTCGAGCCGGACCTTGTTAGTCAGCGCGTCGAAGTGCGCCTGCCGATACTGCAGGAGGTTGCCGATGTCGCACCAGTAGCCCTGGGCGCGGAAGCCGAAGAAGGGATCGTTGTTTGCCAGCAGACGCGGGAACAGGTTGCGGCTGAAGTCGAAGGGCTGGTCGTCAGGCACGAAGCGCAGAGCGTATGGCTCCAGCACGTAGATACCCGTGTTGACCGTGTTGGTGAATACCTCACTGGCAGACGGCTTCTCCAAGAACCGCTGGATTCTGCCGTCACGGTCGGTTTCTACAATGCCGAAGGGTGTGGGGTCCTCCACCGAGTACAGGAGCAGAGTGGCAATGGCACCCTTGCGCTTGTGGAAGGCTATCGCCTCACTCAGATCGAAATCGGTGACCGCATCCCCCGAGATGACCAGAAAGGTATCATGCAGGGAGCTCGCGAACCGTCGTACCCCTCCCGCTGTGCCCATCGGTTCATCTTCGATGGAGTAATGGATGCGCATGCCCCAGCGACTGCCGCCGCCAAAGTAGTCAATAATCTCCCTCGCCCTGTAGGACAGCGTCACAAATACCTGCTGGATACCGTGCTTTCTTAACAACAGCAAAGTGTGCTCCATGACAGGACGGTCAAACAGCGGCACCATCGGTTTGGGAGTGCGCGCGGTTAACGGTCGTAAGCGTGTGCCCTGTCCACCCGCAAGTATCACGGCTTGCATCGTGACTCTCCTCCATACGGTCTATTCCTGCCCGCAGGCAGGTGAAATGAATAGCGAACCACAGGGTATTATCGGCATGTCTGCAAAAATCTAAAGGGGTTTCTCAGGTTTTGTACGAAAAATTTGCTGAAAAAACGCGAAAAAGGCGCATTCAGGGGTATCGTGTGGACAAAATGGCGATGGAACCAAGCTCACAAGATGCCAAAGCCCAGCAGGTCTATCACCCACCAGACCACCATCATGCCCGCCGCAATCTGCAGGATGCCCATATTCCAGATTCGCTCGTGGATGCTCAGGGGACGGTATCCCTGCGCCTGGTAGCGCTGCAGAAGCTGTTTACCCGCCTCGATTCCGTTCAGCAGCTGGCGATCTGTTGGGGGGCGGGTGGTGAACAGTGCCTGCAGGAGGTTGCCCAGCGGTCGCCATGCCACCAGGGTCACAACAAAAGCGGCGAGAAGCAGAAGGTCGCGGTAGACCCCCACATTCAGGTTCGCTAAGGTAAGGAAGATAATCGCTCCCGCTGCCAGGTTCGTGCCGCATCGGGGATGAACCCGCGGCATCCGCCGCACGTATTCCAGCTCCAGCGGTTCGCCGCGCTCGATGGCGTGCACGGTCATGTGTTCCGCCGCGTGGATGCCTGCAATGGGTGACAGGCGCACGAACAGTAGAAACAGTACAATCGGCATACCGCGTAGCACCATGCCCACCCAGTCCTGCCAGTCCAGCCAGGAAGCGGGCGGAGAGAGCAACATGGCGTGCAGGGGGATGCCGGTCTTCTGCTGGATCCAGCGCGAGCCCGAATACACCAGCACCATCGCCAGAAGGTTCAGCACCATCAGCAGAACGCCTGTCAGGAACAGCCCCAGACTGCCTGCGCCCGCGCGAACGCCTCCACCCGTCAGATAAACGCCCAGCGGGGTTGCCATTCCGCCCACCATCGGCGGGCGTATCGTGTCGCAGGTGAGCGCAAGCACGTCCGAACGAAGCACCATGCCGATATACTGCCCATCGGGTGAGACCACCGGCAGAGAGGAGAAGCCGTATTCCTGCATCACCCGCAGAGCCTGCGTGGTAGGGGTATGGGGCGATACGAACACGACATCAGAGGTCATGGCACAGCGCACGGGCAGATACTGCTGTTCGTGCGGGTCGCCATCCTGCATCAGCCGGGCGATGTCCGATTCGGCAATGACCCCCACCAGGCGCCCGTCCAGAAGCACCGGCAGGGTGCTGGTACGTGACGCCCGCGCCAGAGCCACCGCCTTCGCCAGAGGGTCGTCTGGCGAGAGCACCGGCACGCTGGTCATGTAGCGCTCGACTGGCAAACTCCAGAGCATCATTGGCATAAGAACCTCTGTATAAGCATACCTCGAAATGGAACCGTTTTGTCAAAGGAACTTATCACCTGTGGGTTCAAGTATTGATATATAGATAAACATCTTAATATGGAGGTAGTAAGCGCAGATGGGTAAGGTACTGGTGCTTTACGATACCGCTTCGGGCAACACGCGCAAAATGGCGGAACACGTGGCAAAAGGGGCGGAGCTGGTGCCCGGTACGGAGGTACGGCTGAAGAGCGTGGAAGAAGCCACTGCCGAGGATATTGTGTGGTGCGATGGCATTGCCGTCGGTTCGCCTACAAACATGGGCACTATCTCGTGGCGCATGAAGCGCTGGTGGGACGAGGTTGGCGGCAGTATCTGGGGAAAGGTAGACGGTAAAATCGGCTGTGCCTTTTCCACCTCCGGCGGATGGGGAGGCGGCGCGGAGCTGACCTGCATGACCATCCTCACGGTGTTGATGAACTTCGGCTTTCTGGTGTTCGGCGTGACCGACTACGTGGGCAAGCAGTTCACCCTGCACTACGGCGCGGTGCTGGCGGGAGAACCTCGCTCGGAGAACGAAATCGCCTCTTGCCAGCGGCTGGGACAGCGCCTTGCTCAGTGGGTGGCAGTTTACGCCGACGGAAACCGGGAGGCGCATCCCCTGCACAGTAAGACGTCCTGATAGGGGCGAAAAAAAGGAGGGCATGTGACCCACATGCCCTCTTCTTGTTCTCGTTACGGTTGCGCGACACCCGCCTCTTCTACCGACCTCACACTCTCCTCCGGGTGAGGGAACTGATGGGGTGAGTGTATCACTCGTACGGCGAAGTCGTAGGTCAGGTAACTGTATATCCAGTTGCCCAGCACCATCAGCCGATTGCGCATTCCTGTCAGGTAGTAGATATGCACACCGAGCCACGTCAGCCATGCAAGGCGCCCGGTGAAACGCACCCCTCTCACCTCGCCGACCGCATGGTTGCGTCCGATGGTGACCAGCGTCCCCTTGTCCCAGTAGCGGAAGGGCAGTTCAGGCTTGCCATGTATCCGGCGCAGGATGTTGCGCCCAGCACACGCCCCCTGCTGTTTGGCAAGAGGCGCCACCTGCGGCAGGGGTTTACCGTCCTGCTCCATATAGTTCAGGTCACCCACGACATATACTTCTGGCGCTTCAGGCGCGGAGAGAGTAGGGGTGGTAACGACGCGCCCACCGCGCCCCGAAGGCAATCCGGGCAAAGCAACCCCCTTCACTCCCGCCGTCCAGATGACGGTATATGCCTCGATGAAACTGCCATCCTGCAGATACACGCCGAAGGGTGTAACCTCTGAGACCGCACGAGAGGTCAGCACTTCAACGCCCATCTGCTTCAACGTCTTCGCCGTGTACTCCGAAGCAGATGGTGACAGCGAGGGAAGAAGCCTCTCGCCGGCTTCCAGCAGTAATATCCTCATCTCTTCAGCGGGGACTTCAGGGTAGTCGCGCTGGAGCACATGCCGCTTCAGTTCTGCCAGGGCGCCAGCCAGCTCCACCCCTGTCGGGCCACCTCCGACCACCACAAAAGTCAGCAACGCCCGCCGCCGAGACGGACTTACGCTGCGTACCGCCTCCTCCGCAGCGCTGAACACCCTGTCGCGAATGCGCATGGCATGACTGAGGCTTTTGAGAGGAATGGCGTTTTCCCGCACACCAGGCACACCGTAGTCGTGGCTCGTGCTGCCTAGGGCTACCACCAGATAGTCGTACGATACCGCCCTGCCGTCTACCCACACACGCTTATCAATGGTGTCTACCGACCCCACGTTTCCCATCAGGAAGCGGACGTTTGGATAGCGGCGAAGTATCGCGCGCACGGGCCAGGCAATTTGTGGCGCTTCCAATCCTGCAATAGCCACCTGATACAGCAGAGGCTGGAACAGATGGTAGTTGTTCCGGTCTATCAGAGTGACGCGGACGTTGCGGTCTCGCGCTAATTGCCGAACTGCGCTTAACCCGCCGAACCCTGCGCCAAGCACCACCACGTGTGTTGTTTGCATCCTGAACCTCCTGACTCAGCACAGGGGAGACGGCGCAAAGAATGGAAAATGTTTATCCACATGAAGTATACCCGTTACGAGGGCAGAATGTTCCACGTTTTGGGAACTTATCATGGCTAATCAGATGTATAGAAACATAGACAAGCATCTTAATAGCGATGTAAAAGGCGGAAATGGACGATTCAACCCTGGTACGCATCGCAAAAGCGATTGCCGACCCAACGCGCTTCGCGATCCTGAAGGCGATAGCGTCGCGGGGGGAGATTTCGTGTGGGCAACTGGCAGAACTGTTTCCCATTGCCCAGGCGACCGTCTCGCATCATCTCAACGTGCTGGTGAACGCCGGGCTGGTGGAGATGCGCAAACAGGGGCAACACCACTACTTTCGCCTGCACAGAGCAATGCTGGAACAGTTCAGCAACGAACTCCGGCAATCGTTGGAAACGGACACGTCTGAACAAACATCGTGAAGGAGGAGGATCGAAATGAGCAACATCCTTAAACACTGGTTGCCGATGGTCGTAGCGTTCAGTGCCTTCGCGAGCCTGACGGCATCGGCACAGACCTACCAGATTGACCCGGTGCACACCTCGCTGATTTTCCGGGTCAAGCACATGAACACCGCCTACGTGTACGGTCGCTTCAATCACGTAACCGGCACGGTTGTGCTGGACGAAGCCAACCCTGCACGCAGTTCGGTGACCATCGAGGTGGACGCGAACAGCGTGTACACCGGCAACGAACAGCGCGACAATCACCTGCGTAGTCCCGACTTCTTCAACACCCGACAGTTCCCCAGCATTCGCTTCGTCAGTACGCAGGTGAGCCGGGTGAACGCCAACACGGTGCGCGTGAGGGGAAATCTCACCATACGCGGCGTCACTCGTCCGATTACCGCCGATGTGGTGCTGACAGGCAAGGGGAGGAGCCCTCAGGGCAAAGAGATTATCGGCTTCGAGACCACCTTTACTATCCGACGCAGTGAGTTCGGCATTCGCTATGGCTTACCCGGTCTGGGGGATGAAGTACGTGTGACCCTCAGCGTCGAGGCTGGTCGGCAATAGGAGCAGGCGCATGAACTTCCTCGCCCAGCAGATACTGTGGGGAGCGGTTTTGCCTGGGCTGGTTGCGCTGGCATTACTGATAGCCTTTAACTGGCGGCTGGGGCGAGGAGCCGGGGTGTCCTTGCACTGGGGCACTCCGGTCGCCCTCAGCGCGGGCTATCTGTTCGCGCACTGGCGCATTGTGGGACTACCGCTCTCTTTTCCGCCAGTGGACTCGAACGAATGGCTGTTCGTCACAGGCTTCGTGGTAATGGTTTGGGCAATCGTGGAGCACTTCACGGCGCGATGGGGTTCGGTGCGCATGGCAGGGAGACTCGTGCTCTCCGGGGCGATAGCATGGCTGGTGCTCAAGCCGTTGATGGGCAGTGTATGGCAGGGCAGTGCCTGGTATCTCTGGTGGGGCGGTCTGACGCTGTGCTGGTGGCTCTGGTGGAGCCTTCAGGCAGGGCTAACGGAGCGGATACCCGGACCGCTGGTGCCTCTGGTGCTTTCGATGGTGGCTGGGGGCGGTGGTCTGGTGCTGTTGTGGTCGAACAGCTCGTCGCTTTCGCAGCTTGGTGGCGCGGTTGCGGCGGTGGTGGGTGCGCTGGTTCCGCCCCTGCTGTGGCGCAGGGATGTACTTGTGGGTACGCCTGCTATTGCTCCTGCTGCCGGCGTGCTGGGGCTTGTCTGGATAAACGGCATTGCCTTCGTACCCGTACCCGTGTGGCGGATCGCCTTTCTGGCGATTGCTTCGTTGACCCCTCTGCTGGCACTACTGCCCGCTTTCAAGAAGAAGTCGCCCTGGCTGTCCCTTGTCGTGTGCGCGGTGATTACCGCCATCCTGCTGACCGCTGTCATGCTTCCCACTTATCGGGCGTACGTGGCTTCGGCGCAGACGTACGGATATTAGTCCGTATGTGAATGCACTCCTGCAGGGTGTAGACCTGGGGCTTCGTCTGGTTGGGTGTCACGGCTCGCAGCGACCATGCCGTGCTGGAGGTGGAGGGAGTTTCTCTACCGCCGGGTGCGCCCCCGATTTGAGCGAGGTGCTCCCGCAGGCAGGAATCGCCCCGACGGATGCGAAAATGATGGCAAACCGTTAGCGGTTTACAAACCTGTGAGGAGCCAATGCCTCTTGCTATCGTTCACGACTATCTGAACCAGCTCGGCGGCGCGGAGAAGGTATTAAGCGCGTTCCTGCATCTGGTTCCCGATGCGACGGTGTACACCTCGGTAGCGCGTTCCGATGTGCTTGCCGCCTGTCTTCCTCCCGTGGTGCCGGTGAAGACCAGTTTCCTGCAGCGATTGCCGCTGGCGGTGACGCATACGCGCCTGTATCTGCCCCTGCTTCCGCTGGCGTTCGAGAGGCTGAACCTGCGCGGGTATGAGCTGCTGCTCAGCATCTCCAGCGCGTTTGCGAAAGGCGTGTACCCCCCTGAAGGCGTGCCGCATCTGTGTTACTGCCAGACGCCCATGCGCTTTGCGTGGAATCTGGATGGCTATATGCGTTACGAGCGCGTTTCTGCCCTTGCCAGAGCGACTGTTCGCCTGCTGATGGTGCGTTTTCGCGAGTGGGATGTGCGCACGTCGCAGAGGGTCACCGAGTTCATCGCCATTTCGCGTACGGTGCAGGAGCGCATCCGACGGTTCTACGGGCGCGATTCGCGCGTTATCCACCCGCCGGTGGAGACCAGCCTGTATCACCCCGTACCGCCCGAAGAGAAGGGGGATTATTACCTTGTGCTGAGCCGGCTCCTGCCTTACAAGCGCATTGACGTGGCGATCGAGGCATGTAATCGGCTGGGGTTGCCGCTGGTTGTGGCGGGTGAGGGGCGTGATGCGCCGCGTCTGCGCCAGCTGGCGGGTAGCACAGTGCGTTTCGCGGGCAGAGTGTCGGATGCGGAGGCTATTCGCCTGCTGGCACATGCCCGTGCGCTGATTCTGACCGCCGAGGAGGACTTCGGGCTGACGCCGGTGGAGGCGATGGCTTCGGGCACGCCGGTGATTGCCTATCGGGCTGGCGGGGCAACCGAAACGGTGCTGGAAGGGGAGACGGGCATCTTCTTCGACAGGCAGGAGCCGGAGTCGCTCATGGAGGCGATTGGGCGATTCAACCCCTCCGGCTTTGACCCCTGGCGATGCGTGGAGCAGGCAAGGCAGTTCGATTCCGCACGCTTCTGGATGCAGTGGGGGCATCTGCTCCAGCAATATGGCTTCTCGTCTCTGCCTGTCCAGCAATCGGTCAGCCGTTACGCGGCCGGCTCGTGATGTCAGATATCTTCTCCTCTTGCTACACAGGACAAAACGTGTGGCAGGACATCCTGCCCGAACATCTATAATATATCCTTCGCGATACCAGCACAGGCCAGGTCGTGCGCTGTGGCACACTGAGGCTGTTGCCTGCGATTTCCAATCGCAAGGTTGGGATAAAATGCGCCCCTGCAACTGGAAGTTGCGGGCTACTCTTGACGAAGCCTCCTTCGGAGGCTCACCTTCTTGAAGTCAGACTTCGGCACCGTAACCCGTGCTCACAGGGCACGCCGGGCGTGCCCTGTCGCCTTCAGGTAGGAATCTTCCCCTTGCGCTACGAAACAATTAAGCGCATAACTGGTGCGGAGCGGGTACGTGATGTTCAGGTTGCGTGTTCGGCACAGTCTCTTCGTACTGGCGGTTTGTCTGTTCCTCAGTGCCTGTCCGACGGGAGGGCGCGACGACAGTGAGATAGTGACCATCCGCCTGGCGAACATCCCCCTGCGCAGTGCCACCGGGGTGCAGAATCTGGCGGAGCTGGCGGTGTTCGACGCCTTCTTCAAGAAACATCCTAACTACCGCTGCGAGCGGGTGACCGGGCTTGCCCTGCCGGAGGGGCTGGCGGAAGCTCAGCAGATGATGGCGTTTGCGGGCGACCGCGCCCCCGATGTGTTTGACCTCAGCATCCGGCAGGTGCAAAACTATATCCGACAGGGGCTTATCTACCCGCTGGACGAGATTATCCGCGAGTATCGCAAGCAGAACCCTGCGTGGAAACCCCCTTCGCTGGGGCTGACCGAACACCACTACGACGCGGCTCGCGGCCCCGACGGAAAGCTGTACGCTATCGTGAGCGACTACTGGATACTGGGCTTGTGGTATCGGCGCGACCTGTTCGAGGAGGCGGGCATCGTGCCGCCGCGCCCACCCAAAGACTGGCAGGAGTTCTTCGAGTTCGCTCAGCGGTTGACCTATCCCGAAAAGCACGTGAAGGGCGCACGCTTCCAGACGGGGCAGTACGGCACTGCCCTGCGCACCGGCTATACCGCAGGGTACATCTTCACCAACTTTGTGTATCAGGCGGGCGGCGATATGACCATGCAGGAGCGCACCTGCCCCTACGACGGCACAGTGAACGAGTTCCGGCAGGAGGATAAGCAGTGCCTGTGTCGCAGATGTGGGCGGAGTCTGGCGAATCAGCCGGTGCGCTGGAAGGTGACATATGGGCGCGAGCCGGGTCAACGGGCGCTGCGCTTCTACAAGCGTCTGCGCTGGACGGAATGGGTGCGCTGTCCCGATTGCGATACGCCGAACAACCTGCCGGTAGCGGTGTGCCCGAAGTGTGGGGAGGAGAACCCCATACACTCGGAGGTGGATCGCATCAGCTGTCGGGTTTGTGGCATGGTGATACCGGTAAAGCCCGAGCAGGAACGATTCGTGTGCAAGCGATGCGGGCGCAACCTGCGTGGAGTGTCGGTGATTACCGGCGTGGTGCGCGTGGGAGGCGACCCGGTGGAGATGTTCCTGCGCGGCGAAATCGCCATGATGCTGGACCACATCAACCCGCAGGTGATCGACCAGGTGCTGACGCAGGGCGGTTTGCGCCCTGACCAGATTGGGCTGGGTCCGCCGCCGAGCGCGGGCGAGGGCGGTGTTCGTGCCGCGCTGACGGGCGGACGTGCGTGGTGTATCAGTGCGCGTGCGGCGCGTGACCCGCGCGTGCTGAGGGCGGCGTGGGAATATCTGGTCTTCCGCTGCAGCGAGGAAGCACAGCGAATCATCACCGAAGTATACGTGCGCAACGGCTATGCTCACCTAATCCGCCCGCAGATGCTCAAAAAGTTCGGCTTCAGCGAGGAGTACGAGGATTACGAGCCGACCTTCCGCCGGGCGATGGAGGACGCCCCGAAGTATGGGCGCATCCAGCCCCACGACCCCTACTACCAGCACGTGGAGGGGCATGAGCTGGCAGTGCCCATTGATACCATCCTGTATGACGGCGGACAGTATAAAGACCCCGCGCAGGTCATCCATGCCAGCATGAACGAAGTGAACGCCAAACTGTATCGCGTGGTGCCGCCGGAGGTGGAGCGCAAGCGCAATCTGTGGGGCACAGTAATTTTCCTGCTGGTGGCGCCGCTGGTGGTGTATGGATTCGTGTGGGCGATGCGCGAACAGTCGGAGGTGCACGTGGGGGCACTGCAAAGCCGGGCAACGCAGGTGGTAGGTTCGGGAGCGCGGCGCCGCTACAACACCATCATCGCTTGGCTGGTAATGGCGCCTGCCCTGCTGACGGTTGCGTTGTGGCAGTACCTGCCTCTGCTCCGGGGCACGCTGATGGCGTTCTATGACTATAAAATCTACGGCAAAAGCGATTTCGTGGGACTGGCGAACTTCATCGAGGTGATGACCAGCCCCGACTTCTGGAACTCGGTGCGGGCGACGGTGCTGTATGTAGGGCTAAACCTGGCCATCGGCTTTGTCGCGCCCATCTTCCTTGCACTGCTTCTGCACGAGGTGCCGCGGGGCAAAATCCTGTTTCGGGTGCTCTTTTATCTGCCGGCGGTCACCACTGGGCTGGTGATTATGTTCCTGTGGAAGATGTTCTACGACCCCACGCCCTATGGCTTTCTGAACCGTATCATGATACCCATCCTGCACGCTCTGGGGGTGGTTCCGCGAGAGGTACAGTACATCGACTGGCTGCATACGCCCGGGCTGGCGATGCTATGTGTGGTGATACCCGGCGTGTGGGCGGGGGCGGGACCAGGCAGTCTGATTTACCTTGCCGCGCTGAAGACCGTGCCTGAAGACCTGTACGAGGCGATTGCGGTGGACGGGGGCAACTTCTGGCATAAGATGTGGTACATCATGTTTCCTTCGCTGAAGCCGCTGATTATGATTAACTTCATCGGCGCGTTTATCGGCAGTTTCCATGCGATGCAGAACGTGTTCGTGATGACCGGCGGCGGACCCGCTAACTCCACGATGGTGCTGGGCATCCACATCTGGACGAACGCCTTCCTGTACCTGCGCTTCGGCTACGCGACAGCGATGGCGTGGGTGCTGGGGTCGGTGCTGATTGGGTTTACCATCCTGCAGTTGCGCATCCTGAAGCGGGTGGAGTTCCGCGCGGCGCACGCACTGGAGTGAGAGAAAATGGCGCTGTTTGGTCCCTGCGAACAACGCACGCTAACTGCCCGCCTGGTGTATGCCTTCATCTACACCGTGCTGATACTCGGCTCGGTGACGATGGTCTATCCGTTCCTGTTGATGATAGGCGCGTCGCTCACCTCCGATACCGACTTTGACGACTGGCGCGTTATCCCCGCCTACCTGCGCGACGATACCGCCCTGTTTCGCAAGTGGATGAGCGACCGCTATGGGGCGGACTTCAACACCGCCCGCCGAATCCACCGGCTGAACGTGACCAGCTTTCGCTTTCTGGAGAAGATCCCCGACTATCGCGTGCACGACCCGAAGGTGCAGAGGCGGGTGGACGACTGGTTAGAGTGCATTCGCACCCTGCCCGACGAATGGGTGAAAGTCTTTTTCATTGACGACAAGCGCACCCGCCCAACGAACCAACGCTACGCCCGATGGCTGATGCAGCGATTCGGCAACGATATCGAGGCGTTCAACCGCCAGTACGAGACGCTGTACACCAGTTTTTCCGAGGTTGCGCCGTTTGAGTATGACCTCACGCACAAATCACGCCGCGAGACCGCCCCTCTGCGCCAGCTGTACCTGGAGTTCCGCCGTACCCTGCCGGCGTACGACCTGAACGCCGTGCTCGCCACCGACGGATTCCTGGCGTGGGTGGAACGGCATATCGGCGGGGTAGAGGAGTTGAACGCCCTGCTGGGCACAAGATACGGCTCGCTGAACGAGGTGCTGTTCCCCGCCGAGCGACCGCAGGACCCGCGCTGGCGCAGGCTGTGGGACCGCTATGTACGCGAGCGGTTTCCCCTGCTGTTTGTGCGCGTGGAAGGAGACTGGGACAGGCAATGGCAGGAGTTTCTGCACCAGCGACACGGCACGCGCCTGAACGCCCCCTTCTCGCCCACTATGCCCGAAGACGACCGCTTCTTTGTGGACTGGGTACTTTTTGTAGATACGGTCGTGCCTGCCGAAGCGAAGCGGCTGGTGACGGTCGAGGGGCTGTGGCGCGACTGGCTTCGCGGGAAGTACGGTGCACTGGAGGCAGTGAACCGGGCGCACGGCACGGCGTGGCACGGCTGGGACGAGATATATCCCCCTCGCGCCGAGACCGACGTGCTGACCTTCTGGCGAATGCGGGACGAGATTCGGCGCGAGTTCCTGACGCGAAACTATCGGTTAGTGCTGGACTACATCCTTTTCCACGGGCGCGCGCTGTGGAACACCTTCGTGCTCGTGCTGATGACGGTGCTGGGGCATCTGACCGTACAGCCCTTAGCAGCGTATGGGCTATCGCGGTTCAACCTGCCCTATGCGCACAAGATTCTGCTGGCACTGCTGGCGACGATGGCTTTCCCCGCCGAGGTGGCGATGATACCCAACTTCCTGCTGATTAAAGAGCTGGGTCTGCTGAACACCTACTGGGCGCTGGTGTTGCCCGGTTTGGCGAGCGGCATGGGCATCTTTCTGCTGAAGGGCTACTTCGACAGCCTGCCGCAGGAGCTGTACGAGGCGGCGATGCTGGACGGGGCAGGGGAGCTGCGCATGTTCTGGAACATCACTGTGCCCCTCTCCATGCCCATTCTGGCGGTGATTGCACTGGGATCGTTCACTTCGGCGTATGGTGGGTTCATGTGGGCGTTTCTGGTGGTGCAGAAGCCAGAGATGTGGACGATGATGGTGTTCCTGTGGCAGCTGGGGCGCGAGAGCTATCCGTGGGTCTGGATGGCGAGTCTGGTGATAGCCGCTTTGCCTACTCTGCTGGTGTTCATCTTCGCCCAGAAGATTATCCTGCGGGGCATCATCGTGCCGACAATGAAGTGACCGTGGCTCCATTTGAAAGCCAGTGCGACCACTCGCTTGGACACACGCCTGCAACTTGCAATCCCTTATAGATAGGCTTGTTACCAAATATTATTGGCAGTTTACGCTAGTTTTCAATGTGTCGGTGGGAGTAGAACCCTTCTCCAAACTCCCTTTTCGCCCCCATACGGATCATCCGTGACACAAAACATACGCCGTCTCAGTCGAACCGGTCTGCCCGGAACCGCCCGATGGAGAACTTCTTGCCCAGCGCGATGCCGCCTTCGTGCAGGCGATATGCAGCTGCTGTTCTGCCGTGTTCACCTCTTTGTAGCGGCTGAAGTCAAACCATAAACTGGCGCAGGCTGTAAACCTGCTTCAGCAGGTTTTGTTCTGTGTTGCCTGCGACTTCCAGTCGCAAGGGCAGAGTGAATAACGGGTGGGAGGAAAGCACCCCTGCAACTGGAAGTTGTGGGCTACTCACGACGAAGCCTCCTGACGGAGGCTAACCTCCCTTATCCGCCTCTCATATATCCTCATACACCCGAAGCCCTGGGAGTTCTTACTGCCCAGACCGGCATCCAGCGCCATGCGGAACAGCGGCTCGGGCAGGCTCACCTCGTACACGCCACTCCATCCCTTGATAACCGTGCCTTTGTAAAACACGATGTGCTCGTTGCGTTTGTTAACATACACAGGTTTGACATAAGAGTCGTCTAAAGGCACTTCTCTGCCATAATAGACACGATACTTGCGCTGGAGGTTGCACAGAATGTTGGGCGAAAACTCCGATTCCCAGGGGGAATAGTAGTAGGTCTTGCACCTGCCGTCCGCGGTGCTCAGCGTGCTGTATACACTGATGGGAGATAGCGCACGCAACAACACGGGATTTTGATAGGGTGGGTCGGTCTCCACCTCCACGGCGGTCAGCTGCACCGGCTGTCCGTCCATCGCCAGCTGGCGCGACTGAATCAGGTTCAACGCCAGCGATTCTAAAAAGCGTACATCGGGCGAGGCGACCACGAGCGAGAACTCTCCGGGCAGAACGATACTGCCATCACGCACCATCGCCTCGCCCTGCAGGCGCGAAAAGGTAAACAGCCTCAGGTGTCGCTTGCCTTCGGTGTAACCCTCGTTGTGTATCTCTTCCGCCAGGTTCTCATCCAGGTGCCTATACAGAAACCCCTGCAATACGTAATTGTAATGCACGGGCAGAACGCACCGATCCGCCGCCGGCGCGAAACTCAGCCGCAAGCGCACTGCAGTTCACCCCCTGCCTGTATATGCGAAGAGGGCGCGTGGAGACGCGCCCTCGCTGTGACCGGATTGTGTTACGCTGTCTGCTGGCGGCGGTTCTCGCGGAACAACAGGGCGAACGCAATCGCCGCGAGGATGGTAATCACCGTCGGCACCAGAAACACGCCCGTATAGTTCGTAGATACCACATCAGGCGCAACCTGCGTGGAGAAAATCTCCTTCAACCATCCGGCGAAGAAACCGCCGATAATCAACCCCACGCCCAGCACGGCGAAGTTAATCAACGCCTGAGCGGAGGAACGGATGTCCTTCGGCGCCACCATATCGGTGTAGATGAAGGACACCACAAAGAAGAACACATAGCAGAAGCCGTGCAGTGCCAGCGAGGCGATGGAGACCCACACCATCCACGGCGCCGTCTGATATGTCGCCCACGTGAGGGCGAACACCGCGTAACGGATGGGCCACGCCACAATGCCTATGAGCATGGTATTGCGCACGCCCCACTTTGGCAATGCATACGGCAGAAGGAAGGTGATGGTGAATATCTCCGCAATCTGCGCTACCGTCATCCACGCCGGCAGGCTCTGCTCGGTCAGCCCTACCACCTTACCCGCCTCCTGCAGGAACGGGAAGGTCAGCATGTAGTAAAGGCGCAGTTCGGTGGCGACAACGAAGGCGATGATAAAGAAGGTCAGATAGCTGCGGTCTTTCAGCAGCACCAGCGCCTCGCGGAACGCCAGCGGGTCTGCGCCCTCTTTGGCAGGCGGCGTGTGGGGCAAGGCGAACGATATCAGCCCCATCAGGATGGAGAACGTTCCCGCCAGCACAAACACATCGATAACGCTCCACTCCAGCGAGTGGAACTGGCTGCGCAGAACGCTCAACAACCATCCTGCCACAATCCAGCCGATAGTGCCCCAAACCCGAATGGGACCGAACTCTCGCTGGGGGTCACGCAGATGGTGGAATGCGATGGAGTTGGTTAGCGCCAGTGTAGGAGCATAAAGCAACGCATACACCAGCATGAACACCGTCATGGGCACCAGGTCGCGCTGAAAAGCCAGAACAAACATCACCACGCCGCCCAGCAGCTGGAACAACCCCAGTGCGCGCTGTGCAGGCAGCAGACGGTCCGCTACCTGTCCAGCGGTGATGGGCGCCAGCAGGTTCATAATGGGCAGGGCTACATAGATGAGCGATAACCCCCATCCTGAGAAGCCCAGCTTCTCCGTCAGATAACCGGATAGAGGCGGTTCCCACGCTCCCCAGATGGCATACTGCAAAAACATCATCACCGCCAGCAGCGGCTGGGAAAACATCACCTTCAGCGCCACAAGAATGGTGCTACCTTCTCTCTCTTCTTGCATGCGCGCCATACCTCCTTTTCACGAGAAGATGTACCCTTTCACTTCGTGACCGCAGAAGTTTTTCCCTGTTATCCCTCGTCCACTGCTCCCGATTCTTTCAATGCCTCAATCCGCCGATGATACTCGTCCAGCAGGCTCTGGGCGACGTCGAGGCTTTCGGCTTCCGCATAGAGA
Source organism: uncultured bacterium (assembly GCA_964579145.1). GTDB lineage: Bacteria > Armatimonadota > HRBIN16 > HRBIN16 > HRBIN16 > HRBIN16. The sequence continues at coordinate 10,431 of CAZOGB010000035.1, read as the reverse complement.
TGGAACACCGGCTCTGAAGCGTCGGGCAGAATCAGCGCCCAGCGACCGTCGCGATAGACCTTGATGCCGTCTATAAGGTCCACCTTGCCATCGTCCCGGCACTGCTTGGTCATCATGCGCATCACCGTGCCCTTCATCTCCCATGGACACTGCACCGTACGGCGCACCAGGAAGAAGGGCGGCACCTGCTGAGCCAGCTCGTGCAGAGTGGTCTTCGAACGGGAGAGCAGTTCCAGCAGTTTCACAAAGCCGTACAGCGCATCAAACGACGGCTGGAACTGGGGCAGGATAAACCCGCCTTCCCCGTCACCCGCCATGAACACCGGCTCGCTTTCCGAAACCGCAATGCCCATCAACGAGCGCACATCTGTTTTGGTGCGCACCACCGTGCCCCCATGCTGGGTCACCAGCGGCTCTATCACGCTGGAGGCGGTCACCGGCACGGCGATTCGCGCCCGACGGTACGCACGAGCCACCGCAAGCGCATACAGGATCAGCAGACGCTGGTCGGAGAGGATGTCGCCGTGCGCGTCCACAATGCGCATCCGCTCGCCGTCGCTTTCAAACAGCACCCCAACGTCCGCCCGCAGGGTCTGCACTATCTGCTGGAGGTTCATCAGGTGGTCGCGTACCTGTTCCTCGGTGTGCGGGGCGCGTTCCGGGTCGGCATAAGCGTTGAGGGCGATGACCTCACAGTTCATTTTGCCCAGAATGTTGGGGAAAATAGACGCCATGCGGTGGAACGCGAAATCCAGCACCACCCGATAGCGTGCCTCGCCCAGACAGCGCGAGTCCACGTGCTGGAAGAAGTCGGACTGGTACTGCTCGATAGCGCGCGAAGCGAATTCAATCTCGCCGACCTCCTCGATATCGGTGCGCACGAAATCCTCGCGGAAGAAGACGCTTTCGATTTTGCGCTCCATGCTCTTGGAGATGTAGATGCCGTTCTTGTCGAAGAACTCGATCAGCGTCAGACGCGGATTGTAGGGGGCGATGCGCACGTTCACGCCGCCCGCTGCGCCGCTGGCACGGATATGGTGGCGGGCAATCGGCACGGGCATCGAACGCAAGTCAAGCACGTTCACCCCTACCGACAGCAATCCACTCATCACAGCGTGCTTGATAGCTCGCGAGGACTTGTGTGAATCGCGCGAAAGCAGAACCGACGCTCCTTTGCGCAACAACACCCCATACGACGCCGCCAGCTTGCTGGCGAACTCGGGGGTAATCTCCACGCTGATAATACCAGCCACGCCCAGGTTGCGGAACAGCGAACCCTGCCACTTCTTGCCCCACACCAGGCTCATGGTCACCGTCGAGCCGGGCTCGATGAACTTGTCGGGCCATATCTTCAGGTGCGGGCGGATGGTGCAACCCTCGCCAACATTCACCCGGTCGCCGATAACCACGCCCTCCATCACATGCACATCATGCTGGAGGTTGGTATGACTGCCTATCACGCTGGATGCTACATGGCTGTTGGTGCCCACGTACACCGAGTCCCACAGCACGCTCCGCTCCACCACCGCGCCTTCCTCAATAATGGAGTTATCGCCGACCACACTGAACGGTCCCACTCGGGCGAGCCGTTTGATAATCGCCTGGTGCCCGATGTACACAGGCTGGTGTATCTCCGCTTCGGGGTGGATTTGTGCGCCGGGTTCCACCCAGATGCCGGGCGCATACTCCATCGCGGGCAGGGTGAGGTTCACCTTACCGGTCAGCACCTCTTCGTGCGCCTCGCGATACTGCTCCAGCGTGCCCACGTCGCACCAGTACTCATCGTCGCCCATGATGTAGCCGTAGAGCGGCTTACCCTCGCGCAACAGGTGCGGGAAGATGTCCTGGCTCCAGTCGTACGCGCGCCCCGGCTCCATCAGGCTGAACACTTCGGGGTCTATCACGTACATGCCTGTGTTCACGGTGTCGGAAAAGACGTTGCTCCAGTCGGGCTTTTCGAGGAAACGCTGGATACGCCCATCTTCGTCCGTGATGACCACACCGAACTCGCGCGGATTGTCCACGTGCGCCAGCGCGAGCGTGACCACAGAGCCTTTGAGGTGATGATAGCGGATCAGTCGGTCTAAACGGATGTCGGTGAGGGCATCACCCGATACAATCAGGAACGGTTCATCGCCCAGCAGGTGCGCCGCCTGACGCACCGCGCCCGCCGTGCCCAGAGGGGTCTCCTCCACCACATACTGGACGTTCACTCCCCAGTCCGAGCCATCGCCGAAATACCCGGAAATCTCGTCTGCGAGGTAATACAGGGTGACAATAATATCGGTAATATTGTGCTGTTTGAGCAAGACGATAATATGTTCCATAATCGGGCGGTTCATGATGGGAACGAGCGGCTTGGGGCGCCGTGAGGTAAGAGGGCGTAACCGAGTTCCCTCCCCGCCAGCCATAACCACTGCTTTCATAGTAAATCCTCCTTCTGCTCCCGATGTTCTTCGTCACAGCCATCAGGGCAAACCCCAGCATCTTCGCTGATGGGTTGGCTCCATTGCCAGCTGATGTGTACTTAATCTTTTCTTCATGTGGTGTTCCTTCACCTGCACCCTCTGCTTGCACCGACGGCGGTGTTCAAGGTATATTGGAGCACAAGAGAGGTGTAGCCATGTTCAGGCGCGTGATTGTGCTGGTGATGGATGGTTGCGGTGTGGGCGCCGCGCCAGATGCAGAGCAGTATGGCGACTTTGGCGTGAACGAACCCAACACACTGGGGCATCTGGCGGAGGCGGTTGGTGGGCTGGATGTACCTGTCCTGCAGAAGCTGGGGCTGGGCAATATTCTACCGCTGAAGGGCGTGCCTCCCGCTGAGTCGCCGCTTGCCGCCTTTGGCAGGATGCAGGAACGCTCTGCGGGCAAAGACACCGTGACCGGGCACTGGGAGATGATGGGCGTCATCACCGCAGAGCCTTTCCCCACCTATCCCCATGGCTTCCCGCCAGAGGTCATTGAGCCGTTTGAACGCGCCATCGGCACGAAGATACTGGGCAACTACCCGGCGTCGGGCACCGAAATCATCAAGCAGTTAGGCGAGGAGCACCTGCGCACCGGTTACCCCATCGTTTACACTTCCGCCGACAGCGTGTTCCAGATTGCCGCGCACGAAGAGGTCATCCCCCTGGAACGGCTGTACGAGATGTGCCGGATTGCCCGCGAGATTTTGAAGCCGCCGCATCACGTCCAGCGCGTCATCGCCCGACCGTTCGTGGGGAAGGACGCCGCCACTTTCAAGCGCACCGAAAACCGACGTGATTTTCCTCTGCCTCCCCCCTACAACCTGATAGACCAGCTGGCGCAAGCGGGACGCAGGGTGTACGGCATCGGCGTCATCGGGCAGGTGTTTGCCGAGAGGGGCTTTGCCTACTCGGTGCGCACAGGCAATAACGCCGAGCACCTCTCTGCCACCCTGCAGGCGATGCAGACCGACGCCGACTTCGTCTTCGCTAACTTCGAGGACTTCGATATGCTGTACGGGCATCGCAACGACCCGCACGGCTTCGCCGCGGCACTTCAGGCGTTTGATGTCGGACTGCAGCAGGTGCTCGAACAGATGCGCCCCGATGATCTGCTGATACTTACCGCCGACCACGGCAACGATCCCACTACCCCCAGCACGGACCACTCGCGCGAGTTTGTGCCCCTGCTGTGTTACAGCCCTCGTATGGCAGAGGGCGTTTCGCTGGGCACGCGCTCCACCTTCGCCGACCTCGCCGCCACGATTGCCGATGTGTTCGCGCTTGAACCGCGATGGGGAACGGGAAGCTTTTACACGCAGCTTCTGCATCCCGCAGGTGACAGAAACGGATAACAGCGGTATAATGGTGAACGAGGCTTTACGACCCTGCGGACGATGAGGAGGAAATGAGCAGGCTATATACTCTGACCATCCATGAGGCGCACGACCTGCTTCGGGCGGGCGAGATAAGCAGCCGTGAACTGACGCAAGCGGTGCTGGAACGCATCGAAGCGGTGGAGCCAAAGGTGCGTGCCTATATTACCCTCACGCCCGAGCTGGCAATCCAGCAGGCGGAGGAGGCAGACCGTCTGCGAGAGACAGGCAACGGCGTGGATGTGCTGACCGGTATCCCCTTAGCCCTCAAAGATAACCTGTGCACGCGCGGCGTGCTGACCACCTGCGCCTCGAAGATACTGCAGAACTTCGTGCCGCCGTACGATGCGCACGTGGTGGAGGGGCTTCGTCGCCGCAGCGCCGTGTTCGTCGGCAAGACCAACATGGACGAGTTCGCAATGGGTTCGTCTACCGAGAACTCGGCGTTCTTCGTGACGCGCAACCCGTGGAATCTGGAATGCGTTCCGGGCGGTAGTAGCGGAGGCTCAGCGGCGACGGTGGCGGCGGATATGTGCATCGCTGCGTTGGGTTCGGATACGGGTGGCTCCATTCGCCAGCCCGCTGCGCTGTGTGGGGTGGTGGGCATGAAGCCGACCTACGGGCGCGTGAGCCGCTATGGGCTGGTGGCATACGCTTCCTCGCTGGACCAGATTGGTCCCATCACCAAAGATGTGACCGACTGTGCTATCTTGCTGAACGCCATCTGCGGCAAAGACCGTCGCGACTCCACCAGCGTGGACGTGCCCGTGCCCGATTTTACCGCCGCGCTGGTTCCCGACGTGAAAGGGCTTCGCATTGGCGTGCCGAAAGAGTTTTTTGCGCAGGGCGTTGCGCCCGAAGTGGCAGAGGCGGTTTACCGGGCGGTACACCTTCTAGAAGAGATGGGGGCTGTCGCGGAAGAGACATCCCTGCCTTACATTGAGTACGGCTTGGCATGTTACTATATCCTTGCGCCGGCGGAAGCGAGCTCCAACCTGGCGCGTTACGATGGGGTGAAATACGGCTGGCGAACGCAGGAGCTGGCGGGGCATATTGACATGGTGGAAAAGACGCGCGGCGAGGGGTTCGGCGCGGAGGTCAAACAGCGCATCATGATAGGCACCTACGCGCTGTCGGCAGGTTACTACGATGCCTACTACCTAAAGGCGCAACAGGTGCGCACGCTCATCCGGCGCGACTTTGACCGCGCGTTTGAACAGTATGATGTGCTGATCACCCCCACCTCGCCGACCGTTGCCTTCCGCATTGGGGAAAAGGCGGACGACCCGCTGGCGATGAAGCTGGCGGATGTGTGCACCATTCCGGTGAACATCGCGGGGCTACCTGCGCTGGCTCTGCCCTGTGGATTTCAGGATGGATTGCCCATCGGTTTGCAGATTATCGGCAAGCCGTGGGATGAAGGGACGATACTGCGCGTTGCCTACACTTACGAGCAGGCAACCGACTGGCATCGGAAGAAGCCTGCATTGTGAGGACGGGGTTCATGTTCTGGCACGCTTTGGTGCGAAAGTGGAGGTTTTGGCGGGAGCGGCGGTTACACCACTCGCGAACGAAGGATCTGTGGCGCCGGACGCGCGAACGCACCGCGAAAATCCTGCGCACCTACCGCTCCCTGCCGGAGCACGCCAGAGAGTGCCTGCGCGACCTGCCGGAACATCTCCAGCGTCTGCAGGCGGGTATCTACGAGCATCTGCTTCAGCAGGACCGCATCCTGATTCACGTGCCACCCGACCGATGGCTTCAGCGGGCTTGGTATACCGTGCTCGCCTGGTGGCACGAGCATCGCGGGGAGATCGAGCTGGCGATTACCCATCGGCTCACGCTGAGGCAGCTGGAAGAGGCACGCCGTCAGCGCAACCGGGCGTTACTGCAGGCAAAGCAGATTGAGGCACAGGTGCACCAGTGGCTGGTGGCGCTGGATGTGCTGCACGATAGGGTTGTGCTGTTGCATTCCCAGCCGCGAACCCTTCCCGAACCTCCACAGGGTCTGCTGGAGGCACTTCAGGCACTTCAACAGGAGGTGTCTCATTATCAGCAGAGCGTTGAGGAGGTGGAGGAATGGTTGAATAATCGCCGGAGGTGAGAAGGATGACCCTGCGTGAGTTCACCAACGCCACCCGCAAACAGGTGCTTGATGCGCTCCAGCACAAACAGCCTCCACCCGTCGGGCACTTCGACCGCAAGACCTTTGAGGAGGCGATCCAAATGCGCGAGGTGCAGATGGGAGGCGCACGCTACACTCCGCGAAGCGTGATTCTGGAGTTCGTCTTCCTGCACGACAATCCGGGCGCGCCGCTCATCCTGTGCGTGGAGGTGGACACGCCGGAGCCAGTGGTCTTTATGCCCGTGCCGGAGTGGGTGCAGGAGGATGTCTGGCAGGGGGAGGTCAAAGGTACTTTCCGATTGCGCTCGGAGGCGGAGCAGCTCATTGAAGCCTTCCGTCACCATGTGCTAGAGTGCGACAATCCACACTACTTTGAAGAGCGTCCCGCTCCGCGTCGCGAGTAGAGGTCGGTATCCGGTGCGCTCTCCTCGTGTCGGGTGACGGGGCGTTGCCGTAAAAAAACAGGAGGAAAGAAGAGGTATCTCTATGCCAAGTGTGAGTTATGACCATCGTGCTGTCACCGTTGACGGGAAGCGCACCCTTCTTTTGAGCGGAGCGATACACTACCCGCGAAGCACGCCGGGCATGTGGCGGTCGCTGATGGAACGCAGTAAAGAGGCGGGGTTGAACGCCATCGAGACCTACGTCTTCTGGAACCTGCATGAGCGACAGCGCGGCGTGTACGATTTTTCGGACAGGCTGGACCTGCGTCGGTTTCTGGACATCGCCCACGAGCTGGGGCTGTATGTTATCCTGCGCATCGGTCCGTACGTGTGCGCTGAAATCAACTATGGGGGACTGCCCGCCTGGCTGCGCGACGTGCCGGGCATGCAGATGCGCACCGACAACGAGCCGTTCCTGCGTGAAAAGGAGCGGTGGTTGCGCCTGCTGTGCGATTATGTGCGCCCCTATTTCGCCCCCAACGGCGGTCCGATTATTCTCGCGCAGATTGAGAACGAATACGGCAACATCGCCTGGCGCTACGGCGAGGAAGGCGAGCGATACCTGAAACGCATCGTGGAGATGGCGGAATCGCTACAGGTAGGCGTGCCGTGGGTGATGTGCAAGGGCGGTGCGCCGGGCGTGATTGAGACCATTAACGCCTTCTACGCGCATCCCCTGCTGGATGAATACTTCGCGAAGTACCCCGATAAGCCCGCGCTGTGGACGGAACACTGGCCCGGCTGGTACGACCTGTGGGGCTATCCGCACAACCGGCGCACACCGGAGAACGTGGCTTATGCGGCCGCACGCTTCTTCGCCGCGGGGGGCACGGGCATGAACTACTACATGTGGCACGGCGGCACCAACTTTGACCGCGAAGGTTCGTTCCTGCAGACCACCAGCTATGACTATGACGCGCCGCTGGACGAGTACGGCTTGCCCACCACCAAGATGTACCATCTGGCACGCCTGCATCGCATCCTGCAGGAGTACGCGCCCGTGCTGGTCAACAGCGAGCGTGCCACTCCTGAACGCCTGCAGGAGAAGGTCTCTGTATACACCTATCAGCAGGAAGGTCGCTCGCTGGTGTTCCTATGCAACGATGACACGGAGGGGGCAGTGCGGGTCTCTTACGGGGGTCGCCGCTATGAACTGCCGCCGCAGTCGGTGACGCTGGTCGGCGAGGGGCGAGTGCTGATGAACACCGCCCAGATAGAACCGCGCGATGTGGTGGAGCGACGGATGCGCCCTTGCGAGCCGAACCTTGCCCCGTTCCAGTGGTGGGTGGAACCTCTGCCCAATGGCGAGCCGACCCCCCTGCATCCGCCGATACTCACCGACAAGCCGGTGGAACAGCTGCAGTTCACTCACGACCAGACCGATTACTGCTGGTATGTCGCCAAGCTGATGATACTGCCTCATCAGGAGGGCAGGGGCGTGCTGGAACTGCAGGGCGTGGCAGATGTGGTGCACCTGTTTGTGGACTCTCAGTTTGTCGCCACCACCGCCCCGCCTCTGCCCGAAAACCGCAATCTGGACGACCCGGAAAGCTTCACCCAGCGATTTGATCTGACGCTGACCGCTGGCGAGCACACCTTAGCCATACTCTGCTGTGCCGTCGGGCTGATTAAGGGCGACTGGATGCTGGGCGAGCGCAACATGGTGGACGAGCGCAAGGGCTTCTGGGGCAGACTGCTGTGGCGCGGGGAACCGCTGGAGGCGCCCTGGCGAATTCAACCCGGTCTGCAGGGCGAGCACTGTCGCGTGTATGCGGAAGGCAGTGCGCTGGTCAAATGGGAAAGCAGTCTTGAGGTGGCACGGGGCAAGCCGCTGTGTTGGTGGAAGACCACCTTCGAGCGACCCAAAACAGACGCCCCGCTTGCTCTGGACCTCAGCGGCATGACCAAAGGTATCGCCTGGTTGAACGGGCGATGCATTGGGCGCTACTGGCTGGCTCCGGGCACAGGCAAACCTGAAGAATGGCTGTTGCAGGCGGTGTATCAGGAGGGCGAGGGCTTGCCCACCCAGCGCTATTACCACCTGCCGTCCGACTGGCTGAGCGAGCGGAACCTGCTGGTGCTGTTTGAGGAGGTCGGGGGCGACCCCACGCAGGTGAGGCTGTGTTACAGGGGGTAGCGCACCCCCCTGTGGAGGGCGAGCCGTTGTCCACCTAACCCCCAGCCCCTTCCCTGCGAGGGAAAGGGAGCCAGATTCCTCCCCGCCTGCGGGGAGGTCAGGTGGGGCTGTTCTGCTTCTCAGAGGGGCAACCACAGAGGGTTGCCCCTACGGACGGCTCACCAGGAGGTTCGCCATCCAATTTGGAGGGTGGGCTAATCTCTGGAGGGCGAGGCTCCTGCCGAGCCGATAGGTATACCATCGGTAGTTGCTCACTGTTGCAGAACAACCATGCTACTCGATCAGTTTAATATCGTGTCCCGCAGCGCGCAAGTATATTTCCGCTATCCTCTTCTGCAATTCCGACTCATCCACCACGTTAACCTTGACACCAGATGGAATGGCAACCTGTTTCCAGTCTCCAGGCTGCGCATCACGTTTCTGCACCAGAATGCTTTGGTGAAGCAACTTCCCACGCAGAAAAGCACCCAAATAGACCATCTCCCCGTGCGCATCCTCATAGAGCTCAGCCGTATAATCTGAGCCATCGCCGATGAGCCATCTGGTGCACCGAATACCATTGACGATTGCCTCCCCAGCCCTCTTCCTCTGAGCAAGCTGCCGGAGAGTCTCTTGACCAAGTTCCGGTGAATCGAAAGCATCAAGCGGGTTGGCGTCCTTTCGCTGGCGAAGGTCGGAAGCATACGCTACTTTGCTACCTACCTCCCAGAAGGTAATCCGTCCTCGCCGTTTGACCGCCTCGACGATAAAGATATACCGAAGGGCGCCTCTCTCGTAGCGTTGATATATCTTTCGGCCATCGTCGATAATGATGCTGTGGGTAATGTCTTTGGGGATATCCCCTGCAAAACTCACCTCCACCCTTTCGACGACCCGAGGCGCCGATACTGCGGGCAAAGCCGCCATGGCGAGGGCTAACGCGACTGTCAGTTTCTTTACAGACATTTGGGATTGCCTTCTTTTTTGCTTTATTGTTCAGGTTGCTTCTCTTTGCAGGGTGCCACACAAGTTACCACCGCTTTCCACGGCGTCCGGGCACTGCCCTGCTCATACCGCATCACCCCAAACAGGTCATACAGATTGTTGCTCACCACCTGTGCACTGCCGTTCGTGATTACACCAGCCGTGTCTCGTTGATCAGTAAGTTTATCGCAGAGCCGCTTCTCAATGGGCGACCTCCGTATTCTTACACGACTGCAATCGGCTAAGATAGAGCTGCCCGTCAAAGCTCGCAGGGCATACCCAGTTAGAAGTCGTTATTCTTTGCCCGACGCAAGCCTGCGACGAACACGAGCTGCCCACAGAGCACCTGTTAACGATATCCCGCCTGCAAATGTCAGGTCTATCCCAATGAAAAAACCTACCCAGTAGACAAACATCTTGAGCAAAGGTAAGACCATTCCATCGTGTACTAGCTCACCCATGGAGAAAAAGATCCCCTCGAAGAAAACCCACATCAACACGACGCCGCTAAGAAACACCAGCGCTGATATAAAGGCTCCACGCGCTGCACTCTTTTGCGTTTCAAGATGCAGTTGTTTTCCCCATCTGCGCACGAACTGCCTAACCGGCGTCTTCCACAGCAGTATGTGGTGCAGTACCATCACGACAATAAACGTAAGTGAGGTCAGTTGCCCCATGCGAACATAGTCAAGATGCGTTGCTTCCATCTTGCACACCTCCGACTATAGTCTATCACGAAGTCATTAGCGACACAATAGTGGCTTTGGTGATTCTACCCGTTGCCTTCCATGTGAGGTTTCAGCCCCCTATGGTCCCCCCGCAAGCAGGGGGACCGTCCCTGTAGTAGGGGATTCTACGGCCCACCGGGAGGTTCGCCCTCCAGCGAGGGTGCGTCCCCTCTCCCCGCGTCGGGCAGAGG
>CAZOGB010000034.1:35869-37033 GCA_964579145.1 uncultured bacterium | reverse complement strand
AAACAGCTCCACCTGGTCTCCCCACAGGCGGGGAGGAATCTGGAGGTTCACGCGCCGCCTCTTGTGATAGAGCATCAGAGACGTGTATAATGACCTCTGCAATCCTCTGGCGAGAAAGGTTTTGGGTGATGAGGCGAGTTCTGGTTACCGGAGGCGCAGGTTTTATCGGAAGCCATTTCGCGCGGCATCTGCTTCGCACAGACCCTGACTATCGGGTAACGGTGCTGGATGCGCTCACCTACGCCGGCAGTCTGTCCAATATCGCCGACCTGATGAGCGACCCCCGCTTCGCCTTCTATCACGGCGACGTGCGCGACCCGGTAGTGGTGCGAAACCTGGTGCGCAACCACGATTGGGTGGTGAACTTCGCGGCGGAGACGCATGTGGACCGCTCTATCCTGAGCCCGGGCAGTTTTCTGCAGACAGATGTGTACGGCGTCTACGTCCTGCTGGAGGCGTGCAGAGAGTTCGGCTCCAGACGCTTCCTGCAGGTGTCTACCGACGAAGTGTATGGCGAGGTGCTGGAAGGGTTTGCCACCGAAGAGGCTCCTCTGCGCCCACGAAGCCCCTATTCCGCCAGCAAAGCGGCGGCAGAACTGCTGACTCAGGCATACCACACCACTTACGGGCTGGACACGGTCATCACGCGTGGCTCCAACACCTACGGTCCCAACCAGTACCCCGAAAAGATGATACCGCTGTTCATCACCAACGCTATGGAAGACCGCCCCCTGCCCCTCTACGGCGACGGCTCACAGGTACGCGACTGGATTTATGTGGAAGACCACTGCACCGCCATTGATACCGTCCTGCACCACGGCGAGTCGGGGGCAGTCTACAACGTCGGGGCGGGAAACCTGTTGAAAAACCGCGAGGTTGCCGAAAAAATACTAGAGATACTGGGCAAACCGGTATCGCTGATCCAGAGCGTGGCGGACCGCCCGGGACACGACCGCCGCTATGCCGTGGATACCTCGCGCCTGCGCCGAATGGGATGGTCACCTCGCTGGAGATTGGAGGATGGACTGAGGCACACGGTGGAGTGGTACCGTTCGCACAGCGATTGGTGGAAGGAAATCAAGAACAAAAAGGAGTATCAGCAATTTGCCAGCCAGTGGTATCACGGGCGTGCACATACCACTCCCGGGCAGGAGGAATGAAGGA
>CAZOGB010000034.1:0-35769 GCA_964579145.1 uncultured bacterium | reverse complement strand
TGAAGGATGCAACAGCTACGACAGCGGATACAATCCCGCACCGCCAAAGTGGGCGTGATTGGACTGGGTTACGTGGGCTTGCCGATGGCAGTGGGCGCAGGAACGGCAGGCTATTCCGTTATCGGGTTTGATATCGACCGACGCAAGATTGAAGCCATCAACGCAGGCGAGCGCTATATAGAAGATGTGGACCCCGAGGAATGGAAGTTCGTCATCGAAAACGGCAAACTCACCGCCACGACGGACTTCGTGCGCCTGCGGGAATGCGACGTGGTGCTGGTGTGCGTGCCAACGCCCATCAACCGCGCTAAAGAGCCAGACATGAGCGCCGTGGAAGCGGCAACCGACTCCATCGCACGCACCCTGCGTGCTGAGCAGCTGATTATCGTGGAGAGCACCACCTATCCGGGCACAACGGTGGAGCTCGTTCAGCCGCGCCTGGAAGCCACCGGACTGCGAGCGGGCGTTGACTTCGCACTTGTCTTCTCGCCAGAGCGTATTGACCCGGGCAACAAGCGATTCAAGCTGCGCCAGGTGCCCAAAGTGGTGGGCGGGCTGACCGAGCAGTGTACACAGTTAGCCATCGAGTTCTACAGTGCGTTCATCGACCAGCTGGTTCCCGTCTCGTCGCCGACCGCGGCGGAGATGACCAAAATCTACGAGAACGTGTTCCGCAGTGTGAACATCGCGCTAGTGAACGAGCTGGCTCTCTTGTGCAACCGCATGGGGCTGAACGTGTGGGAGGTGATTGAAGCCGCGTCCACCAAGCCCTACGGTTTCATGACCTTCTACCCCGGTCCCGGGCTGGGCGGGCACTGCATTCCCGTAGACCCCTACTATCTGGCGTGGAAGGCAAGACACTACGACTTCCACGTGAAGTTCGTGGAGCTGTCGGCAACCATTAACGATAGTATGCCCTACTACGTGTGCTCGCGGGTGAACGATGCGCTCAATTCGCACTTCAAGAGCGTCAACGGCTCGGACGTGCTGATACTCGGAGTCACCTACAAGCGGGATGTGGCAGACCTGCGCGAGTCGCCTGCGCTCAAGATTATTGAAATCCTGCATCAGCGTGGCGCGAAGGTCAGCTACCACGATCCCTATATCCCCACTCTGCACGTCCAGGACCACGTGGACCTGAAACTGCAGAGCGAGACGTTGACCCCCGAGAGGCTTCAGCAGGCGGACTGCGTGGTGATTGTGGCGGACCACAGCAGTTACGATTGGAACATGATTGCCGAGAACGCCAGGCTTATCGTGGACACGCGCAACGCGATGAAGGCGTTCTCCCTGCCGCATATCTGGAGGCTGTGATTGCTACAGGGAGCAGTCTTTCCCGACTGCTCCCTACCCACCCCAGGCGAAGCTGATGGCGAACAGCAGGGCGATGCCGTACATCCACGGCGATACTTCACGTCCCCTGCCGCGAAGCAGCATCACCACCACATGCGAGATAAAGCCCACGCCAATGCCGAAGGAGATACTTTGCGTGAACGGGATGAGAAGCATGGTGAGAAAGGCAGGAATGCCCTCCTCCACTGAGTCAAAATCCATCTCGTGCACCACCCGAATCATCAGGTAGCCCACGATAATGAGCGCGGGAGCGGTCGCCACAGCGGGCACAACGCCTACCAGCGGCGCAAACAGCAGGCTCAGCAGGAACAGCACGCTGACTACCACCGACGTCAGCCCGGTGCGCCCCCCTTCGCTGATGCCGGCTGCGCTTTCGATATAGGTGGTCACCGAGCTGGCGCCGCACAGACCGCCCCACACCGCCGCCAGCGAGTCGGTCAGCAACACCCGGTTCAAGCGCGGCAGGTTGCCTTTTTCGTCCAGAAAGCCCCCCTGTCCACCGATGCCGATGACCGTGCCCATCGTGTCGAAGAAGTCGGTAATCAGGAAGGCGAAGATAACGCCTATCAGCGCAGGTTGAAGCGCACCGAGGATATTCGCCTGCCCAAAGGTCGAGAAGTCGGGCACTGCCACCCACCTCTCGGGCAGGATGGTGAGTGCCGGAGTGCCCGGAGTGAGACGGTCGGCAATCAGGGCGATGACTGCCGTGCCCAGAATCCCCAGCAGGATGGCTCCGCGCACCCGAAACGCCAGCAACAGCATCATCAACAGCACGCCGACCGTAGAAACCAGCGTGCCTTTGGAGGTAAATTCGCCGTGCGTAAGAGCAACCCCCTCGGGATCTTTCAGTACCCATCCCGCGTGTTGCAGTCCCAGAAAGGCGATAAAGATACCGATGCCCACGCCGATGGCGCGTTTCAGGTTCATGGGGATAGCCTGCATCACCTGCTCGCGCACGCGCGTTAGCACGAGGATAGTCACTATCGCCCCTTCTACCACGATGACGCCCATCATGGTCTGCCAGTCCATGCCCGGGCGCGTTGCCTGCATGGCGAGTGCAGCGTTCAAGCCCATACCGCTGGCAAGCGCGAAGGGATAGTTCGCCCACAAGCCCATGATGAGGGTAGGAATTGCCGCTGCGATGCAGGTTGCCGCCACCACCGCCTCCACCGGCATCCCCGCCGATTTGAGCACCTGCGGATTGACGAAGATGATGTACGCCATGGTCATGAACGTCGCCAGCCCGGCGATGACCTCGCGTTCTACCGAGGTGCCGCGTTCATGCAGGCAAAACAGCCGGTCAAGCACACTACGGGAACCGGATGAGGGTGAATACGTCGTAGCCATGCAGCATCTTCCGCCCCTTCAAAAACTCCAGCTCAATCAGGAAGTCGAACCCCGCTACCACACCGCCAAGCCGTTCCACCAGACGCGCCGCCGCAGCCGCCGTTCCGCCCGTTGCCAGCAGGTCGTCCACAATCACCACCTTCTGCCCGGGCTGTACGGCGTCCACGTGTATCTCCATCGCATTGGTGCCGTACTCCAGCGCATACTCTTCCACTATCTTCTTATAGGGCAGCTTGCCCAGCTTGCGTACGGGCACGAAACCGACCCCCAGCGCGAGAGCAATCGGAATGCCAAACACGAACCCGCGCGACTCGATGCCCACAATCACATCGGGATCACGACTGCGCGCGTACTCTATCATCTTTTCCACCACTTCACGCAGAGCCTGCGGGTTCTGCAGAACCGGTGTGATGTCGCGGAACAGCACCCCGGGCTGCGGAAAGTCAGGAATATTGCGAATCAGTTTCTCAGCCAGCAGTTCTCCCATCGCCGATGACCTCCCCCGAACGTTTTGCAACCATCTGCGCCAACGAAACCGTGAACGGCGGACGGGCAATGCCCTCCTCCGTGATAATCGCGTGAACCAGCTCCGCCGGCGTGACATCAAATGCCGGGTTAATCACCCGTACCCCTTCGGGCGCGATGCGCACGCCTGCGATATGCGTCACCTCTTCCGCGGCCCGCTCCTCAATCGGGATGCCTGAACCGTCCGCCACCGACAGGTCAATCGTGGAGATGGGCGCGGCCACATAAAACGGGATGCCGTGAAACTTCGCCAGCACCGCCACGCTGTAAGTGCCCACCTTGTTCGCCACGTCACCGTTGGCAGCGATACGGTCCGCTCCGACCACCACCACATCAATTTCGCCCCTCCGCATCAGCATCCCTGCCATGTTATCGGTTATTACCGTGACAGGAATACTCTCCTGCACCAGTTCCCACGCGGTGAGCTGCATCCCTTGCAGGCGGGGGCGGGTCTCGTCAGCGTATACGTGCACTCTTTTCCCAGCCTCCACCGCCGCCCGAATGACGCCCAGTGCGGTGCCGTAGCCCACCGTTGCCAGTGCGCCCGCGTTGCAGTGCGTGAGGATTCGCGCCCCGTCGGGAATCAGCGTCTGTCCGTGCTGTCCGATGGCGCGGTTTGCCCGGACGTCCTCCTCCAGAATCGCTTCGCTCTCCCGCCTCAGCCGGCGGCGGGCTTCTTCGGGGGTACGGCAGGCTTGCAGAACGCGCTTCATGCGCTCAATCGCCCAGAAGAGGTTGACGGCGGTGGGGCGCGTGGAGGCGAACACATCCGCCGCCTTCAGCCACTCGGCGCGGAAGTCAGCCATCTCAGATGCGGGAATAGATTGCGCCGCCAGCACCAGCCCGCACGCCGCCGCCGCGCCGATGGCAGGAGCACCGCGCACCACCATCCGCCGAATCGCCTCGGCGACGTCTCGCCAGTCGGTGTAGCGCACCTCCACGTAACGGTGCGGCAACTGCGTCTGGTCTATCAGCACCAGCACGCCGCCGTCCCAGCGCACAGGGCGAATCTGCATCTTACACCTCGATTCGGGCGTAGTCTAACACGTGCGGACAGGGGCACTCGCGCGCCTCGGGTATACGCCGAATCATCTCCAACACCACGTTCTTGATGCGCTCGGAGTTGCGCTGGAACACCTCCAGCACCTCTTTAGTGGTCACCGGTGGCACCTGTCCACCCATCACCAGCCCGCTGTCGTAATCGGTAATCAGCGAGATGCCTACCACGCACATCGCCAGCTCGCGAGCCAGATAAGCCTCGGGATACTGCGTCATGCTGATAACTTCCCAGCCCATCGAGGTGTACCACTGGCTCTCGGCCTTGGTAGAGAAGCGCGGTCCCTGAATGACCACCACCGTGCCCCGCTCGTGGCAGGTAATACCCTGCTCCCGGATGACGTCAATGGCTATCTGGCGCAGGGTGGGACAGTAGGGGTCGGCAGGCGAGACATGAGTGACAATCGGTCCTTCATAGAAGGTATCCGCGCGTCCGTGCGTGCGGTCCACGTACTGGTCTACCACCACGAAATCGCCGGGGTGGATATGCGCCTGCAGGCTTCCTGCCGCAAAGGGGCTGATGATGCGCGTGACCCCCAGCTCCTTCATCGCCCACAGGTTCGCCCGGAAGTTAATGCGGTGAGGTGGGATGCTGTGATGCCGTCCGTGCCGGGGCAGAAACGCCACGCGCTTGCCCTCTACCTCCGCGAGTGCGATGTGGTCGCTGGGTGCGCCATAAGGGGTTTCGACCTTGATTTCCTGCACGTTTTCCAGAAAGCGGTAAAAGCCTGACCCGCCAAACACACCGATATCTGCTCTTGCCTTACTCATACGCCGTCCCTTCACACAGATTGAATTGCCGATGCCCATTATAAAGGAGCTTCTGTCCATTTTGCAACACGCCCGCACGCGCCTGACGGCTTTTCAGTGGCGAGGTTCAAAACTCTCGGCGCACCATTCTGTGGTAGAATCGCAGGTAGGATTATGCAGTGTTGACGCCGAATAGAGGGGACACACCATGACCGATGGGAACCTGTTGCGCGAAAAGCGAGAAGAGATTCTGCGCATCTGTGCGAAGTACGGGGCGCGTAACGTGCGGATATTTGGGTCGGTGGCGCGCGGGGAGGCAGACAAACACAGTGACATCGACTTCCTTGTGGAGATGGAAGCAGGACGCAGTCTTTTTGACCTGGGTGGGCTTCAGTATGAGCTGGAGCAGATGCTTGGATGTCCTGTGGACGTGGTGACAGAACGCGGGATCAAAGCACGAATCCGCGAGCGTGTACTTCGGGAGGTAGTGCCCCTGTGAGAGACCCTAAAGAACGGCTAAGGGACATCTTGGAAGCAATTGAGGCTATTGAGCGCTACCTGAAGAGGGGGCGAACCGCCTTCGAGCAAGACGAACTCTTGCAGGGATGGTTCGTTCGCCACCTGCAGATTATTGGAGAAGCGGCACGGGCAATCCCAGAAGACGTGCGCGCTCTAGCACCGGAAATCGAATGGGGCAAGATTGTCGGGATGCGTAACATTCTTGTCCACGGCTATTTCCAAATTGATGCAGATATTGTCTGGCACGCCGCCAGCCGAGATGCCCCTGCGCTAAAGCCGGCTATCGAGCGACTGTTGAACCGCCTTGAGGATCTGAGTGACAGCGAGTGAGTGACATGATGCGCTACCCGAGGCGACAACCCCTTGCAAACAGCTGGCTGGCATAGTATAATAACGTGAGGCTTTACAGCTACCCTTCCTGCTCCATCCTGAGATGATGGAGCCAAATCAGTCCAGAGGGAGGAGAAAGACAGCAGTGCCGTTTTATGAAGCGATGTACCTCGTCCACCCCAGTGTGGACGACGAGCGACTGCAAGAGATTATCGCTCGGTTCAACCAGGTAGTGGAAAGCGAAGGCGGAGTGATCGAACACTCCGGCAAATGGGACCGGCGACGCCTTGCTTACCCCATCAACAAGGTGCAGGAAGCCACCTATGTGCTGATGTACTTCCGCGCCAACCCGCAGGTGCCTGCCGAGTTAGACCGACTGTTCCGAATCAGCGATGAGGTGATACGGCATCTCATCGTTCGTCACGATAAACCGCATCTGGTGCTGGCAGTACCTCCTGCAGAAGAAGCCGCCGAAGAAGAGCCAGCCGCAGAGGTACAGGAGACCCCGGAAGAGGAGGCTCCAGAGGCTGAGCCTGCACAGGAGGAGACCGCTGAAGCCGAAGCGGAGCCAGCCGTGGAAGAGCAACCCGCTCCCCCCGAGGAGGCGGTCGCCAGCACAGCGGAGGAGCAAAGCTAAACACCACTTCTCGCTCAGGAAGGGGAAATCAACATGTACAACCGCGTTATCCTTATTGGACGGCTGGTGCGGGACCCCGAGTACCGCAACACGCCAGATGGGATAACTCTGGCGCGAATGCGAATCGCCGTCGACCGTGGGCGCAGTCGGGAAACAGGGGAATCGCAGACCGACTTCATTGACCTCGTGGCATGGCGCCAGCAGGCGGAATTTGCCATCAACTACCTGAAAAAAGGACGGTTGATTATGGCGGAGGGGCGTCTGCAAGTGCGCGACTGGGTTTCACCTCAGGGCGAGCGTCGCCGCGCCTACGAGGTGGTGGTAGACCGACTGGCAGGGCTTGACCGCCCGAAGGAGTCTGTGGAACCCATTGAAGAGGAACCGCCTGTGGTGACAACTACGGCAGCACCATCGTCCACCCGTAGCGCCGTACCACCTGCGGCTACAGCTCCAGCGGAGATGGTACAGGACCCCTTCCTGACCGATGAAGACCTGTCGGAAGATGAAGGTTTTGAATACGACCCCTTTGCGGACACCGCAGAGGAATAAACGGAGGAAATCATGACCAATAAACCGCGCTATCGCCGACGCCGCAAAGTGTGCGGCTTCTGCGTGGATAAAATCGCCTATATCGACTACAAGAACGTGCCCCGCCTGCGCCGCTACATCACCGAGCGCGGCAAAATCATCGCCCGGCGCACCAGCGGTAACTGCGCCAAACACCAGCGCCAGCTGGCACGGGCGATTAAACGGGCACGCCACCTGGCTCTGCTTCCCTTTGTCGCAGAGTGAACGTACCGCGATGCCTTTTCGCACAGACATGAAGGGGGTCGGGTAGGCTTGCCCGACCTCTTGTTCTGTCTGCCAACCTTTTGACGAGGAGGAACCGATAAATGTCCGAACGGATGGCCATTGATCCCAGCGTGCTGGACGATGCGATGCGTCGTTCCGCGCTGGATGCACAAAATATGATACCCCTCGTGGACGAGTTTCCCCAGCAGTGCCGCAAGGCGCTGGAAATCGCCCAGCAGTTCAATCCCCCCACCCCGCGCGTGCCCATCCAGAACGTCGTGGTGACGGGACTGGGAGGCTCTGCCGTTGGAGGCGATCTCCTGCGCGTGCTGGTGGAGGATAACGGGGAGATGCCTCTGGTGGTCAATCGCGACTACCAGATGCCCGCCTTCGTCAACGACCACACGCTGGTGATTGCTGCCAGCTACTCGGGCAACACGGAGGAAACGCTCAGCGCGTTTGAGGACGCGCAGGACCGCGGCGCCCTGCTTGCCTGCGTGACCAGCGGCGGGGAACTGGCACAGCGCGCCGCACACTACGGCACGCCGGTAGCGTTCATCCCCAAGGGACAGCCCCCGCGCAGTGCGATGGGATATATGTTCATCCCCATGCTGATGGCGGTGCACAAAGCGGGCGTCATTCGGCGCGACCCCACGGGCGACCTGCTGAACGCCATCAGCCTGCTGGAACAGGCACGTGAATTATGGAAGGCGGATGTTCCCTTTGAGAAGAACCCGGCGAAGCAGATGGCTGCCAAGCTGTACGGCAAACTGCCCATTATCTACGGCTCGCAGGCGTACTCCACCGTAGTGGCTTTCCGCTGGAAGACGCAGCTGAACGAGAACACCAAGATCCACGCCTATTCCAACGGCTATCCCGAAATGAACCACAACGAAATCCTGGGCTGGGTGCTTGCCAAACAGCAGGTGCCGAATCTGGCGGTGGTGCTCCTGCGCGACCATGCAGAGCGACCGAAAATCGTGGCTCGCGTGGAGACCACCAAGCGGCTGTTCGCCCGCGCCGCCGAGGTGCATGAGTTCTTTGCCGAGGGGCAGAGTCTGCTGGCGCGGATGCTGTATGCCATCTACTTCGGCGACTGGGTGAGCTGCTACCTGGCTCTGCTGTACGGCATGAACCCCACCGACATCGGCTACATCAACCTGCTGAAGTCGGTGCTGGAAAAGATCGACGAGGACGACCCGACCTACCGCGAGACGTTAGAGAAGGAACTGCAGGCAATCGGGTAGGTATGGCTTTTAAGTGAGTCTCGGTCCCGCCGAGTCGTTGTGAACCTAACCCCCAGCCCCTTCCCTGCGAGGGAAGGGGAGCCAGATTCCTCCCCGCCTGCGGGGAGGTCAGGTGGGGCTGTGTTTGGAGGTGTTAGCCCCCCTGTAGTCCCCCCGCAAGCAGGGGGACACACTTCCTCTCCGTCCAGGTGGGGCTGTTCCACATCATAGGGCAACCACAGGGGGTTGCCCCTACGGACGGCTCACCGGGAGGTTCGTCATCCAATTGGGCGGATGCGCTTCCCGCTGGAGGACGAAGCTCCCGCCGAGCCATTTTGCCCTCTCCTCGTGGGAGAGGGTCAGGGTGAGGGCTTTCCGGGAGCATCGCCTCTCCCCGCGTCGGGGAGAGGCTGGGAGAGGGGTTTACAACACATCCGCCCCTACACCATCCGATACTCCACCCTGCCGTGTGCCATCACCTTGACGATGATGAAGCCTCTGCCGGGTGGGCGTTCGCCTTCAAAGCGTATCTCTGTGCGCCCGCCAGGAGGAAGGCTGAAACCCTGCGTGTGGTTGCCTCCAGCAGTCAGGCGATACATGCCCACCGCGTCGCCCCATGTCTCCAGCGGGGTAATCACCTGCACCGCGCCGTTAATCAGGTCATCCGTGCCGTTGTGCAGGCGCACCACTAAGGCGTTACGCTCCACACGTACCTCCCACTCGGGGAAGTACTCGCGCCCGACCTCCAGAATATCCTCAAACGTCTGTCCATCCCACTCCATCTGTGCACGTACGACGCCCGTACGCCGCGGGGTGTCGAAGCACAGCAGTACCTTCCATACCTGCGATTCGCCGGCGGGCAGGTCGAAAGAAACCTCTGCAGGCACGGTGTGCCAGCCGTCTGGCACCAGTAGGCGAACCGTGCCGGTGGCGTTGCGGTCGCGCAGGTTGTTCACCACGCCTACCTCCAGGGTGTTGATGGTAACGCCGCCCTGGCGGATGTGGATACCCGTTTTCACCTCGCCGCGCAGGCTCACCGCTACCGGCAGGTAACCGATGGGGTCGGCTCCCGAATTATGCTGCCAGTAGCGCCCATACACCGGCTGAACAGGTTCTGCCGTCGCTCCCAGCACACGCTGACCGCCTTTCGGGGAAAAGGGTTTCGGTTTCAGCAAGAAGGTCTCTATGGCGAAACTGTCCAGCGAGGCTTGTACCGAGTTATCCTGCAAGGACAGCTCCTCCAGCGGTTCCTCTAGCAGGTTCGCGCGATGCGCTTCTGTGATGCCCGTGTGCCAGTGCAGGCGTACCGTATCCCCAAACCCCGTCGGGTCGTACAGGCGCACTACCACCCCTGCACTTTCGGCGTTCACAGGGTGCGATTCGAATCGTGCGGTGGGGTTATCCGCCGGCTTGAAGGCGGTCAGAATAGCCTCTTTTGCCTCTGCCTGCAGGAACGAGTAGTCCAGCGGAAGCGGACCGGCGTGAAGCATCCCCTGCACCGTCTGCAGCGGGTTGTTCACCTCCCATCCGACGCGGGGAGACTGCGCCTGCCTCCAGTCGCCAGCATGGGGATACAGGCTGTAACGGAACAGATGCGTTTTGTGTTCGGGGATGAACACGAAGGGCAATCGGTCAGGTTTGCCCCAGGGCGTGCCGCCCCAGGCGGCGGTGTGCATCAGGAAAAGCACCATCGTATTGTCGTTTTCCACCGAGTTCAGCACGTTGCCTGTGTTCACCAGCGTCACGCCGTAGTCATCCGCAGGCAAGGGATGCGCCACCAGGTTCGCGCTGGCGGGCAGGGAAACGGTAGCGGTCTGCTCCAGCTGAGCCACAATCTGCCCAACCATCTCCTGCAGGGACGCCTCATCCCGCGCCGAGAGCACCAGCACCGGCAGGGGCTGCCAGCCATCAGGCATATCGGGGTCTTCTACCAGCGCAACGCCCTGCCCCTCCTGCAGGATCGCTCGCAATCGCTCAGCCTGCGCCTCCGGCAGGCGGGCAAGCAGGTCGGATAGATAGGTGTTATCCCCGTTCAGGCTGAACACCACGCGGAAAGACATACCCAGCGACAGGTCTTCGTTGGGATTGTCGGGCAGGGGCAGGATGGTCTCCTCAATTGGCAAACCCAGCCGGCGCGGAGCATCAAAGTCGTCGTACACGGGAGTGCAGGGCACACCTTTACGGATGAGCGCACGCTGTAAGGCATAAGCCGCCTGCACGCTGGCAGGATGGTGCGAGGTCACCAGATGACACATACCGAAGGGGCGTCGCTGTCCATCGGCAAAGCGTATCCATGCCGCGCCCGAAAGGTCCACCCACTGGCAGGCGTGGCGTGCGCCGCACTCCGAGAAGTTGCGCCACTGGTGGAAGCGAAAATCCAGCTTACCTTTGCTCTTGCGCTTGGTGATGGCTCCGTAGCGCTCTTCAAAGACGGGTTCGGCGTTGCTCACATTCACCGGGAAGGTGACCACAAACAGCTCGTTCTCGCCGCGATAGCGCTGCAGCTGGGTGGCGAAGTCAATGCGACGCACGCCCGTCGTCAGCATTACCGTCTGCTCGCGCTCGCAGGAGCGCATCTCGCCCCGTATCACCAGGCGGGATTGCACCGGTCCCTGCCATGCCTGCACGTTCGCCGCGTAGTCGCGCGAGAACCACTTCGGTCCCAGCGTGTAACACTCCCATGCAGGTTCGGCGCGGTCTGCCTTTTCCAACAGGGCGACAATCTCGTTGCCGGGTCCTGCCTGGGCGTTTAGCACCTCCCGCTCAGCCACTTTGTCGTAGATACTGCTCAATCCACCGCCCAGCTGCGGGTCGGCGGTCACGCGGAAGAACTCGTTTTCAATGGTATAGCCTGGGATGAGTTTCGGTGTTGGCGGCAGGTTATCGGTCTCTACCACGCGATAGGTGCGGAATCCCATCGGCGGAATGTCCCTTGCCAGCAGGGTGACCTCCGCCTCGCTCAGCGGCAGGCGCGGCAGGGTGGGCGATTCCAACTGGCATGGCACAGCATTCCCCTCTGCGTCCTCGATGCGAAAGCCGTTGACGGGCTTGGGGAAGCGAAGCCTCACGCGCACAGCATCGGTACGGCTCCAGTTGAGCGCGTTATGCACCTGCAGGGCGATGACGGTGGGCGGCGGAGCGGTGTAAGCAGTGTCGGTCTGGTCGCAGATATAGCGCAGACTGCGGGTGCGCACGTCGTGCGCCAGCTCCAGCGCGTTGCGGAAGCCCGCCATCATATCCAGATACGACCGGTCACACGATGGTCCGGCGATGCCGTCATGATGCTGATTGAACAGCACCTGCCTCCACGCCTTATCTATCGCCTTATCGGGGTATTCCGCGCCCAGCAGGTGGGCTACCGTCGCGAAGAACTCCGCCTGATGCAGGCTTTGTTCCGCCAGTCGGTTGGCGATTTTGAGTTCAATGCGCGACAGTCCTGTTCCCTGATGATGCCACTCGTAATCGCGCGACGTGACGGGAATGGAGACCGTGCGCTCCTCGTGTTGGCGGAAGGCGTGCTCGAACCATCGCTCATGTCCGATCCCGCTGATGATGACCGCGTGCTCGCGCTCTGCCAGCTCCCTGCAGCGCCCGGCTATCCATGCGGTGGGCGGTTTGAAGTCCACGCAGTCCAGCCGGCAGTCGGCGGTGAAGCCCAGCGAGCGCATCTCCTGGAAGAAGTCGTCAATCGCCCGCAGGAAGGTTTCAGGGTCACTGCTGGGGAACCAGTAGCCCATGCGCTTGAACAGAAGCGGCTCGCCGTCCAGCGCAAGGTGCCAGAACACCGCCAGCGCGCCTCGAATATCCTTGCTCCAGATGCATCCCCGAAAACGCGATTTGCGCAAAATCTGCCCCAGCTGCGCGCTGTGCCCAAACACATCCCAGGGCATATATATCCACGGCTGGTCGCCCAGAACGCCCTCGTGGTACCAGCGACCGTACAGGATATTGCGCACAATGCCCTCGCCGCCGATGACCGTTTCGGTCGGCTGGCTGTGCGAGCCACCCGTGCCGATGCGCCCCTCCCTGATCCAGCGACGCACTTCTGGCAGTGCCTCCGGGTGCGTATCCAGATAGGGCTTCAGGTAGGTCAGCTCGTGCAGAAACACGCCGTAATCGGGGTCCACGCGCAGAATCTGCAGGTTCTGGTGCATGTCGCCCAGCAGGCTCACCGCGTAGTCGCGCTGGTCCTCCAGCCACACCACATCCGAGTGAAATCCGGGCACCACATAGGTGCAGGTTCGCTCCCTCATCGCCATCCCCTTTCGTATCAACGCTGGTGTATCCATTTGGACACCGGGGGCAGGGTACCCTGCCCCACGTCCGCTATTTTGCAGGTTCCAACACCACTTTTTGCAGGTTCATTACTGCCCCACGGGGCATCTGGGCGACCCGTACCGACAGGGTATGCCTGCCCGCACGAAGAAACAGCTCGCCCAGCGTGAAGTCGCGGAAAGCCGTCCACGAACCGGTCGGTTCCACCGTGCCTTCGATGCGCCGTCCGCCTTCGACGCCCACGCTGAAACGGCTCCCCGCGTTTTCAGGAGGACAGGCGTAGGTCACGGTAACTTTGTAAAGACCGACCTGGGGTATGGCGACATTCCAGGTCACGTAATCGGTGGGCACAGTCCAGAAGCCGATATTGTCCTTACCGTCGCCCTGCTCGTAGCGTGCGCTCTGACCGTGCACTTCAGCATCACGCGCGCGGCATACCAGCACGCCACGGGCGTCGGCTTTGACGGTCGCCGCCACCTGTTTCACGACCGGTGCGCCAGCCAGCTTCAGTTCAATCACCGTAGCGGCGGGGTCCAGGCGTTTGGGCCTGGAGATGTAGACCACGGTATAGCCCTCGTCGCCTTCCACACGCTCGGTGCGCACCTTCAGCAGTTCGTTGCCGAGCAGGGCGCGTGCGCTCAGAACCTTGGTCTCCAGCCCCTCCAGTCGCACGTCGCCCTCGCCCCATTCGAAGACGTGTAGGTAGAGGGCGTTGCCCTTCTGCGTACAGCGTCCGTTGAACGAAAGGGTACGGAAGGGACTCCGGGTGGTGCCGTAGATACTTTTGCCGTTGACCTTCATCCACTGCCCAATGCGCTGGAGGCGTTCCACAATCGGCTGGGGGAACGTGCCTTCGGCGGTGGGACCGACGTTCAGCAGGAAGTTTCCGCCCTTGTGCGCGATGTCGCACAGCTTGCGGATCAGGTCTTCCGCCGATTTCCAGTTGGTGTCGTTCTTTGCATAGCCCCAGGTGTCGTTGATGGTCATACAGGTTTCCCACAGGCGTCCGCCCGGCATGGCGCCTGCAGGGATGGTCTGCTCGGGGGTGGAGAAGTCTTCTGGCAGGTGATTGCGGTCGTTAATCAGGATGGAGGGCTGAAGCTGACGGATGAAGGCGTTCACTTCGGCGGAGCGCAGTTCCTGGGCGTTATGCTCCCAGCCCCCATCAAACCACAGCACACCAATCGGTCCGTAGTTGGTCAGCAGTTCGCGCAGTTGTCCCTTCATGAAGTCAATATAGCGGTTCAGGTCGGCGCCTTCGGCGGGGCGCACATTGCGCTCCCAGGGACGGCGGGGCAGATAGTCGGGGTGATGCCAGTCCATGATGGAGTAGTAGAAGCACAGTCGGATGCCCTGTCGTCGGCACTCTTCGGCGAGCTCCTTCATCGGGTCGCGCCCGAAGGGTGTGGCTTTGACGATGTTGTAGTCGGTCAGTTTGGTCTCAAACAGGCAGAAGCCATCGTGATGTTTGCTGGTAATCACGATGTACTTCATACCCGCCTCCTTCGCCATGCGCACCCACTCGCGAGCCTTGAACTGCACGGGATTGAACTGCTGGGCGAACTTCTCGTAATCGCGCACCTGCATCTGCTTGTTGCTCATGTACCATTCGGCGATGGTCTTGCGTCCCTGCAGGTCGGTAGCGTCGGCAGGCACGGCGTAGATCCCCCAGTGGATGAACATGCCGAACTTCGCTTCACGCCACCAGCGGGTACGTTTTGCAAATTGCTCCGGCGTCTCGCCCTGCGGCTGCGCCAGCACCTGCCCTACCAGGCAGAAGCTGAGGCACAGACAGAACATCACATGGCGCATTCCTTCACCTCCCCCTCGAACCGGGCGATTGCCTCGGCGCCGTCCAGCACGCCGATTTCCAGAATGTACTCCCGCGTTTCGCCAGGGTCCAGATACTGCAGGCGGCCGGCGGCGCGCTCTTCCACACGTCCCTGCACCAGTGCGTTTCCCGGCTCCAACCCGACCACGTATTCGCCCTGTCCCATCATCTTCCACTGGGTGAAGTAAGGCAGCTGGTTGCGGTTGTAGCGGACATACACGCCGTAGCCTCCCTCACAGGCGCGATTGACGATACCACAGAGCACCGTGCCGTCCGCCTTCGCGCCCATTCTATGGAAGTACACCTGCTCGAAAAATCCGGGCGTGGGCGCAATCAGCCGGTTCCAGATGCCGATATCCTTCGCGGCTATCTCCGTGCGGGGGGTCACCTCTTTGCTGGGCAGAACCACTTCCGCTCCCTCGTCCACGACAGGAAATCCCAGGTTGATGTGATACAGAATCATGTGAGGCGTGCGTTTGTAGCCCAGGTTTTTCACGACGTCATGGATACGAAGCCAAGTTGCCCCCAGCTGCGTCTCAATGCGCCGAGTCAGTTCGAGGTTCTCGCCAAATACAATCGCCTCACGCAGTTTGCCCTGCACGAACAGCACGTAATCCTCACCATGCCATTCGCCGCCCCATGCGAGATGATAGGCGGGCGTGTAGGAGGCACGTCCGTGCAAGCCAAGCTGCTGTCCGTCGTCCTCGCTGGGGAACCCCATCGTGCTGTAGCCACAGGTGGTCACCAGCCCGCCGTAAAAGCCCCTCAACCAGCCGAACTTCTCCGGCTCGTAGGTGTAGGGATGGGCGTCACCGGTGGCAGACCGCCACGCCAGCGGCTTGCCTTTGTAGTGGGCGGCGGAGATGTCCATCCCCCGACTTGCCAGCACGCTGAAGGTCAAACCGCTTCCCGTCATGAAGTCAAAGCCCAGCACTCCATCCTCTACCCCCTCTATCAGGCGAACCGGCTTCACCCGGGCGACCTGTGAGATGTCACCGACCTTCTGCAGTAGTTCATTGATGCTGATGTTCCTTCCAAAAAGGGCGGGCATTCTGCTCAGCCTCCTTTGCGGATAGTGTCTCTGTGATGGAGTTTGGCGACTGGGAGCGGTTTTTCCTACCTGCGCCTTAACCTTCCCACTCGCCCTTAAGCACTACCGAACCTAGCGCCAGCCTCACGATGACATGGGCGGTCTCCTCCTCGGCGAACACCACGTAATCCACCCCACAGCGTTTGAGGTCGGCGATTTTGTGCTCGTCATGCGTGCGTGCCAGCACGGTCAGCCGGGGATTAATCTCTTTCAGCCGCCGCGCGGTCACCATAGCGCTGCTACTTTCGGGCATGGTGAGAATGGCGATGGTGGCGGTGTGTGGGTTCGCCAGGTCCAGCACCTCCCGTGCCTCTGCGTCACCGTAGATGGTAGGAATGCCCAGGTTGCGGGCACGGATAATGCTTTCGGGATTCAGGTCAATCACCACGACCGGCACTTTGCGCCCTAGCAGGTGCTGTGCCACCCGGCTGCCCACCCTGCCAAAGCCGCACAGGATCACGTGGTCGCGCATCACACTGCGGTGTACCTGAACCTCCTCGCGCAGCTCGCGGAAGCGTTCGCCACGCACCAGGCGCATCGCCACGCGAGAGATGGCAGGAGAGAGCGCAAACAGCAGGGGCGACAGGAGCAGAGAAATCACCGACGCCAGCAGGATAGTGTTGTACTCATCCGCGCTGTACCAGCCCTTCGCGCGAGCCATTTCGGCGATCACGAACGAGAACTCGCCAATCTGCGCCAGCGACAGCCCCACCGTCACCGCTATGCGCACCGGAAAGCCGATGAACCGAATCAAGCCGGCGATGAGCAATGCCTTGCCCAGCACAATCAATATCAGCAACAGAAGTACCTGAACCCATTGCGACGTTAGCGCCGAGGGATCCACCAACATGCCCAGCGACACAAAGAAGAAGATGGCGAACACATCGCGGATGGGCACGACCTCGGCGATAATCTGCTGGCTGTATTCGGACTCGCCGATGATTAAGCCCGTGAGAAATGCGCCCAGTGCCATCGAAAAGCCCATGGCGTGCGTGCCCAGCGCGGTGCCGAAGCAGAGACTGATTGCCATCAGCAGGAACAGCTCGCGCGAGTTCCACTGCACGGCGTAGCGCAACAGAGCGGGGATAAGCCGCGTCGCCAGCACAGCGGTCGCTACCAGCACCAGCACCGAGCGAAGCAATGTGCCACCCAGCGCGGAGATTCGCTCGGGAGTGAAATCCGCCAGTACCGGAAGCATTCCTACCAGCACTACCAGCGCGAGGTCCTGGGTAATTGCAATGCCCATTGCCAGCACGGAGGCGGTGCTGCCCACGTCGCCCTGCCGTTCGTACAGGCGTATCATCACCACCGTACTGCTCATCGCCACCACACAGCCGGCAATCAGCGCGGGAAACCAGCCCCATCCCAGCAGCACCATCAACAGATAGCCCAGCAGAATGGAAAGCCCGATTTGCGCGGTGCCAGCCATCACCAGCCGCACCCCCGAGCGAAGCAGGTCACGCAGAGAGAGATCTACCCCCACGACAAACATCATCAATGCCACGCCGAACTCGGAAATGGTATGCACCGTGGCGGTGTCGATACGCAGAACGGGATTCAGTGCTCCCAGCAGAACCCCTGCGCTGATGTAGCCGATGATGACCGGCAGGCGCAGACGGTGTGCCACTGCCCCGCCCAGCAGGGCGGCGACGATGGTGACGCTGATAGCCAGAAAAAGCGGGTGAGCGAGCGTTGCCATGATTTCATTTTACAGGAAATCTTGGGAGGAGAGAAGACGCGGGGTGAAGAGGTATTCCTCTCGCGAAGCGGAAAAGCCCCCTATAAGCCCTCACCCCCGTCCCCTCTCCCATGAGGCGAGGGGAGAGACGGCTCGGCGGGAGCCTCGTTGTAAACCCCTCTCCCGACCTCTCCCCGACGCGGGGAGAGGTGATGCCGAAAGAAGCCCTCACCCTGACCCTCTCCCACAAGGAGAGGGAATGTCCCCCTGCTTGCGGGGGGACGACAGGGGGGCTGGCAACTCCAAACACAGCCCCTCCTAACCTCCCCGCAGGCGGGGAGGAATCTGGCTCCCCTGCCCTCTCGCGGGTGTCATTAGGGGTTAGGTTGCGATGTTCAAACCCCTCTCCCAACCTCTCCCCGACGCGGGATAGCCCCACCTGACCTCCCCGCAGGCGGGGAGGAATCTGGTGCCCCTTCCCTCGCTGGGAAGGGGCTGGTGGTTAGGTTCAAACAGTGCCCACTATCCGAACTGCTCGCGGATGCGACGGACAGCCTCTCCCACCCGTTCGCCGTGGTGGTCGCCGCTGACGGTGATGGAGAAGCGCACGTAGCCCTCGCCATGCTCGCCGTAGCCGATGCCGGGTATAGCCAGAATGCCCGCCCGCTCCAGCAACTGCTTGGCGAACTCAATGGAGGACATCCCATCGGGCGTGGGAACCCACACGTAGAAGGTGGCTTTGGGCTTCTGCACGTCCCAACCGATTGCCTGAAGCCCCTCCACCAGAATGTCGCGCCGCTTCTGGTAGAGGTTCAGGGTCGGTGTATTGTCGCCGTACAGCAGGGCGTATGCTCCGGCGCGTGAGATGGCGGCGAACTGCTTGCTGTCCACGTACGACTTCATCTTGTTCAGGTTGGCGATGGCATCGCGGTTGCCCGCCGCAAAGCCGATGCGCCAGCCCGTCATGTTGAACATCTTGGACAGCGAGTTGAACTCGATCGCCACGTCCTTCGCGCCCTCTATCTGCAAAAGGCTGGGATGGCGATACCCTTCGTATACCACCTCCGAATACGCCGCATCGTTGACCAGCAAGATGTCATACTCGCGGGCAAACTGCACCGCCTGCTGATAGAACTCGCGCGTGGCGACCGCGCCGGTGGGGTTGTTCGGGTAGTTCAGGAACAGCAGTTTGGCGCGTCTGGCGACGTCGGAAGGGATAGCCGAGAGGTCGGGCAGGAAGCCGTTTTCGCGCTTGAGGGGCATGGTGAAGGTCTCGCCGCCCGCCATTCGCGTGTTAATCGCATACACTGTGTACGCCGGGTCGGGCACGAGGGCGATGTCTCCTGGCTCGATGTACGCCCAGGCGAGGTGAGCCAGCCCCTCTTTGGAGCCTATCAACAGTAGGACCTCCCCGTCCGGGTCCACCGACACCCCATATCGGCGGCGATACCATTCCGCCACTGCCTGCAGGAAGAACGGCTCGCCATAGGGCGTTTCGTCGTAGCGGTGGGTGGCGGGGTCCTGTGCCGCCTCGTAGAGATGGTCAATAATGTCGCGGGGGGTCGGCTGGTCGGGGTCGCCGATGCCGAAGTCTATCAAGTCGCGCCCTTCTGCCAGCGCCTTTGCCTTCAGTTTGGCAATCTCACCGAAAAGATAGGGCGGGGTCTTATCTAAACGCGATGCACGTGCTGGCAAAACTCTCTCCTCCTTCGCCTCAGATTTCAATCTCTCCGACGAACACTTCGGTAGCCGGACCCGTCATCAACACGCGCCCATCGCCCAGCCACTCCACCTGCAGGTCACCGCCGGGCAGATGCACCAGCACCTCCCTGCTGGTGAGTTTGTTCAAAGCCCCTGCCACCACCGAGGCACAGGCTCCCGTGCCGCAGGCGAGAGTCAAGCCCGCCCCACGCTCCCAGGTGCGCAGGATGATTTCGCGCGTGTTCAGCACCTGCACAAACTGCACATTAGTGCGCTTCGGGAACAGCTTGTGGTGCTCTATTTCGGGACCGACCTTTTCCACAGGGAACGCGGCGACGTTATCCAGAAAGATGACCGCATGGGGATTGCCCATAGAGACAGCGGTGAACTCGAGTTTCCTGCCTGCCACCCGCAGGGGATAGCCGATGACGCTATCACCTTCCACGCGAACGGGTATCTCCTGCGGCTGGAGGCGCGGCACACCCATATCTACCGTGACGGAAGTGACCTTACCGCCCTGAACGTTCAGCTTCAGCGGTTTTATCCCCGCCAGGGTCTCCACATTCATCTGGGTGCTGGTGACGTGTTTGCGGTCGTAGGTGTATTTGGCGAAACAGCGGATGCCGTTTCCGCACATCTCCGCCTCGCTCCCGTCGGGGTTAAACATACGCATCCGCAGATGCGCCACCCGCGAGGGCAACACCAGAATCAACCCATCGGAGCCGATGCCGAACCGGCGGTCGCACAGGCGGCGCGCCAGGTCGGGCAGGCTCTCTTCGGCAATTTCCGACTTCAGGCAATCCAGCACCACGAAGTCGTTGCCAATCCCATGCATTTTGGTGAACTGCACCTTACGCTCCTATCAACCTCCTGTCTGGTTTGCACGCGCAGGAGATTGCCGGCCTGTCCAGGCGGAACAATCCCCTGCGGACATCTGTGCTGACGGGGCTTGAGTTGCGTCCAGCGAGCGCTCAGGCGTTTTCAGAAGGGGTCTCGCTGGCTTCTGCGCCCTCGGCAGGCGTGCTGACCGCTCGCGCTGCGGCATCCGGCGGTCGATAGGTAGAGACCGGTCGCGAAGGCACTACCGAGGTAATCGCATGTTTGTACACCAGCTGGGTGGGCTTGCCCGGACTGTCGAGCAGCACCGTGAAGGCATCGAAGCCGCGAACCAATCCGCGCAGTTGTACGCCCCCAATCAGATAGATGGTGACGGCAATGTTCTCTTTGCGCACCTGGTTCAAAAAAACATCCTGCAAGTTGATCTGAGTCTTTGCCATTGTCTTAGGCTCCCCTCCATCCCAAAATCCATCAAGTGGGTGTTCTTTCGCTTCGCAGTCGCTCCACGATTTGCCGCGCCGCGTGCTCGGCGCCCTGCGACGCATCTATCCATTCAATCTGCTTGTCGGCGCGGAACCATGTTAATTGACGCTTGGCGAAGCGCCGTGTTTCACGTTGTATCAGCGGAATCGCCTCGGCAAGCGTCATCCTGCCCTGAATCACCTGCACCAGCTCGGCATAGCCCAGTGAGCGCATCGCCGGCAGGTCGGGCGAGTAGCCAGCCTCCATCAGCCGGCGCACCTCGTCCAGCCAGCCCCGGGCAATCATCGCCTCCACCCGCTCGTTGATTCGGCGATACAGCAGGTCGCGCGGCATGGTCAACCCAAACCGACGCGCTCTGCCTATCTGCGGGGGCGGCTGGCGACGCTGCCACTGCGAAATGGGCTGACCGGTTACAAAGTATACCTCCAGCGCACGGATGATGCGCACCGCATCGTTGGGGTGGATTCGAGACGCCGACTGTGGGTCTACCTCCTGCAGACGCGCGTGCAGACAGGCACTGCCCTTTCGCTTCACCTCCTGCCAGAGTTCGCGCCGCAGCGCCTCGTTCGCCGCGGTAGGGGGTATCTGGAAGCCGTCCAGCAGGGCTTTGACATATAGCCCCGTGCCGCCTACCACCAGCGGCAATCTCCCTCGCTCGCGTATCTGCTCGATCGCCTCCAGCGCCATCCGCTGGAACCTTGCCACGCTGAAAGGCTCATCCGGGCGACAGACGTCTATCAGGTGGAAGCGCACGCGCGCTCTCTGTTCGGGTGAAGGCTTGGCGGTGCCGATATCCATCCCCTGATACACCGCCATGCAGTCCGCAGAGATAATCTCGCCATCCAACCACTGCGCCAGCAACACGCCCACATCGGTTTTGCCGGTGGCAGTCGGACCCACTATAGCCAGCACGTCGGGCAGGAACTCGCTCATTGGCTCCGTCTTGCGACTTGACAAGGTACAACACTTTTGCGCAACCCAGTATACCATAAGCTAGGGTCGACCTGCAAGCTGTTGTTGACAACTCCAGCGGTTGGTGATAGGATTCAATGTGGATAGCATCCATTGCCGATACTTCTTTCCGTGCTCGCAGGGTAAGGTTTCGAGAGGAGGATGGCGCCATGAAGATGCTCATGATTGTGTGCGAGACGGGCATTGACTACCGGGTGGTCAAGGTGCTTGATGAGGTGCACGTGCCCGGTTATACGCGCTACTCGGGGGTGTCGGGCGTGGGCGAAACAGGCAGACGATTGGGTTCCCCCATCATGCCCGGACAGAACACCGTCTTCCTGAGCGTGATGTCGGAGGACATGGCACAACAGGTCACCGAGAAGCTGAAGCAGCTGGTGGATAGCTTTGAGGAGCGGCGCAAACCCGCTCTTCGCGTGTTCGCCATGCCTGCGGAAATCCTGCTGTAGACCCCGTGCGCAAGCCAGCGGCTCTTCCCCTGCAGGAGGAGCCGCTTTTTGTATCGAAATCCCTGCTGGGAGGCAGCGAAGATGAAAGTGATTCCATCGTCCGAAATAGCGTTTCAACCCGTCACCGCGGAGGGTGCACGCGGAGCCAGCATCAAGGAGCTGATTACCGACCGCGACGGCGCACCGACCTTCGCCATGCGCCTGTTCGAGATTGCTCCCGGCGGCAATACTCCCCTGCACCAGCATCCCTGGGAGCACGAGGTGTTCATCCTGAGCGGAGAGGGCCAACTGCGCGGGCAAAACGAGGTGCACCCCTTCCGGGCGGGAGATGCGGTCTTTGTGCCGCCCGATGAACTGCACACTTTCGTCAACACTGGTCAGGAACCCCTGCGATTGCTGTGCATGATTCCCGTTCAACAACCCTGTTGCCGATAACGGAGGGAGGTTTCAAGATGGCGCAGGCAGAGACGCTTGCCGTAAAACTTGGCTTTAAGCCAACGGACAAAGTGCTGATTGTGAACGCCGATGATGTGGGCATGAGCTATGCCGCCAATCAGGCGACGATTCAGGGCATGGAGAAGGGACTGATTACCGCGGGTTCTATCATGGTTCCATGCCCGTGGTTTTTGCACATTGCCGAGTATGCCCGCACGCACCCCAAAGCGGACTTCGGAATCCACCTGACCCATACCAGCGAGTGGAAGTATTACCGGTGGGGTCCCGTGGGCGACCGGTGCCGGCTGAAGGGGCTGATAGACCCGAAGGGCTACCTGTGGAGCGACGTGCCGGAGGTATATGCGCACGCCACGCCCGAACAGGCGATGATTGAGGCGCGCGCCCAGATCCAGATGGCGCTGGACAACGGCATCGACATCACCCATCTGGACTCGCACATGGGGACCCTGCAGTACAGCGATAAATACTTCTATGAGGTATACGTGCCGCTGGCGAAGGAGTTCAACCTGCCGGTGCGCATGGGTTCGCAGGAGTTGCTGGCACAGTTCGGCTATCCCGATATGCGCCAGAAGGTGCTGGAACAGGGCATCCTGTTCCCCGATTACCTGATACACGGCGGTCGCAAGGCGGGCGAAAGCGTAGCGCAGTACTGGAAGCGGATGCTTCGCGAGCTGAAGCCGGGCGTAACGGAGCTGTACATCCACCCTGCCCTGCCAACGGAAGAGATGCAGAATATCGCCGGCTCGTGGAAAGACCGCGCGGAGGAGTTTCGGCTGTTTACCACCGATGCGGAGGTTCGGCGCATCCTGAAGGAGCAGGATGTGAAGCTAATCGGCTGGCGGGTGATCCGCGACCTTCAGCGCAAAGGGCGTCGCGCGACGTAGTGCACTCCCGGATTTTTGTCACGGCTGAGCTGTCTACCTCCGATTCGGTATGGCCAAGCACGAGGTAGACAGCTTTTTTGCAGGAATGGTGTATAACGGGGGCGAAAAGAGGTTTGGAGAGGGGTTGCAGCTTCACCGGCACATTGAAAATTAGCGTAAACTGACAAAAATCTTTGGTAACAAGCCTACCTATAAGGGATTGAAACAGAAGGCTGAGAATACGTATTCTCTGCCCTGTTTTGGTGGGCGAAGAGTGTTCAAAGGTGGCGTGCATTGTCCAAAGGGAACCTGCCCTCTCGGCGAGTGGGCGGGAATATGGTGATGGTCGGGGCGCATGGCAAGGCGGCCCTGAGAAGTCGTGTTTGCGTTATGTTCTTTCCTTTAGCCTGTCTCGCGACTGGCTGGCGGTTCCTCTCGCTCCGCTCAGTGTGACAGCATCGAGGGCAGCGCGTATCTAACGGTCGCCCGCTGGGCAACAGCGAACGGGTTTGACTACGGCACCAGTAGAACCTTGATGGACTCCCTGCCCTCGTGCACCATTTCGATGCCGTGCCGAAAATCGGACAGCGGCAGCTGATGCGTCACGATACCGTCGGTCTTCAGCAAGCCGCGCGTCAGATAGTCTATCACCTTGGGGTAGCAGTAAGGTCCCAGGTGCGAGCCGTACACGTTCAGCTCCTTCACATCACCCAGAATGGTCCAATCCACCGTCACAGGCTCCTGCAGCACGCTGAACTCCACAAAGTTGCCCGCCTTGCGGATAATATCCAGACCCAGCAAAACGCCCTGCGGATGCCCGGTGGCTTCGATGTACACATCACAGCCATAACCGTCGGTCAGGCGTTTGATTTCGGCGCGAACATCATCGCGAGCGGGATTGAGCACCATATCCGCGCCCAGCCGTTTTGCAATCTCCAGGCGGTGGTCGCGCAGGTCAAGCGCTATCAGTAACCCCGGGTTCTTCAGCCGGGCGCACGCTACCATACCCAGCCCCAGCGGTCCCATACCCGCGATGACCACCACATCCCCAAACTGTATCTGCCCCCTGTCCACCGCGTGCATGGAGCAAGCCAGCGGTTCAATCAGCGCCGCCTGTTCGGTCGGCAGGCTGTCGGGAATGCGATAGACGCGCGCGTTGGCGGGATAGCGCATATACTGTGCCCAACCGCCCTGCGCCTTCTCGCGAAAGCCGAAAATCTCGCGGTCGCGACACAGCCAGTACATTCCCCTGTCGCACATGCGACAGTGACCACAGGGCACAATCTGCTCGGCGATGGCACGGTCGCCCACCTTCAAGCCGAACCGCTCCCCGGCGCCCTCACCCAGCGCCACCACTCGCCCCACGAACTCATGTCCGGGCACAACCGGCGGCTGGACATAACGCGGACGGCTGGCATCGCCCCAGATGGACGGATTGCCATAAAAGCACTTCACATCCCCGGCGCAGATACCGCACGCCTCCACCTGCACAATCACCTCGCCGGGGCGCGGTTCGGGGATGGGTATCCGCTCGAGGCGGTAATCTTCCGGCGCGTAACAACGCACCGCCTGCATGCTGGCAACTGTCTCACTCATGGCTCTTTTCCCTCCTGGTGATATTCGCACTCTCCGTTACCCATCCCCGTTCGCCCTGTGCATCTGTGCCTGTCTCCACCACGACGACGGCAGCGGACGTTACCGTGGCGGCTGAGCAGGTGCACCACCGGGCGGCTGTCTACCAGGCATCATCCCCGGGGGCGGCAACCCTGGTCCCCCGACGGGCATCTTGCTGGGGTCGATGGTGGGCGCCGCCGGCTCGGCGAAGAAAAACCGCCACGCCACCACAGCAATCACCGCCAGCACCACGATAATCACTATCGCTGCGGTAGTGGGACTGACCTCTTTTTTCATCGCGTTTTCCCCTCCGCGCAGATGTATCTCACTTGTTATTTGGCTGTGCCTGTGGTTATTCCTTCCTGCAGGCAAACGCCGAAGCGGTGGCGAATCGGTGGAGCAAAAAGAGGTGAGGCTATGCGGTATATCCTGTGTATCGGAGCGCATCCTGATGATGTGGAGGGAAGCATCGGCGGTACGGTGACGCTGATGCGCAAACGGGGAGATGTCGTGCGCTTCCTAAGCGTGACCGACGGCGGCAAGGGACACTATCGGCAAGAGTACGCGGAGAACCCACGCCTTCTGGTAGAGCGCCGCATGGCGGAGGCACAGCGCGCCGCCGCGGCGATTGGCGCGGAGTTTGTCTGCCTCGGTGCGCCCGATGGAGGCGTCTACGTGAACCATGAGACCACCTCGTCCATGATACGCGCCATCCGTTCGTTCGGGGAGCCGGGCAAAGGTCCCGACCTGATACTGGTCAACCGCCTCAACGACTATCACCGCGACCACCGCGTGACGGCGCAGATGGTGCTGGATTCGGTCTACCTGCTGACCGTGCCCACCATCTGCCCTGATGTGCCCGCGCTTCGCCGAATGCCGGTGGTGATGTACTGGCACGACGACTTCACGGAGCCGGTGCCCTTCCGCGCTGATGTGGTGGTTGATATCGACGGCGTCATCCAGACAAAGATAGATATGCTGTGCGCACACGAATCGCAATTTGCGGAGTGGATACCCTACACGATGGGGATGTCTCCCCTGCCTTTGACCCACGAACAGATGCGAGAATGGTTGACGGAGTGGATGTATCGCGATGCCCGTAACGCCAGAGCAGCTGCCGAACGCGCCCAGCCCCGAATTGTCCCCGATGGCGCGTACGAGTTCGCCGAGGCGTTTCAGGTCAGCGAATACGGCTCCCGACCGACCGATGAGTGGCTCAGGGAGATGTTTGGATTCGAACGGACGGGATGACGTTCAGCCATGCATGGAGGGCGAGGCTCCTGCCGAGCCGTTTGGGGTGCAAGCCCCCCTGTCCCCCCGCAAGCAGGGGGATTGATTGTCAGCCCCCCTGTCGTCCCCCCGCAAGCAGGGGGACACCCGAGTCCCTCCCCGCCTGCGGGGAGGTTAGGTGGGGCTACCAATCGGCTCACTGGGAGGCTCGCCCTCCGGGTTTTTGCGATTTTGCAACAACATGCAACAAAAAGCGCGAAAAGGTGTATAATATGTATGGAAAGACCTGGGGGCGACTGGTGTCGACAGGGTAGAGGCGCGCTCAGGCTGCGAGCCGAGGTGCCGTTGGCCTCGTAAAAAAGCGGCAAAAAAATAAGAGCGACTCCTCAGTACGCTCTCGCTGCCTAATTAGAGGCAGCCGTCCTGCCGCCTCCTGCCGGCCGAGGCGGATGTGGGCGTGTGCTATGCCGGATAGTCCGGGTGGAACCGCTCATCGCCATCCGGGCGAAAGCGCAGGATGAGCTGGCGGATGGGTAAGCCTGCCATCGGGCGTGCCCTTCCGCGAGAGACAAAACGATGGCTACGCTCGTAGACGCCTGGGGCAAATCACTCTGGACGAGGGTTCGAGTCCCTCCGCCTCCACCAGATGTGCAAAAACCCCCGCGACTGCCGTCGCGGGGGTATGTTGTTCGACTGGGAACCTATTTACGCCGGCGCAGCAGCGCAAAGGCAGGCGCTGCCAGCCCGCTCAGCCACAGCACCACCGTGCCCGGCTCAGGAACAACATGCAACGGCAGGATATTGTAGGTGTAAGCCGTGCCGTCGAACATCCGCACGTAACCCGTAGCGTGCGTCTGTGACTGGCGGATGACAGCTGCCAGAGCATCGACATCAGCTTGGTCAACCTCGTCCCACCACTGATTATTCGTATCGTATGGGGGAGCTTCGTCATCTGTTGCCCACCAAGCGTGACCAAAAGTGCCTATCACGCCATCTTTAGTGCCGTCACCATCCTTGTCGTACTCAATCCAGCTGCTAGGCTGTATCCAGCCGTTAGTCGGTATTCCGAAACCGTCTAGGACAGCCTGTTCGATGTCATAGGTCGTCCAGTTATAGACGTAGTTGACGCCATCCCAGTCGACCATCCAGTTGACCTCAAACTGCAAACCTTGCAGCTCTGCGATGGTAGCCCCCGGGACCCAGTACACCCAGTGCAGGCGCTTGCCGAGGTCCATCGTGCTGTACACAATCTCCTCGACCGGCTCAAAGTAGGTAGTACCAGGATGTGCACCGCTGCGCATGTTGATGAATGTGCCGTTCGCAGCATCCGCAAAAGCCGCATCCCTCCAGGGCAGCCAGTTCGGGGAGCCGTATGCATTCGGTGCCGTGTCCGCATAGAGGAACACTGGAGGAGTTGCCGCATAAACGGCTGCCGCCATCAGCGCTACCAGCGCGGTTACCAACCACCACGAACGCATTTTTCCTTCCTCCTCGAGATGAGATAGGTTGAACCTCCACTCAGTATAGATGCAAGAATCGTACCAAAAGGGGCATTTCTAGACCCGTACAAATACCAGTTTTTTCGACTTTTTGTCTGAGGGCACAATTGAAACGACATTTAATTAGACTAAGTAATTCCTCTACAGACCGCTGACCTCCCGAATATACGCCCTTGCGCCGGGCACGGAGCGAATCAGCGTCATCCCTTTCTCTCTGCCCAGCACACATAGCGCGGTCGCCAGGCTGTCGGAGGTGATGCCGTCGCGGGCGATAACCGTCGCCGCCACGCGCGTGGTCAATCCCCAGCCAGTACGCGGGTCCACAATGTGCGAATAACGCTTGCCCTGATACTCCACATACTGCTCGGTGTCGCCGGAGGAGGAGATTGCCCCCAGCGCGAGATACACCCACCGGCGCTCGGGCGAAGCGTTGGCGACCTCAATCCTCCACCCTGCCGTCCCAGGCGGCGCCAGCCCTGCCACAATGTCTCCCCCAGCCTCCAGCAAGGCGTGTCGGATGCCGTGTTCCTGCAGAACCTTCAGGGCACAGTCCAGGGCGTATCCCTTCGCGATGCCTCCGAGGTCCAGCCTCATACCGGGCACCAACAGCTGCACCGTGCGCTCTGCCTCGTTCAGCACCATCTTTTCGTAGCCCACGTGCTGTTTCGCCTCCTCCAGCTCCGCCGGTGTGGGAAACTGCCCGGTGCGCCTGGCTCGCCGCCATAACTGCACGAACGGACCGACCGTCACATCGAACGCCCCATCCGTACGCCGGGACAGCTCCTGCGCCCGCTTCAGCACGGTGAACAGAGGCTCACTGACCCGCACCGGGGGTCCCCCTGCCTGCGCACACAGGCGCATCAATTCGCTGTCGACGCGATAGTCGCTCATAATCTGTTCCAGATCGGCGATGCGCTCGAACGCCGCGGTGCAGGCACGCTCGGCGGTGGCTCTGTCGGGCGCATACAGGGTGATGGTCACTTGCACTCCCATCAACATCTGGCTATACTGATAGCGGTGCAGGCGTGCCGTTTGTGCCTGCAGAACGCTCTGGGCACTGAGCAGAAACAACAGGAGCAGAGGTTTTCGGACAATGAAGCGGAACATCGCAGATACCCGTTCACCCGTTTCGAGATTACTATCCGCACCTTTCACCAGCAGGGTGCTCATCCCCTTCACGATTTTGGCGGCTGTGGCAACGGTGCTTCATGCGCAGGGTCAAAAGGCTCAGACACAGCCCGCCGCCAAACCGCTGACAGCATACACGGAAACCATCCCCGGCACGGTGGTGAAGTTTGACATGATTCCCGTGCCCGGCGGAACATACACCATCACCGACCCCAAAACGGGCAAACCCAAACAGGTCACCATCAAGCCGTTCTACATTGGCAAGACAGAGGTCACATGGGACGAGCTGGACGCGTTCGTGCACAGGCTGGACGCGCCGGAAACGCAAAAGACCGGTGGCGCCGACGCGGTATCGCGCCCCAGCAAGCCCTATGGAGCGGTAGACCGGGGGTTTGGGCACAAGGGCTACCCCGCCATCAGCATGAGCTACCTCACCGCGCAGAAGTACTGCGAATGGCTCTCCGCCAAGACCGGCAAAAAGTACCGCCTGCCGACCGAGGCGGAGTGGGAATATGCCTGCCGTGCGGGAGTGCTTCCTGCGGGTCCGATTGCGGACAGAGAGCTGTTAGACAAGCTGGCGTGGCACTGGGGCAACTCCGACGACAAAACGCACAAGGTGGGAACCAAACAGCCCAACGCCTGGGGCATCTACGACATGCTGGGCAACGCCGCGGAATGGTGCCAGCCAATGGATGACGAAGTGCCGGTGGTGCGCGGAGGTTCTTTCTACGATGAGCCGGAAAAGGTACATCCCGCCGCGCGCGCCAAGTACACCCCCGACTGGCAGATGAACGACCCCCAAAACCCCAAGAGCAAATGGTGGCTGACCGACGCGCCGTTTGTGGGGTTCCGTGTGGTGTGCGAACCATAAGGAGAAGGCATGAGGGAACCAGCCATACCTGACGTCACCGAACTTGATACCGATGCGCTCATCGGGCAGGTGCTTTGCTTCGGTTGGCAGGGGACTACTCCTGAGGAGGCGCGCACCGTCAACGCCCATGCCCGCGAGCTGGTCGAAACGATGGAGGTGGGCGGGGTAGTCCTACTGGGGCGGAACGTCAACTCTGCAGACCCCGAGAGTATCCGCAGCACTCTTGCCCGGCTCCAGAGCCTCTCGCCCATTCCACTGTTCATTGCTATCGACCAGGAAGGCGGAACGGTTAATCGCTTGCGTGCGCCCTTCCATGAGTTTCCGGGCAACATGGCGCTGGGGGCAACGGGCGACCCCGAACTGGCGTTTCGGCAGGCGCAGGCACAGGCGCGGGAACTGCTGGCGCTGGGCGTTAACTGGAACTTTGCACCCGTGATGGACGTGAACAACAACCCCGATAACCCCATCATTGGCGTGCGTTCGTATGGTGCAGACCCCGCGTTGGTGGCGCGGATGGGCACGGCGGCGATTCGCGGCTATCAGCAGACAGGCTTGCTCGCCTGCGCCAAACACTTTCCCGGTCACGGCGACACCGCCGTGGACTCGCACCTTGCCCTGCCCACCATCTGGGGCGACCGCGAGCGACTGGAACAGATCGAGCTGGTTCCCTTCCGCGCCGCCATTGCCGAAGGCGTTGGAGCCATCATGACCACGCATATCGTCTTTCCCACTTTGGACGTGCACCGACCCGCCACCATTTCGCCCGCCATCCTCACAGGACTGTTGAGGCAGGAGCTGGGCTACGATGGGCTGGTCATCACCGACTGTCTGGAGATGAAGGCGATTGCCGATACCATCGGAAGTGCGCGCGGGTCGGTGGAGGCGTTGAAGGCGGGCGCGGACATGGTGCTGATTGCCCACACGCTGGAGGTTCAGCGTGAGGCGGTTCGGGCGATCCGACAGGCGGTGCAGTCGGGTGAGCTGCCTCTGGAGCGTTTGACCGAAGCAGCCTCGCGCGTGTTGAGTGCCAAACGCCGGTTCCTGTCCGCCCAGCCGAAAGCGGAGGGTGCGCCCTGGCTCGACCCAGCGCATGATGCACTGGAGGAACAGATTGCCCGCGCCAGTATCACGCTTGTTCGGCACGATTCGGCGGGCTTCCCCCTGCATACCGGGCGGCGTACCGCGCTGATCTCCGCGCACCACAGCATGCCACTACTCGCCCAGCAGATGCGCCGCTACCAGCCCGACCTGCTGGAGCTGCCCATCGACCCCGATTTTCCACCAGAACAGACCCAGCAATGCTTGCAGGCGACAGCGCAGGCACAGCAGTGCGTGGTGGCAACCAGTCCCCCCGAACCGTGGAGCGACACGCCTGTTGACGTGCGGAAACAGGCAGAATTGGTCAAGGCACTGCACGAGCGGTTTGGGGAGAGGCTGGTGGTTGTTGCCCTGCGTGAGCCTTATGACATCCGCCACTTCCCCTTTGTCCACAACTACCTGTGCACCTATGGGTTCCGCGCCTGCTCACTGGGGGCACTTACCGACGTGCTGTACGGGCAATGGACGCCGACAGGGAGATTGCCGGTGGAGATACCTGCGCTTCAGGATGGGTGACAGGTGTTCAACCATCTGCTGAGTACTTACTGTTCCTGGGAAGGCTAAGCTGTGTGGACTGGGTGCATCCCTGCAACTGGCAGTTGCGAGCTACCGAGGACGCTCGTTTTTCACCATCCCCTCGACCTTTGCCCCCCACAGTGATTCCACGACGATACCAAACGTTTTCAATAGGTCATGTTCCTCCAGAATGCTTCCTAGGCGACTCTTCGTATCCTGGTCAGCTTCTACCTCTGCAAGAAGTACGCCAGCGTGATACTCAAGCAAGCGGACGTTGTGAACACCGCGCACCCTGCGCAGGGCGTCGAGGAATCGCTGCGCCTGTGATATTCCCTGCCAGCCCCGGATTTCCATCTCCACGTTGCTCGTCGTTCTGGCGGGCGACCCGTACCCGCCTATCAGGATATCGCTAATCAGGCGTGGAGCCAACCGCTCCGCCGTTTTCTGAAGAGCGTCTTTGCTCGCCAGGTCCTCGGAAAGGTCTGCTCCTGCTGAGTGAAGTGCATCGGCGGCGATGATCTCACCGGTGTCTGTCAGTATCGCTTTAACCTCCACACGAGCCCGACAGCGAACGAACGGGTCATTAGCAATGGGAGAGCTGATACGTTGACTGAAAGCTTCCCCCGTTATCAGCACATCCGCCCCAAAACGCTTTTTGAACTGGAGTAATTGTTGAGGGTCGGTCTGACCACGCGATAGACCTTCTATCTCCCGAGAGTATCGTATCTCGGCAACGCGCTTCTGGTCGACTGCTTTGAAACCTGCCCTGATCAGTGCGCCCAGGATAGCAGTCTCTGCCGCAGGGTCGGGGACGTGGGGACGTCCGAGGTGGGTTTCCGGGATAACTACCATTACCCGCAGCTGACGGAGCACCCCCAGTTCCTTCATCTTCTTCAGCAAAGCTTGCTTCCCCGCAGCAGGTTCCAGTAGGAATACCTTCACGCGAGCTTTGAGCGCATAGGTGTCTCCGTGTGCACCCTCCCACAGCACCTGCTCTATAGCGGCATAGCCGCTGGAGCGCATGTGGATTTGGTCGCGCACCAGTTCGAAATCTT
Source organism: uncultured bacterium (assembly GCA_964579145.1). Taxonomy (GTDB): domain Bacteria; phylum Armatimonadota; class HRBIN16; order HRBIN16; family HRBIN16; genus HRBIN16. The sequence goes on along the minus strand of CAZOGB010000034.1, from coordinate 3,591 downwards.
CCGCCTCGCTGGTGGCTTCTAGATACGCCCCCACCACCTGTTCAACCGCCTGACGCACAGCATCTGCGCGCGCAGCCTCCCTCGCTGCAACCTCGTTCCCACTCACAATAACCGCACGCCCCTCCGTCTCTACCACTCTGTAGGGCTGTTGATGGAGGCTTTGCGCTTCTCCAACCTGCTGAGTCGTTAGTGCAAGGATGAATCCCGCAAGACAGCCAATCCAGATCCGCATTCAGAAGCCCTCCTACGGCTCATTCTCCACATCAGCGGCGCGACGAACCTTCACTTCGCCAGCAAACCGAACTTTGACGATATACTGTTTGACTTTCGGCTCCCACCTGGCACTGCTTACCGAAGCGATTTCCGAGAGGTCCTCAAGGCTTACAAGAACACGGTATTGCTGCTGAATCTGCCTTTGCAGCTCCTTGCTTGCCTGAACCAGCGCTTTCGCCTGCAGCCCGCTTTCCTGGTTTCGAGGAGGCTGCTTCGTGAGGGCGAGCTTGATGACAACCTCCTGCTTCACCCGCACAATACTGGGCAGATTCTCAGAACCAGTTCTCGCTGCCGGTGGCTCCGATTTACTGTCTCTATCGCCAGGGGGCGGAGGAGCCGACCGATACACAGCATCACCAATCTGGATACGGGTGTCAGGCTGCTGAAGTTCCGCCACCACCTGTGTTCCCGCAACCGATACTACCTTCGCTTTAGGTAACCCTCCTTCTCGGGTGTGTATCTCTATCCATTCGCCAGCTGCGACTGGCTGGTCGCCTGCCCAGCGCACGGTCAGCTGGGAACCGGTAACGTTTTGTACTATCCCCCAGGAGCCAGGTCCTTCTTCCTTTTCCTCTTCCGCAGCACGGACTAACTCGTTTTGCCCACCCCACAACGCCTGTTCCAGAAGCAGGGACAGGGCATTGTCGGCAGCTCTGGAGAACGCCTCTGTCCACAACGGCGAGTCAGTCCCTATGAAGCGAGGGGGTACAGGTGGAAACTCAGGATCGGGAAGTTGTACGACGAATCGGATACCCAGATACCGCTCGCCACCATAGCTGGGACCGTCTCTATTGATAGATTCCCGGTATACCCTCGGATAAACACGCATCTCCTGCTTTCCGCTCATTACGAGGAGCTGCGTGCTGGTGGGTGCAGAAGCGACAACCGTCCCCTCAATCTGATAACCGTACATGTCTGCTTTCTTCTCGCTTGTGCAAATAGCGCGTAACGAGACCTCAATCTGCGCCTCTTCTACCCACTCCACGGTTCTATAGACCGTGTACGCGGTTGCCTCTATCAGACGAATCTTATCTCCTATCACCGCTCGCCAGCGTCGATGTTCGTCCGCCCAGCTGGGGATGCATTTTTCCTGGTGCACTTTCGATTTTCCCCAGCAGCCGCCAATCAAACACCTGGTCTTGTCAATCCATGGCTCTTCCAAATCCGGGTCAGGAGGTATTTCCGGCAGCACCGGCTTCCCTGTCCTCCACGCGCCGTTTGCCCTTACCGCGTTGATGGACACTATAAGAAGTGCGTCTACGTTCTTCACCTCTGTTTGTGCCAGTATCTGTTTGGTTCCCCCTGGCAGGTTAAGCATCCCCCGCGCTTCCGCTTCCGCCAGAACCTGCAGGTCGCGAGGGCTGATGTTTGCCACTCGAACGTAAGTTTGCAGGCCTTTGGTAATGGCTGTCATCATACGGTCGATGGCACCAGGTGGTATGCGCTCGTCGCGAACCTGAACGATGGGCACGAGCGCAACGCGATTGATCCAGCTCAAGTTGGGCACTTCCCATCTCTGATCCACTGCCTGCAAAACGTTTGGAGTCTCCCGAAGCAGTTTCCCATAGAGGGGCACAGACGCTGCGCTCATACAGATCAACCGGCGATTTTCAGGCAGTTGAGCGGTCACAACTGCCAGTTCATTCTCCTTCAAATTACCCAACATGTCCGCGACTGGTGAGGCTGACTCACGCAGGAAAGGAACCAACGACTCGCGCTGGGCGTGGGTAATCAGGAAACATTGATTGCTAGTGGAAAGTCGTTCGCGAGCTGCTTCCACCAGGTTGAGGGGAACTATCTCCGCATCTATGTCATCTCGGTTAAAAGAACGCGCTATCCACTCCTGAAGACGTTGCTCCTTCAGCAGGTCGGCACTGCCCACGACTGTCCACAGGGCGACATCCCATTCCTGTGCCGGCTCGGAAGGACCCTTACCTTTCCACCCAAGGTCATCACATGCTTTGCGGATCGCCCTGGCAAGTGACATCGCACCGGGCGCATACACAACCACCCACATCTGGTCAGGCTGTTTCTTGACCTTCCATCTCCATTTCACGAAATAGCCCGCTTTCTTCTGGGGGAGCTGCGCTACATTCCGCTTGCCTTCCAGGAGTTTTATCATGTCTGGTTGCCTGGGAAACGATTCCCGGGACAGATTCAGCAGCACGAAACGGGGACCCGGCTTTACCACCATTTCCTGTAGCTTAGCGGTATCGCCAGGGTTAACTCGCACGAGAAACTGGCGCTTCTCTGGTTCTATATTCCTCACGAGTTCCTGCCAAATGTTCTCATCACCACACAGCACGTATGCACCATGTTTCTCTATCATTGGCAGGTGACCAACGCGATAGTCCCCAGCGAACACGACCGCGACTGTGGATAGCCACAGAACACTTGCCCAAAGGCACTTCCGGCTCATCAGCCTGTGAAAAGCGCCCATGCGGCTCACCTCCCAATCTTCAGAGTAGAATACTTGTTCCCAGCTCTCACAGCGAGCGAGAGCATACGGCATCTTGTCATTGAAAACACTTTGGGCAGGTGTTGCTATTATTATAGCAGAAGTGCATCCCGATAGTTAAGAGCGAGATTACCTTGTGGAAGAACGAAGAAGGATTCTTTGCAGGTCCGAACAATGAACTTACAGCGGATAGCAAGTGCTCAATCCTCCGCCCGGTAATCCTCAGCCTCTTCTCGCAGCGAAAAAACGTTCGTAGCGGGCAACATCTCGCCGGCAACCAGCCGCTGAAGCACCTCATCCAGTGCCGAGGGCAGGTCGGCGGGAGCGATGGGTGTGAAAGGTATCCTCAGTTTCCGCAGCACATCCTGAAACTGCTTCACGCCGTCCGCACCACGCATCTCAATCCACAGGATGCCCCGACCGTCCAGATTCTGCTTCACCGAGTCTGATAACGTGTCGGCAACAAATACGTCACTGTCTCTGGCAAAAGCCGCGTCCGCGCTTTCGGGATTGCCTATGCCCATCAGCTTTACTTCGCACCGATAACGCTTACCGTCGCCGCCAACCAGGTAAAAATCCACTTCACGCCCTTTACGCGCAGCGTGCTCGGCTGGAGGGGTTTGCTCGTAATGTTCCTTCGGCACGCGGTGCAGCTCACACAGCGTCGTCATAAGCGGCTTCTCCACCTGCTTGCCTGCCGTGCTCCATAACCCTCCCCGTAGGGCCGCACGTTTTACCGCAAGCGCGTTAATCACCACAAGGCTCTCGGTGATACTCAGGTCAACCGATACATCTCTGAACTTGATGGTCAGCTTCAGGTTCAATTCTTCGCTATTGCTGGTCAGGTCTTCCAGTATTTT
>CAZOGB010000033.1:17359-38183 GCA_964579145.1 uncultured bacterium | reverse complement strand
AAGGTGGTAGAATATGTGTAGACCGTCTGGAGGTGATTGGATGAACGGGCGACTGTTTTCAGTTTTGCTGGGTGTGTTGATAGCTGTGGCGACGTGGGCGGATGGGGAAAACAGCCCGTGCACGAAACTACTGCCTTCCACCGAGCTCAAAGGGTGGAAAGAGGTACAGGGTTCCTCTCTCTACGGCAAAGGCGATGGCTTAAGCAGCATTTACGACGGTGGATACCAGTTTTACCTGAAGAACGGTGTTCAGGAAGCAGCGCAGAAGCTGTATCAGCGTAACGACCTGTATGCCACCGTCACCACGCACACCATGAGGGATATGGCATCGGCACGCCGGTTCGTGGAGCACTGGCGAAACACCCTGCGCCAGCAGAAACCACAGGCGATTAAGATGACCGGCACGGGCTTCTGGGTGCAGTCAGATGGCGCCACTACCTTCTACTGGGCAGGCGGGCGTTTCTTTGTAACCGTGATGGTGGCGCGAGATGACCGCTCTGCGGTGGATGAGGGGCTGGTGATTCTGCGTGCGGTGGTGCGCCGAGCAGGCACGGTGAAGTAGACGGGAACGTGCTTCACGTGGCGCGGGCGCTCACATGCCCTTGACAACGGGCGTTTTGTTCGGTAAAATCCTACAGGTGTTTGAAGGCAAATCGCTGGAGAGGCAAGATTAGCGATGGTGGCAGTCGTTCGAACAGGTGGAAAACAATATAAGGTAGAGCCCAACACGATACTGCGTGTGGAGAAGCTGCCCGTCGAGGAAGGACAGACGGTGGAGCTGACCGAGGTGCTGATGGTGCAGGACGAGAACGGTCTGCGTATCGGCACGCCGACGGTAGCGAACGCCAAGGTGATTGCCGAAGTGGTGCGCCACGTCAAAGGCAAGAAGATTATCGGCTTTACCTACAAGCCGAAGAAGAACCAGAGGCGTCGCTACGGTCACCGACAGTGGCAGACCATTCTTCGCGTGCAGGGCATCGAAGCGTAGGAAGAGGTGAGACCAAATGGCACATAAAAAGGGTGTTGGCAGTTCCCGCAACGGGCGAGATAGCAAGTCGAAGCGGCTCGGCGTCAAGGAGTACGCCGGCGAGGTGGTGAAGGCGGGCAGTATCATCATCCGCCAGCGGGGCACCAAGTTCAAGCCGGGCAGGAACGTGGGCATGGGCGGCGACTACACGCTGTTCGCCCTGGTGGACGGCGTGGTGAAGTACGAGAGCAGTGACAAGAAGAACCGCCGTGTCAGCGTGATACCCCTGCCAGAAGCGGCGAGTGCATAATCTCGCTATCGAACACATGGTGAAAGGCTCGCCAGGTGGCGAGCCTTTTCGCGCATTCGAGGCAGAACATGTTCGTCGACGAGGTAGTCATTGAAGTTCAGGCGGGGGACGGCGGAAACGGTTGCGTGGCTTTCCGTCGCGAAAAGTTTGTACCCCGCGGGGGACCGTCTGGGGGAGACGGCGGACGCGGCGGCGATGTGGTGCTCGTCGCGGATGAACGCCTGACCACCTTGCTGGATTATCACTTTCAGCGTCACTACCGCGCGGAGCGGGGCGGCGCCGGCGGACCGAACCTGCGCCATGGCAAACATGGGGAACCGTGCGAGCTGCGCGTGCCGGTGGGCACTGTGGTGTACGACGAAGAGACGGGAGAATGGCTGGCAGACCTGATCGAGCCCGGTCAGCGGGTGGTGGTGGCGCGTGGCGGGCGCGGCGGACACGGCAACGCCTATTTTGCCAACCCGGCTCAGCAGACGCCGCGATTCGCCGAGAAGGGGGAGCCGGGTGAGCGTCGTCGGCTGAGGCTGGAACTAAAACTGCTGGCAGATGTGGGGCTGGTAGGCTACCCGAACGTGGGCAAATCCACTTTAATCTCTCGCATCTCCGCTGCCAAGCCCAAAATCTCCGACTATCCCTTCACCACCCTCGTGCCCAATCTGGGAGTGGTGTTCGTGGAGCAGGGGCGCAGTTTTGTGGTGGCAGACCTGCCCGGCTTAATTGAGGGCGCGCACGCGGGCGAGGGACTGGGGCATCAGTTCCTGCGACACGTGGAACGCTGTCGCGTGCTGGTGCACATGCTGGACATATCGGGCATGACGGGGCGTGACCCTCTGCAGGATTTTGAGGTCATCCAGCGCGAACTGGAACTGTACAGTCCCGACCTTCTGCGTCGCCCGATGGTGGTGGCGCTGAACAAGGTGGATGTGGCACCGCCTGATTTGCGCGACCGGGTGAGGATCGCCCTGCAGGAACGGGGCTATCCCGTACATGTCATCTCCGCCGCGACCGGAGAAGGTGTCCAGCAGCTGGTCTATCACCTTGCCGAACTGCTGGATTCGATACCACCACCAGCCACACCGTCCGAGGATATGGTCATCATTCGTGCGCCGCGTCAGGACGAACGCGCCTGGCAGGTGATGCAGACCGGTGAGCATGAGTTTACCGTGCAGGGCAAAGGTATCGAGCGCATGGTGAAGATGACCGATTTAGAGAACGAGGAAGCGGTGCGTCGCCTGCATCGCAAGCTGGAACGAATCGGCATCCTGCAGAGATTGCGTGAGGCGGGCATCCAGCACGGCGATACGGTGCGTATCGGGGACGAAGAGTTTGACTTTGTGGACGAGGAGCGCTGGGAAACCTCGTAATGGCTTACCGACGAGTTGTGATTAAAGTGGGCACGAGCACCCTGACAGACGAGAGCGGTGCGCTGGACAGGGTGTATATCGCTTCACTGGCAATGCAGTGTGCCGCCGAGTATCGCGCCGGCACTCAGATAGTGCTTGTCAGCTCGGGAGCCATCCGCGCGGGTATCGACCACTGGGAAAACTATGCTGGGCAATCGCTCCAATCGCTCGTTCGAGCCACCATGCCCTTCAAGCAGGCGATGGCCGCCATCGGTCAGCCTCTCTTGATGCAGGCGTATCTGGCGGCGTTTGTGGCGTATGACCTGCCGGTAGCGCAGGTGCTGTTGACCCGCGAGGATTTCGGCGAGCGCCATCGCTTCCTGCACGCCCGCAATACCCTCCAGCAGTTGCTGAAAATGGGGGTTGTTCCTATCATCAACGAGAACGATACGGTCGCCACCGAGGAGATTCGCTTCGGTGATAACGATACCTTAGCGGCGATGGTGGCTTCGATGCTGGATGCAGACCTGCTGATTCTGCTCTCGGACGTGGAGGGGTTGTACGAGCGGGATGAGAGCGGGAGGTATCTCCGGCTGATTCGGGAGGTAACGCAGCTGGACGAGCGTATCTGGCGCATGGCAGGCGAAAGCGGCTCGCGAGTGGGCACCGGCGGAATGATTACCAAACTGCAGGCGGCGCAGATTGCTACTACGTCGGGGCTGACGATGGTTATCGCACACGGCAGGCACGAGGGGATTGTGCACCAGATTTGCCGGGGGCATGAGTTCACGGGCACGGTGTTCCGCCCGCTGCCGCGCAAGCTGTGTCATCGCAAGCGGTGGCTGGCGTACGGCTTGCCTGCAAGCGGCGCAATTGTGGTCAACGAAGGGGCGAAAGAGCGTATCCTTGCTGACGGCAAGAGCCTTTTGCCCGCTGGGGTGGTTGCCTGGGAGGGGCATTTCCAGCCCCAGCAGGTGGTGGAGGTGCGCGACGAACACGGCAATGTGTTCGCACGAGGGTTTACGAACTACAGCAGTGAAGAGATAGCCCGAATCGCCGGATGCCAGAGCTCGCAGATTGAGCAGAAGCTTGGCTTCAAACGCGCCGATGAAGTCGTCCATCGGGACAACCTGGTGCTTGTATACGGTGCATTAAAATAGATTTTTGTCTGCTTTAATTTTTTCTGTAAAGGCGGTATAGTGGTATGGTTCGTTTCGCAGCGCAAGAAAGGAGAGAAAAGCATGAAGCGACTGATGGCGGTCGTGTTGCTCGCGTGGGCAACGAGCCTGTCGGTGCTGGCAGGCGACTTGGAGTTCGGGTTCCATTATGGCGACACCCAGAGTGGCGCTGCCGGGGATATTGCGCCCTACGTGGGCTATCTTCGCAACGTCGGTACCAGCGACCTCTACCTCAACAGCTGGTCGTTCGTTCCTGATCCCGCTGAAGATTGGAGCCAGTTATGGGTAGACAGTTTCCTGATGAATGGTCCTGTGCGTCTGGCTCCCGGCGAAGGACGTGTCTGGGGAAACATCCTGCAGGTAAGTATTGGCACAAACGCTGTACCGGGAATGTACAATGCAGCGTTCACAGTGCTCGGCGGGGCAGACCAGAACGCACAGGATGAACTGGGGACATTGCTTTTCCATCTGGAGGTGGTGGACGATTACCATTTCAACGTCGAGATACCAAACCCTGACCGGGTAGCGGCACCTGGGGAAACGGTTGTGTACTCCCACCGCTACGTCAATCAGGGCGCAAGGGACATTGTGTTCACGACGTTTTGGACGGCCGTTTTCGGCAACTGGCCTCCCGAACTCGAACACCAGTTCCTGTACGGCAGTTTACTCTGGGCGGCGCCGGCTGGGCAGACTCTGGAGACGGAAGTGTTCTCTTTCAGGGTGTCGCCCTCAGTCCCTCTGGGCGTGTATCGCGGCGCTGGCGGCGTGTATGGCGGATACTATCCAGGCGACTATCACGAGTTTGGGGACGAGTGGACGCTGACCGTCGTGCCTGAACCTTCCGGGCTGGTTGCTCTGTTCGGTGGGATAACCTCGCTGGGAGCGCTGGTACGATTCCGACGAAAGCGGTAGTCCGCCTCCTGTTTATATCCGTGTAAGGGCAGTGGCTGCTCCACTGCCCGTTTTTGTTTTGCTGCTGTCGGGCAGGATGTTTTGTCGCCTTCAGCGAAACCCATCCCGAAAGCCTAAAACGGTTGCATGGAGGCTGTGTGATGAGAGCGTTAGGTGTTGCGCTGCTGTGTGTGCTCGCGGCGGCTGCGCAGGCGTTATCGGCCCCATCCATTACCCTTTCCGACCTGCTTCGCCAGCTGATAGACCTCGAGTCTCTCAGCGTCAAAGCACCGTCTGGCGAGCGATGCCTGCAGGCGTCCAGCTATGACCGTGCCAGTCGTATCGTGAACGGCAGGAAGGTGGACTGGTTCGCCAACGGGGACGCAGGTCAGTACATCCGCGTGGACGAGCGCAACGGACGCAGGGAGATGGTGATGGCAGACATTCAGGGACCGGGCGCGATTGTGCGCATCTGGTCAGCCAACCCCAAGGGCATCCTGCGCATTTACATGGACGGCACGGAAAAGCCCGTGATTGAGCGTGAGTTTGCGAAGCTGTTTGACGGTTCGCAGGGGTATCCCTTTATGCCTCCGCTGGCGGGGATACATTCCAGCGGCGCTAATATCTACTTCCCCATCCCTTTTGCGAAGCGTGCGCTGGTCACTGTAGAGGGCGGTGAGGGGATGTACTATCACGTCAACTATCGGCTCTATCCGCCCGGCACACAGGTGGAAAGCTTCTCGTGGGAGGCGGTGGAACGCACCCGCAGCCAGGGTGAGCAGGTCGCACGTCGGCTGTCCAAGCCTTACGACACATGGCGTGCACCAACAGGAGCGCGAACGCAAAACATACGCTGGAGCATTCCACCTGGTGGCTCGCAGGTGCTGACTCTGCAGGGACCGGCTCGCATCGTGGCGATAGAGATGAAATCAGAGGCAAAGGACCTTCAGAAGATGCTGAGGTCGGCGGTGCTGGAAATCACCTGGGACGATTCCACACTGCCTTCGGTGTGGTCGCCATTGGGGGACTTCTTCGGCACGGGTCCTGGCTTGAACCCCTATCAGGCACTCAGTTGTGGGATGCGGGAGAACGGCGTCATGTACAGCCACTGGGTGATGCCTTTTGCCCGGCGAGCGGTTCTGCGCGTGCGCAACGAAGGTGATGAACCGCTGACGTTGAGGGGCAGGGTGGTGGTTCAGCCGATACGGTGGAGCGACCGCTGGCTGTACTTCCATGCGCAATGGCACACGCAGTATCCCATCAACACCCGCCCCATGCGGGACTGGACCATGGCGGAAGCAACGGGGCGCGGACGGTTTGTCGGAGTGGCGTTGAGCGTTGCCAATCCGGTGCGAGTGTGGTGGGGCGAGGGCGATGAGAAGTTCTATGTGGATGGCGAAGAGTTCCCCAGTACGTTCGGCACGGGCACTGAGGACTTTTTCGGCTACGCCTGGGGCAACCCGACCCCCTTCACGCACGCCTATCACAACCAGCCCCGCGCCGACGGACCCGGCAGCTTCGGACATGTGTCCAACAACCGCTTCTTCATCATCGACAACGTGCCGTTTGAGCGAAGCTTCCGGGCGGATATTGAGGTGTGGCACTGGGCGGAGACGAAGGTCAGCTATAGCGCTATTGGCTACTGGTATGCCGACCCCCCGAACGGGGCGCGAAGCTTCCCCACGGTGCAGGAGAGGTTACCCGTGCAGCTGCCCGAGCTGAAAACCTATCGAGAACCCGACGCCATCGAAGGGGAGACCATGACCGTGCTCCGCCACACAGGCGGCAATATCACCATACAGGACATGCTGGGCTTTGGCGATGCCTGGAGCGCAGGCAAACATCTCTGGTGGACGGGAGCAAAGCCCGGCAATGTGCTGGAGCTGGGGTTCAACGCGCCGAAGGCGGGCACTTACGAGCTGATTCTCGCCATGACCAAGGCGGTAGACTACGGGCAGTTTCGCCTGTCGGTCAACGGTGCGCCTGTTGGTGACGTGGTAGACCTGTTCAACAACGGCGTTATCCATACAGGTAAAATCAGCTTCGGTAAGGTGACCCTGAAGCAGGGACAGAACGTGCTTCGAGTGGAAGTGGTGGGTACGAATCCTGCCAGCACTGGCGACCGCTATATGTTCGGGCTGGACTTTATCAAGGTCGTGCCCGCGCAATGAGGCTATCTCGTCGTAGGAAGGAGGGACGCGAGTGATATACTGGTGCACCGGCATCTCCTGCCTGCTGATTTGTCTGGCGATGGGCGCAATGGCACAGCAGGTACTGTATGACTTCGAGACGGAACAGCAGTTGCAGTCCGTGGTTCGCAATAACGTGCGGGTTCAGCGTGTTGCCGCAGGAGGGAAGCTTTCGGGGCAGGCGCTGGAGGTGGAGTATGAACCCGCCGAGTGGCCCAACGTGACCTTCAGACCTGCTCAGGCGTGGAACTGGAGCGGGGCGGGCGCACTGGCGATAAGCATCCACAACCCCAACCCCGAACCGGTATGGTTCGGCATCCGCGTGGACGACGATCCTCGTGCGGATGGATGGAACTACTGCCGACAATCCACCACCACCATCGGCGCGGGGGAGACGCAGACCTATGTGATGCCCCTGGCGTTCAGCCCGATGGACTACGGCATGCGTGGGCTTCCACCGCTGGTCAGCGGAGGAGGCATCCTGCTGGGCGTGGCGAACCCGCACAGGCTGAACCTGAACCACATCGTGGCGTTTCAGGTATTCCTGCATCGGCCCAGCAAACCCATCAAACTGCAGATAGACAACATTCGCCTGGTGGAGAGCAGTGCTCCCGTAAGGGGCATTGTTGACCAGTTCGGTCAGTGGACGGGTGGCGACTGGCCCGGTAAGGTGAAGAGCGTGGACGACCTGAAGCGTTTGCGCCAGCAGGAGGAACAGGATCTGAGACGTCAGCCCTCTGTGCCCGACCGCGACGAGTACGGCGGCTGGGCGAGCGGTCCGAAGCTGGAGGCGACCGGCTACTTCCGCACCGCCAAATACGACGGCAAATGGTGGCTGGTCACGCCGAAGGGAACGCTGTTCGTCTCGCTGGGGATGGACTGTGTACACACCGGCGACGCCACCTTTATCACCGGGCGGGAGGAGATGTTTACCTGGTTGCCGAAGGAGGGAGACCCACTTGCCAGACATATCGGCTACCAGTCGGGCGTGCACTCGGGACCGGTGAAAGAGGGAAAGACCATCAACTGGTACGCGCTCAACCTCCAGCGCAAGTACGGCGAGAACTACAAACCACAGTGGATGAACGTGACCCTGCGACGTTTGCGTTCGTGGGGATTCAACACCATCGCCAACTGGTCGGACTGGGATTTCCACCGCAACGGGAAGGTTCCCTACGTGGGCACGGCGCATATCGGCGGCGAGCACGCACGAGTTGCCAGCGGCAACGACTACTGGGGCAGGATGCACGACCCCTTTGACCCCCGCTTCGAGCAGGACGTGCGCAATGCCCTTCGCCCGGTGGTTGAGCACATCGGCGACGACCCCTGGTGCATTGGCTACTTTGTGGACAACGAGCTGAGCTGGGCGGGAGGCGGTGAAGACGGCGGTCGCTACGGGCTGGCATACGGGGCGCTGCGCGAGGACGCGGCGAACTCGCCTGCCAAGCGAGCTTTTCTGGAGCAGCTCCGCGCCAAATACGGACAGATAGAAAAGCTGAACGCTGCGTGGGGCACTTCCTTTGCCGACTGGAGTGCGCTGGAGAAGCCGGTCACGCTGGAGCCGCCCTCCACCGACGCCCGCAAACAGGACTTCGCGGCTTTCGTGAAGAGCCTCGCGCGACAGTACTTCCGCACCGTGCGAAACGTGCTGAAGGAGCTGGCACCAAACCACCTGTATCTGGGCTGTCGGTTTGCGTGGTACGGACCGGATGCGGTGGAGGCGGCGGCAGCATACTGCGATGTCATCAGCTTCAACATCTACGCGCCACGGGTGGAACGCCAGCGGTATGCCATCGTGGAGCGCTTAGACAAGCCTGCCATCATCGGTGAGTTCCACTTCGGTGCGCTGGACAGGGGAATGTTCCATACGGGACTGGTGGCAGCCAAAGATCAGCACGACCGCGCCCGCATGTATAAGGACTACCTGACCAGCGTGCTGACCCATCCGAACTTCGTGGGCTGTCACTGGTTTCAGTACAACGACCAGCCGCTGACCGGTCGCTGGTTCGACGGCGAGAACTACAATATCGGCTTCGTCACCGTTACCGATACGCCTTATCCTGAGATGGTGCAGGCGGCGCGAGAGATACATGGGGCGGCGTATCGGATTCGTGCGGAGGCGAAATAGAATCTAATCGCTGGGGCGGGCTTACCAACGTTCGTCCAGCCTCAGCCCCAGCTCCTCCGCCAGACGTATCGCCTGCCAGTACTCCTGCGTGGTGATGCGCCGGTTGATTTCAGGATACCTCTGCGAAGAGACCAGCCCGGCGGGGTGGTACTGCGCCATCACGTTCACGTAGGTATCGGGAGCAACCTGCTCCGCCAGAAAGCGCAGGATGTGCTCGGTGCCGGCGACGTCGCCCGGCATGACCAGATGGCGCACCAGCACTCCGCGTTTGGCTATCCCGCGTTCATCAAACTTCAGCACGCCCACCTGGCGGTGCATCTCTAAGATTGCCTGGCGCGCCACCTCGGGATAGTCTCTCGCCCGCAGGTATCGCTGTGCCTGTTCGGGATACCAGAACTTGAAATCGGGCATGTAGATGTCCACCACACCGTCCAGCAAGCGCAGGCTTTCAAGCGAGTCGTAGGCGGAGGTGTTGTACACCAGCGGCAGGCGCAGCCCCTCCTCCACCGCAATCACCAGCGCTTCCAGTACCTGCGCCACCACGTGCGAAGGCGTGACGAAGTTGATGTTGTGGCAGCCGAGTGATTGCAGATGAAGCATCATCCGCGCCAGCCTTTCGGGGGATACCGGGACGCCGTTCCCATCGTGGCTGATGTCGCTGTTCTGGCAGAAGACGCAGCGCAGCCCGCACCAGGTGAAAAAGATGGTACCGCTGCCGTTCCAGCCTCGCAGACAATCCTCCTCACCGTGGTGGGGGAAATAGCTGGAGACGATCGCATGCCTGCCAGTGCGACAAACACCCTTCTTCTCTGCCAGTCGGTCTACCCCGCAGTTTCGCGGACACAGGCGACACTCCTTCAGCGCAGAGATTGCCTCCTGGGCGCGTCGTTGCAGGTCACCCGTGCGATGCAGGGCAAGGTAGGCAGGCTCGAACTGCTCGGACGGGATAAGGTATTGCTGGGAGATTCGCTGTGCGCCTGTCATAGGCAGGTAACCCTCCCCTATGTGGATACGTCAAAAGAGTGTCCCTTCCCTTCCCGATGGATTGGAGGAGTGGGCAGGGGCATAGGCAAATCACAAGGGTACTCTCGCGTGACAGGGGGTGGATAATGTGCAAACGGCAGAGCACATCCGTTTATGCAGGTCCAGTCCTCTGCGCCCCGCGCTGATGGCGGTTTTCCTGCTGATACTGCTGGGCGTGGTCTGGCTCGATGCCAGGTATCTGCAGGCGTATCGCATCGTCTGGCGGCGAGAACTGGTCAGCTATCCGCGCTCTCTATCGGGAGTGTTCTATCACGGAGGCAGGCTGTATGTTCCAGACTCAGCAGGCAATCTGTTCGCGTTAGATGCAAAAGATGGCAGGACGCTGTGGACCTTCCGCATCGGCGACGACTGGGCGAGTATTTCACCCGAATTTGTGGTCGACGGGGTGTATACGCCATTGACACTGTCTCGGGCACAAAGCGGCGGGCGTTCAAACTTGCTTCGGGGGCGGGAGGCTGGTACTGGATGGTGACGTTTTGTATGCCACCGCGCCAGATTCGGGCATGGTGTATGCGCTGAACGGGCACGATGGGAAACTGCTGTGGAAGGCTGAGCTGGACTGGGCGTCTGTGAGTGCCCCCATCGTGACCCCGCACGGGCTCTACCTGGTGTCTCGTGGAACAGCCGTCTACGTTGCAGGGAGATTGCCTTACGCCCTGCGGCTGGACAAAAACGTGCGCCTGCATCGGCTGAACAAAGGCACGGGCAGGGTGCTGGAGGAGAAGAATCTGGGCGAGCGGTTTTCCCCGCTGGCTTTTGATGGACAGTCGCTTCTCTTGCTCCGGCGGGAGGACGACACACTGTATCGCTGGCGACCCGGCTGGCAGAGGCTCCAGAAAGCAGGCGCACTTCCAGCCCGAAACATTACTCCCGACATGTTCATCACAAGCACCATACCGTGCAGTGAGGGGCACTTCTACGCGCTGGACGCAAACACAGGCGGAGTCAAATGGTATCTGGATGGAAAGGTGAACCGAAGCCTGCCTGCGAAAGGAGGCGGGATGCTGTACTTCACCGGTTCGAAAGGCGGTGTCTGCGCGGTGCGTGAGGGATAGGAAAAGGTTCGTGTGACAGAGGAACTTCTTCTCATACCGCGAAGGATTCCTCAGAGACCATGTGGCTGAGGAGGACCGGGATGAGAAGAGCGACAGAAACTTTCGCTGTATTGCTTCTGCTTTTTACTGCAGTGGCATCCGCCCAGAAGGTGAAGATTGAGGGCAAACTGGGCAAGGAGATCCAGCTGTTCAACGGCAAGGACTTTTGTGGATGGACCTATTTCCTCGCCGACCCAAATGTGAAGATGGAGGACGTCTGGAGCATCGACGGCGACCATGGGATCCTTATCTGCAAGGGCAGACCGGCAGGCTATATCCGCACGGTGGCGGATTTCACCAACTATATCCTGAAGCTTGAGTGGCGCTGGGCTCCCGAGGATAAGGGCGGGCGGAACAGCGGCGTGCTTTTGCGAATGCGCGGGGCAGATAAAATCTGGCCCAAATCCATTGAGGCGCAGCTGATGAGCGGTAGCGCAGGCGACTTCTGGCTGATCGACGGCGTGAAGCTGGATACCGACCCCGCCCGGATTAACCCAAACGCCCCGACCAACCGCGTGAAGGCGAAAATGGTGGAGAAGCCCATCGGCGAGTGGAACGAGTACGAGATTATCGTGGATGGCGACCATGTGGTGCTGAAGATAAACGGGCAAATCGTCAACGAGGGCACAGGCGCGGAGGTGGTGCCGGGCAAAATCTGCCTGCAATCAGAGGGGGCAGAGATACACTTCCGCAACATTCGGCTGATACCTATTCTGAAGTGAGCCAGCATCAAGGGACAAGAGCGGTTGGGTGCTGAGGATGGAAGCGGCACCCAGCCTGTTCTGCTGGACGCCGTGAAGCATCTCTTTGAGAAACCCATCTGCATTACTCAAACACGACTGCGGAAATCCCTACTGAGGCTGGAAACCCGCTGGAGCAGGTTTTGTTCTGTGTTGCCTGCGATCTCCAATCGCCAGGTCAGAATTAGGAGTCGCCGCGTTAACAATCTGGTAAATTAGCGTACTATTGGGGCTATTGACAGCCTCTGCCGTTTAGCATATAATGTTCCCAGCAAGACCAATTAAACGCATAATTAAGGAGGCAACGCGTGATAAGGCGCGCTTTTACGTTGATTGAGCTGCTTGTTGTTATCGCGATTATCGCGATACTGGCGGCGATTCTGTTCCCGGTGTTTGCTCGCGCTCGTGAGCAGGCACGCAAGACCACCTGTCTGTCCAACCTGAAACAGATTGGCACGGCGGCGCTGATGTACGTGCAGGACTACGACGAGACTTTCCCCTGGCTGATGCAGGACGGGCGCAACAACGACGACAACACCGGCTACAGCCGCGGGATGCCAAGCGGACCGCCGAACTGGTCGGTGGACCTGGACAACAAGCGCGGGCTGTTCATGGAGTATGCGTTCTACCCTTACATCAAGAACCACGGGCTGTTCTCCTGTCCCACGCTCGGCTCTGACCCCGTGCGGCTGGGATCAGACGGTCTGCCGCTCAACCAGTTTGGTTCGTACGGCTATGCGTATGGTGGCGTCGGGCTGTATCCATCGCCTCGCATGACCCCGCTGGAGCTGTTCGTACGCATTCTGGGACCCATTCTCGGGCCTCCGTATAACACAGGTAACCCGCAGGATTACTACATCGCTGGACAGCCTCTGTCGGCGGTGGGTTCGCCGGCAAAGTCCATCATCGCCTTCTGCAACTCGTACGGCTCCCATGAAGGCTATGGCGACTCGGATGTGGTGCCGGCGGTGTTTGGCGGCAACGGCAAGGAAGCGGTCGGAGCCACGTATGCAGTAATGGTGGACGGACACGCCGTGTACAAGAAGGGTAAGTTCCTGGACCTGGTGCGCATGGCGATGGAGCCGCTTCGCCAGTAGGAGGCATGGGATGAACCTGAAAAGCCAGATAAACCCGGTGGTGGCGCTGGTCATCATCCTGCTGTTTATTGCCGTCGTGGGCGCGGTGATATGGAAGAACCTGCCGCAGAGCGTGCCGCCCGGGCAGGGACGCAAGCAGAGCGACCTGGACCTCAGCAAAGCCACCAAGGACCCTGCACAGTTCCAGAAGGAGGTGCAGGAGTTACTGGAGCGCGACCGCCGAGAGCACGGTGGCAAGTAGCCATCTGGAGGGGCAGTTGCTCCTGCCCCTCCATCCCACGCTGTGAAGAGGAGGAGTAGATGGGTAAGGTAACAGCCTTCTTTGTTCGTCTCTTCGTAATTATCGCTATCGTTGCTGTTCCCGCATTTTGCCACGAGATAGGTAAACTGCGCAACCCTCAGATGCCTGTGCCGGCAAAGGGTGTGGCGGAGTGTGTGGTGGCGACCGCGAAAGACCTGCCGGGCGGCGCCAAGGCGGAAGGCAAGCCCGGAGATTTCGTTCTGCGCAATCACGAAGCCACTTTCGTCGTTGCAGCGCCGCGCATGACATCCGGCTATTCGCGCTATGGGGGGCGTCTGCTGGATGCCGTGCTCAACGAACCCGGTCATGACGAAGATATGTTGGGTGAGGTCTTCTTCGCCACCGTGGTGGATAACATGCTGTTCAACATTCGCGTGCTCCGGGCGGAGAGGGCAGAGATTGTCTCGGCGGGCGGCGTAGGCAAACCGGCACACCTGCGCGTGTACGCCGTGGACGACCGCTTCCCGATTGTGGATACCACCCTGCGAATGCCTTCTACGGCGCAGAATCTATCGGTGACCATCGACTATTT
This sequence comes from uncultured bacterium, assembly GCA_964579145.1. GTDB lineage: Bacteria > Armatimonadota > HRBIN16 > HRBIN16 > HRBIN16 > HRBIN16. The sequence goes on along the minus strand of CAZOGB010000033.1, from coordinate 24,369 downwards.
GCTCCCTCCCGATAGTCCAACCTTGCGAATTCACCTCACGTTAAAAAACTCTCTCCAGCAAGAGCGGAACCTGTTGTTGTTTTGGGGGCAGATTCAGGGTGATGGGCTGGCGACCTTCCTGCCACCGTTGGGCACTGCGGGATACGCCATGCAGGTAGCCGGCGGACAGCCTCTGCTAGGGCTGGTGCAGACCTTACGGGGTGCGTTTCCGATGGTGGCGTCGGTTGGCTCGCGGGTGAGCTACGCCTTTTTCAACCAACGGGAAGAGTTCGTCCAGATGCTTCAGGCGGAGCAAATCTATCTGTTCTCGGCAAACCGTCCCCTGCGCCTGCCTGCGGGTGGCTCTGCGGAGGTGAAGCTGGCGGTCAGTGTTGGCGAGGGTGAGATGGACAGCCTGTGGCGGGAGGTGCGCAAACTGCGCCCCGTTGCTGTTGACCTGAAGTGGCTTGAGGGGCGAGTGACCGACCGAAACAGGAAGGCAGTTGCGGGGGCGCGTGTGTATCTGATGCGCGAGGCAGACGGTTCCTGGCAGTTCCTCAGCGTGGTGCAGACCGACCGGCAGGGGCGATGGCGCGCCCAGGTTCAGCAGGGCGAGTATCACGCGGTGGTATTTGCGGATGGCTACTCGCCGACCGAAGCCAATCTCCAGCGCCAGTCGCAGGTGCAACTGGAAGGACCGGCAATCCTTCGCTTTAGTGTGCGGGACGAAACCCGGCGTTTTATCCCCTGCGCGGTGGTGTTCGAACGTCTCTCCAGCGCAATGCCGAAATCCGAGCGTGCCCGCTTCGGTGAGGAGGGCGACTACGGTCGGTTCGAGCGGGTATATTACAGCCTTTCCGGCAACGAGAGCCTGCCGGTGGAACCGGGGCGATATCGGGTGACCGTGACGCGAGGCTTCGAGTATGAGATCTTTCAGCAGGAGCTAGACCTTCAGGCGGGCAAGGAGACCACTCTGCAGGCGACGCTGGTGCGCAGTGTGCAGTTACCCGGGTACCTGTCTGGCGACTTTCACGTGCACGCCCTGCCTTCGCCCGATTCAAATGATCCGCTGGCAGACAAGGTGAAGGCATACGTGGGAATGGGGGTGCAGATTCTCACTGCCACCGACCACGACGTGCTGACCGACTACCAGCCCGTTATCCGCAGTCTGGGCGTTCAGGGGTGGATTACCTCGGTGGTGGGTTGTGAGATTTCGCCTAACTTTGGGTTGGGGCATTTTAACGCTTATCCTCAACGATACGACCCCAGCAAGCCCAATAACGGCGCGATTTCCTGGTACGACCTCTCCGCCGAGCAGATTCTCGCCGCCGCACGCCGGAATAACGATAGCGATACCATCGTACAGGTAAACCATCCGCGCGGAAGCGGCGCGGCTTACTTTTCGTGGATCGGGCTGGACCCCACTTCGGGCACGATTGCACGCCCGAACGAGTTCTCTCCGAACTTCGACGCTATCGAGGTGTTCAACGGCACCGACGTAGGGCAGCTCCTGCAGGTGCTTCCCGACTGGTTCTACTTCCTGAACCGGGGCAATCGCTACCTGGCGATGGCGAATACCGACAGCCACCATGCCTATCGGCTGGAGCCGGGCTATCCGCGAACGTATCTGCACTTTGGACACAGTGACCCCCGGCGTGTCACGCCGCAGGGGGTGGTGCAGGCTATCCGCAGCGGCAACATCACCCTGTGCGGGGGACCGGTGGTGACCATGACTGCACAGGGGCGTTACACGCTGGGCGATACCGTGCCATCGTCCGACGGCACAGTGCAACTGCAGGTGCGCGTGCAATCCGCCTCGTGGGTGCGAGTGAATCGGCTGAAGATATACGTGAACGGACAGGTGGCGCAGGAGATGACCATAGACCACCCTGCGGGCAAGGCTCTGGACTGGCAGCAGCAGGTAACCCTGAAGGTAGAAAGGGACAGCTGGGTGATTGCGCTGGCGGAAGGCGAAGGGTTCACAGCGCTTTACCCGGGCAACCGCCCCATGTCCTTCACCAACCCGCTATACATCGACGTCGGCGGTGACGGCTGGAAACCTGTGCCATAGGGGACAGGAAACGGGGCAGCAGGAGTAGTATTAGCATGGTGTATGGCTTTACGCGGTTAGGATTAGCAGGCGGCCGCGTAACTCAGAAACTTGCACAGTGACGGAGGGAAAGTGCGTATGTGGTGGAAGAGCGTCGGTGCAGTGTGTTTAGCTGTTCTGGTGGCGGCAGTGGTGGTCGCCCAGGATAGACCGGTGAAGCCCCCGAAGGGTGCTGTGGTGCTTTTCAACGGCAAAGACCTCTCTGCATGGGTATCACGTGATGGCAAAACGCCCGCCCGCTGGGAGATTACGCCTGACGGCGCGATGCAGGTGAAGGCAGGCACGGGCGACATCATGACGCGCGAGGAGTTCGGCAGCTTCCAGCTTCACATCGAGTTCAACATCCCGTCTATGCCCCAAGCGAGCGGACAGGGGCGCGGCAACAGCGGGGTGTACCTGCATGGGCTGTACGAGATACAGGTGCTGGATTCGTACCAGAACGAGACCTACGCCAAAGGCGGTTGCGCCGCGATTTACGGCATCAAGGACCCGGACAAGAACGTCGCCAGACCGCCCGGGCAGTGGCAGAGCTATGACATCACCTTTATCGCGCCCAAATTTGATGCCAGCGGTAACGTGGTTGCCAATCCGCGCGTGACCGTGCGCTGGAACGGTGTGCTGGTGCATGATAACGTGGAGATACCGCACATCACGGCAGGGGGCATCGATAACAAAATGCGGGCGACTGGTCCCATTCTGCTGCAGGACCACGGCAACCCGGTGAAGTACCGCAATATCTGGATACGCCCGATTAAGGAATAGCATGGACGCACAGCCGTCCAGCGTGGTGATTGCCCATCGGGGCGCGAGTGCGTATCTGCCCGAAAACACGCTGGAAGCCTTCGCGATGGCGGTTGGGCAGGGTGCGGACGGCGTTGAGACCGACCTGGTGCTGAGCGCAGACGGTGTGCCCCTCTGCCTGCACGACCTGTGGCTGGAGACCACCACCGATGCGCAGGATCTGTGGGCAGATTGCGTACGCCCCGATGGGCATATCTACGCCATAGACCTGAACGTTGAACAGATTTCGCGATTGCGTGCATTTGGCAGGGTGGGGCGTCACGCCCGCTCTGTTATTCCCCCCATGCATGTGCCCACCCTGGAGGACCTGCTGAAGCTGCGGCAATACCTGATGCAGAAGCTGGGCAGGCAGATAATCCTTCTGTTAGAGCTGAAATCGCCAGCGTTTCATCAAGAGCAGGGCAAGCCGCTGGAAGAGGCTGTGCTGGATGTGCTGGAACGATACGGATGCACTAACTCAGAGAGCGGTGTGATCCTGCAGAGTTTTGAGGCTGAATCGCTTCAGCGTCTGCGCACCCTGCTGGGCACGCCGTTACCGCTGTTTTGCCTGACCGCGCACCCGCTGTCAGCCCGGCAGCTGGAGGAGATACGCGCCTTTGCGGATGGAGTGGCGGTATCGCGCTGGTTGATAGAAGACGGCGAGGGAAAGGCGGTGAATCGGGGCAGGCTGGTAGCGTCGTGTCACCGGCGGGGGCTGAGGGTGTTTGTGTGGACGATGGGGCAGGACGAATCGGCGGTGAGGCGTATGTTCTGGCGCTACCGGGTAGACGGGGTGATTACCGATAACCCCGACATCGCGTTGCGGGCGAGAGCTAACCCACCTCGCGGTCGCGGGTGGTAGAAGGTACCTGTTTGGCGCCATTGGTTGGAGGACGAGGTTCCTTCCTTGCGAGATAGCCCCCCTGTGGTCCCCCGCAAGCAGGGGGACGCTCGCTTCCCGCCAGTGGGGAGGTCAAAGGGCAACCACAGGGGGTTCCCCTACCGCTGGATGCGCAGGGCAATGTCTGTGTTGATGCGCGGCAGCTCTAATCTCAGCCCACTTCCGTCCGCCTTGACCTGAATAGTACTGGTCACTTTGCCCTCCACCGTATCCCAGAACTGAACCTCGTACCTGCCGGGTTCGCACGGGATGCGCAGGACCGTTGGCGGAACCGGCTCCGGTGGGCGTTTGGCGATATTGACCTGATACCAGGTGTACCCGGTGTGCTGGATGTACAACAGACAGGTCTTCCTGCCGCGAGGCCCGAACAGACGCAGGGGCGGCTCGGTCTGTTTGACCGCCTTCTCCAGAATGTAGGAGACAAACATCCAGTCGTTGCCGACGTTCCTGACCACGGTGGTGTGCCTGCCGGCGGGAATCTCCACGATGTACTCCCCGTTGTACTGGTTGAGCGTATCGGTCACACGGGTATCATCGGGATCGGGCATGTCTTTGTCCAGCACGCGCGTGCCGTCCCTTTCCACAATCAGGTGTGCGCCTCCGTGCCCGGAGACTCCGGTGACGAAGATGCGCAGGCGCGTGGGATGGGGTAGGTCGGTCTGGAAGGTCAGCGGGTTGTGCTTGTCGCGGTGGTTGCGCAGTCCGTGCAGAAGCCCGGCCACCTGTTCGTTCACCGTCACCCTGCCATCTGCGCTGACCTGCACGGTGGTGGGCTTGTTGGACGGGTGAGGTTCCCAGGAGGTCGGTCCGTGCAGGTTCAGGTCGGTATAGATGGGCTGGGTCTGTGGGTCTTTCCACCCCAAACGGGCGTCGGTCATGCGCTGAAAACCTTCGCGCGGAAAGTCTATGCCCTTAATAAAGCGTGTGAGCGCGGCGAAGTGATAGTACAGGTCATGCGGATGGATATGATTGTCCCACCACCAGAGCATGGGCGTTCCTGCAGCGCCGTCCAGCAGGTTGCTCCAGATGCCGGTGTGCAGGGCAATGCCCGTCGGGTCGACGCGAGGGTCCTCGCCCATCGCGCCCGCGCCGAACTCGCCGACAAAATGCGGCTTGCCGTAAGCCTCCTTGCGTCGGTGGAAGAAGGAGAGAGCAAGAGAGATGTCGCGCGAGCCGTAGTTATGGGTCTGCACGAAGTCTATCTGCGGCAGGCGGTCTATCCCCTCGCGCCCGTTCGAGTCGGCAAAGCTCGTGGTGATGAGATGCTTCCAGGGGTCTATCTGGCGCAGATAGTCGCCCATCTGCTGGTGCCAGCGGGTAATCAGCTCCAGATTATACGCGCTGGGCGAAACGATGTCCACCTCGTTCCAGAACTCCCAGCACATCACGTTGGTGCGCCAGCCGTAACGGGCGACCAGATAACGCAGTTTGTTGCGGTAGGCGCGAAGCATCTGCGGGTTTGTCCAGAACTCTATCGGCTCCTTGAGGGGACCGCCGTTGGCGGCGTTGTGCGGGGTCTCCTCCCAGTAGGGAAAACCGCCATCCTGCCGTTTGCGCAGCTCGTTGAAGCTGTCAAAGCAGAGCATCACATACATCCCATGTTTCTGGGCGAGGTCGAGCACGTAGTCCAGTCGCCAGGCATTTGCAAGGTCTACCTTGCCCACACCGTAACGCTGGCGCGGCTCGCCCGTGCGCTCCAGTCCGAAGGTTACCCAGCCCGGTCCCAGCCACACGCGGAAGTAGTTACAGCCTGCCTGACCGTAGCGGGGAAGCCAGTCATCGTAGTCGAAGGTGCCGCGACTGCCCGCCCAGCAGACATTTGCGCCCACGGGTATATAGGGCTGACCGTTATCAAAAGCGAAGTAGCGTTTGTCCTGCTTGCTGATGCGCACGAAGCCAGGGTTGCGCGATGCCACGCACGTGAAGCGAACCGGCTGAGAACGAACCGTCTTGCCCGTGCTGTCGCGCACGGTGACCACCATCTGGTATCTGCCTGTTTCGACGGGGGTGAAGCGGATACGCCAGTCGGGTGCGCCTGCCGGCGTCAGGCGTTCGTCCCGTACTTCCAGTTTGCGGGTATAGTCACGGTGGAAGAAGCCGGGAACCCGCACCTGTTGACCCGACGGCGTGGTGAAGATGCCCTCCACCGCAATCTGGTCGGCGTCGAAGGCGTTGTCGTAAGTGGCTTGCAGGTTCAGGCGAAACTCTATCAGCTCGTAACGAGGAACCTGCGTGCGCGACGGCTTGACCGACAGGAGACGCAGGGGACGGTTGTCGGAAATCGGGGGTTGTAGTGTCTCCGGTGCCTGTGCGCTACAGCTGACCACCAGTGCCCCCACGCTGAGAATCAGCAGCTCCTTCAGCCTGTGCATCCATGACCCCCTTCATCTTCGCTATCCGATACGCTGGAGAATCTGTTTGAGATTTCGGGCGAAACGCGGCACCGCCTGTTCGGCAGGTTCGGTGTACTCGTACTCAATGGAGATGTAGCCTCTGTAACCCGCTTTCTGCAGGATGCGCAGGGCGCGTTCGTAGTCTACCTCCACCTGCTTGCCGTTGTTGCCCCGGTAGTGCGTTTTGGCGTGAGTGGTCACCACAAAGGGGGCGACGGCTTCGAACTGAGCGTAAATGTCGCCCGTGAAGTTGCCCAGGTCCAGGTTCAGCCCGAACCAGCTGCTCTGCACCGCGCGATAGATGCGCAGAACCTGCTCGGCGGTGGAGGTGATGCCTCCGTGATTCTCCAGAGCGACCACCACGCCCTGAATGCCGGCGTAGTCAATCACCTCGCGCAGACACTCCACCACCCAGTTGAACGCCTGTTCTTCGGTATGTCCTTCGGGCACAGGTCCGGCAAACACGCGGATGCAGGGCGCACCCAGTATCACCGCGTTGTCGATCCACTGTTTGGTCATCTCAATGTGCTGGCGTCGTTTCACGGGGTCTGCCTGCGCGAAGTTGTTGCCCACCGCGGTTCCGGAGATGTGCATTCCGTACTGAAAGCAGTATCGCTTGATCTCGTTCAGGGTGGCGCGGTCGGTGGCAGGGAAGTAGTAGGATGTGAGCTCCACGCCGTCCAGCCCCAATTCGGCACAGGTGCGGATAAAGTCCTGAAGACTCCATTTCCGGCTGGTCAGCAGGTCGCGATAAGAATAGGCACAACAGGCTAATCGCATAGTTCGTCCTCCGAGTTCAGCAGGTTATAAGTCTGTTTCACCGGCAAGAGGCACTCTCCTGCTTCGA
>CAZOGB010000033.1:12836-17259 GCA_964579145.1 uncultured bacterium | reverse complement strand
GAGTTCAGCAGGTTATAAGTCTGTTTCACCGGCAAGAGGCACTCTCCTGCTTCGACCGCTGGTAATACCTAAATGAAGGGAGGCTTATGCGCGGTGGCGGGGGCGGTTCCCCGCCACTATTGCATGGCTACCGCATACCATGTGTTTGCTGGGGCATGACGGTTGCGGGGGCGACGTGCGCAACCTGCACGAGCATCACGCGCCGGCTATCGCGCCAGACACAGCGCTCTTTACCCCAGTAGACCACGTACACACTGCGTCCATCCGCCGCACGTGCCCAGTGGTTTTCACCTACACCGGTGCAGAGCGCGACATACGCACCCGGCTCCACCATCATCTCGTCGCGAAACACGTACAGGCGTTCGGCCAGCCGTAGCGGCTCGTTCTCGAAGAAGGACTCGTCGGTGATTGCCCAGCCGCGTAGGTTCTCGTAGCGCAGGGATTGGTTGCGTATGACCACGAACTCCCGGCGCGGATGGTCCCCCGTTTCCACTCCAATCACTCGAAACATCCGGCACCTCCCCAAAGGGAAAAAGGGGTTGCGAGGGCAGGGTCGCCCCCGCAACCAATGTGGCAGCCCGGTATTAAGAGCATCCCGAAGTTGCGCCGCAGTTCAAGCACTTGTAGCACGCGCCATTACGCACCATGATGGAGCCGCATTCCGGACAGGGCGGCGCATCTGCCTGGAACTGGAACACCATCTGCTCCGCCTCCCGCAGCGTTTTCGCCGGCTCCGTTGCCTTCTCGGACAAACCCGTATGGTTCTCGATAGAAGCCTGTTCGCCAGCGGGCTGCTTCTCGGGCGGCAGGAACTTGAGCGCGAGCCAGCGGAAGATGTAGTCCATAATGGACTTGGCAAAGCGTATCTGTGGATTGTTGGTTACGCCTGACGGCTCGAAGCGCATGTGCGCGAACTTGTTCACCAGCGTCTCCAGCGGCACGCCATACTGCAGAGCAAGCGAGATGGCGGTAGCGAAGCTGTCCATCAGCCCAGATACCACCGAGCCTTCCTTGCTCATGGTGATGAAGATTTCGCCCGGCGTGCCATCGGGATACAGCCCGACGGTGATGTAGCCCTCGTGCCCGCCCACGCTGAACTTGTGGGTGATGCTTTGTCGCTCGTCGGGCAGTTTGCGTCGGACGGGGCGAGCCTCCTGCACGGGCTGTTTCTCCAGCTGTTCGCTGGTTTTCTTGGTACTCAGCGGCTGGGTGCGCTTGGAACCGTCGCGGTAGATGGCGATGGCTTTCACGCCCAGCTTCCACGCTTCAATGTACGCCTCCATAATGTCTTCCACGGTGGCGTCGTTGGGCATGTTCACCGTTTTGGAAATGGCGCCCGACAGGAAGGGTTGAACCGCGCCCATCATCTTGATGTGTCCCATGTAGTGGATACTGCGCTGACCGTTCGCCGGCTTGAAGGCGCAGTCGAAGACGGGCAGGTGTTCGGGCTTCAGATGGGGTGCGCCTTCGATAGTATCAGTGCGCTCAATGTAGCCCATAATATCCTCAATCTGCTCCTGGGAGTAGCCCAGTCGCTGGAGCGCTTCGGGCACGGTGCGATTGACAATCTTCATCATGCCGCCGCCCACCAGCGTCTTGTACTTCACCAGCGCGATGTCGGGCTCCACGCCGGTGGTGTCGCAGTCCATCATGAAGGCAATGGTTCCCGTAGGGGCAAGCACGGTGACCTGAGCGTTGCGGTAGCCGTACTGCTCGCCGAGGGACAGGGCATTATCCCAGCACTCCACTGCCGTGCGAAGCATTTCGGGGGGCACGGTCTCCTTCGCCTCGATTTTGTCCACGTGCGCGCGGTGCGTCCGAATCACTTCCAGCATCGGCTCGCGGTTGCGGGCATAGCCGGGGAACGGTCCACCGCAGTCTCGCGCGATAACGGCGGACTGAGCGTATGCCTCGCCCGTCATAATGGCGGTAATCACGGCGGCGTATGCACGCCCGGCGTCGCTGTCATAAGGCAGACCGCGTGCCATCAGCAGGGCGCCCAGGTTAGCGTAGCCCAGCCCCAGCGGTCGGTAGTCGTGGCTGTTCTGGCTGATTCGAGGTGTGGGATACGCCGCGTTGTCCACGATAATCTCCTGGGCGGTAATCATGATGCGTACCGCGTGGCGGAACGCCTCAATGTCGAACTCGCCATCTAGCTTGCGGAACGCCATCAGGTTCAGGCTGGCGAGGTTACACGAGGTGTCATCCAGGAAGACGAACTCGGAACACGGGTTGCTGGCGTAGATACGGTCGGTGTTCTTGCAGGTATGCCAGCGGTTGATAGTATCGTCGTACTGCAGTCCTGGGTCGCCGCAAATCCATGTGGCTTCGGCGATTTCGCGCAGAAGGTCGCGCGCGTTATAGGTGTCGGCGACTTCGCCTGTGGTGATATACCGGGTTTGCCAGGGCAAGCCTTTGATGGCGGCTTCCATGAATGCATCAGACACGCGCACCGAGTGGTTGGCGTTCTGATAAGAGACGCTGTCGTATGCGCCGCCCGGTACGTTGAAACTGCCGTCGTATCCCGCTTCGATCAGCGCCCATGCCTTCTTCTCCTCTTCCGCCTTACAGCGAATGAAGGGGAGGATGTCGGGATGGTCGGCGTTCAGGATGACCATCTTGGCAGCCCGACGCGTTTTGCCGCCGCTTTTAATGACGCCTGCGAAGGCGTCGAAGCCGCGCATGAAGGAGACGGGACCCGATGCGGTTCCACCGCCCTGCAGGTGTTCGCGTGAGGAGCGCAGGCGCGAGAAGTTCGTTCCCGTACCAGAACCGTATTTGAACAGCATCCCTTCTGTCTTCACCAGGTCGAGGATGCTCTCCATGCTGTCCTGGACGGAGTTGATGAAGCACGCGCTGGCTTGTGGGCGTTCGCCCGGCACTCCGACGTTGAACCACACGGGGCTGTTGAAAGAAGCCTTCTGCATCACCAGCAGATGGATGAGTTCCTTGTGAAAGGTATCGGCGTCCTCTTCGGTCGCGAAGTAGCCGTCCTTGCGCCCCCACGCCGCGATGGTGTCTGCTACGCGCGAGATCAGCTGTTTCACACTGCGTTCGCGCTGGGGACTGCCCAGCTGCCCGCGGAAGTATTTGGAAGCCACCACGTTGGTTGCCAGCTGGCTCCAGAACTCGGGCACCTCCACGTCCTTCTGTTCAAAAATCACCTCACCGCGCTCGCCGGTGATGGATGCAGTTCGCAATTCCCAGCGGATTTCATCAAAGGGATGCACGCCGGGGCGGGTAAAGTACCGCTGGAAGCGCAGACCGGGAGCCGTTTTCTGGCTGACCGCTACATCCCCAGCCGGCGGGGAGACCTCCTCGATAATCTCGATATCCAGATGTTCTTTCGTCGGTTCCATTGATGACAGTGTCCTCCTCCCTCTTACTTCTGTCGTCTCTGGCGGGTGAGCATGTTCACCAGCTCGCGGAACTGGGTGGCATCTTCAAACTGGCGATACACGGAGGCGAAGCGCACATAGGCTACCTGATCTAGCTGCTTCAGCCGTTCCATCACCAGCTCCCCGATATCCGAGGATTTGACCTCCCGCTCCCCGCGATTGATGAGCACCTGCTCGATGTCGTTGGCGATCTCCTCGAGGGCATCGATAGAGATAGGGCGCTTCTCGCAGGCGACCTGCATTCCGCGAAGTATCTTGTTGCGGTCGAACGGCTCGCGTCGTCCATCATTTTTCACCACCATCAGTTTCAGCTCTTCAATCTCTTCGAAGGTGGTGAAGCGTCGACCGCACGCCAGGCATTCCCGCCGCCGTTTTATCGCCTCACCATCGCGGATCGGGCGCGAGTCCAGCACCCTGTCCTCGGGATGACCGCAGTACGGGCATTTCACTTTGTCATTCCCCCTTGCCGGCAATGGGGTATTTCCCAGATATTGGGCATGTTCAGTTATATCACACAAGATATAGGGGTGTCAAGAGTTTTGATGCCTCATCCGAAGATTTTTATGAAAAATCGGAGGGCGCGAGGGGCATGGCAAGGGGTAAGAAAAAGATTCCTGCCCCAGCCCCTTGACAAACGCTGTATCTTCTGGTAAATTATTACCCGCAAGGTTCCCCGGTAGCTCAGTCGGCAGAGCGGGTGGCTGTTAACCACTAGGTCGCAGGTTCGAGTCCTGCCCGGGGAGCCATGTTATTTTCTCCGTAGACCTCGCCGGTGTCTCCCCTCATGCTTGACAAACGCTCCGCCTTCTGCTAACTTGCTACTTGCACAGAGCGGTTTGGTGTTAGTGGGCAGGAAGAATATGAGATGCTTCCCTACCGCTCAACGTAGCCCTGGGTTGAAAGTGGCGAGAGGTAACAGGTGAGAAGGCGCAGGATTCCCAGAAATGTGCGCACCGCACTGTTGGACCTGTCATGCTTAATGTCCGACGGGAGGTCGTAAAGGTTTTCTGTGAATAAACTGCTTT
>CAZOGB010000033.1:0-12736 GCA_964579145.1 uncultured bacterium | reverse complement strand
TCATGCTTAATGTCCGACGGGAGGTCGTAAAGGTTTTCTGTGAATAAACTGCTTTTGATCCAGCACCAAGCGAAGGGGTAGGGCATGGAAAAGGTCGCAAGAGTGGACGACACCGAGGGGATAGCCGAACGTTCCCAATCCGCGTCGATAAAGTCTATTGCCGATTGTGACCAGAGGCAGGTCTACACCATAGAGGAGGTGTTGAACGGCGTCATCCAGGGCGACGCGCTGAAGGTGCTGCGGAAACTGCCCGAAGAAGCGTTTGATATGGTTTTCATCGACCCGCCGTACTTTCTGCAGCTGCCCAACAGGTCGCTCAAAAGGTGGTCGGTTAAGACGATTGTGGAGGGCGTGAATGACGAGTGGGACAAGTTTCCCTCTTTTGAGGCGTACGACAGGTTTATCGGCGAACTGCTGACGCAGGTAAAGCGGGTGATGAAACCCAACGCAACCATCTGGGTGATAGCAACCTATCACAGCATTTTCCGGATAGGCAAGCTCGTGCAAGACCTGGGATACTGGATATTAAACGATGTGGTCTGGGTCAAAACCAACCCGATGCCCAACTGGTTGAGCGTCCGTTTCACCAACGCAACCGAGACGCTGATTTGGGCTGTGAAGGACCGCTCTGCTAAAGGATATGTTTTCAACAAAGAGCAGGCAAGGCAGTTCGGGATTGGGAAGGTAGGCGCGAACGTGTGGATGCTGCCGGTGTGCAACGGCGGAGAGCGGCTGAGGGATGAGATGGGCAGGAAGGTACACTCCACCCAGAAGCCGGTTGAGCTGCTAAAACGAGTCATCCTCACCTCTACCCGTGAAGGCTCGGTAATTCTGGACCCCTTTGCTGGGGTGGGAACGACGGGATACGTTGCCAGAGCGCTGAACAGGAACTTTGTGATGATTGAGGTAAACCACAGGTATGTGGAGTGGACCGTAAGGAGGTTCGGTCAACCGCTGGTCATCGAAGCCACCGAGAGCGAGTAGCGGATTCAGATGGAAGAGGGAGGCAAAAGATGGAGAAGCATTACTTCACGGTGATTCTGGAGCGGGAAGAGGACGGTGGCTATCATGCCTTCTGCCCTGCGCTGAAAGGTTGCCACACGCAGGGAGACACCTTAGAAGAGGCTTTAGCGAATATCAGGGAAGCGATGGAGGCGTACCTGGAGAGCCTTCGTGCGCGTGGGGAAACCGTGCCCTCCGAGGACATCTTGATTAAGCCGGTAGAGGTCACCCTGTGAGCCCGAAGATTCCTGTAGTTACTGCCAGGGAAGTGGTCAGGGTAGCCACAAAGGTGGGGTTAGTATTTGACCGTCAGAAGGGGAGCCATGCAGTCTACTACCGCGAAACTGACGGCGCGAGGATTGTGGTTCCCATGCATGCGGGTAAGACAATCAAGCCCAAAACCCTGGCTGGCATTTTGGAGGACATGGACCTGACCGTAGAAGAGTTTCGCAACCTTCTGTGAAAACTGGGGAAGACTCGACACGAACGTTGTCGGAGCGCTGAAGGGGGAACAATCAAAATCCTAAAGGAGGGGTTCCGATTGCCGAAAGAGATTCTGTTTCTGGTAGAGGAATCACCGGAGGGAGGGTATGAAGCCCAGGCTCCGGGCTACTCCATCTACACCCAGGCTGAGACACTGGACGAGATAAAGCAGATGGTCGCGGATGCTGTCCGCTGCCACTTTGACGAAAAGGAAATGCCTCGGATCATCCGCCTCCATCTGGTGAAGGAGGAGGTTATCGCTGTTTGAAGCTGCCACGAGATGTAAGCGGCGAGGAACTGGCGAGATTGCTGCATCGTGTGGGGTATCAGGTAACTCGGCAAACTGGGAGCCATATGAGATTGACCCGGACGAGTGAAGGGGAGCACTCTATCACCATACCCAGACATGGCGACCTAAAAGTTGGTACGCTCAACAGCATTCTTAAGGATGTAGCGGACCATCTAAGAATAAGCAAAGACGAGCTTGTTCAGAAGCTCTGGGGTGAGCATTAGGGTGATAGGAATGTCGGTTACGGGCGCAGGCGTCCCGCCTGCGCCCTGACGTTACTTCAGCGGGAACGCCAGCACCTTGCCGTTCGCTGAGGCTGCCACGATGACGTCGCTTTCGGATAGCCCAGAAATGCTGGGCGAGCGCACGAACGATTCGCCGTTGTTGCTGCCGTCGTACAGGTAGAACTCCTGCGGGTTGTCGGCGTTGATGGCGTAGAACTTGCCGGTGTCACTGCCGATGTAGATGTAAGGTGTGTTACTGCCGCTCTTGCGCACCACAATCGGCATTCCCAGGAACCTGCCGGCATCGCGCGGCTGGATGGGATAGCCGCTCTTTGCGGTGCCGTCGTCGGCTTTGACCGCGTGAATCTTGCCGTCCGCTGTGCCGAAATACACCACCTTCGCCACCCAGTCGAAGAACGGGCTACCTACAATCGCGGACCCGGCATCGTAGACCCAGCGAACGTGCGGCACGGTGGGGTCGGGGGTGGCGTTCATGGCGTAGAACAGCCCGTTCTGCCCGCCGATGAACAGGGTGTTGGTGCGGATATCGATCCAGGGCGAGCTGGTTACAGGTTGACCGGGCGAGACCATCTCACTCCACACACCCTGCAGGTCGCTGGAGCGGAAGCATACCACGTAGCCGTCGCCAGTGCCTGCCCACAGGTGTGTGGTTCCGGGTGCGGATGGCGTGGATGAAAACTCACTGCCCCACTGGTTAGACTCTGCAATCAGCATGCCGTTGGCGTCGAATGCGCGAATACGCCCGTCCTGTGCGGGCACGAACAGAATGCCGTTCTGCACCACCGGCGATGCCACGATGCTTACGCCGCTGGCAACGGTGCGCGTGCCCTGTACCGAGCCAGAGTTGGCATCCACCAGCTGCACCCGCCCCTCCGCTGTGGGTACGAACAGCATGCTGCCGATCGCGGAGATGCGCCCTGTCATGCCTGCGCCGATGTTGACCGGCGTGCTCCATACCTGAGCGCCCGCGCTCTGACCACTGACCGAGAAGGCGTAAAGCTGCCCGGTGCTGGAGCCGATAAACGCTTTGCCTCCGGTGATGGTCACATCACCCTGAACGCCGCCCGGCACGGTTGCGGTCCAGAGGGGAGTGAACGGGTTCACCACGTCTGCGGACACGCTGTTCAGGGCAAATCGCTGGTTATCAAAGTTGGACGTGACGCGGAAGGGCAGATTTTGCACACTGCTTCCTGTAACCGGGTCGGGTGGGGCGGTAACGGTGACGAAAATCTTGTACTCCTCGCCCATCCGAAGGGTTGGTGTGCGACTGATGGTGGTGTTTTCATTGGCGTCACGCTGACCGTTGCCGTTGGTGTCTTCCACGAACACCACCGACCACCCGGAGGGCAGAGTGTCCGTGCTGAGCTGATAATAGTCATCGCCGTTGCCCGTGTTCTTGACGGTAACAGGGAAATTGTAGGAACTGCCGGGATTCAGCGTGGCGTTCTGGACACCAAGCGTGACCTCCACACCTGCTACCTGGGCTACTGTCAGAGTCACGACGTTGGACACCGCGCTGTAGGAGTTATTGGACGAGTCGAGATAGGTTGCGCTCGCCTGCAGAGAGATTTGTGTGCCTGCGGGCGTCATCTGAGCGAAAACATTTATATTCAACGCGCAAGTGATGGCTACGCAGAGCCATACCCAGCGATATGTGTTTCTCATGGACGGCTCCTTGTGTGCAGTGGTTCTCGATGGCATCGTTCCACACGCTGAAAAAGGTAACGGCAGGTAACATTCAGGGGAAGGCGCGAAACCCGCACCAATGCTGATAGCAGGATTACGGGCGTTGGGCGCGAATGGTGTGAACACAGGAAGCGTGTGGAGGGTGCAACGATGAATCTCTTCTGGAGCGTGGGGGTACTGGCGATGCTTTCTCTGACGGGTGTGTTCGCGCAGGAGGAGTGGAATATCCCGCTTTACCAGAAAGCCCAGCGGTTTGAGGAGGATGTCCTGCGCAATCACTGGTTGAACGGGCTGTATATCGCGCAGATTGAAGTGCCTCAGGAGGGTAAAACCGCCGACCACACCACCGAAGGCGGCTCCGACGTGGCGCACAGTGTGAACTGGACCTGCTATTATCTGTCGGGCGAGATTCATCGCTACCTGTTGACCCGAGACCCCGCGGTGCGCACGCATTGTCGCCAAATCTATCAGGGGCTTCTGAGCCTGACGCGCATTTCAGGCATCCGCGGTTTTGTGGCGCGCGGCTACGTGAAGGGGCGCGGCGAGACCCGGGAGGAGCGACTGAACCCCCGCAACGCAAGACTGTGGCACCAGGGTATGCCACCTTACGAGGAATACCGGTGGCGAGGCAGTCCCAGCCATCATACCTACAGCAGTGTCGCGCACGCCTTTGCCCTGTACGCCCTGCTTGTTGCTGACGAGGTGGAAAAGAAGGAGTGTGCGGAAACCATTGAAGCGCTGGTGGATTACTGGCTGGAGCGCGAGATGAACGTGCATGATGAGTACGGGCAGGTTTCCGACACCATCCTTGGCTTCACCGATGGGCGAACCCCCAGCCTGAACGTGGTGATGGCGCTTTCCGCTCTGCGCATTGCCCACCACTTCACCGGCAAAGCGAAGTTCTTGCAGGCGCATGAGCGTCTGGCGAAGCAGTATGGCGTGCGTGGCTATACAGGACCGGTGCTGGGTGTGCAGGGCTTTGATGACGCCAATCACGTGTACCACCATCTGGAAGTGCTGGCGCAGATAGAGAAGGACGACGCAATGTGTGCCTTCTACCGGCATGTTGCCCAGCAAATGTGGCAGGCACACCAGCGCGATAAGTGCCCCCTCTACACCTACGTTCACTTTTCGCTGTTCCCGGATACGCCCGGCAAACAGGAGGCACTGCAGGGGGCGAAATGGACGCTACAGCACTATCCAGTGGATAAGGTCTTCCGCCCGCGCATGAACAGCCTGCGCCGGGACATCGCCATCAAGGACGGCAAAGCGGTGGAGCCTCTGCCCCTGCACGAGTCGCCCCGCGATAACGAGTTCCAGTGGAAGGGCGACCCGTACGCGCTGGACGGCTGGCTGAGCAGACCGGTTATCAGTGTGGCGGTCTCGCTGGAAGATGAGAACGTGTGGTTCGCGCTGGAGGAGAACGGCACGGTGTACCGCACGCGCGACGGCGGCAAAACCTGGCGCAAGCTGGATACCCTTCCGCCTGAGAAACCGCTCGTAATTGCTGTGGGCAGACATGTGGGACATCTGTACGCTGGCGCGGGCAACGCGCTTTATCAGACGCTGGACGGGGGCAGGACGTGGACGAAGCTCCCTCTGCCTGCAGGCGTGGGAACCATTCAGCAGGTATTTACCTCCCGGAAGAACCCCAATGTTCTCGTGGTTGTCGGCACAGGCGGCGTGTACAGGAGCCGTGATGATGGGGAGGAATGGATTGGACAGCGATGGGATTGCCTGACGGAGGAAACGCCTCCGGCGCGGGAGCGGCTGTTCGCGGTGTCGGAAGGCGAGCCATCTTACGTGTATGCTCTGCTGGACGGCGTGTTGTGGCGCAGGCAGTTGCCCGGCAATGAGTGGCTTCGTGGAGCTTCTGTCGGCATTGAGAACGACGCGCCTCCTCTGCCGGTGTTGCTGGCACATCCCACGCGAGCAGGACGGGTGTACACGGCGTTCCGGGTGAATTACGGCAACTTCCGGGGTAGCGTCCTGTGCCAGAGCGATGATGCCGGTCGCACCCATTCGCACGAGTTGCAGCCCCTCTATCGGCGGATGCGCGAGGAGGGCGCCGAGGGTCTGATGCGCGACATTATACCGGCAACTCTTCGGACGCTCTGGCCGGACGAGACGCGAGAAGGGGTGCTCTGGGCGTTGACAGACCAGGGGGTGATGCGTCTGGAGCCTGACAGGAAGCAGTGGAAGCCTGTGCATGACGGGCTGGACATTCCCATCGTCCATGGGGTGTTCGTGCCACAGGGTAGCAAGCGGGTATTTTGCTCCACGCCGGCGGGCTTGTATGTGCTGGAGCCGGGCAGTGAACGCTGGCACAGCGCGAACCTGGAGCTGATTTTCGAGGACAACACCCGGCGCGAGGTAGGCAGTGCCGACTTTCTGGAAGCGTACTGGCGCGGAAGGTATTTCGGGTTCCTGCAAGAGACGGATTGAAGGAGGAAAACACCGATGAAAAAAGGTGACAACGTGTTCCCACGATGGACAGTGTTCATCGTGCTGCTGGTAGCAGTGTTGACCTGGTGCTCAGAGGCAGTGGGGTTCTCAGGGGAGGATATTCTTCGTGGTAATCCCTGGTATCACCAGCTGCTGACTGAACGTGCGGCGAAGGCGTGTGGGTTTTCGGATGGAGCGGTAGCATCGCTGAAATGGCATGCCGATTACATCGACTCCTACGCCTACAACCCGTTGTGGTGGGCTGACGGCGGATTGAGTCGGCTGAAGGTTTCGCTGGCTACTTACGACCATCTCGCCAAACTGCATTTCGACGACCTCTTCTCGACCCTGCAGGTTGAAGCGAACTGGCGTCGTATCCTTGCGGGCACTTTGCTGGGGTTGCTCTGGGCGAAGGAGCAGAACGATGTTGGCGCGGCCCAGAATATCCTCGGCGTCTCGCTTCACGCCATACAGGATTTTTATGCGCACTCCAACTGGGTAGATGCTCCCGACAGGCGCAATCGCACATGGTTCGAGGTTCCGCCAGAAGAGCGCAGGCGGATGAGCCTGTGGACGGGGGCATACGAGAAGCCGGTTCAGCTGGGGGTCAAACCACATGGCAAGATTGAACCTGCAGCCGCCATTCTCAACATGCCGGTGGTTTCTAAACTGATGCCTCTGGTCTGCTCTCCGTTCTCGCCGCTGAGTAACAGCAGTCTGTGCGCCCAGTGGAAGAACGTACGAGAGGGCGTTGCCGTACAGCCCAGCGTGCTGGGGGTGCGCGTTCCCGACAACGTGGCTTACCTTGCGCCACCGGGTATCGCGCTCGACAGCCGATGGGTCGCCAACATTGCGGTGCAGGTACGTGGAGTGACCGATGTAACCGGCGAGCAGCTTTTCGAGATTGCTCTTGCACTGGCGGAGCGCACTTCTGTGCAGTGGCTGAACATTCTGGAGGCGCAGATGAACGCTCTCGGAGCGGGGGAGTTCTGGCAGAGAGTAAAAACCACCCCTCGTACGCCCTCCGAGGTGACCTTCGCCGAGCTCACCAAACAGTATGAACACTACAACAAACTGCCCTACACGTTTCTGAGCGCGGGACAGTATCCAACCCCGCCGTTTCGGGCAGCGGGAGATGAGCAGTTTTACCTGCGCGTCCGCCTGAAGACCGCCTCGCAGACAGGCGCGGGCACCGATGCGGACATCATTCTGGAGGCAGATGGAAAGAGATTCCTGCTGGATTACATGCCTCGCGCTAACCCTGTGCTCGCGGTCAATGACTTCGAAGCGGGAGACGACATGGTGTACGTGGTCGGTCCTTTGGCGAGACTGCCCGATACTATTACCCTGCGCAACGACGCCGCCACAGGCTGGGATGTGGTGCGGTCGCTGGGTGAGTCGTTCATTCGCGGGGTGGAGAGCGTGCTTTCCAACGCCCGTACGTTCCTGCTTAGCCTGATCGGTGGTAACGCCGACCACGTGGCGACGAACAAGAAGACCTGGACAGCCGAGGAACTGGCGCAAATCGGCAGTGCCCCCTCGGAGTTTGCTATCAGCCTGAACGGAGGCGGAGAGGGCAAGTATACCGTTTACGGTAGCATCCGCAGGGTGGGTGAGGGAACCTCAGCTTATGGTGATTGGGCAGAGTATCGCGTCAGTCTGGACAGGCTCTACTGTAACTCGGAGAGCGAATGGGACAGGGGCAGTGACTCTGACGAGCCGTTTGTGCTGGCTTTGCTGGTGCCTCTGCCGGGGCAGGTGAAAAAGCATCGCGCCGGTCCCTACAACGACGTGGATTCCAAAGAGTCCCGCAACATTAACCATACGTTCCAAACGGTGCGGGTTCCGAAGGACGCGGGCATGTTAAGCGTGGCGCTATCGCTCTGGGAGAGCGATGACGAAAGCGCTTCTGACCGCGACAAACTGTTGAGCATGTTCGCTGGCGAAACCGACCGGGCAACCGATGTGCCTCGTCGCGGTTTCCTCGATACCCTGGGCGCAGCCATCGCCGCGGACTGGCGACTGGCGGAGATTGAGGTGTACGCTTTTACGCGCGCCGGCACTCTGCGGAGCGGTAAGGTGTTGCACCAAACTGTCAATCGGTGGGTGAAGGCGGATGGGTCTATCCGGCTCCCGTTGAACACTGGGGCGGTGCGAAACTGGCGGGTACAACCAGCAGACCTCGAACGGATGCGTTAACACACAAAACACGGCAGGGGGGCACGCAAAACCCCCTGCCTGCTATTGACTCCTTCTACTTTCATAGGTTAAACTGTTACCAACCTGTATCGTTTTAGTGCGGGTGGAGATAGTGTTCGCGAGCAGAGAGAGGAGGTTTTGCGTGAATGGGCAACGAGCGTGAAAAGGAACCACAGCACACTCCCGAAGAAGTAGACGCTTCCCGGCGAACCTTTCTGCGCAATCTGGGCGTGAGCGCGGCGCTGGCGGGACTGCTCTCTTCCGGCGCGATTCTGGAAGAGCGGCGGGCAAAACGCGCGGAGGCGGACACCCTTCAGGCGCCTCCTGCCGGGGCGGCTGAACTGCGCGGAGCCGTGCGCATCACGCTGAACGTGAACGGCAAGTCACACACCCTTGAAGTAGAACCGCGCGTGACCCTGCTGGATGCCCTTCGCGATGGGCTGGGGTTGACGGGCACGAAGCGCGTATGTGACCGGGGCAGTTGTGGCGCGTGTACGGTTTTGCTGGACGGTAAGCCCGTCTATTCCTGCTCGGTGCTGGCGGTGGATGCGCAGGGCACACGGATTGAAACGGTGGAGGTTCTGGCTCAAGGTGAGCAACTGCATCCGCTTCAGCAGGCGTTCGTGGAGCACGATGCACTGATGTGCGGCTTTTGCACGCCCGGTTTCATCATGTCGCTGAAGGCGTTGCTGGACCGCGTGCCACAGCCAACGGAAAAGCAGGTGCGAGAGGCGTGCGCAGGCAACATTTGCCGGTGTGGAACCTACAACCGCATCTTTGAGGCAGCGCTGGACGCATCCCGGCGGATGAGGAGGGGATAAACCATGCCGCAACAGAAGATGAAGCGTGTCAAAACCACCATCACCGTCAACGGCGAAACACGCGAAGTAGAAATCGAAGTGCCCGATATCGAGGCACAATGGGGCGACCCCAGCAACATGCGCTGGCTGGGCAAGCGCATCATTCGGGTGGACGGTGCGGACAAGGTAACGGGACGGGCGAAATACACCTACGACATCCAGCTGCCTGGTATGCTGTACGCCAAAATCCTGCGTTCTCCTTATCCTCATGCACGCATTCGTTCCATCGACGCTTCGCAGGCAGAGCGGTTGCCCGGCGTGAAGGCGGTAATTACCGACCTGACGCGCGAGGTCAACTATGTGGGCGAAGAAGTGGCGGCGGTGGCGGCGGTCAGCGAACAGATAGCCCGCGATGCACTGAAGCTGATTAAGGTGGACTATGAGCCACTTCCCTTCGTGGTCTCGCCTGAAACCGCTCGTGAACCCAGTGCGCCGCGTGTGACTCCACAGGGCAACGTGCGCGGCGGCAACCCTCGCGAGCGAGGCGATGTGGGCTCTGCCTTTTCGCGCAGTGATGTGGTGGTGCATGAAGCCACCTACAGCGTGCCGGCGCGGTCGCATTGCTGCCTCGAGCCGCATGGGCTGGTGTGCCAGTGGCAGGGCGATAAGCTGGTGGCATGGGCGTCCACACAGGGCATCTTCTCGGTGCGCGATGAGCTGGCGGGTGCGCTGGGCATTCCCGCAAGCAACGTGCGCGTGATTTGCGAGCACATGGGTGGCGGGTTCGGCAGTAAGTTTGGTGCACGATCGGAGGGCGTCATCTGTGCGCGGCTGGCGAAGATGGCTGGCGCTCCCGTGAAGCTGATGCTGGAACGCGAGGAGGAGCAACTGGCAACAGGTTACGGTCCCGGCGTCACGGCGAAGGTCAAAATCGCCGCCACTCGGGATGGTCAGCTGATAGCATGGGCGAGCGAAACCTACGGCACAGGTGGCGTGTGGGGCGGAAGCGGTGTACCCCTGCCGTACATCTACCCTGTACCCAACGTTCGAACGAATCACTTTGACGTCTCCACCAATATTGGTGCTTCCACTTCGCTTCGTGCGCCCGGTCACCCGCAGGCGTCTTTTATCATGGAATCGGCGATGGACGACCTCGCGTACAAGCTGGGCATGGACCCCTTAGAGTTCCGCATGAAGAACGACCCCAACCCCGTTCGGCAGGCGGAGTACCGTCTGGGCGCGGAGCGCATCGGCTGGCAGAGACGCAGCAAAACACCCGGCGCAGGAAGCGGCGTGGTTCGACGCGGAATAGGCATGGCGAGCGCGGTATGGGGTGGTGGCGGCGGCGCAGGAAGCCGTCCGACGGTGCGCATCGGACCCGATGGTAGTGTGGAGGTGCGTCTCGGCACGCAGGACCTGGGCACCGGCACGCGCACCTATGTGGCAGCCATCGTCGCGGAGGAGCTGGGGCTGGACATCAAACAGGTCAAGGCTCTAATCGGCGACACCGACTACGGCTATTCGGGCGCCAGCGGCGGCAGCACCACAACCGCTTCGGTGGCTCCTGCGGTGAAGATGGCGGCGATGGGCGCGAAGGAGCGACTGCTGGCGGCGGTGTCTCAGCACCTGCAGGTCAACCCCGCCGACCTCGTGCTGGCAGACGGTCAGGTGACCGTTCGCGGCGGCTCTGCGAGGACGCTCACGTGGAAACAGGCGTGCGCTCTGCTGGGCAAGGAGGGCATTGAGGTGCAGGGCGAGTGGAACCCCAACCTGCAGGGCAGCGGCGTAGCGGGATGCCAGTTCGCCGAGGTGGAGGTGGACACCGAAACGGGCAAGGTGCGCGTGGTGCGTATCGTCGCCGTTCAGGACTGCGGTCAGGTGATGAACCGCCTGGCGGTGGAAAGCCAGATTTACGGAGGCGTCATCCAGGGACTGGCGATGGCTCTGCACGAGCAGAGGCTGTACGACGAGCAGACGGGGCGAATGCTCAATCCCAATCTGGAAGAGTACAAACTGCCCGGCTCGCTGGACATTCCAGATATCGAAGCGATAGTGTACGACAATCCGACAGGCAAGGTCTCCGGCATGGGCGAGCCGCCCGTGATACCCACCGCTGCGGCTATCGGCAACGCGGTGTTCAACGCCATCGGGAAACGTATCCATTCACTGCCGATTACTCCAGCCAAAGTACTGGAAGCGCTGGGCAAGGTGTAGGAGGGAAGGAAAGATGAAAGCGTTTGTCTATCACCAGCCGAAAACCGTCGCCGACGCCGTGCGCCTGCTGTCTCAGCGGGACACGATGGCAATCGCGGGCGGACAGGACCTCCTGGGCGCGATGAAGGATGGCTTGTTCGAACCCGGTCACGTGGTGAACCTGAAGAGCCTGCCCGGGTTGCGCGAAATCCGCGAGACCTCCAGCGGGCTACAGATTGGCGCGCTGGTGACTCTCACCGAAATCGCCGAGCATCCTGTGATCCGCCGCGATTACACGGCGCTGGCAGAGGCAGCAGAGTCTGTTGCCACGCCGCAGATTCGCAACGTGGGAACTATCGGGGGCAACCTGTGCCAGCGTCCGCGATGCTGGTACTTCCGCGACCCGCATGTGCACTGCCTGAAGAAGGGCGGTGACCAGTGCTATGCCGTGCGCGGCGATAACCGTTATCACGCCATCATCAGCCCCGGTCCCTGCTACATCGTGCATCCCAGCGATTGCGCGCCCGCGCTTCTGGCGTTCGGGGCGAAGGTAACCATCGCGAGCGCGAAAGGCACGCGAACCGTCGCCCTGAAAGACTTCTTCCAGATGCCCGACAAGAACCTGAAGGGCGAAAACATCCTGCAGGCGGGTGAAATAATCACTCAGATTACCGTGCCCAAACCGCCCGCAGGCACGCGAAGCACCTACCTGAAGGTGCGGGAGAAGGATTCGTTCGACTGGGCGCTGGTCGCCGCGGCGGTTGTTCTGCAGATACAGGGTGGGGTCTGTCGGCAGGCGTCGGTGGTGCTGGGCGGTGTCGCGCCCATTCCTTATGAAAGCGCGGAGGCAGCGAAATCGCTGGTGGGCAAGGCGGTGAACGTGCAGGCGGCCGCTGCCGCGGGCAGTGCTGCCGTCGCGAAAGCAACGCCGTTAGAGCTGAACGCCTACAAAGTGCCGATGGCGGAGGCGGTGGTTAAGCGGGCGGTGCTTGCCGCGGCGGGCGTAACGGGGTAGCACGCTGTACTGTCTGCCATAAAATCCGGAGGGCGAGGCTTCCGCCGAGCCGTTTGAACCTAACCCCCAGCCCCTTCCCTGCGAGGGAAGGGGAGTCAGATTCCTCCCCGCCTGCGGGGAGGCTAGGAGGGACTGTTTTCGGAGTTGTCAGCCCCCCTGTCGTCCCCCCGCAAGCAGGGGGACACCCGAGTCCCTCCCCGCCTGCGGGGGAGGTCAGGTGGGGCTGTTTTCGGAGTTGTCAGCCCCCCTGTCGTCCCCCCGCAAGCAGGGGGACACCCGAGTCCCTCCCCGCCTGCGGGGGAGGTCAGGTGGGGCTGTTTTCGGCTCACCAGGAGGCTCTCCCCCTCATTGCAGGAAATCCCGCGCTACAGGCGAAACC
>CAZOGB010000032.1:2569-41223 GCA_964579145.1 uncultured bacterium | reverse complement strand
AGTTGCAGGGATGCTTCCAAACAGACCTGCCCGGGCAGGTTAGCGCCCACCGATGTACCACCCGGCGCAAGCAAGCCTCAGTAGTTCAAAGCCGTCAGCAAGCAGGAACCCTTCCGTCTCACCGCGAACAGCTCCCAAACATCTTGCGGGGGGTAGATTCGGTTGATGGTGTGTTGTCTGGTCTCTCTGCTGGGTTCCACGCTGGCGGTCACCGGCTCCGCACAGCCGGCCACCGAGTATCTCAGCGACCTTGTGCACCGTTTCGTTGTCTTTCAGCAGGGCTGGGGCGAGCTGGGGATAGATACCTGCGCCCACGCGCCCGGACAGACGCCACTGCCTCTGCACATCGGCGAAAAAATCTACGCCAAAGGGCTGGGACACCACGCGCCGGGCGAAATCGTCGTGGACCTGAACGGGGAATACGCGCTGTTCGAGGCGGAAGTCGGCGTGCAGTGGCAACAGGGCACAACCGGCAGTGTGGTGTTTCAGGTGTATGTGGACGGCAAAAAGCGGTTCGACAGCGGCGTCAGGCGCGAGACCGACCCACCCTTGCCCGTGCGGATCCGCGTGGAAGGTGCAGGCGAACTGCGCCTTGTGGTGACCGACGCGGGAGACGGCATCACCTGCGACTGCGCAAACTGGGCGGAGGCACGCCTCGTCCGTTCCACAAAGCCCAGAAGCGTGCAGGGCGAAACAATGAAGGTGGACATCGCCCCCTTCGCACAGGTGATTACCTCCGACCCCCAGCGGACCGAGGGCTGCAGAGCCGGACGCACCGAAGAGTATCTGGCGGAGGACCTCTTTCTGGAAACCTCTCTCCCGCCCGATGCCGATGGTTCGTACACCGTGCCCATTAATGCGCCAAAGGGCGGCAGTATTGGCTTGCACTGGCTGGAACGAAGGAGGCTCACCGAACTGCATCTGCACTTCGCCTCCACACCGCCGGCGCAGGAATCGGTACAACTGCAGGCGTGGGTGGGCGAATCGCACTGGCAGGGCAGATGGGTTCCACTGCCCGCCTCGGTAGAACAGCGCGAAAACCTGTGGACCTTCCGCCCCGACTGGCGCGGACTGCAGGGGGCGATGTACGGCGTGCGCAAGGTGCGCTGGAACTTCGCTCCCTCCGCACAGCCCGTGCGGATTCGCGCCATCCGCGCCTTCACCTCCTCGCGCTGGGGTGAAACCGAGCTGGTGCTTCGGCAGGAATCTCCGCGAGAGACCACCATCCGCGTCTACAACGGCGAGATAGCAGCCGATGAGGGCGCAACACACGCTACCTCATGGGATGGACACCCCTCCCTGCGACTGCGCGTGCGCTACAGCAAAACCTCCTCGCTGAAAGCCGACCGCACGGTGCTTCGTCTCGCCCTGCCTGATACGGCTTTCGGTGTTGCTGTAGACGATGTGCTCGCGCACGGCGCCGTGTATGTGCCTCACGCTGGCGTGCTCGTTTCGCGCGACCCGAACCTGACCATAGAGGACTTTAAACGCAGAACAGCCCGCCGCAAGACCGTCCTCCAGCGCGTGCGCCAGCTCCCCGAACAGACCTTTGCGCAGGCAATGCAGAAGACGCATCACAAAGTGCAGAACAACGGACCCATCCTGCTGTCGCTGGCGTGCGACAACCGCAAGTTTATCGTGGAACGGGACGGCACCGTACGCTACAACGAAACGCAGATACGTCCCCTGCCTGCAGAGGGACGGGCGCAGTGGACAGAACGATACCTGCACGGCGGCTGGCTACCCATCCCGGTCATCACCTGGCGCGATGGGCATGTGACATACCGGCAGACCACCTTCGTGGCGCCGCTGGACGACGCTCCCCTGCCGGATTCGAACGGCTGGCTGTATCAGCACGCGATGTGCCTCGCCGTCATGGAGGTAGAAAACACGTCTGACCAGCCAGCGAGTACACAGGTCACCCTCAGCATCCAGCCGCAGGCGGAGGTTTCTGCCCTGCCCAACGGCTATGCGATACGGCACGATGGGAACATTACCGCAGTGGTGCGCCCGGTGGAAGCGGGATGGAACAGCAACGTACAGGAAGGCGCCCTCATACTAACGACCAATCTACCCCCAAACACCAAGAGACAGCTGGTTCTGGCTCTGCCCGCGTGGCAAACCGGAGACACCTTCACGATACCCGATACTCAGATTGCGCTCGCCCGTACGGAACGCTACTGGCAAGTTGTACTGAGCAGCGCTACTCACTTTGAGATACCTGACCCCGCTCTGCTCAACGTTATTCGCGCCTCCCAGGTACACTGCCTGCTTGCCGCCCGCAACGAAGAGGATGGCAAGCGCGTTGCGGCGTGGATTGCCGCGATGGCTTACGGTCCCCTTGAGAGCGAGGCGCATTCGGTCATCCGTGGCATGTTACTGCTGGGGCATCGCGAGTTTGCGAAGCGTGCGCTGGACTATTTCGTGCACCGCTACCATCCGGCGGGCTACCTGACCACCGGCTACACGCTGATGGGAACAGGCTGGCATCTCTGGACGCTGGGCGAATACTACCTGCTGACCCGCGACCGCGAGTGGCTCCGTAAGGTGGCTCCTGCGGTGGAGAACGTCTGCCGCTGGATTGTGCGCCAGCGTGAGAAAACCATGCGGCGCGATGCAAACGGCAACCCGGTGCCCGAATATGGCTTGATGCCCCCGGGGGTGATAGCTGATTGGAACGCCTATGCCTATTACTTCACGCTCAACGGTTACTACTATGCGGGACTTCACCATGCGGCCGTCGCGCTGGCGGATATTGGCACACAAGGCGCGAGTGAACTCTTGCAGGAGGCAGAGCGATTCCGAAGGGACATCCTGCGTGCCTACAAACGGACCCAAGCGCAGATGCCCGTCGTTCCTTTGCAGAACGGCGCATGGATACCCGCCTCGCCCTCGCAGGTGCACTGCCCTGCGCCTACCGCCCATCTCTTCCCGGGCGAGGACGCCAACCGTAGCTGGGCGTACGACGTGGAATCCGGTGCGCAGCAGCTGGTGCCGCAGGGTGTGCTCTCCCCAACCGCGCCGGAGACGGATTGGATTGTAGGCTATCTGGAAGATGTCGCCTTTTTGGAAAGCGGCTGGTTCGATTACCCTGCCGACCAGAACCGCAAAGACTGGTTCAACCTGGGTGGGTTCTCGAAGGTTCAGCCCTACTACACGCGCAACCCGGAGATATACGCCATGCGTCTGGACGCGAAGCCGTTCATCCGCTCCTACTTCAACATGCTCGCCTCTCTTCTGAACGAAGAGACGCTGTGGCTGTGGGAGCACTTTAATAACACCGCCGCGTGGAACAAGACGCACGAAACGGGCTACTTCCTGCAGCAGACACGCTTCATGCTGGCAATGGAGAGGGACAACGAGTTATACCTCGCCCCGTTAGTACCCAGCTACTGGCTGAACGACGGCAAAACGATTGCTGTACAGAACCTGCTCACCCGCTTCGGTACGGTGACATACCGTATCCACTCTCAGGTGGCCCGGGGCACGATAGAAGCGGAGATTACGTTTGCCGATACATCGCAACCGGTCATCGTTTTCCTGCATCTGCGCCACCCGAAAGGCAAATCCATTCGCCGGGTACTGGTAAACGGACGGGAACATCGCGATTTCGAAAGCGACCGCATCCGGCTCAGCGCAGAAGGAGGCACGCTCAGGGTGCAGGCGTACTACTGACCCTTTACACACTGCAACCAGCGGTCGTAAACGCCTTGCACCTGCGCGGCTTCGGCTTTGCCCACATGCACCCATACCCCGTACGTGAGGTGCAGACCCTGATTTGCCTCCAGCACGTACACCTCGTCCCAGCACAGGGCGGGGTTCAGCACCCCGTACGGCACGCTGCGCACGAAGAAATGCACCGGATGGCGCGGGTTGCCCGGATGGTCAAAAATTGCCACACTGCATACCTTGCACGAGCCGTCCAGCCCCCCTGTATAACACACCCATCGCGCCCGCTGCCCCATCACCGCATCGCCCGTAGAGCCTTCCGAGTTGAAAACCTCGCCGCCGGTCATACTGCGCGGCAGGCGCAGGGTCAGCCCGCTGTAGCCTGAAGGGTCCGGGCGTCCCTCTATCATGGGTGAGCTGAAACACAGGGGAGCCTGCTCTGGCTCGGCTTGCACCTCTGCCTGCAGGGTGAGTAGCAGGCTGTCGTCGCTTTGCGGGTGGTACACCACCAGCATTCGCCTCTCACGAGCCATCGGGCGAGCCTCCACATCCCGCCAGAGTATCCGCTCCTCCATCCGAACGCCCACCTCATCCACTGCCAGCCTGTCCCATCCCTCATGAATCATCGCGCCGTGGTCATGGCGGTTCACGTATCCCTGACCGCGCACGTAGGAGGCGCCGCCCCACAGGTTCACCCCGTTCACCGACGCCCAGCCGAAGTACAGTCCATGATGCCATGGGTGGTCATGCGGGCGGTAAAGCGAAAGCACATCCCCCTGCGGCGTCGCCAGCGGATGGATATACGGTTTGGGGCTTTCCTCCAGAGGTACATCGGGCTGATAGTGATACTCCAGCACAGTGACGTCACCATATCGCACCTGCACCACCTCGTTGACCACATGTATCAGTCGCAGCTTCATACCTCACCCCCTGCACCCCTTTTCGTTTGTTCATCCAGTCGCTCCCTGCGTCAGCTCATAGACAAGAGCAGAGCAGTATTCATCGCACAGCATACTTAATCCTGCTAAGGGCGCAGGACGGTTCCCCGCTGAAAGCGAATATAGGGGAGGCATATCAAAAGGTGAGGTCAGAAAAAACGATGGAAAAGCTTCGGGTAGGGATTGTGGGCGCAGGTTCTATCGCGCACGCACACCTGAACGCCTACCAGCAGTTTGCCGACCGGTGTGAAGTGGTTGCGGTAGCGGATGTGTTCGTAGAAAAGGCACAGGAGTTCGCCCGGCAGATTGGAGATTCGGTGCGCGCGTATGGCGACTATAGAGAGATGCTGGCGAACGAGGATATCGACCTCGTTTCGGTGTGCACGCCTCCTTTCAACCATGCACCCATTGCCATCGATGCGCTTCAGGCTGGCAAGCACGTTTGGGTGGAGAAGCCCATCGCCCCCTCAGTAGCCGACTGCGACCAGATGATTGCCGCTGCCGAACACGCGGGCAGAGTGCTGGCAGGAGTCTTCCAGAACCGCTATCGCCCCGAGTTCCAGAAGGCACAACACCTGCTGAAGAGCGGCGCGATGGGCAGGCTGGTGCTGGCGAAGTCCGATTGCCTGTGGTGGCGAGGTAGAAGCTATTACGAGCTCTGGTGGCGGGGAACGTGGGACAAGGAGTGTGGAGGGGTGACCATCAACCACGCCGTGCACATAATCGATGCCATGCTCTGGCTTGCCGGAGAGCGGGTGGTCAGCGTATACGCCGAGATGGATACCTATACACACGATGTGGAGGTAGAAGACCTTTCGTGCGCCATCCTGCGCTTCGAGAGCGGGGCGATGGCAAGCCTCGTCAACACCGTTTGCGCCCACCAGAATGCCGACCGCATCGAGATAACCTGCGAACATGCCGACCTGACCATCCCCGCGCTGAACATTTTCGCCATGCGAGGGTTCCCGAACGGCTTCGGTGAGCCGGATACCCCGCGTATCGCGGAACTGCGTGCCATAGCCGACACCGCCCCTGTCTCCCCGTACGGCGGACACGCCGCGCAACTGCAGGATGTGCTGGACGCCATCGGGACAGGCAGACAGCCAGAAGTCAGCGGCGCCGAGGCGCGCAAAAGCCTGGAGGTTATCACCGCCATCTACAAATCCGCCAGCACCGGACAGCGCGTTACCCTGCCCCTCTCGCCCGATGACCCATTCTACACCACTGAGGGACTGAGGGCGAACGTCAAGCGGCACCCTGCACCGCCCAAAACACAGAAGGGATGAAGCGTAGACTATGAGCCGTATCGTGCGCGTGGAGATGTGCCGGGTAGACTATCGGGTAGCCGGCGCGTTCAAGTTCCTCAAGCCGGGCGCGGATGGCGTAGCACGACGTCCCTCCATCTTGATACGCCTCACGGATGACGAGGGAAATCAGGGCTGGGGGCAGGCGGTTCCTATGCCCACATGGTCGTACGAGACGCCGGAAACGGTGGAAACCACCCTCCAGCACTACCTTGCGCCAGCGATACTCGGTGCCGACCCCGAAGACATCGAGCAGGTTCACGCCCGAATGCACGAGGCGATTAAGCCCGCTTTTTCCATCGGTCAGCCCATGTGCAAGGCGGGGATAGACATCGCCTGTTATGACCTGGTGGGCAAGAAACGCGGTACGCCGGTCGCGCAACTGCTGGGAGGAGTGTCCTGTTTCACCCTTACCCTCAGCTGGACGGTGGCGTCGCCCGATATGGACGAAGCAGAAAGGCAGATGGAGGAAGGCATCAGGCGAGGGTATCGCCACTTCAACATCAAAGTAGGTTCGCCCCAGACGCCGGAGTATGACGTGCAGTTAGCGAGGATGGTGCGCCGTAACGCCCCCGACTGCTTCCTGTGGGCGGATGCCAACACCGGCTATACGTTGGAAACCGCGCTGCAGGTTGCCCCTCGTCTGGCGGACGTGGGCGTCAACGTGCTGGAGTCGCCCCTGCCCCCTGTACAGATTCGCGCCTACCAGAGCCTGCGCCGGCAGGGCGCCCTGCCCATCCTGATGGATGAAGGCATCCTGTCCCCTGTGGAGACGGCAGAGTTCATCGCGCTGGGCATGATGGATGGCATCGCCCTGAAGCCTGCACGAAACGCAGGACTGTGGTACTCCCGTCAGATTGTCCACCTGGTGAAGGAGAACGGCTTGCTGGTGCTCGGTTCGGGACTGACCGACCCGGACATCGCCCTCGCGGCGGCGCTACACCTTTACAGCTGGGCAGAGATACGCCTCCCCTGTGCGCTGAACGCTCCACAGTTCCTGACGGACTGGCTGACCGGGGATGCACTTCAGCCCCACGAGGGACAAATCCACGTGCCCCAATCACCCGGGCTGGGAGTGCAGATAGACCCTGCCATAGAAAGCCGTCTGAAGGTCGTCGCCGAGAGCTAACCGATCTTCGCGCCTTTGTGAACCACCAGACGCAGATAGCCGTCGTATAATTCCTTCTGCGCCTCGCCGCGATAGGGACTCATGTAGTGATAGAAATCAAAGGTCACCACACGCTCCACATAGGGCGATACCGCCTTCAGCTGCTGGACGATTCGCTCCGCCGCGGCGGGCGCAAAGGCGGGACGTGAAGGGTTATTGTTGGTCAGGCGAAAACATTCCAGGTCACACCAGAGCTTCACGCCGCGCTGGCGGCAGGCTCTCTGCATGGCGGCAAAATAGGGCGACACTCGCTTTTCAATTTCATCATCCCAGCTGCGCGCGCCCACGCCATCCTGCAGTGCCACCACATCCACTGGCTTGTCCTTCAGCAGGTTCAGCCATGACTGCTCGAACCGTTCGGGAGGAATCAGCCCGGCGAAAAAGGGGGCAACAAACACCGGTTTTCCCGGTGCAATCTGTCGACACGCCTGACCGACCGTGCGTAGTAATTCCGCAATCTGTGCCGTCTGCGCCTCGGTGAAGGAGCCGTCCCAGATTTCATAGGGGATATAGAAACCGGCGAAGGCAGGATGCTTGCCGTAACGACGGTACACCTCGCGCGCCAGCGCGATGCTCTCCTTTGCCTCCCCCTGCAGATAGTCTGCGTCCCCCCACTCCCTCCACCACCTGCCATCATGGCGCAGACCGAAAACCACGCGCATCTTCTGCCTGTGCGCCACGTCCAGCAGAACCGGGAAAGGGTCGGGTGGCTCAAAAAGGTTCTTGCTGTCCGCCTGCATCCATTGCAGGATAATCGTACGCATCCCGGCGGTATGCATCGCAGCGATTTCGCGCTCCCACTGCACCCCATCTACCTCGCGCATGCTCCACCAGAACTGCAGAAAAGTACCCTCTATCTTCTTCACCGCATCAACCTCTCAGCAATCGTTACGTTTATGTTCCGATTTTGCCACGTTTATACCTTCCCTTCCCCTTATCACACGGGCTATAATAGAGGGTGAGGTGATGACCATGGCAGTGGTTACCCCAAAGAAGCGGGTAGTGGAGTACCCCTATTCGGATGGAAAACCGATGGCGGAGAGTCCTGAACATCTGGAAGCAATGATTTACCTTATCGCCGCCCTGCAGGCATACTTCGCCAACCGCGAGGATGTGTACGTGGCGGGCAATCAGTTTTTATACTGGGTTGAGGGGAACCCCACCCAGCGAGTTGCGCCCGACATCTACGTGGCTTTCGGCGTGCCCAAATATCCCCTGCACCCCTCATGGAAGGTGTGGGAAATCGGAAAGGCGCCGGATGTTATCTTTGAGCTGACCTCGCGCTCCACCGCCGGAGAAGACCTCTACAGAAAGTTTCGGCTGTACGAGCGGCTGGGCGTGAAGGAGTACTTCATCGTGGACGTCAAGCGCGAGTATCTGTTTCACCCGATCCTGCTGCACCGGCTGGTCAAGGGCAAGTATGAGGAGATGCCGAACGAACGCCCGAACGACCGTGAATGGTGGGCAACCAGCGAACAGCTGGGACTGCGCCTGATGGTCCGTGCCGAAGATGATGGGTACATCGTACGCCTCTGGGACCCGGTGAAACAGGCGTTCCTACCCCCCGTTCAGGAGGTGCAGGAACAGTATCTTGACCTGTACGAACGTCTCGTACAGACAGAGCAACAGTTAGAGGAGGAAGCGCGTCGGGCAGAGGAAGCAGCACGCCGGGCAGAAGAAGAAGCACGCCGGGCAGAAGAGGAGGCACGACTGCGTGCACAGCTGGAGGCACGCCTGCGCGAACTGGAGCAGGAACTGCAGAGGCTGAGAGAAGCCAGCGGTAATCGGGACTGACGGCTTCGCTTGTTCGCGCCCTGTCCGTTCAGGTATACTCCCCCTGACGGAGGCGAGACGGAATGGACACCTTCAAACTGAATCCGAACTACACCCCTCGCGGTGACCAGCCTCAGGCGATAGAGAAGCTGGTGGAAGGCGTACAGAAAGGCTACCGCTTTCAGACCCTGCTGGGCGTCACGGGAAGCGGCAAAACCTTCACGATGGCATCGGTCATCGCCCGGCTGAACCGCCCCACGCTGGTCATCGCCCACAACAAAACGCTGGCAGCGCAGCTCACCCAGGAGTTTCGGGAGTTCTTCCCGGAAAACGCGGTGGAGTACTTCGTCTCTTACTACGACTACTACCAGCCCGAAGCGTACATCCCGCAAACCGATACCTATATCGAAAAAGACGCCTCCATCAACGACGAGATAGACCGCCTGCGCCACGCCGCCACACAGGCAGTGCTGGAGCGACGCGACGTGATTGTGGTCGCCAGCGTGTCGTGCATCTACGGATTAGGTTCTCCTGAGGAGTACAAACAGCAGGTGCTGGTACTGCATCGGGGCAAGGCGTATGACATGGAGGAAATCCGTCGCCAGCTGGTGCGCATGCAGTTCAACTTCAACGACTTCCTGACCGAACGAGGCTCCTTCCGTGTGCGCGGCGACGTGTTGGAAATCCTGCCAGCCGACGAAGACATCCTCACCCGCGTTGAGTTCTTCGGCGACGAAGTGGAGAAGATTACGCTGATAGATCCGCTCACCGGTGAGGTGCTTCAGTCGCGCAACAGCGTCAGTATCTTCCCTGCCACCCACTACGTCACCCCCTGGGACAGGCTGGACAGCATCATCGCGCAGATTCGGCAGGAGATGGAGGAGCAGTGCGCCCGGTTCGAGGCGGCGGGCAAACTGCTGGAGGCACAGCGATTGCGCCAGCGTACCGAGTTTGACCTCGAAATGATGCGGGAACTGGGCTACTGTTCGGGCATTGAGAACTACTCGCGCTACTTTGACGGGCGACAGCCGGGCGAACGCCCCCATACCCTGCTGGACTACTTCCCCGAAGACTATCTGGTCTTCATCGACGAGTCGCATCAGACCATCCCGCAGCTGCACGGCATGTACAACGGCGACCGCCAGCGCAAGGAGACGCTGGTAGAATACGGCTTTCGCCTGCCATCCGCGCTGGACAACCGACCGCTGAAGTTCGAGGAGCTGGAGCAGCTGTGGAAACAGGTCATCTTTGTCTCAGCAACGCCCGGACCCTACGAACGCGAACACAGCGAACAGATTGTGGAGCAGCTTATCCGTCCCACCGGCCTGGTAGACCCCGAGGTCATCGTCAAGCCCACCAGGGGGCAGATCGACGACCTGGTGGAGCAAATCCGCCTGCGGGTGGAACGAGGCGAGCGCACGCTGGTTACCACGCTCACCAAGAAGATGGCGGAAGACCTGACCGCCTACCTGGAGGAGCTGGGCATTCGCGTGCAGTACCTGCACTCCGACGTGCAGACCATTGAGCGAGCGGAGATACTGCGCGACCTGCGGCTGGGCGTGTTCGACGTGGTGGTGGGCATTAACCTTCTGCGCGAGGGGCTGGACCTGCCGGAGGTATCGCTGGTCGCCATTCTGGATGCCGATAAAGAGGGCTTTTTGCGCTCAGAGACCTCGCTGATTCAGACCATCGGGCGGGCGGCGCGTAACGTCAACGGACAGGTCATCCTGTACGCCGATAACATCACCCGCTCGATGCAGAGAGCCATCGACGAGACCAACCGTCGCCGGCGCGTTCAGATGGAGTACAACGAAAAGCACGGCATCACTCCTCAAAGCATTGTCAAAGCAGTGCGTGATGTGGTTCGCGCGGAAAAGGTTGCTGAGAAGCGAGAGGCGTACTCTGCCCGTCCCTCCCTGCCTGACAACGCCACACCAGAAGACATCCACACCGTAATTGCCGAGCTGGAGAAGGAGATGAAAGCCGCGGCAAAAGCCCTCGAGTTCGAACGCGCCGCCGAAATCCGGGATGAAATCTTCCGACTGAAGCAGTTACTTCCGCCTGTCCACAAACGGTAAAACGAAACAGCCCGGCAGACTCATGTGAGGAAAGGAGCCTGATGCGTCCGCCGGGCGGGTTGCCGTGGCGTGAACCACGACAAATCGTATCGAGCGTGACTATCGGGGTGCTTGCGGTGCAGCTTGCGGCATGACATCAGGGGTCATTCCCGGTCCGCCTGCGCCGTCACGCGCTCCGCCGGTTGGTCCATCCGCTCCGAAAACGCTCGCTTCCTGTGGTGGTGGGGTTGCGGTTTTGCTGTAGTAGAAGTACGCGATTATCGCCAGCACCACCACGATAACCGCGATGATAATGCCGGGCCCGACTTCCTTCTTCATGAAACATCTCCTCCTTCTGCTAAAGGGGCTGGGTGCGTGCGCACCCAGCCTTAGTTCGGCGCTTAGCGCATGACCCAGGTGTAGGTGTTACCCGGTCGTGCGTTCCACATCTCGAAGGTGGTCTCCCTCAGCGACTTCACGTGCCCGTCCATGAACAGCACGTTGAACATGTCGTTGTGCGCGAGACGAACCGATGCCTTGCATCGTCCCCACGCGCTACTCTCTCGCGTGCCGCCTGCGAGATAGTCGAAGCCATGCCACGTATCTGCGCCCAGGAAAGGCGACGGATAGGCTGCTGCCCAGATTTGCATGGTGCATCCATCCATCACCGTCAGCAGCTTGGCAGGCTCAGCAAAAGCAGCCTCCTGCGGATAAGGAATGTAGCGTCCCAGTGGGTCGCCGGTGAAGTTCTGCGCCTCTGGGCGATCGCTCGGGATGCCACAACAGTTCCAGGTGTTGTTGAACGAGTACGACCAGTACAGCCTGCGCTTGTTCGGTCCCTCGCCCTCTGGCAGGAAAGAGCGGTTCCACTCGGTGTAGTTCGAGCGGCTCGGGCACTTCCAGATACCTGCGTTCTTCACGTAGGGGTCCAGCAGGTCGATGTACCACAGGATCTGGGTCAGGGCATCGTCCAGGTAGCGATAGCCGGGCACGACGGTCTGGTCATAGTCGTCCATGTACATGCGCATGGCAAGCCCGATTTGCTTCAGGTTGCTCGTGCAGCTCGCCTGCCGTGCTTTCTCCCTGGCCTGGGCAAACACCGGGAACAGGATCGCCGCCAGAATGGCGATGATGGCGATCACCACGAGCAACTCGATCAGGGTGAACGCTTTACGTTTCATGGGATTCCCTCCTGACGCTGAAATGAGTTTCCGCCTCTCGGCGCGGATGGCGCGAAGAGGCATGTATGCTAAGAGGCGCCTCCAGCAGGATATGCTGATAAGGAGCCTTGTCGCCGAGTTCAATACGCCGCAGTAACAACCGCGCAGCCCATTCCCCGATGCGCTCAAACGGCTGATTGGCAGTAGTGAGGAACGGTGAGCCCGGGAGCCACCGTTCCAGCCCATCAAAGCCTGCAATGGCGATATCTTCTGGAACCCGCACTCCCCGGGACCTCAGCGCCTCAACTAGCCGCAGTGCCTGCATATCGTTCACACAGAACACAGCGGTAGGAGGTCCCGGCAGATTCAGCACCTGCTCGGCAAGCGACTCGTACACGCTGTGGTGGCCGTCCTCCGAGCCAACGGTCTCCGTCAGCACCAGTTCCGGGCTGAACGGGATCCCCGCCTCCAGCAGAGCATCGCGATACCCCTGCAAGCGCTCGTACACGGTGGAAGCATTATCCACGTTGGTGATGTGAGCGATCACACGATGCCCGCGGCTGATCAGGTGCCGCACCACCTGCTGAGCAGCGTGCCGGTTATCCACCCCCACGAAGTCCGCAGGAAAGCCTTCTGGCGGCAAACGGTCCAAAAATACCAGAGGTATACCAGCATTACGCACATGGTGAAGCATGGGCAGGTTTGCCTCGCCACCCAGATACCACAACAGCACACCCGCCACATCTCTGTCACGGGTGATTCGCTCCAGAAACTGCGCTTCGCTGTGCACCACCGCCCGCCAATCGGTATCTACCGGGCTCTCCACAATCAGGCGATAGCGGTTCGCGTCCAGCGTTCGGTAGATGCCACGCAGAATAGCGGAAGCACCGGGAAAGGTAGCGCTGGGCCATATCCACAGCCCAAGCGTGAGCCGACGCGCTTCCGGCTGGACGGGAGACACCTCCGGTCGGCGCACAACAGGGCGACAGCGGGGCGAACGCACGACCAGATTCTGCCGTTCCAGTTCCTCAATCGCCCGGCGAACGATGGTGCGACTGACACCGAACTCCTGCGCCAGATCGCGCTCTGTTGGCAACCATCCCTGGTCGCGATATTCGCCGTTCAGCACCCTCTCGCGCAGAACATTTGCCACCACAATTGCGGAAGGCGATACCAGGTTGTGCGTCGAGGTCTTACTCATCTCCGTCCCTCTTGGCTCCAAATATACCAAAAGTGCCGCTGGTTGTCAAGGGGTTTTTCGCGATTTCGAGATGAAAATTGGGGAAATTCGGTAAAAACCATCGGAAGAAAGACCCTGCCGCTGGAAGTTGCGGGTTACCCCCTGAAGTTTCGGGCTACCTTTGGAGTGCTGGAGCTTGCTTCAGCAGGTCTTGCCAGGTGTTGCCTGCGATTTCCAATCGCAAGGTTGGCATAATAAGCATAGTAAGGCAACCCTGCAACTAGAAGTTGCGGGCTACTCTTGACGAAGCCTCCTTCGGCGGCTGAGTATGAACCGCTGAAGCATGGCTTCAGCAGTCCACATCAACCTGCGTCAGCAGGTTTCGTTCTGTGCAGCCTGCGACTTTCAATCGCAAGGGCGGTCTCTGCGCAGAAGCATGGCTTCAGCAATCCATACTGGCGGAGGCTAACCTGTGTATTCCCTGCGACTTCCCGCCGCAAGGCATCTGGTTAATCTTCCTCCTCTGGTACCAGCACCAGTCCTCGCGCCTTCAAACCCTTGCCATGTGATCCCGCGTACTCTTCCGGGTAGGGCGCATCCACGCCCCGTACCGCGTGCCACAGGATTCGGTTCAGCAGGTCCTCATCACACCGGTCGGGCTTGTCCAGCGGCAGGTGCACACTGCGCAGCGCCCAGTACTGCTCCTGCCTGTTCAGCGAACTCAGCGGCGGGTTCAGTTCATCCAGCGGCACTCGGCTCGGCAGGGCGGTATACGGGGTGAAATCGGGCTTGTCGGTGAAGCAGGCAGTCATTACTGGCGCCATGGCCACCATCTGGTTCATGGGAGGGAAGCCCAGAATGCGCGCGATGGTATGCAGAACAGAGGTCTGATTGTAAAACTCGCTGACCACCGCCCCACGCCTGGTGTACGGACTGATGACCAGACAGAGCGAGCGATGCCCATCCACATGGTCAAAGCCGTCCTGCGGGTCATCTTCCACGACGAAGATGCATGTCTTGGGCCAGAATCGGCTCTTGGTAATGCCCTCCACAATACGCCCGAGCGCGAGGTCGTTATCCGCTACGTGCGCGCGTGGCGTCGGCATTCCCGGCTGTGTGCCTGAAGTGTGGTCCTGAGGCAGGTAGATGATAACGAAGTTCGGGAAGAAGCCTTTGCGCTCGAACTGTTTCAGCTCCTTCAGGAACACCTCCGCGCGAAGCACGTCGGGAATGCGCATGTTCCAGCCCGGGTACTCGCGACAGGAGTAGCGGCGCAGGTTTTCCACACCAATGTTTCGGCTAAACCGGATGCGCCCTGTACCCTGCACAAAGTCGCGATAGATGTCCGTAAAAGTAGCGTCCTTTGGCTCGGGCTCCGCATAGTCCATCTCGCCATAGTTACGGAACGACAGCCCAGCCATCAGCACGTGGTCCCAGATGAAGCCGGTGGAGGAGTACGACAGCGGGTCGTCGCCAAAGGGGTAACTGCGCGTCCAGCCACCGAACGAACGTTCCAGATAGGCAGAAGCGTTGCCCTCGGTGGACCACGCATGTCCATCTGCCGAGTTGACGCCGTTGCAGTAGAAGTTATCCAGCAGGACGAACTGTTCGGCGAGGGCATGATGATTGGGAGTAACCTCCCTGCCGAAAACGCACAGCGAGGGCTCGCTGGCTCCCTTGCCGATGTCTCCAAGCACCTGATCGTAGGTACGGTTCTCTTTGATAATGTACACCACGTGCTCCAATACCGACGGCTCCCCTACCCTTTCCGGCACAGGCACTGGCTTTTTGCCCATCTGCGCCTTTTCCCAGGCGCGAAGCACCAGCGGCACACGAGCATCCCGCCTGACCTGCGCGGTGTAACGGGCAAGCTGTCGGCTGTTGGGAAGGGAAACCCTATTGACCGTGCCGAGGAATTGATAGACGTTCCAGCCTTTCTGCTCGGAACGCGATGCACGCGACCCCATCCCCTTCACATTGGCGACAAAGAGCCATCCGCCATCGGTAGCCACCGCGCCCGGATACCAGCCTGTCGGTATGAAACCGATAACCCGGCTGCGATTGCGCCGGTGGTCTATGCGCACGACCGCTACCGCGTTGTTGCCCCCGTTGGCAACGTACAGCGTGCTGCCATCCGGGCTGAGCGCCAGCGCGTTCGGCATACTGCCAAACGACAGAGAAGGGTCGAGACGCACGGAGATGGTCTCCACCACCTGCAGGTTCCCGGTATCTATCACGCTCACCGTGTCCGAGTTGGCGTTGGCGACGTAAAGCCTGCCGTGTTGTTCGTCCAGCGCCAGTGCACATGGCTGTAAGCCCACCTCTATCTCGGCAATCACCCTGTTTGCCTCAAGGTCTACCACCGAAACGGTTCCACTTGCCGCCACACCACGGGCGTCCACCACTGCAGGCGTACCTGAGGTGGTTGCCGTTCGTTCACCCTCGCGAGGATGCCTTCCGCCCCAGTTAGAAACATACGCCCTTCGCCCATCACGCGAAACCTTCACGGCAAACGGCGCAACCCCAACACCTATCTGCGCCACCACCTTGCCCTGCGAAAGGTCAACAATCGCGAGGCTGTTATTGCGTGAGAGCGCAACATAAGCGGTCTTCCCATCTGCACTAAGGGCGATACCACAGGGATAGCTTTCGCCACCTATAGAAGGCGCAGGCAGGTCTATCGCGGCGGCGCCCTGCAGGTTCCCTTCTGCATCCACCGTTACCTGTCGTATCTGACTGCTCGCGTTCGTCACGTAAACGCTTTTGCCGTCCGGGGAAACCGCCATGCCGTACATGGAGCTTCCCCCGCGCCCAAAGAGAAGCTCCTGACGTATCTTCCAGCTGACTACGTCCACCACAACGATGCCGCGGTTGTCCTTGATATAAAGCGTTCTCCCATCCGGCGAGAGTACCATGTCCACCGGTCGCCCTTCAAACTGCAGGGTATCGCCCGCCGGGCGCACCAGCTGAGCGGTGGAAACCACAGTGGCGTCACCGACCTGTGCCCCAACACGCACAGGGATCTGAGGTGCGGAAAGCGCAGAGACGACTGCGACCAGCGCCAACCCCCCAACAAAAATAGCCTTCATTCCTTCGGCTCCTTACGGCAAGTTTGGAAAAGGGTGGAGGCGTTCGCCTCCACCCATCTTCAGGTTCGGCACGGTTGTGGCTATCTTCCTGCCGGTCCTGCAGGTGCAGCCGCGGGCGGAGAGGCAGGATTGAAGTTCGGTGGATAGGACAGCTTCTTCGGGCGGTTCATCATGTACCAGCCGACCGCAATAATCAGCAGCGCCACCACCACAATGACAACAACAGCAGTAGTCGGGTGAATCTGTTTGTTCGCCACTTCTACCCTCCTACTGTGGACAATCGATGCCGTAATCCGCCGGGTTCCACGCGCCCCAGCAAGCCCACCACCATGTCTGGCGATAGGTTGCGTATGGCGTCCACTTGACATGCCCGTCGGCAAACACGGCGTTGATGCCGTTGCTGTGCAGCGGGCGGGGCCACTCTTCATAGCCACAGGTATCGCATTCCCATGTATAGCCCCATTTCTCCCCCGCGTCCACAAACAGCGGGCATCGTGCAGGCTCGCGCAGAGCAGCTTCCGGCTGTGGGTTTGCCCAAATTGCCCACCAGTTCGCATAGTAGGCGAGGTTCGGATGTGCGGAGATGTAGTACTCTCCTATCGGTGCGCTGGGGCAATCCCAGATGCCGTCGTTCTTAATGTAAGGTCTCATCTGCTGCCAGTAGTTGGGTCCCTGCGCAGGGTCATCTACCGGACCAACCCATCGGCTCCATGCGAGACCGGGCAGTATGCCGTCCCAATCCTGAGTGTACATGGAGCATGCCAGACCGAGCTGCTTCTGATTGGAGATGCACGCAGCCGCTCGCGCTTTCTCCCGCGCCTGCGAAAACACCGGGAACAGGATCGCCGCCAGAATGGCTATAATGGCGATCACCACCAACAGCTCGATAAGCGTAAAGCCTAACTGTCGTCGCTCTTTCATCGCAATTCCTCCCAATCTCGTTATTCGCCATGTTGTACCCCAGTATAAAGGGGCGTAACGCAGAAGTCGACAGGTGGCGCGTCGGCGCACCAATGTCGATGACGCACCAAGCACCACATCGGTTTAATCACAGACGGGCTTTTTACGAAAAACGAAGCTGGCATTGATGCACGCGAAAGCAGGCTGTACTTGAGCGACTCATAGTATAATGAGAGCAGGATGGAACGCGACTATCTGCAACAACCTCTTGAACCCGACCCGGTGATCGAGGCGTACAAGCAGGGCATAGACCGCAGCCTCCTGCGAGCCAACCTGCGCCTTTCACCCGCGGAGCGTCTGCGCCGCCTGGAGGAGCTGCTGCAGTTTGCTAAGAAGTTACGTGAGGCTGGAAAGCAACTGCGCGGGGAGTAAGAGATGTTTCTCAATCTGCTCAAATCGCTAGCAGAACACAACGTGGAGTATATCCTTATCGGTGGGATGGCAGGCGTCCTCCACGGCTCTGCACGACTAACGCAGGATATGGACATCCTGTACCGACGCACCCCAGAAAATATACAGCGTCTGGTAGATGCGCTGGCTCCCTGTCATCCTTATCTCAGAGATGCCCCACCAGGACTGCCCTTCATCTGGGATGCGCGTACCGTCCAGCGCGGGCTGAACTTCACCC
Organism: uncultured bacterium; assembly: GCA_964579145.1. Taxonomy (GTDB): domain Bacteria; phylum Armatimonadota; class HRBIN16; order HRBIN16; family HRBIN16; genus HRBIN16. The sequence goes on along the minus strand of CAZOGB010000032.1, from coordinate 23,297 downwards.
TGCAGACCACCCAAGGCTACCTGGACCTGTGGGGCGAGGTGCCAGGTGGAGGCACTTACGAGAACCTCATCAGTCACACTTTGCAGGTGGAGATTGACGGAACGCCCGTGCGCGTTGTCGACCTTGAAACGCTCATCCGTCTGAAGCGAGCGACGGGACGTCCTAAGGACCTGGAATCCATTGCTGAGCTGGAGGCTCTCTTGGAGGAACACGAGCACGAGAAGCGGTCCGAGGGATAAGGGTTGCGGTTAACAGGATAAAGGCATATAATCAAACTGTGAACACTGTGGAGAGGAGCAACACAGGATGCGAGCGATTGTCAAAACTCGCTCCGAAGCCGGCGGCGAGGTGGTAGATATTGCAGACCCGTCCACTATACCCCCGGGTCACGTGCTGGTAAAGCCTTATGCATGGTCTATCTGCGGCACCGACGTGCACATCTGGCACTGGGATAACTGGGCTGCACACCGCATTCATCCCCCGCGCATCTTAGGACACGAGTTTGCCGGTGAGGTCATTGCCGTGGGCGAAGGGGTGACCGAGCGCAGGGTGGGTGATTTTGTCGCCAGCGAGTCGCACATCGTCTGCGGAACCTGCTACCAGTGCCGGCATGGACAAGCGCACGTGTGCCGCAACACACGCATTCTGGGCGTGGACACCGATGGCGTGTGGGCAGAGCTGGTGCTGCTCCCCGAAGCTAACGCCCTCCCTACTCCACCGCAGATTCCCGTGGAGGTGGCTGCCATCCAGGACCCGTTGGGCAACGCGGTTCATGCGTCGCTGGCTGGTCCCCTGGAAGGGCGCAGCGTCGCTGTACTGGGATGCGGACCGCTGGGATTGTTCAGTGTGGGTATCGCCCGCGCCTGCCACGCCAGAAGCGTCTTTGCTGTAGAAAAGCACCCCTATCGCCTGCAGATGGCGGAACAGATGGGTGCGGATGTGCTAATAGACCCAACAACAGAGGATGTGGAAAAGACCATTCTCGCTCGCACACACGGCGAGGGCGTTGACGTGGTGCTGGAGATGTCGGGTGCGCCTTCGGCGGTGAAGGTCGGCTTCCGCATTGCGCGCCCAGGTGGAAGAGTAACCCTAATGGGCATCCCCAGCGATCCCATAGAGGTTGATTTTGCCGAGGACGTGATATTCAAAGGGCTGGAGGTTCAGGGCATCGTCGGGCGACGGCTCTATCAGACCTGGGAGCAGATGCAGGAACTGCTCACCTCGGGAAGACTGGACGTGCGTCCGGTCATCACGCACGAGGTCGGCTTTTCTGAAATCGCAAAGGCAATGGAGCTGATTGATACCGGCAAATGCGGTAAGGTGATCCTGCGCCCGGACTAAGCCTCTTCCTCCATCGCGGCGATGATAGCGTCGGTAATCTGGGTGGTGGTGGCGTTGCCGCCCAGGTCGCGGGTGAGTACTTTGCCTTCGCTCAGCACGCGGTACACGCCCTTGCGTATCCGCTCGCCTGCCCGCACCTCGCCGAGGTCTTCCAGCATCATTGCCCCGCACAAGATGAGCGCGATGGGGTTCGCCAGGTTCCTGCCGGCGATATCCGGGGCGGAGCCATGTACCGCTTCGTACACCACAATACCGTTCTCCCCCACGTTCGCGCTGGGGGTTAAGCCCAGACCGCCCACCAGTCCCGCGCACAGGTCGGAAACAATATCGCCGTACAGGTTCTCCATCACCATCACGTCAAAACGCTCAGGGCGGGTCACTAACTGCATGCAGGTGTTGTCCACAATCAGCTCTTCGTACTCGATCTGCGGGTAATCGCGCGCCACTCGCCGACAGCACTCCAGAAACAGCCCATCGCTCAGCTTCATGATGTTCGCCTTGTGCACCGCGGTTACTTTCTTGCGGCCGTGCTTCACCGCGTACTCGAACGCGAAACGCGCGATGCGGAGGCTGGCGGACTCGGTGATGATTTTAAGGCTCTCCACCACTCCCGGCACCACAATATGCTCGAGCCCGGAGTAGAGGTCTTCGCTGTTTTCGCGGATCACCACCAGGTCCACGTTCTCGTAGCGCGTGCGAACACCGGGCAGGTTCCGGGCGGGGCGCACATTGGCAAACAGATTTAACCGCTTGCGAAGCATCACGTTTGGACTACTGTATCCCACGCCGATAGGGGTGGTGATGGGACCTTTCAGCGCGACACGGTTGCTCAGAATAGAGTTGAACACCTCATCGGGCAGAGGTGTGCCGTATTTATTCACTACCTCGGTGCCCGCCTCAAATCGCTCCCACTGCACAGGCACGCCGGTTGCCTCCACCACTCGTACCGCGGCGTCGACCACTTCGGGTCCAATGCCGTCGCCCGGGATAAGGGTTACCCTTCGCATGGTGTCCCTCCTGATGGGGATTAATTGCGAGAGACCACTTGCTCCTCTGGTCGGAAGAGATGAACTGTTTTGGCGGGTTGTTCCACCGATTTCAACAGAAGACGTTCGATCTCCTCTTCCAGCAGGGCAAGCCCTGCCTCCAGACGCTGCACCACGTCATCTATCTCTAAAAGCTTCTGCTTCTGTATCAGAGGAACCTGGAGGATGGCACCGATGGTGTTTGCTAAGATGCGGGGGTTATTGGGGAGTTCCACCACAAAATGTTTACCGCCCTCGGCGCTGAACAACAGACGTACATATTGCTCCAGCCTGTCGGTAGCCCGGTGCACAATCGGCAAAATGCGCTGTTCACAGCCATCACAGACGTCCGGCAACAGCATCACCTTCGCCACCATGAACGGTTCGTGCTGGACTATCTGCACGATGCGAAAACGCTGTTCACCGATCGTCCACAGGTTCATCGTACCATCTGGACGGTTTTGCAAAGCGGTAATCTGGGCAATTGTGCCCCACTGGTACGGTACCGCCGGTCCGCCGACTTCCTTGCCTTCCCGGATAAGCACCACTCCGAACTGTCTGTCCTGCTCAAGCACCATGTGCATCATCTGGCGGTAGCGCTCTTCAAAGATGTGCAGAGGCAGAGGCATCCCCGGAAACAGCACAGCATGTAATGGAAACAGCGGCAACGTTACCAGCGGTTCCATCCAAAAACTCCCCAATAGTTATATTGCATGTATCTTGTGTTCATCACGCATAGAGTGTACCCCGCCCGATTCATCCAGTGCAAGAGGTTGCAGAAAAAGCCCCTCCGCCGCGGGAGGGGCTGGGAACAGCTACCTTTTCTGGTTTTTGGGCTGGGCGCGAAGTCGCCCCAGCAGCTGACGGGCGACCTGACGGTCGTCTTCGGGAGCGTTCTTCATGTTCGCCACGGCCTCCAGCTCGCGCTGAGCGTTCTTCGAGTCGCCCATACTCAGGTAACACACAGCAATGCTCAGCCGGGCGTAAGAAACCTCCTCGGGTTTTTTGCTCAGCGTTGCCGCCTTGCGGAAGAAGGAGATAGCCTTCTGGAACTGTCCGGCGTTCTGGAAGAGATCGCCGACGGCGTTGTACGCGGCGCCAAGCAATCCTGTTCCGTTGCGCGGGTCCGCCTTCTGTGCCGATTGCAGAGTCTCCGTTGCCTTCGCTTCATCTTCCCGCGTGGCATATATCATCGCCAGACGGGCAAGCGCCTCGGCGTCCTGGGGGTTTTGCTGGATGCGCTGAAGGAGATCCGGCAGCGCCTTATGGGATTCGGTAATCTGTGTGAGCTGTTTGGCGAAGGCGTCGGGCGGCAGGTATCCGACAATCTTACCGATGGTGTTCCCCTCGCCATCCACGAAGAGCACGGTGGGATAGCCGCGGATACGATACTTGCGGGCAACCTCTGCGCCCTCTTTTTCCGCGTTGAGCTTCAGTGGGACAACCTGCCCCACCAGCTGAACCACCTTCTCGTTGGAGAAGGTATCCTGGTCCAGCTTCTTACACCAGCCTCACCAGTCCGTGTAGAAGCTGACCATCACTATTTTGTTGTTCTCTTTCGCCTGCTTCAGCGCGTCGTCGTATGACTGGAGCCACGCGATGCCGTCAGCGTGTGCGGTCGCAAACACCCACAGCAACGCCATTGCAGGCACAACTTTGCGCAAAACGTCCTGCATGTGTGCACCTCCTTGAAGTTAGTACTGGTCAAGGTCCTTGAACAAAGACGCAAAATACTCCGCGTACTGATGCTCGACGGCAGCAAACGCAAGGTCTATCGCCAGCGTCCACAGCAGGATAATCGCCTCATCACGGGGCATCTCCAGCACACGAGCAAAGAAGTCCTTGATAATCTCCTCGTAGGTGGTGCCTGTTTCGTGGATTTCAAAACGCTCGCCCGGCAGTCTGCTGGCAACCTCCTGCATCTGGAGCCTGTCCAGGAACTCGCGCACGTTGGCAGGAGTCGCGTGCTCCAGGTGGTCGCCAAACTCCCGATAAACCAGTTCTTTGAACGTCTGCAGGTCCACCGTGTTTCATTCCTTCCCCAAGAGACTAACATAGAGTATAACTGTTCAGGTAACGGTTTGACAAGTGCCCTTTGCGCAAAATCGGGGTACAATAATCGCAGGTTATGGACGTTAGGCATCTGCATGAGGTCGTGCCTGCTCTGCACGCTCTACCGGGCGTGCGGGCGTTCGCTCATCTGTTCACCCCTGCCTCTCATCGCACGGAGTTCACCGGCGTCTCGGGAAACCTGCTCCCCCTGCTGATTGCCGGCGCGGTGGCTGAAGATCATCCCCTGCTCTGCGTACTGGTGGCAGATACTCAGCGGGCAGAAACACTCGCAGGCGACCTTGTCGCGCTGGGCGTGCCCGAAGCGCAGGTGGTGGTGCTTCTTTCCATGCTGGACGAGCTCTTTGAAGATGCCCCACCCGACCTGCACCTGATAGGCAGTCGCATCGAATCGCTGTGGAAGGTGGCTACCGGTCAGGCGAGGGTGCTGATTGCCACGCCTCAGAGTCTCTTGGAGCCAACCCTGCCCCCCGAATCGGTGCGCGAGGCGACCTTCACCCTGCGCCGGGGCGAGATGGTGGATATGGAATGGCTGACGCGCCAGCTGGTGAACCTCGGCTACGAGCGCGAGGAGATGGTCGCCCAGCGCGGGCAGTTTAGCCGACGCGGAGGCATTCTGGACGTGTTCCCCGTGCACGCCGACGAGCCGGTGCGCATGGAGTTCTTCGGCGACGAAATCGAGCGAATCCAGCCCTTCGACCCCGATTCGCAACGCTCAGCCGGACACCTGGACGAGTGCACTATCACCCCTGCGCGCGAAGTATGGTGGCAGAGCGCAAGCGTTCGGGAAGCGTGTGAACGCCTGCAAAGCCTGCTGGAGGAAACAGTTCAGCAACTCGTTGCGGAAGGCGCGGGGCGACCCGCCGAACAGCTGCGCCAGCGGATAGAAGATGACATCCTTCGCCTGCAGAACCGCGTGACGTTCGAGCGATTGGAACACTATATCGCCCTGCTCCATCCGGGCGTTTGCGCCCTGCAGTATCTGCCTCCCGACTGCCTGATAGTGCTGGACGAGCCGCTCCAGCAGCAGACGCTGTACCATCAAAGCAGTCGTGATGCGCTCGACGTGCTATCGCACCGGGCGAAACGCGGGGAGATGCTTCCGATTGAACGACTGTGGGAGAGCCTGCCGCTTGCCGTGCCACAACCCGAAGGTTTCTCCGCCGTGCTCGCGCATATCCTTGCCCAGAGGCAGTGGGTGGCGTTCAGCAGTATCCCCTCACCGCGCGAACTGATACCGAAGGTTCGGGAGCAGGAGATGAACGCCCGCGCCCTGCCCGGCTATCGCGGACAGCTGCCTGCGCTGATGGGCACCATCCGCAATTGGCTGGAAGGTCGCTGTGTGGTCGTTGTCGCTACCGAACAGCCCCACCGCGTCAGTGAGATACTGGAAGAGCACGACCTGTACCTCTCCGACCTCCCGCAGGACGACCGGCGGGGTGCGCTGGTGGTGGTGCACGCCCGCCTTTCCAGCGGCTTTCTGTGGGAAGAGGCGCGGCTGGTGGTGCTGACCGATGCGGAGCTGTTCGGGGCAAGCCGCCTGCGAATCCTGCGACGCCGGGTGCACGAGGGCATCCCGCTTTCTTCCATCCTTGACCTGCGCCCGGGCGATTACGTCGTACACATCCATCACGGCATCGGTATCTATCGGGGCATTGTCCAGCGCGAGGTGCTGGGCGTGCGGCGCGACTACCTGCTCATCCAGTACGCCCCACCCGATACCCTGCTGGTTCCCACCGACCAGATTGACCGCCTGCAGAAGTACATCGGCTCAGAGGACAATCCCCCCGAGGTGCATCGGCTGGGCGGCGCGGAATGGGCGATGACCAAGCGACGGGCGAAGGCGAAAGCACGCAAGATAGCAGAGGAGCTGATACGCCTCTACGCCGCCCGCGAATCCGCCGAGCGTCCACCCTACAGCGCAGATACCCCCTGGCAACAGGAGATGGAATCGGCGTTCCCATACGAGGAGACGCCTGACCAGCGCCGCGCCATTATGGAGGTGAAGCGCGACATGGAAGCCAGCCGCAAGCCGATGGACAGGCTGATTTGCGGCGACGTGGGCTTCGGAAAAACCGAGGTGGCGATTCGCGCCGCGTTCAAGGCGGTGATGGAGGGCAGGCAGGTGGCGGTCATCTGTCCCACCACCGTGCTCGCCGCTCAGCATTACAACACCTTCCGCGAGCGGTTCGCTGCCTATCCCATCCGCGTGGAACTGCTGAACCGCTTCCGCACTCCAAAGGAACAAAAAGAGGTGATAGAGGGGCTTCGCGTGGGGGCAGTGGACGTGGTTATCGGCACGCATCGCCTGCTTTCCAAAGATGTGCAGTTCCACAATCTGGGCTTGCTGGTTGTGGACGAAGAACAGCGCTTCGGCGTGGCGCAGAAGGAACACCTCAAGCGCCTTCGTACGCAGGTGGATGTGCTGACGCTGACCGCCACCCCCATCCCGCGAACCCTGCACATGGCGCTGGGCGGACTGCGTGCGATGAGCATCATCAACGACCCGCCTGTGGGACGCCTGCCGGTGCGCACGATTGTGCGCCCCTATGATGACGACGTCGTGCGTGAAGCCATTCTGCGCGAGATGGAGCGAGGCGGACAGGTGTACTATGTGCACAACCGCGTACAGAGCATCTATCACGTGGCGCAGCACGTTCAGGAACTGGTGCCGTTCGCCCGCATCCGCGTCGCGCACGGACAGATGCCCGACGATGAGCTGGAAGAGGTGATGCTGGGCTTTTATCATCACGACTTCGACGTGCTGGTATGCACCACCATCATCGAGAACGGATTGGACGTGCCCAACGCCAATACGCTGATTGTGGAGCGGGCGCACCGGCTGGGGCTTGCGCAGTTATACCAGCTGCGCGGGCGCGTGGGGCGCAGTGACCGCCAGGCATACGCCTACTTCTTCTACCGCAACGACGCCAAACTGGACGAACGCGCCCAGCAACGCCTGAACGCCCTGCGCGAGTTTGCCGGGCTGGGTTCAGGGCTGAAGCTGGCGATGCGCGACCTGGAGATTCGCGGCGCGGGCAACCTGCTTGGCGCGGAACAGCACGGCGCGATGATTTCCGTCGGCTTTGAACTATACGCCGAGATGCTGGCAGAGGCTATCCGCGAGCTGCGCGGCCAGCCCGAAGAGACCTTCTACCTGCCGCCCGTGGACGTGCCTGTGAACGTGTACATCCCTGCCAGTTACATCGCGGACGATTCACAGCGCATCCTGTTCTATAAGAAGATGGCGGCGGTGCGCCAGAACAAAGACGTAGAAGAGATAGAGCGCGAACTGCGCGACCGCTTCGGGCCCCTGCCGGAGGTGGTGCAGAACGCGCTGTGGCTGTTGCGCCTGCGCCTGCAGGCGGCACGCATCGGCGTTGCGGAAGTAAAAGCGGATAAGAAGTGGGCGAATATCCGCTTCGCCAGCCATGTTCGGCTGACGCCGCAGGCGGTGCGTGCCCTGGCGCACGTCTATCGCCAGCACCAGTTCACAGGGGAAGGGGTGCGCCTGTCGCTGACGGACGCCGGCTCACCGCTTGCGGCAATTGCTGACATGTTTGACCTGCTGGAAAACGCACTGAAAGAACCTGTGGGCAGGTAAGGAGGACATGGAACGTGTTCGCTCAATCAGCACAGCGAAGCCTGAATCAACCATTGAGTGCTTACGCCCCTCGTAAGATTGCGGGCTTTACGGTGCTGATGCACCAGGAGGTGCTGAAACGCCCCGCCGACGCTAAGGAGGCGTTGCGCGAACTGGAAGGGCAAGCGCGTCAAATCGTGCGCGTCGTGCCGGTTGAAGCCCTTGCCCACCTACGACGGGTGAGAATCTGGCTGGAATGGGAAAACAAGCCGAACGGCGCTGCGGAGTACCATCCTTCTGCAGAATGGTTGCGCGAACACGGCTACAACCCGGAGAAGGCAGGCGGGATTGAGATTAACAACGCCCGCAACTTCGTCAGATGGTCGCGCGGCGAACAGCCGTGGATGCTTCTGCACGAAATGGCGCACGCTTACCACCATCAGGTGCTGGGATACGACAACCGTGCCGTGCGTATCGCCTACCGCCATGCGTTACAGCGAGGGCTATATGAGCAGGTGGACTACATCCGCGGTGGGAAGCAGAGGGCGTACGCCCTGACGAACGAACAGGAATACTTCGCCGAGCTCTCAGAAGCATACTTCGGCAAGAACGACTTCTACCCCTTCATGCGCGAGCAACTCGCCGGGTATGACCCCATTGGCTACAGGATGGTCAGGCTGGCGTGGGGGGAGTGACCTGCGCCTTCCTGCGCCCCTTTTCCACCAGCAGGCGGTTCAGCCACTTCGCGCTCTCTGGGTCCAGCGGAGGCTCGGGGTCATACGAGTAATCAATCAGCGTGTCGTAACGCCCTGCCTCGTAACAGCGGTTCAGAACCTCCTGCAGATTCAGGGGCACGTCTGCGTCACTCGGGCGCAGAGGGATGTCCACAGTGGGCAGAGGTTGATTCAAGTAGATGGGGTATACCTCGCGATGGCGAGGGCGGATGCCGCGGAACACGCAGACCAAAAAGGGCGTGCGCTGAGACGGCGCCAGACTGCTCTCCGGCATACTCAACACCCACTCGCCAGAACGCAGAAGGTCAATCTCCACCAGGTTTATCCGCGCCTCCAGCAAGCCCTTCTGCTTCTGACGGTAGGCATCCTGCCCCGCACCCGGCACCTTGTTGGAGATGCTCAGCACCTCTATCACGGTAACAACCTGCCCACCCGCAAGGTCTACCACCTCGATATATGTTTCGGTAATCGGCGCCTCCTCCAACTCCACGATGATGCGTGTGGCGGTAGCAGCGGCTTCTTCCAGAGTAGCGGTCGCCGTCGCCATTGCGGTTCCCCCCGACGAGGCAAGCGGCTGGTAAATCTCCTTCACGCGGATATCGGGGTAGATAACGCGGCTGATGCCCTCACGCGGAATATCCACGTAGACGCGCTCCTCAATGCGCGCTATCAGCCCGGGCGGCAGACGCTCCTGCAACGCCTCACGTGCGTAAACGATAAAGGAGGCGTGCACGTCGCGCCAGTACTTCTCCAGATATGGGTTCATGCCGGGGAACGGGTTGCTCATGCTTCTATTATACCGCCGAACGCGAGGAAATAGTATTATCGCTGAACCATCAGCGTTTTGGAGAGGCGGGCGGCGCGGTCGGGAGGCATCAGCGCGAGGATTTGCGCCACCTGTCGTTGTTTCATCCGACGAAGAAGGGCGATGACCTCCCGGTCGTTCATCTTATCCAGAATACGCACTGCCTCCTCCGGCTCCATGTTCTCATACACTTTCGCCAGCCAGCCAACCTGGCGGGCTGTAGTGTCCTGTACAGAGGTACCCGAAGGGTTCGGAAGCGAAGAAGGAAAAGAAGATGGCTGTGCGGGGCGCGATATGCCAGTGGGCGGCTTAGTGGGCTGTGGCGAGGAGGTGTCATCCTGCTGTTTGGTATCCGCCTTTACGCTTCGCGGGCGCGGCAACAGCCCAACCGACCGGGCGAACTTCGCCATCGCAGGGTTCTTCGCGGTGAGCCTGGCGACGGGGATGATACCGACCTTTGCCAGACCGTACGGCACACCCGGCAGTATCACCAATATCACCAGTATCACCAGCAGACGCTTCACCGTTCATCACCCTGCCACGCCTGCAAAACACGCTGAATAAACCTGTGAGTCTCCGCATAAGGAGGGATTCCGCCATACTGGCGCACGGCAGGTCCCCCCGCGTTATACGCCGCCAGCGCAAGGCGCACATCTCCGAACTCGTTCAAAAGCCCTTTCAGCAGGCGCACACCGCCGCGCAGGTTCTGCTCGGGGTCAAAGGGGTTGCTGACACCCATTGCCTCGGCGGTGCGGGGCATCAACTGCATCAGCCCCATTGCCCCTCTGGGCGAAACGGCGTTGGGGTTGCCGCCCGACTCTGCCTGCACCACCGCCCGCACCAGCGCCTCATCCACACCCTCCTCGCGGGCGACACGTTCTATCAGCTCGCTGATTGGAACGGGAAGGGCGATGCTTGTCCCGCGCTGGGCAGTGCGAAGCACCTGAGCGAACGCCACCGGCTGAGAAACCGACTGCGTGCCGGCAGATAGCTGTTCCACTCTTTGCCAGAGGGCGTGCATTCGGGCAACAGCCTGTGCGTAAAGGTCACTCATTCCCCTCCTCCCACATGAATACTCATCTCGCCCGGCTGGAACACCGCCCGCACGGTCGCCAGGTCATCCAGCGCCTGCTGTTCGGTGCGCAAGAACTCCTGTCGCCAGCGTTCGTAGTGCTTTTCGCGCAGGCGTTCCAGCATCTTGCGCTCACGCTGTGCCTCTATCAACGCCTGCCGACGCTCCTCCAGCACCCTTTCCGCCTCCGTGACACGCTGGCGCTGCGCCTCGATACGCTCCTCCAGCGCGGAAAGGTAGGTCTGCTCCACATCCAGCATCTCCACCACCAGCTGGTGTGTTCTCCGCGAGCGATTCAGACACTCCCCGCGCAAAGCCATCAAACGTGCCAGAGTCGCCCGTTCATGCTCCAGCTGTCTCTGCGCCTCGGCGAAATCCCGGATCGCCTGCTCCTCCAGCCTCCGGCGATAGTCCAGCACCTTCTGCAACGAGAACACAAACCGCCGCATGGCACTACTCCGCGAACAACGCCCTCAGTCGCCCAATCGTCTCCTCCAGCGAACAGCCCTCCATCTTGCCCTGCTGGAGGAACTCGCGCACCCTGCCGATATAGCGCAGGGCATAATCCACGTCGGGGTTGCTACCCTGCTGGTACGCGCCGATGTTAATCAGGTCCTCCGCCTCGGCGTAGTTTGCCAGCACTTTGCGCACCTGTGCCGCGAGCCGCTGGTGCTCGTCATCCGTAATCTGCGGCATCACACGCGACACGCTCGCCAGTACGTCAATCGCCGGGTAATGGTTGCGATGTGCCAGCGCACGCGACAGCACAATGTGCCCGTCCAGAATACCGCGCACGGTGTCGGCAACCGGCTCGTTCATATCATCGGCTTCCACCAGCACGGTGTAAAGCCCGGTAATCGTGCCCCTATCCGACGTGCCCGCACGCTCCAGCAGACGCGGCAGCTGGGCAAAAACGGAGGGCGTATACCCGCGAGTGGCAGGTGGCTCACCGATAGCCAGCCCCACCTCGCGCTGCGCCAGCGCCAGGCGCGTCACCGAATCCATCATCAATAGCACGTCCAGCCCCTGGTCGCGGAAGTACTCGGCAATGGTGGTCGCCACCATCGCCGCTTTGATGCGCAGAAGAGCGGGCTGGTCCGACGTCGCCACAACCACCACCGACCGCTTCAGACCCTCCTCGCCGAGGTCCTCTTCCATGAACTCGCGCACCTCGCGCCCTCGTTCGCCCGTGAGCGCAATCACGTTCACATCCGCGCTGGTGTAACGGGCAATCATGCCCAGCAGGGTGCTTTTGCCCACGCCCGACCCAGCGAAGATTCCGATACGCTGTCCCCTGCCCACCGTCAGCAAGCCGTCAATCGCGCGCACTCCCAGGCTGATGGGCTCGGTGATGCGCTTGCGGGTCAGGGCGTTCGGCGGCTGACGATTGACGGGATACAGAGTGTCGGGAGTGATTGGCGGTCCACCGTCCATCGGTCTGCCCAGCCCATCCAGCACGCGCCCCAGCAGGCACTCGCCCACCGGAACCTTATGCACCATGCCCGTCGCTACCACCTGACTGCCCGGCGTAATGCCCTCCATCTCGCCCAGCGGCATCAACAGCACCCTGTTGTGTCGAAAGCCGACCACCTCGGCAAAGATGGGCGGGCGCGTGCGCTGGAAGTGGATTTCACACACCTCGCCCACTCGCGCGGCAGGACCAACGCTTTCAATCACCAGCCCAATGACCTGCTGGACGCGCCCGTGCACCTTAATCGGGTCCAGCAGGCGCAGGCGTTCCCTCGCCGCCGACAAATCGGGAGGGGATAGTGGTGGCAGAAGGTCTATCCTCATGCCGCCTGCTCACCCTCTTTCAACGCCTTTTCTACCGACTGCATCTGCGTGCGCAGGGAGGCATCAATGGTGCCGCTCGGCGTCTCAATGATGCACCCTCCGCCTCCCACGCGCTGGTCGTCCACAATCTCAATCTGTTTGACCCCGTCACAGACGGCGAGGAAGTCCTCACGGTGCTCGCGGGCGATTTGCAGGTCGTCCGGGTGCACGCGGATGCGCACATGTTCAGTATCTGCCACGCGCCGCAGGGCGTGTTTGATAATGGAGAGGGTAGCCTCGCGCCGAGCCTGTATCTCCTCACGCAGAACCTTGCGGGCGATTTCCAGCACCATATCCAGCACCTGCGGCTCCATCTCCTCCCACAGTCGCTGTCGCTCGGCGAGCAGGGCGTCCACCAGCTTCTGCACCTCCTGACGCAGGGCATCAATCGCCTGCTGATACTCGCGCAAGCCCTCTTCCCGCCCTATCTGCAAGCCGTCGGCATACCCCTTACGCACCGCGTCCTGCCTCATCTGCTCCGCCTGCCGGTGCGCCTCCGCCAGCACGCGCTTTGCCTCCGCCAGAAGTTCTTCAGGAGTGGGACCGGAAGGCTCTTCCGGCTTCTGTTGCTCTGGGTTCTCCTGAAGCCCCAACAAAGGCGCACCCACCCACCGGGTGAAGCGCACCAGCCTTTCGCCTTTCAGCACCTGCCCGTGCATGGCTTAAACCACCATCTCTTCCGCGCCGCCGCCCCGCGCGATGACGATTTCGCCCGCCTCCTCCAGGCGGCGGATGATTGCCACGATGCGCTGTTGTGCCTCCTCTACATTGCGCAGGCGCACCGGTCCCATGAACTCCATGTCCTCTTTGAGCATGTTCGCCGCGCGTTCGGACATGTTCTTGAAGATGCGCTGCTGCACCTCCTCACTGCAGCCCTTCAGCGCAAGCGCAAGCTCCTTCATATCGACCTCTTTGAGCACCTGCTGGATGGAGCGGTCGTCCAGCTGCACGATGTCCTCGAACACGAACATCATCTTCTTGACCTCTTCCGCCAGCTCGGGGTTGGTCTCGGAGAGGCTGTCCAGTATCATGCGCTCGCTGGTTCGATCCACCCAGTTCAACAGCTCCACCAACGCCTTCACGCCGCCCGCGGTGGTGAAGTCCTGAGAAATCACGGACGAGAGCTTGCGCTCCAGCACCTTCTCCACCTCGCGAATCACATCGGGTGGGGTGCGGTCCATAATCGCGATACGGTGTGCCACCTCGGCGCGCAGTTCAGGAGGAAGCCCCTGCAACACCTGCGCCGCGTGGTTGGGCGGCAGATACGCCAGCACGAGCGCAATCGTCTGCGGGTGCTCATCCTGAATGAAGTTCAGCAGCTGGCTGGGGTCGGTCTTCTTGATGAAGTCAAACGGCACAATCTGCATCGCCTGAACCACGCGCGTGATGAGCTCATTGGCTTTCTCAGGACCAAAGGCGTTCTCCAGCACCTGCCGCGCGTGCTGTAATCCACCCTCAGCGATATACTCCTGTGCCACACACAGATCATGAAACTCTTCGATGATGGCTTCGCGCACCTCCGGCGCGATTTTGCCCATGCGCGCGATTTCCAGGGTGATTTGCTCCACTTCATCCTCGTCCAGATGGCGTAGCACTTTGCCCGCCACCTCCGGTCCCATTGCCACAATCATCACCGCTGCCTTCTGGCGATGAGTCAACGAAGAGGTTGAAGGTTGTCTTGCCATTATCGCTCATCCTCCGCCAGCCAGCCTTTAATCAACATCGCCACCTTCTCCGGCTTCTGGTCCGCCAGCCGAATGACACTCTCGAGGTTCACGTCCACGCGCTCGCGAATGGGTTTAATCTCCACCTCTTCTTCAGGCAGCTCTTCATCCGCCGCTCGCGCTTTTCTGGCGACAGCTTCCGCCACCTGCTCGGCCAGCTGCTCCTCTTGACCAGCCCCAGCACCCTCCTCCGGCAACGTGCCACCTGGCAGGGACATCACCACGCCTTCCGGCGTCTGTGCCACGCGCGCCGGTCGCAGAGCCTTCGCCAGCAACAGCAGGACAATCAACAGCATCGCCAGAGGTAGGTAGCGCAGGGCAGTGTCGATGATCTGGCGGCTGGCAAACTGCTTGCGCGCCGCCTCTGCCTCTTTCGCTAAGGTGTTGTCAAACGGAATGCTTTCCACAATCACGCGAAAGCGGCGGTTCGGGTCGTTTGCCTCCGCGCCAACCGCTCCCTCCAGAAAGGTGCGCACCTTCTCCACCTGCTCCTGTGGCACGGAGGCGTCTACCATCGCCGCCACCGACATGCGCACCACCCTGCCCGGCGTCTTCACCCGGTGGATGGTGCTCTGCCCCACCTCGTAGTTGGTAGTGGTGGAAGAGTGTTTATACTCCCCGGGCGAACCGGCAGGAGACATCGGATAGGTGGGCACAGCCCCGGTACCACCTCCGCCGCGCGGACCGGCGCCGCGCACGGTCTCCTCAGTGCGTGTTTCACTGATGGGAGTGCCCTGCCCGTCGGGACCGGTCTCTATCTGTTTCTGATTCACCTCTTCGCGGTCAAGGTCCAGCTCGGCGGTCACGGTTAGGCGCGATTTGCCCGGTCCTAACACAGCATCCAGCTGCTGTTGAAGCTCGCGCTGAACCGTCTCGGCATATGCACGCTCCAGTTCCAGCTTATTGCTTGCCACGCCAGGCGCCATATCGGAAGCCTGCGAGCCGTCCCATAACAGGTTCGCGTACTCGTCCACCACCGACACGTTTTCTGGCGACAGCCCTGCCACACTGCGCGACACCAGGAACACGATAGACGCAATCTGCTCGCGAGTGAGCTGCTGACCGGGCTTCAGGTCTACCATCACGCTCGCTTTGGCGGGCTTCTTCTCTCCCACAAAGGGTGAATCGATGGCAGGGGTGATGTGTACCCGCGCGCCTGCTACCGGCTGGAGGCGCGAAATGGTGTTCTGCAGTGCCTCTTCGTGCGCGATTCGGGTGGTCTCCTGTTCCACCGCCTGCGTAGTGCCAAAACCCAGCTTCTCCAGCCGACTGTAGCCCAGCGTGCCCTGGTTGGGTAATCCCTCCGCTGCCAGCGATAGCAACATCTCATCGCGGTGCTGAGCAGGCACTTCGATGGTGCTTCCCCCAGCCGACAGGCGGTAAGGCACTTTCGCCTGCTTGAGACGTGCCACAATCGCCCCCGAATCGGTTGGGGACAGACCGGTGTACAGCACGTCCCATTCGGGCTGGGTTGCCCAGAACGAGAGGGCTATCATCACGACCACCAGCCCCACCGCCGAGCCAACAGCAATCAGCCGGGTCTGGCGGTCGCTGGTCTGCCACCATTCGCGCACACGTTCCAGCATCGGCTACACCTGCATCCGCATGATTTCCTGATACGCCTCTACCACTTTGTTGCGCACCTGAACCGCCAGCTGCAGGGCTATGGAGGCCTCCTCCGCCGCGGTGACCACGCGTACCAGGTCATCGGTCTTTCCTGCGGCGAACTGGCGCGCCAGCTCGGCGGAATCGTTCTGCATCTGGTTGATGCGCTCAAAAGCGGACTGCAGGGTCTCTGCGAAGGAAGGAACGGCGTCGCGGTGCTCGGAACGAGAAGTGCTGGTCACAGAGCTCGCCGCGTTCGGCAGCACACTATTGAGGCGAATCTCCATCCTCTATCCCCCCTTAGGCGTTCCTGCCGATGTCCAGCGTGCGTAGAGCCATCTGCTTCGCCGCGTTCATGGCGGTGACGTTTGCCTCGTATGCGCGCGTGGCGGTAATCATATCCACCATCTCCGTGACCACGTTGACGTTCGGCATCTGCACGTAGCCGTCCGCATCGGCATCGGGGTGACCCGGGTTATACACGCGCTGAGCGGGAGACGCATCCTCTACAATGCCCACCACGCGCACACCACCTCGCCCCACCGCCGGCATGGACTGCTCGCCCAGCAAATCGGCAAAGGCAACAGGACGCTCCTCGAGCACTGCCACCTTGCGCCGGTAGGGACCTCCCGCCACCGTGCGCGTGGTGTTGACGTTTGCTAGGTTGTTGGCGATGACGTCCAGGCGTACCCGCTCGGCGGTCAACCCGGAGGCACTAATCTGCAGGGAACGAAACAGGCTCATCGCTTATCTCCCTCCTCCGCCTGTGATAACCATCTTCAGGCTCTGGTAGCGACCGGTAATCAGCTGGCTCAACGCCTGGAACCGTATCTGGTTCTCGGCGAGCTGCGCCATCTCGTAATCAATGTCCACCGTGTTGCCATCGGGGCGCATGGGAGCGTCCTCTTCCTGCACCTGCGGGCTTGTGTTCTGGGAAGGGGGCAGGGCATAGTGCCTGCGGTCGGTGGTCTGCAGAGGCGTCGCCTGTGCAGTACGCAGAAACTGCTCAAACGAGACGTCGATTCGTCGGTAGCCGGGGGTGTTTACGTTGGCGATGTTGTGTGCAATCGCCTCCTGCCGCAGGGCACACGCATGAAGCGCCTGCTTCAGCAGGGGATAGTGTCCTCCAAACAGTTTATCCGTCATCGGTTTCCCTCCTCAAAACTGCCCGCAGAAATCGTTTCCATCGGCTCTCGTCGGTTGCCCCTTTTTGCCATATCTGCGCCACGTCCACTTTCTCGCCCCGCAGGAGCGCCTGCGGCACGGTGGTCGTCAACATCTTTGCAACATGCCGTCCAAACGCACGCTGAAGAGTCTGGTACGCCTCGCGCATATCGCATCGGCGATGGGTGGCGTTGTGACAGTCGGACGCCACTACGCTCACCAGCCGTCTCTCCAGCAGGTCGTAGGCACATCGCGCCGTTCTGGGCGAGCTCCTGCCCGGTATCAGGGAACCGGCGGTGACCTGCAGGTGTACGTTCATGGCGACCAGCTCCTCCAGCAGTGCCAGATTGCGCTGGAAGATGCTGTTGCGCTCGGGATGCGCCAGCACAACCGTCCAGCCCGACTCTATCAGGCTGTGAAGTACCTCATTGCTCCATGCGTACCATTCGTGCCAGGGCGGTTCGACCAGCACGAGGCGCGTCTCCCCTCCCAGAGACATCCACTCGCCGCGTTCCAAACGCGCCAGCAGGTCTGCCGCCAGTGGGATTTCACAACCGGGCAACACCCTCAACGGGATGCCTTTCGCCTCTATCAGAGCGTTCAACCGCGCCACTCCCTCACGAATCTGAGCGGCAGACAGCGCATCACGTCCGCTCCAGAAGAGGTGAGGAGTCGCCACCATCAGCGTGACGCCCTGTTCGGCGGCATCCTCCGCCATCAACAGCGCATCCTCTACGCTCTGGACGCCGTCATCGACGCCGGGCAGGATGTGGGTGTGGAGGTCTATCATGCGGGATTATCGTCGGAATACAGAATAGACTGCCAGCAGAGAACCAAGAACTGCCGTCCACTCGTAGTTCGGTCTCGGACGGGAGGGCACGATGACCACATCGGTCGGCTGGAGCGGGAAGCGCGCGCCCTGCGGAGTGGTGGCGTTCACCTGCAGGAACCTGTTGTCGCGGTTGACCACCACGCGGTCCAGCCTCGCCTCCCGGGTTGGTCCTCCCGCGGCGGTGAGCGCATCCATCAGCGTTTCGCATCGCCCCTTAATCCAGCCGTATGCGCCGGCGCGCGCCACCTCGCCAATGATAAAGAGCGTGTTCTCCCGCTCGGGCACGCGAACGGTCATACCTGCCTGCAGGGGTCGCTGGCGGACGGTCTCGTCCAGCAAGTCAACCACCTGCACCTCCTCGCCCACCTGCACCTCGGCGCGAGACGGGTCTGCGAATGTCAAGGTTCCGCCGGCAGTCGCCAGTGCCTCTTCTAGATTGCGCAGGTTGCCAATCGGATACACTCCGGGTCGTGCCACTGCGCCCGTTATAGTAAAGGTCGCTTCTGGCACAATCAGATTGTCGCCCGGTTGGAGCACGAAGCGTACCGCCGAATCCTCTCGTGAGGGATTATCGGTAAATCTCACAGAGAACTTTACGTCTCGCGCCCCTTCCCTGCGCAGGACAGCGAGGTTGTTTCGGTCGGCTGCAGGGGTAAAACCGCCAGCGAGGGCAATGGCTTCGGCGACCGTCAGCCCCGGTTGCAGGGGATAAACGCCCGGGCGAGCCACTGCGCCCAGGATGAAAACCTGATGCTGTGCGAAAGATTTGACGATGACGCTGACGCGCGGATTCTTGACCCAGCGAGAGAGGGCTGTGCCAATCTGCTGAGCCAGCCAATCGGGGGTAACGCCCTGCGCACGCAGTTCCCCCACCACGGGCAGAGAGATATTGCCGTCCGGGCGAACGATGACGGTGCGCGAGAGGTCTTCATAGCCCCACACAGCGACCTCCAGCGTATCGCCCGGGCTGATGCGGTACTTGTCTGCATAGCCTGCGCTGCCAAGCAGAAACAGCGTGCCAACCAGCAGGGCGATCCTGCCCCACATCGGCGTCTACTCCTCGATTTCCTCTTCCTCGGCGACCTTCTCCTCTTCCTGAGCCAGCTCCTCCAGGGAGGTGGTCTCCAGCCCCTCCTCGCGCTCGATAATGTCCATGTCCTCCGCCGGCTCGTCGACCAGAGGCAGGTCGTCTACAATCACCACAGGGGTTCGATGCTTGGTACGACACTCCTCGCAGGTGAACTTGACCTTCACATTGGCCAGCCAGGCAGGGATTTTCTCCAGCGGCTTGCCGCAGTCGATACAGGTCACAACGCTCATGGACGCACTTCCTCCTCTTTCTTCGGGGATGATTGCTTCTGCCCTTTCATCTTCTGCTCATAGTGGCGCACCGACAGGATGGCGTTCACCACCATCAGCACGGCAGCGCCAAAGTACAGCCAGGGAAGCAGGGGGTCATGCGGTTGACCCGGGTCGCGGATGGCATCCGCCCCATACACCAGCCCTGCCACCCCGATAATGAATAACAACACCGCCAACCCGGTGAAGCTGTTCAGAAACTTCCACACTTCAGGAGCCTCCGTAAGAAGTAAATCACACCGAAACTATTGTACCCTCTTTTTTGCGCCGTGTCCCGCTCAGGACGTACACGCCAGCCAGAACAGACAGACAGAAGACGCCAGAGCCATCAAGCTGGTCACGGGGGGCTTCTTGTCCCCCGCCTGCCAGTCTTCGGGATAATCGCCTTCGGGTGAGCACAGGGTGCGCACAAACTCTGCCGTCCGCTCCACCAGCACCACCCACCGGCTATCGTCGGTTACCTGCGCCAGATGCCGGTATGCCTCGCACAGTTTCACCACGAATGGCGCAAAGCCCTCTATCGCCCGACTGTGCCAGCCCAGCCAGTGCCTCTGCGAGGCCCTTGCCAGTCGCTCCGCTTCGCGCAGAAACTGCTCCCCCCGCTTCAACCGATACCACCACAGGTTGGCATCAATCATGAGCGCGGTGTTGTAAGGGAACTTGGCGCGGTCTACCCTGCCATCCATCTGAATATTGTCCCAGAACAGCCCATCCTCCGGGTCCTGCAGGTGAGAAGTCAACCAGGCGTGGAGCCGCTCCGCCTGACCCAGGTATTCCGCGTCTTTGGTTACAGCGTACAGCCACAGCGCCGATACCAGCGCGGGTGCGTTGGAACAGGTGTTTTTACTCTTGCGGCTCTGGTGCCAGTAGATACCGCCGCCCAACTGCTCGTCCCAGCCGCTCCAGACAAACCGCTGCACCTCCTGCGCCCAGCGGAGCCATTTTCTATCGCGCGTCAGCGCGTGCAGTCGCAGGTAGTTCAGCACCATCCAGGCGTTATCGTCATAATACTTATCGTTGCCTCTGGGATAGGCGTCGAAGCCGGGTGGGTTATGTTTGTCGTCCCAGTAAGCGAGCAGAGCCTGCTGAAGGCTTTCCAAACGGGGCAGGTAACGCTTCGGCTCGCGCTCAGCCCCAGCAATCAGGGCGGATTGCAACATGCTGAGAGGCCACAGCGTGGCAAACGGCAAACTCGCACCGGTCGCCCGTTCGCGGTACATCGGGCTGTTCGGGATGCGAAGCGTCCTCTCGATGCGTTCCAGTGCCTCCTCTGCAAACTGCTGGTACATCTGTTTCCCCCTCTGGATTCCTTTTTCCACCGTCGTATGATAGCGATTCTTCGGAACGATGTCAAAGTGAGGTTAACCTTCGCGGCATGGTGCACTGCTGAAAAGACACAAAGCCTGTCGTGTTGTGACCCTCGCGCTATCTGCCATATAGACATTAGGCCTGAAGGATAGAAGGCTCAACAGCGCGAATAAATGTCCCATACCATCCAGGCGCCAAAGGAGGCGACGCCCCATGTCCCAACTGCTCCTGCGACTAGCGGTGTTCGCGTGGCGGGTCATGAGCCGTCGGTTC
>CAZOGB010000032.1:0-2469 GCA_964579145.1 uncultured bacterium | reverse complement strand
AATGGCAATCACACCAAGTAGCGAACAGGATGTGTTAGGGGTGAAAAAAGCGATATTCTCTCTTATCGCAGCCGCACTTATGTTTACGCTTTTGCTTCTGGGAAGTCCTCACGTTTCCCCATACCGTGCAACTTCACCGGAAATCGTTCATCTCGGACCAGTAAAGCCCGACATGATCGGGGTTACCATCCAAGCTGGGCGAATTGAATACGGTAGACAAATCCCGTACAATCGTCAACCGTTGGACAGGATTGTGGTGCAAGGCAAAGAGAAGTTGGTCTTTCGGGGTAAGAACTTTCTCGGGTGGCTTGTGGGGAAAGAGGAGAAACTGATCTATACCGAGGACAAACTTGTGGGTGAAACCATAGACGCGAAGATACTTGACGAGCCTAGCTCCTACACAATCTTTTCGTCTGACGACCCTTATTACGAGACTGGACAACATCCTGTTAGAGTTTACCGTAAGAGCAAACCTTCAGACTTTGGGCGCTGGAATGGATGGCCTTTCCTCGCTCCCGTTCGCCATGTGATTTATCTTTGCCTACCTCAACCGTTGAAGGCCGGCTGTCAATATCAAGTTGAGTTTGCAAGCGGATTGGTTCCCAGACAAAAGTTCGTATATGACCCCCAAAAGATGCGGAGCGAAGCCATTCATGTGAGCCACATCGGCTTCCGACCGGATGACCCGGTCAAAACGGCGTTTCTTTCGCTCTGGACAGGAACGGGGGGCCCGCTGGAGTTTTCAGAAGGAACCAAGTTCCACATCCTTGACGACAGGACAGGTAAGACGGTTTTTACTGGAACGATACGCCTTATCCATCGCCCCGGAGAACCAGAAGACGCTTACAACAAGGACTATGCGAAGACATTTGTTTACGAGATGGATTTCTCAACTTTGAGCCGTCCGGGAACTTACAGGGTTTATGTTGAGGATGTAGGATGTTCTTACCCCTTCCGTATTTCCAACGATGTCTGGCGACGAGCGTTCTTTGTTGCCGCGCGAGGCTTCTTTCACCAGCGAAGCGGAATAGAATTAGGACCTCCCTACACCACTTTTCGGCGTCCGAGGCCTTTCCATCCCGACGACGGGGTCGTCGTATATCAATCCACATGTCCGTTAATGTATAGTGGGAACGGACTCAACGCTCTTGGAACGGATCAAGACAACTTCGGTAACTTGGTGAAAGGTAAAACTGATAAGATTGTCCCGAATGCCTGGGGTGGCTATATGGATGCCGGTGACTGGGACAGACGAATCCAGCACCTGATCGTCACCCGATACTTGCTTGACCTTGCCGAGTTATTCCCAAAGTATTTCAATAACCTCAAACTGAATATCCCAGAGTCTGGTAATGACCTGCCCGACATTATTGATGAAGCGCTCTTCAATCTTGACTTTTACCGTCGACTGCAGACTCCCGAAGGAGGGGTCAGGGGTGGAATAGAGTCCTCAGAACACCCGCGACACGGAGAATGCAGTTGGCAAGAATCATTGACAGTGATGGCATACGCCCCTGATGCGTGGTCGTCCTATATCTACGCTGGAGTGGCAGCGAAAGCAGCGTTTGTTTTCAAGTTGAGAGGCGATAAGAGGAGAGAGAAGGTTTACACCGAAAGTGCTCTGCGAGCAATGCTCTGGGCTGAAAAGGAAAGGGAAAGGATGGAAAAGGCTGGTGAATTCAAGGAGTGGAAAAAAGAGGCTTTGATCACTTTCCGGGATGACCGAAACTTGGCTGCTGCCGACCTTTATCGGTTGACCGGAGACGAGAAATGGCATCGTATCTTCCTTGAGACGACCGCCTTCACTGATCCGAAAGCAGAACTTTACGAATGGGAAAAGCACGATCAACGAGAAGCAGCCTGGGTTTATGTGCAAACGAACTGGAAAAGCGTCAACAAGTCCGTTCAAGAAAATTGCCGCCAAGCGATACTTCGGGAGGCTGAGGACCGGCTCCGGAGCGTGGAACGGACAAGTTTCCGATATGCCAAGTATGCTTGGATGCCGGGCGGGTGGGGCGCTTTTACGAGACTGGATGCAGTCAGCGTCGTCCGTGCTTACTTGCTGACCGGTGACATCAAATACCTTAGAGGCGCTATCCTTGGCTGCCAATATGGGCTTGGAGCCAATCCAGTAAACCTGTGCTACACAACTGGGCTTGGACAAGATTACCCTCAACACCCGTTACACATCGATTCGCGCTTAACACATCAGCCCCCTCCGCCGGGCTTGACAGTGTTTGGTCCTACGGATGTTGAACTGCACAAAGGGCATTGGGCCCAAAATATCGTCAATACGTATTGCCATCCAGAAGTGATGAAGTGGCCGACCATGGAGGCATTTTGGGATGTTTTCTGGTATCCTGAAGTGTGTGAGTTCACGGTCCAAAACCCGATGGCGACAGTCGCTTATCTCTGGGGCATTTTGGCAGCCAGAGAGAATCCGAAGCGTTTAGAAAATGCCAACCAAAG
>CAZOGB010000031.1:15825-42330 GCA_964579145.1 uncultured bacterium | reverse complement strand
AGGTTTTCGGAGATGATCAGCCCCGCAGGGTCATCGGCGCCGCGGTTAATGCGCAAACCGGAGGACAACCGCTCAATTGAACGCGCGAACATATCGGATGTCTGCGTGAGGTTCCTCAGCGCGTTCATCGCGGTGGTGTTGGTGTTAATGCGTAAACTCATGGTCCAATCGCTCCTCCTTGAACGGTACTGTAGGCTTCCTGCCTCTTCCCGAAAATGGTTCAGCCCGCAAGATTACTGGCTTATCACCCAGATTATCGGTAAATCTACGAGGTTCTTTAGGGGTGCAGGAAGCCCTGTTACAAAAATCTAACCCTGACCTGAGCAAATACGCCAACAGGAGCGAAAGATGGCTATGCAGTCCAGGCGAACGGTTTACTATACTTTCGGCAACCATAAACACTGGGTGGATATGGTATGGAACTGGGGCGAGTTCGTGCTTCCCGCCAGCGTGCGCGATATGCTGTTGCTGATGGAGCAGACGGGCGCAAAAGGGAACGTGAACTTCGACGTGGTGGGCTATGAACAACTTGCCATCACCGACCCCGAAGCGTTCGGCGCGCTGAAACGAGCAGTGCACGAGAGGCGAGCGGAGATCGTTGGGGCATCGTACGGACAGCCTTACGGATTGTTCTGTGGCGGCGAGGCGAACGTGCGCCAGCTGGTGATGGGCGTGCTGGTGTGCGAAAAGCTGTTCGGCGTGCGCCCCGTGACCTGGTGGGAAGAGGAGTTTGACTTCTTCCCGCAATTGCCTCAGATTCTGCGGGGATGCGGGTTTCATTACGGCTGTCTCTTCTTCCAGTGGACATGGCACACGCCGCACATCCCCATTGAAAAAGTCTCGCGGGCGCGCTGGCGCGGGCTGGACGGCTCCGAGATACTGGTGGCCCCCAAGACCGACCTGTGCCTGCACCAGTGGCCCGAGGACTTCGAGCAGGGCTTGCGCCACGAGGCGGTGGAGCAGATGAACGACCCGCTGATTATCCAGTGGCTGGAGCTCCTGCCCACGCCCGACTGGATGTGCCGCGCCGAGCTGATAGCCCCCCGAATGAAGGAGATTGCCAGTCAACCCGAGTTTGACATCCGATGGGTGACGCTGAGCGAGTTCCTCGCGCAGGCGAAGGGTGACGAACCGGTGCTGGAGTACACGCTGGACGATGTGTTCCATGGCATGTCGGTCGGCAAGAACGGGGACCTGGTGCGCTACCTCAGCAAGCAGGCGGAGAATCAGCTGCTGAGTGCAGAGAGTTTTGCGCTGGCGTCGGGAATGCTGGGCAGACCGTATGCGCAGTGGGATGTGTACCCCGAATGGGAGCTCCGCCAGGCTTGGCGCGACCTGCTGCTGGCTCAGCATCACGACGTGGACGAATGCGAGGGGCTTTGCGGGGATACCGGCAAGCTTTACTACCGCAACAGCCTCGAACTCTCGCGCATGGTGTTAGAGCGAAACCTGAGACACATCGCCAGGCGCGTTGGTGACGAGGCGGACGTGGTGGTGTTCAATCCGCTGGGCTGGGCGCGGACAGGCGCTGTTACCGCGACGATACCGGCTGACCGCGCGAAATCGGCTCTTGTGGACGCCGAGGGGCGCGCTCTGCCCATACAGGTACTCGCCCAGAACAGTGAGGGGGTGACTATCTGCTTCCCGGTGCACGACGTGCCGTCGGTGGGCTATCGCGCCTGCCGTTTTGGGGAAGCGGACGCCGGCACTGCGCCGCAGGTGACCCTCATCGAGCACGCCGACTCGGTGGAGCTTAGCAACTCGCAGGTCAAAGTTCGCGTCGACAAACGCCACGGCACGATTACCAGCCTGCAATCGGCGGCGGACGGCACGGAGTTCGTGCGCGAGGATGTACCGTTGAACGCCCTGCATCTTCCCTTCGGCGACAGGCTATATCGCTCGCAGGATGGCGTGCATTTGGTCAGAGTGGAACATGCCGGTCCTGTGCTGGCGAGCGTTCTGGTGGAAGGAAGTTTGGGCGAGGTGGTGCGGTTCCGCTCGCGGATTGCCCTTAACGCTGTGGGCGCACAGGTAGAAGTTAGCACGCATTTGAAGTTCCTCCAGCGCCCCGAGCCGTCCATGATGCGTTCACTGCAAACGGACATCGCTGCACGGCTGGAGCGCACGGAAATCTGGCACGACCATCCCTTCGCGGTAACGCCCGTGCGTGCGGATGGGGTCTATCGCAAGAAGTATCCGACCGGCGACTGGATGACCTCGCCGCAGTTCTTCGAGGAGGTGGTCCATCCGTTCACCGGGCTGAACTTTATCTTCCTGACCGACGGTGCATGTGGGCTTCAGTATCTACACGCGGGCAATCAGGGCTTCCTGCGCGACGGCGACCTCGTGCGCAATATCCTATTCATGTACGATGCGTGGGATGAGGAGAACTGGGTGCGCGAGGTGGAACTGCGCTATGCCTACCGCGTGTGGGAACAGGTCCCTGCCAGAAGCGTACTCCTGCGTGAGGCGATTGCCTTCAATCGCCCTCTGATGGCGGTGTATCGCGACAGGGTGGACCAGCCGCAGCTGCCCGCGACCATGAGCTTCTTGCAGGTGGGGGGAGACGTGCTCCTTTCCGCCTTCTACCGCGAGGGCGAATGGTGTGTGCTTCGGGCATACGAAGCGAACGGTAAACCCGCCACCGCTCGGTTTGGCTTCTACGGCGGGGTGGAGAAGGCGGAGCGCACCGATATGCTGTTGCGCAACCCTGAACCGCTGACGATAGAGGGCAACAGCGTGCAGGTAAGCCTGAAGCCCCATGAGATTGTCACCCTGCGCCTCCTGCTAGAGAAGGCACGCAAGCAGTATCGTCCGTTGGACGAGTATCGCAGTGTATGGGTGGAGACCACCACGAAAGCACATCGGGGATAAAACGCTTGCAAAGAGCGTGCAGAGTAGGGTAAAATAAGGCACGCACACGGTTCCAAAGGCGCCCGTGTCGTTTGTGCGGCGTGCACGCACCTGCGACAGCGGGCATTATTTGTCTTACAGACATCAAACGATTGCAACAATTGCATGACAGGGAGTTGGTGAAGGGGTATGCATTATCACGGCTTGCCGCAACCAGACGGATTATACCATCCGGCATATGAGCATGACGCCTGTGGTGTGGGCTTTGTGGTCAACATCAAAGGCAAGAAGTCACACGCCATTGTGGAGCAGGGTATTCAGATCCTGGAGAACCTGGTGCACCGCGGCGCGGCTGGTAGTGACCCCGAAACGGGAGACGGCGCAGGCATCCTGATTCAGATACCGCATCAGTTCTTCCTGCGTCAGCGTGATGGAAACCTACCGGAGGAAGGCTACTACGGGGTGGGCATGGTGTTTCTGCCCCGTGACGAGCGCGACCGCGCCCTGTGCGAGGCGGCGATAGAGGTCACTACCAGAGAGGAAGGACAGGTTTTCCTGGGCTGGCGTGAGGTGCCGGTGGACAACAGCAAGATTGGCTCCGCCTCGCGTGCGGTGGAACCGGTGATTAAGCAGTTCTTCATCGGGCGGGCGAAGGAGCTGCCCGACCAGGAGGCGTTTGAGCGCAAGCTGTTTGTGATACGCAAGGTGATAGAAAACCGTGTGGCGCGTCTGCACCTGAAACAGCCGGAGTACTTCTATATCTGCAGTCTGTCATCCCGAACGATTGTTTACAAAGGGCTGTTGTTGGCACATCAGATCAGCGGCTTCTATCTGGACCTCGCCGAGCCGGATGTGGTGACCTCGCTGGCGCTGGTGCATCAGCGGTTCAGCACCAACACCTTCCCCACGTGGCCGCTGGCGCACCCCTATCGCATGATTGCGCACAACGGCGAGATTAACACCCTGCGCGGCAACCGCAACTGGATGCGTGCTCGCGAGGCACAGCTGCGTTCGCCCCTGTTCGGCGACGATGTGAAGAAGCTCACCCCGCTGGTCACCGAGACGGGCAGTGACTCCGCCACGCTGGACAACGCGCTGGAACTGCTGGTGCGCGGTGGACGCAGCCTTGCCCACGCCATGCTGATGCTCATCCCCGAAGCATGGGGCAACCACCAGTTTATGGACGAAGACCGCAAGGCGTTCTACGAGTACCACGCCTGCATCATGGAGCCGTGGGACGGTCCAGCGGCGGTGGCGTTCACCGACGGGCGGCAAATCGGCGCCATGCTCGACCGCAACGGACTGCGCCCCGCCCGCTATCTGGTCACCAAAGACGACCATGTCATCATGGCATCCGAAACGGGCGTGCTGGATATTCCCGACAAGAACATCCACTCGAAATGGCGACTTCAGCCGGGCAAGATTTTCCTGGTGGATACGGAAGAGGGGCGAATCATCGACGACGAGGAGATTAAGGACCGCCTGGTGCACCAGAAGCCCTATCGGCAGTGGCTCATGCAGAACCGCATCGAGCTGAGCAAACTGCCCGAGCCGCCGCACGTACACCTGCCCGACCACGAGACCATTCTGGAGCGCCAGAAGGTGTTCGGCTACACGCTGGAAGACCTGAACATGATTCTGGCTCCAATGGCTATTGATGGCGAGGAACCGGTCGGTTCGATGGGCAACGATACGCCTATCGCCGTGCTGTCTCAGCGACCGCAACTGCTGTATAACTACTTCAAGCAGCTGTTCGCTCAGGTGACCAACCCGCCCATTGACCACATCCGCGAAGAGATTGTGATGTCGCTGGCGGACTATATCGGCAAGGACGGTAGCCTGCTGGAGGAGACGCCGGAACACTGTCGGCAACTGCGCATCGAAACGCCCATCCTCACCAACGTGGATCTGGAGAAGCTGCGCCACATCCAGACGGGCAACTTCAGTGCACGCACGCTGTCCATGCTATTTGACCCCGATACCGGCGCACCGGGCATGGAGGTCGCACTCACCCGCCTGTGCAAAGAGGCAAGCCGTGCTGTTGCCGACGGGGTGAGCATCATCATCCTTTCCGACAGGGGAGTCGACCGCCATCATGTGCCCATCCCCGCCCTGCTGGCGACTTCGGCGGTGCATCACCACCTGATTCGCGAGGGCACGCGCACCGCCGTGGGGCTTGTGGTGGAATCTGGCGAGCCGCGCGAAGTACATCACTTCGCCCTGCTGATCGGCTACGGCGCCAGCGCGGTGAACCCCTATCTGGTGTTCGAAACGCTGGCGGACATGAAGCGCGAGAGACTGCTACCTGAAGACCTGAGCTACGAGCAAGCGTGCAAGAACTTCATCAAGTCCATCAACAAGGGCTTGCTCAAAACGATGTCCAAGATGGGCATCTCCACCTTGCAGAGCTATCGTGGTGCGCAGATTTTCGAGGCGATTGGCTTGCACGAGGAGGTCATCGATAAGTACTTCACGCATACCGCCTCGCGCATCAGCGGCGTGAAGCTGGATGTGATAGCCGAGGAGACCCTGGCGCGGCATCGCTTCGCCTATCCGCCGGCGCCCGTGCCCGAGAATCTGGACCTGGACCCCGGCGGCTGGTACAAGTGGCGGCGCGGCGGCGAGTTCCACCAGATGAATCCCGACGTCATCGCCAAGCTTCAGCACGCGGTGCGTACGGGCAACTACCAGATATATAAGGAATACGCCGAGCTGGTGAACAAACAGAACGAGCAGCTGGCGACCCTGCGCGGGCTGTTCCGCTTCAAGAAGGGCAACCCCATCCCCATTGAGGAGGTAGAGCCTGTCAGCGAAATCGTGAAACGGTTCGTCACGGGGGCGATGTCGCTCGGCTCCATCAGCAAGGAGGCGCACGAGACCCTCGCGATTGCTATGAACCGCTTGGGCGGCAAGAGCAACACGGGCGAGGGCGGCGAAGACCCCGAACGATATATCCCCCTGCCCAACGGCGACAGCAAGCGAAGCGCCATCAAGCAGGTAGCTTCGGGGCGGTTTGGCGTAACCACGCACTATCTGGTGAACGCCGACGAACTGCAGATTAAGATGGCGCAGGGCGCGAAGCCAGGCGAGGGCGGACAACTGCCCGGACACAAGGTGAGCAAATACATCGCCAAGGTGCGCCACTCCACGCCGGGCGTAACGCTCATCTCGCCGCCGCCCCACCACGACATCTACTCTATTGAAGACCTGGCTCAGCTGATCTTTGACCTGAAGAACGTCAATCCGTACGCCCGCATCTCGGTGAAGCTGGTGGCGGAGGTAGGCGTGGGTACGGTGGCGGCTGGCGTCGCCAAAGCACATGCCGACCATATTCTCATCAGCGGTTTCGAAGGAGGCACGGGAGCGTCCCCACTGTCGTCCATCAAGCACGCGGGCATCCCGTGGGAGCTGGGCATTGCGGAGACACAGCAGGTGCTAGTGAAGAACAACCTGCGCGGGCGCGTGGTGCTCCAGACAGATGGACAGCTGAAGACGGGGCGCGATGTGGTGATAGCTGCCCTGCTGGGCGCGGAAGAGTTCGGCTTCTCCAGCGCGGCGCTGGTGGCGCTGGGCTGTGTCATGATGCGCGTCTGTCACCTGAACACCTGTCCAGTGGGCATCGCCACACAGGACCCGGTGCTTCGCGAACGTTTTGCTGGCAAGCCCGAGCACGTGGTGAACTTCTTCACCTTCGTTGCGCAGGAGGTGCGCGAGATTATGGCGGAGCTGGGCTTCCGCAAGTTTGACGAGATGGTCGGTCGCGTGGACATGCTGGAGACGCGCGAGGCGGTTGACCACTGGAAGGCGAAGGGCGTGGACGTCAGCGTGCTTCTGCAGAAGCCTGACGTGGACCCGAGTGTGCCCATTCGCTGTGTGGAAAAGCAGGACCACGGGCTGGAGAAGCAGCTGGACATCCACGTGCTGGACTGGTGCAAGCCCGCGCTGGAGCGTGGAGAGAAGGTGGAACTGCGTCTGCCCATCCGCAACTGCCATCGCACCGTAGGCACGATGCTCAGCGGCGAGATTGCCCGTCGCTACGGCGAGGAGGGTCTGCCCGACGACACCATCCGCATCCACTTCAAGGGTTCGGCGGGACAGAGCTTCGGCGCGTTCCTGCATAACGGCGTCACGCTGATTCTGGAGGGCGACGCCAACGACTACCTCGGCAAGGGCATCTCGGGTGGGCGCATCATCGCCTATCCGCCAAAGGAAAGCGACTTCCCGGCGCACGAGAACATCATTGCGGGCAACACCCTGCTGTACGGCGCAACCGGCGGCGAGGTGTTCCTGAGCGGTGTGGTAGGCGAGCGGTTTGCCGTGCGCAACAGCGGCGCGCGGGCGGTCGTGGAAGGCGCAGGCGACCACTGCTGTGAGTACATGACCGGCGGCGTGGTGGTGGTGCTGGGCAAGACGGGACGTAACTTCGCCGCGGGCATGAGCGGTGGTGTTGCCTTCGTGTGGGACATTGACGGGCTGTTCGAGAAGCGCGTCAACTACGGCGGCGGCTCCATCCTCCTGGAGCCAGTGGAAGACCCTGAAGATATCTCGCTGTTGCGCGACCTGGTGGAACGGCACTATCGGTACACCGGCAGTGTGCGAGCGAAGGAGGTGCTGGACCACTGGAACGAGGTGCTTCCGCAGTTCGTGAAGGTGATTTCGGTGGAGTACAAGACCGTGCTCGCCGAGATGGCGAAGGAACAATCCGACGCGCAGGTCATGTTGGATTGAGGTGCAACCGATGGCAGACCCCAAAGGCTTTTTGAAATACACCCGTGAAGTGGCGCCCTACCGCCCGGTAGAGGAGCGCAAGCGCGACTGGCTAGAGGTGCACACTCACATGCCACCTGATCGCCTGCGCACTCAAGCCGCGCGGTGCATGGATTGTGGCGTGCCTTTTTGCCACCTGGGCTGTCCGCTGGGCAATATCATCCCGGACTGGAACGACCTGGTGTACCGCAACAAGTGGCACGAAGCGCTGAGACGCCTGCACGCGACGAATAACTTCCCGGAGTTTACCGGCAGGCTGTGCCCCGCCCCGTGCGAGACCGCCTGCGTGCTGGGCATTAATCAGCCAGCAGTCACCATTAAGCAGATAGAAGAGCACATCATCGAATACGGCTTTGAGAAGGGCTGGGTGGAGCCTGAGCCTCCACCATTGCGTACCGGCAAGCACGTGGCGGTAGTCGGGTCGGGACCGGCGGGGCTGGCGGCGGCACAGCAGCTCAACCGCGCGGGACACTGGGTCACCGTCTTCGAGCGCGCCGACCGCATCGGCGGGCTTTTGCGCTACGGCATCCCCGACTTCAAGCTGGATAAAAAGATTCTGGACCGACGTCTGCAGCTGATGGAGGTAGAGGGTATCCGCTTCGAGCCGTGTGTAAACGTGGGCGTGGACCTGAGCCCAGCGGAACTGCTGGCGGGATTTGATGCCGTGTTGTTAACGGGCGGCTCCACCATTCCGCGCGACCTGCCCGTGCCCGGACGGGAGCTGAAGGGCATCCACTTCGCGATGGAGTACCTCACCCAGCAGAACCGGGTTAACGCCGGCGACCACATCCCGCCCGAACAGCGCATCACCGCGGAGGGCAAGCGGGTGGTGATTATCGGCGGGGGAGACACGGGCGCGGACTGTCTGGGCACGGCGCACCGGCAGGGAGCAAAAGAGGTCTATCAGATAGAGCTTCTGCCAAAGCCCCCGGCGGAGCGCGATGAGCTGACCCAGCCCTGGCCCACCTATCCGATGATTCTGCGCACCTCCAGCGCACACGAAGAGGGCGGCATCCGCGACTGGAGCATCAACACCAAATGGTTCGAAGGCGACGAGCACGGCAACGTGAGGCGTCTGCACGCGGTGCGCCTCGAATGGTACACCGACTCCAGCGGACGCCGACAGTTCCGTGAGATACCGGGTAGCGAGTTCAGCATTGAGGTGGACCTGGTGCTGCTGGCGATGGGGTTCCTGCATCCCCAGCACGATGGTTTGCTGGACACGCTGGGCGTGGAGTACGACGCACGGGGTAACGTGAAGACGGTGGACTACGCGACCAGCGTGCCGGGCGTGTTCGCGGCGGGCGACATGCGCCGGGGGCAGTCGCTGATAGTGTGGGCAATCGCCGAGGGGCGCGAAGCCGCGCACTACGTGGACAAATACCTGATGGGGCGCAGTTACCTGCCGCTAACGGGCGCGAAGCTGATTTGAACCGTTACCAGCCGTAGCGCTCGGGTCCCCAGTCTTTCTGGATCAGCTCCTGCTTCAGCAGGATCAGCTTCCGGCTGGGCACATCTTCGTACACCACCACACCCGGACCGATGCAGGTATATGCGCCGATTTTCACCCCCGGCTGGGTAATCACGTTGACGCCCGTCCTGCTGAAGTCGCCGAAGTAGGTGGCGTCTGCGCCGTGTGTGGGAAACTCGCGCCTCCCCTTGATGCGGTGGATGGTTTCGCCGTCGTCAAAGCGCAGGGTGCCGCACACCGTTGCCGCGCCGATGTCCACCGACTGCCCGACCACGCCAGCAATCTCGCAGTAGTGGTAGAGGTATGCGCCGTCGAACATCACGCCGTCCAGCTCCGCGCCATGCCCCACGATACACCGGTTGCCCACCACGCTGTACGCACCCACCAGACAGTAGTCGCTGACGCGGGTATGGTCGCCAATCGCTACCGCCCTGCCCACAATCGCACCGTTGACCACCCGCGTTCTCCTGCCGATGAACACGTTGCCCTCAATCACCACCCGGTTGCCGATTTCGCTTCCCTCGCCCAGCACCACATGTCCATGAATCTCCGCGCCGTCATGGATGCGCGCCGTCGGGTGGACCACGCTTTCCTGCAGGTTACGGCTCATTTCGTCCAGCACGCGCCGGTTCGCCTCCAGAATGTGCCAGGGCTTGTCCATATCCACCAGATAGCCTTCCACCTCCACCGCCAGCACCTCTTCGCCGTCGTCAATCAGCGTCTGCACGCTCTGCGCCAGCTCCGCCTCGGCAGGAGGCATTCCGCCCACCGGCACGTGCGTCATGATGCCCGGATTGTTAAGAATAGCAGGGACGGCTTTCGGGGTGAAGGCGTAGATGCCGCATAAACGGTGCTCGCAATCCCGGCTATGCCCTTCCACATACTGGATGCGCCCCCCGTCCACCTTTGCCCCCAGCCAGTCGGTCGGTCGTTCGGGGGGAGTAATCGGCTGTACCAGTGCGACCCCTGCGGCGTCGCTACACCGTGCAACCTCCAGAAAGCGGCTGACGGTAGCCTGCGTCGTGACCACGTCGCCGTAAAACACCGCGAAAGGCTGTTGTGCATCCAGCAGAGGCAGTGCGGACTGGACGCAAACCGCTGTGCCCGGCGTGCCCTGCACGCTCACATAGCCGATTTCCAGCCCATGCAGGGCAGAGCGCACCGAACCGGCGTGCACGCCAACCACCACCACAACCCGGCGGATACCTGACTCGCGGATCTGCTCCACCAGCCGGCGGATGGCGGGTCTATTCACCACTGGCGCTGCGCACTTGTTGCGCACCTCGTTGTAGGGCCAGAAGCGGGTTCCTGCCCCCGCACATAGCACAATCGCCTGTTCCATCGCTTCTCCTCGTGCCATTCCAAAATGATCCCCTTCACTTCGTTCGGGGTGATGAATACATGCCCCTGCATCGCGTTCAAAGTGACACCCTTTGCGCAGAGTGCCGACATTCACCTCTTATAGCGAGCGACCTCCTCCTCCAACCAGGCGACCTCCTGCACCACCCCTCCCTGAGCGCACCACCTGTCCGCTTCATCCTGCCGTTCCAGCAGGCGCAAAGCCATGACCTGGTGTGCTCGCTCCCTGTCGGTATATGCGACACAGCGCACCGCTTCCTGCCAGCAGGTGGTGGCGAACTCCTCCTGTCCCAGCTTGCTCGCCGCCAGTCCTGTCCAGAAGAGGGGTACTGCGTCGGCGGGACGGGCTGGTTTGCCTACCGCCAGATGGTGAGGATACTCCAGCGCGGCTCGGAAATGCTCCAGTGCGCCCTGCCAGTCTCCCTCTTCCGCCAGCTGTTTTCCCCTGCCCAGATGCGCGCCCACCCAGATGGGTCGGGTGGAGGTTTCGCCTTCCGCCACGTGGAACGTACGCGAGCCTAACACCTGTATCGCCTCTTCGTATTGCCCGGTTTCCACCAGCAGGCTGGCGAGTGCCTGCGCCATGCGGTTCTCGTGCAAAACAGCCTCATCTGCCTGCCGGAGCCAGCTCAGCCGGGTATGGGCATCCACCCTCGCGCGTCGGGCGACGCTATCGCGCTCCAGCCACAGGTAATGGTCGCCGGGAGCGAAGCGGATAGCCTGTTCGTAATACCGCAGGGCGGGGTCATGTGCCCCCATCTGCGCCGACAGCACCAGCCCGATGTTTCGGTAGAGGGGAGCAAGCACGGGCAGGGTGGCGGGAGCTTGCTTCTGTAAGCTCCTTTTCGCCAGATCGAACGTGTCGGATTCCTCTGCTGGCGCCTGGGCATCGATTGCCCGGAGCCATTCCTGCAAAGCCTCCTGCCAGCGGCGGTGCCCTGCCAGCCAGTTCCCCAGCGCGTAATGCGCCAGCGCGTCATCGGGGCGAAGGCTCAGCACCTCGCGCAGGGCGAAATAGTCCTCCAGCCGCCACGCGAAGAGATATTCGGCGTCACTGCGCCATGCAAGCAGGCTGTGTTCCACCGCCTGTGCCGACAATCCCTTCTTCACATAAGCCAGCGCGAGCAGATAGTGTCTCATCGCCGTTTCGGGCATCTCCAAGCGGGCAGGCGATTCCAGAACACGGATGGCATCGTTCGTACAGCCCGCGTTCAGGTAGTCGCAGGCGACCTCTTCGAAGGCGTGCGGCTGGGCTGTCATCGGACTCAGCAGGTTCACCCCATCCCCCTCGGGGGTGACGGGCGTGCTCAGAAACGCCTCCGTGCGCAGGAGCGGTTCCAAAGGCATTAGCAAATGCACCTGCAAGCGCACCTGTGACGCCTCCTCCAGCTCGCCGCGCAGACGTAGGACAACCGCACGAAGCATCCACGCCTTGATGTCCGCTGCGTTATACAGCAGAGCCTCCGCGAACAGGTCATCTGCACGTGCCAAGTCGCCCCGTCGCATCGCGCATACCCCCAGCAGGTAAAACGCCAGCCCGCGATAGGTGGCACTCCGGCGAAGTGGGTAGAGCCATTCCTCCGCTTCCGCCTCTCGTGACTGAGCCATCAGGCACAGTGCGCGCAGGTACATGGCTTCCTCGTTCTGCGGGTCGCGTTGAAGGGCGTCTTCGGTGTATTGCAGGCACTCTTCCAGCCTTCCTTCCTCCAGACGGATCCGGGCAAGGGCGTTCAGCGCAGGCAGATAGCCGGGCAGGCTTTGCAACGCCTGTCGGTACTTCGCTTCTGCCTCGTCCAGCAAGGCGGCGCGTTCCAGAGCATCACCCTGCAGAAACAGGTTCTGCGCGTCCTCACCTGATGGGGCAGGCGGTATAATTATCTGTTCGCGCTGGGATGTGCGATTTGCGATTGCTTCCAGCAGGGTCTCGCGCCCGGCAGTGGCAATGGTCACCCTGAGAGGCAATTCGGGAGACTGGGGCAGGGTAAACCGCCACGTCGCGGGGCGTTCGGGATACAGGTCTACCCGCTGTTCGTGCACCACATCCTCACCGTAATGCAGAATCAGCCGATGGTCCGGGCGCGGCGCGGTGCTGTGGAAGCGCACGGTCAGCTGCTGTCCCTCCAGAGTCACCCCCAGCGCGCCCTCGCGACTCGCCGAGTTGACCGTTCCTGCCAGCCCGCGCACCGGGAACCACGCCTCCTGCCAGCACTCTAAGGCGTGCGGGGGTATCCAGTGCCAGATGCTCTGGTCCTCAAATCGCCCCGTTTGAATCTCCACATAGGGAACGCCGCCGTCGTGCAGTCGCTCCGCCCAGACCATCCCATCATCCGCCGTGCCCCAGGTGAAGAGTTTTCTGCCGCACGCATCGCGCGGGTCGGCAACGTGCAGTAGTCCCATGTCCGCTCTCAGGTCGTATCCGCCAAAGAAGTCGCCCCGAAAGTTGTGCGCGAAGACACTGGACGCACTGTCGTAACTGCGGTAAAGGCTCAGGTCGGTGCCGTCTTCGGTGATGGGGAAGGGCAGGGTGGTGCGTGCTTCGCTCAGGTCGCCCTCCCAGTTGCGCACGGAGTCGGCAGGCAGTATCCATTTCCACTCCTCATGGGCGGAGACGGCGCAGTTCGTCCAGAAGTAGAAGCGTTTTTTTAACTCAGTGCGGTTGAACAGGCGGATGTCGGTTTCCATCAGCGCATAGTGGGGATAGAGGCTGATGCCCACCGTCCACATCATGCGACTGCGCCTGCAGATCTCGCCAATCCAAATGGTGGCTTTCTCACTCTCCTCTCTGGGGTATGCCAGACTGTACCACACCGGCTGATGGGTGGTGTAACGATGCCCAATGGGGAAGTTGAACTCAATACCGCCAGCAATCCATGCGCCGGTCAATCCGATGAGGGCGGGTTTGACCGACGGGGGCTGATGCAGACATTCGCGCCCGGCTATCTTGTCATAAAGCGACCACACGCGCCCGCCCAGCTCGGGCAAGACGGTCACCCGCAGGTAGGGATTCTCGAGGCACAGCGCACGATACTGGCGCGGCTCGGCTTCGTCGCCAAGTTGGTCAAGCAGGGGATAGGGGTATACCGCCCAGTAGCCTCTGCGCTGGAAGGGCGGATAGGGATTAGGCTTGCCCACTGGATAGGTGGGGATGGTAACGGTCTCTTCCCACAGATGAACCGGCATACAGATACCCCCGACAGCTAAGGTGAACTCAGTATAGCAGGAACCCAAACAACGCGCAACACTCTGTAACCGTCAACCGTCCAGCCTGATATTGCCAAACGCGTCGATCTGCGTGCCCCATGGTGCCGACAGGGTGCGCATCCGGGCGATGATATTCCTCCACATCCTGCCTTCCGCCTGGCGGGGCTGTCCCTGCCAGAGCACGTGGGGAATGATGCAGGCGGAGTCCAGCTGGTGAGGTCGGCTGATAGCCATCTGCAGGATAGCCGTCTCTTTACGGGATGAGGAGTTGACGAAATCGCCGAGGCTGTAGGCGATGAGTTTGCCTCCTTCTACCTGTATCCCCTGCAGCACGTGCGGGTGATGCCCCACCACCGCGTCTGCGCCCCATTCTAGCAGTTTGCGCCCCAGCCCGCGCTGGAAGCTGCTGGGATAGCGTTCTAACTGCTTGCCCCAGTGAATGGAAAGGATCACGAAGTCGGCTTCACGCCTCGCACGGGTAATGTCTTCTCGCATCGCCTCCTCTGCGCCAAAGCCTCTCGCCGGAGCGATCCCCATCCGATTAGCAGTCGCCACCGAACCGATGGGCAGGATGCAGGAGTAGCTCAGCAGGGCAACGCGAAGACCTTTGCGCTCGATGACGGCGGGGCGACGCGCCTCTGTGAGATTCTTTCCTGCCCCACAGTAAGCAATGCCCAACCTGTCCAGGGTAGCGAGGGTATCCAGCAGTCCCTGCGCCTGATAGTCCATCATGTGATTGTTCGCCAGTCCCACAGCGGTGAAGCCAGCATACCTCAGCCCTTCGGCTGTGCTCGGGTGCGCTCGCAGGATATAGTCTCGCCGTGCCTTCACGCTCTCGGCGCGTTTGTATGGGGTCGGGGCGGTATGAGTGGTGAACGGCGCCTCCAGGTTGCCGATCACGATGTCGGCTCTCGTCAGGAGAGGGCGCACGTATTGGAAGGGATAATTCGCGCCGTGCTGGCGAATGAGAGGGGTCATCCCCATTACCAGCATAATATCGCCCACCGCCAGCAGAGTGATTGTTTGCAGAGAGTTGTCCATCGTGAGTTTTACGGGTTCTCCTATCTCGCCGACGCAGGACAGTCGCGCGGAGGAAAAGCCCTCACCCTGCCCCTCTCCCACGAGGAGAGGGAATGTCCCCCTGCCTGCGGGGGGACTACAGGGGGGCTGACAACACCTGAAAAAGTCCCACCTGCAGGAACACCCCCCCTCCCGACCTCTCCCCGACGCGGGGAGAGGTGAAACTCCTCTTTCCTTTCAGGGAAGGGGCAGGGGGGCAAGTTTGAGACGTGCCCCATTGGAGGGCGAACCTCCCGGTGAGCCGAACCCCCTGCGTGACCGGTTTAATACAGCGGTTTTATCTTGATGTTACGGAACCACACCTCGTGACCGTGATTTTGCAGACCGATGTATCCCGGCTTCACCATCTCCTTGTAGGCATACTTGAACTTGTTGGGCGTGCCGTCGGGGTTTTTGCCGGGTTCCGTCCAGTCGCTCAGTTTCACGTCGATGATTTTCTCGCCGTTCATGAACACCTTCAGGCAGTCGTCCCGGCAGCAGATGCTGAGGCTGTTCCACTCGCCGGCAGGACGGGCGGCGTTCCTCAGCGGGGGCGTGATGTCGTACAGTGCCCCACAGTCGTGTTTATCGGGATTGGCTTTGCCGTAGCTGTCCAGAATCTGGATTTCCATGCCGGTGTTCACGGGGTCGTTGCGGTCCCAGATGCGCACGAACACCCCGCTGTTGGCGTTAGGCGACATCTTGAAGTCCAGGCGCAGGACGAAGTTCTTGTACTGCTCGTTCGAGTAGAGGTATCCTCCCCCTTTGCCGGTACAGTAGATGGTGCCGTCCTGAACGCGCCAGGCTTCTGGGGAATCGGCAACCGTCCATCCGGACAGGTCGTTTCCGTTGAACAGCAGCTTCCATCCGAAGCGTTGCTCTCGTGGAGAGAGGGTATTGTGCTGGGCATAAGCCACCGTGGCAACCACACCCAGTATCACGCACAGCCAGAGGCTTTTTCTCATCGGTTATCGACCTCCTTCTTTCTGTACCACGTCTCGACTCCTTGACCACTATGCGGTTCCAATCGCAACTGCCTAACTCCCATTCCTATTTTTCGCGTTGCCAGGAGAGAGTCCTGCTAAGATACGAAATAGTTTACAGTGTCAGTTCAGGGTGAATGGCAGACCATCTCGTAAACCACTAGCGACAGGTCGGCGATGAACCGTGAAGCGGTACGGCGGTCATCAAAGCCGCGTGTGAGCACGACAAGGCTGTAACTGCCAGCAGGTGTCCACACCACTGCCGAGTCATGGTGATGTCCGCTAATCTCGCCCGTTTTGTTCGCCACTTTCGCTTCGTGCGGCAGAAGGTAGGGTATCTGGTCGCGATAGAACTGTTCCTGCATGATACGGAGCATCTGTTCACAGCCCGCCTTAGAGACCAGGGTTGTGCCATCGGTCGCGCGAATTTCGCCCTGCGCCATCCACTGGAGTAGGTCAGCAATTTCGCTCGCACTGCACAGGTTCTCTCTGCCCTGTTCGGCGGCGGCGAAATCGTACATCTTTCGCTGGAGGGTGGTATGGTGAAACCCCAGTCGCTGCAGAAACTCCTGTACTGATTCCACGCCGGTTCGGTCTATCAGCATGTTGGTTGCGGTGTTGTCGCTGAGCACAATCATCAGCACCGCGAGGTCGTACAGGGTGAGCTCCAGTCCGCTGTGAAGATGGCGCAGGATGCCGGAACCGGGGGTGCGGTGTTCATCCCTGAGAGTAAGCGTTTCCTGCCAGTTCAGCAATCCCCGTTCGCTCTGCCAGAAGAGGGCGGCGAGCAGAGGAACCTTGATAATGCTGGCGGAACGGAACGAGGTTTGACTGCCGATGTCCACGCGCAGGTCTATATCCACGCCCCGTATTGCCAGCCCCACCTCGGCGGATACGGAACGTATCTTTTCGGACAGTTTGGAATACAGCTTCTGTTGCATAAGCATGTCTCCTCTCAGTAGGCGTCCAGTTCACGCAGTCGTTCGTCGCTGATGCCGAAGTGATGGGCGATTTCATGGATCAACGTTCGCCGGATGGCGTCGCGAATCCGCTCGGGCGTGCGATAGCGGCGTTCAATGGGGCGTTGAAAGATGATGATGCGGTCGGGCATAATCGGCTCGCCTGAGGTGACGCCTCGCGCCGTGAGGGGAACGCCCTCATAAAGCCCAAACAGGTCCTCCCATGCACGAAGCCCGACCCTGCGCCTCTGTTCGGGAAGGGCGGTCCATTCCACCAGCACCTCCACATTTTTCAGGTGGCGCAGGATATCTTCGGGCAGAGAGTCTATCGCTTCCTCCACCAGCTTGCGAAACTCGGAAGGCAGCATCGTCTGTCACCGCCTTCGGTATCGCAGGTACAGTTCGCCTTCGTGTTCATACACCGACACCAGTTGCATCTGCACCACGCGCTCACGCGGTAGCCCCTCGCCTTCTACGGTGGTAGGGATATGGCTTCCGCCCTTCACCTTGGGCGCGAGCGTCAGGAACCACTCATCAATCAGCCCCTCGGCGAACATTTCGAAGTTCAACGCTCCGCCTCCTTCACAGAGAAGCCGCTCGACACCCATCTGCTGACGCAGAAAGCGCAACGCATGTGATAGGTTCACCCGCTCGCTTCCACACCCCACCACATGGGCGTTCTCCTGCAGGGCTTTGCGCAGGGATCCGGGCATCTGGTCGGTGGTGAAGACCACCGTTTTGCCGGGCGCTTCGGTGAAGAAGCGGGAGTCGGCGGGAATATCACCTCTGGAAGTGACCACTGCTCGCAACAGCGAGGGAGGATAGGTCACATGCCCTGCCCGCAGGGTGCTCGCGCCGATGATGACCGCCTGGGCGTTGTTTTGCAGGCGTTTCATCAGCATCTGGTCAACGGCGCTACCCAAGCCAGAAGCGGTGTCGCCAACCTCGCCCAGCGTGATTTTGCCGTCCAGCGTGCTGACCATGTTGAGGAATACATAAGGGCGCTCGGCTGGGGCGGGAGAGAACGGCAGATTCTGGTAGAGCGTGTCCAGTGAATGCTGTTCACCGGTAAGGTCAAGCAAACAACGCACGGCACCATCTCCTTTTGCAAGGGGTTGGGATAAGTGTACCCGATATGGTATACGCGGGGGCAACCTGTGGCGGTTGCCCCCGGTCTTCGAGGGAGGTTACTCGTCACCGATGGCGCCGAAGTTGCGTACCAGCACGCCGAAGTCGAACAGGGTGACCTCCTGGTCGCCGTCAAGGTCGGCTTC
Organism: uncultured bacterium; assembly: GCA_964579145.1. Classification (GTDB taxonomy): domain Bacteria; phylum Armatimonadota; class HRBIN16; order HRBIN16; family HRBIN16; genus HRBIN16. Next base: position 24,404 of record CAZOGB010000031.1, on the reverse strand, counting down.
AGAGTTCCAGTTGCTGTCGCCGGGCATACTGCCGAAGGCGGCAACCAGCGCACCGAAGTCGAAGAGCGTTACCTCGTTATCACCGTCAATGTCGCCGTTGGTGAGGGCAACGTCTACTCCGGTGACATCAGCGTTCGTGACCACCACGCCGCGCACCACCGTCTTCAGCCAGTGGCTGGCTTTGAAGGCGATATCGTAGTCTCCGGGTTCCACGTCAGGGATGGTGTAGTTGCCGTCCGGGTCCAGGTAGATAACCTCACTGCGAACGGGGTACCCTCCCAGGCGCAATTCCACGGTGATGGGGATATCAATGACCGGTGCGTCCCAGTCGCGCAGCTCTATCTTGCCGGAGATGCTGTAGGACACGGGCACCCAGAAATACTGTTCACCGGGGATGTTGCCGAAGTTTACCAGTCTCGGCTCGCCCAGGTTACCTCCACCGCCGATGCCTGCCAACACCTGATTGGACAGGTAGTCATGCGACAGCCCGTTGATGAAGACGCACACTTTGAACGGTCCGGTGGGGTTGCCGATTGCGTTGAGCGGTATCGCCAGCTCCACGCCTGTTGTCACGCCAGAGCCGTCACCTGCACCTGTACCGCCTGTGACTCCGCCAGTGTTGCTGTTGTTAATGGTGACGCGGATGCCGAACGGGTTGTTGCCGTCCACCAGTGTGCCGTCGCTGACGGCGCCCGTGTTGCCCAGATACAGCCCGACGCCCGGACTGCCCAGCTCTGCGTAGTTCGCGTACAGCCGGTAGGGCGCGCCGCCTCCCGTAACGCCAACCCAGAAATCCGCTTCAAAGTCGGGATCGAAGGTCAACCCGTTGCCGCTGCCGTCGTCGCCCATGCGGTTCAGCCCATTGAAGTCCACATCGGGGTTGTCGCCGCGCAGGCGGTTCTGTCCACCGGGGCGGGTGTCGAAAAAGATTTCCAGCTTGTTGAAGTTCGACTCCAGGTTGCCCGCCAGCAGAAGGTACAGCCAGCCGTCCTTGACCACGCCATAAGCCACGTCCAGCTCAGAGCCGTTAGCGTAGTCGACCTGCCCCAGGTTGTTGTCGCCGAAGCCAGTCTGGGTGTCCTGCACCGCCAGAACCCGATAATCGGCGTCCAGGGAGCCGTCGATCACCGGTTGGGCGGAGGTGAAGGAAGCGCACAGCAGAACCAGCGCGAACAGGGTCGGAACTGTCATGCGTGTCATGGCAAAATCCTCCTTTCGTGAGAATACGTATTCCTCCCGGTGCTATTATCACTCGACCGGTACAGGAAGTCAAGAGTAGAGCGATTGCTGATGCGATAGGATGAATCTCCCCAGCTCTGCGAGACGTCTCTGGGAATAATCACAGCCAAGCAGCTACAAATATCAAGAGAGGCGCGTTGCCGCGTCTCCCAGCTTACCTGCCAAATGTCAGCACGGTGGTGGACTCGATGTGCCCCTCCAGCCACTCCCGCTCGAACCAGGTGGGTTTCAGCCTGCTCTTGCTGAACAGTTTCTCCGCCTGGTCGGTGTAGTGGGGCGAATCGGGGTGGTCGCTCTGTCCGTAGGCGTTCGCGCTGAACGATTGAACTGCTCCCTTGCGGAACAACACCACCTGTGTCCAGTTCTGACCGGTGTAGCCGTAGAAGACACCATCTGCTTCCATGCGGGAGCCAACGGCACGCAGGGTCTGTCCACCGCCCGTTTCGCCACCCGAGATGGGCCACGACCTGCCTCCCCGCCGCACCCGGTGTATCTCGCCCCAGGGCATCTCCAGCCGACCGTAGCGACGCTGAATCTCCTGCATCGCCTCCCCAAGCGCCTTCAGCAATGCCTCGCGCTGAGCATCGTTCAGGGGCTTGCCTTCGCGCACGCTTTCGGGGTCAATGGGTGGGGAATAGCGTTTAATGGCTTCACGCCAGAAGCGAAACAACGTTGCGCCCACGCTGTCGGCATCCATGTAGCCGTTCCACTCCTGCAGGATGGCAATCGCCCGGCTTAGCGGCTGAATCGCAGTGCCGCCCGGTGCATGAGAGACCGCATCCGCCAGTGCCTGTTTCCACTGTTCCGCCATATCGGCGTGCGTGTCCAGAGCGATGGCGATTGCCTGTGCCAGCGTCATGCGTGGGGTGTTTTCCAGCAGGTATACCGCCCGTCTGCCACGCGAGTTGTTCTCGTTGGGGCGTGTGCCATAGATGTACTCAGGGTACTTGTCTGCCGTGAGGGGAGAGTTGACCAGCATGTTGTCGGGACCGATGTTGCAGTTCTGCATATAGCCTCGCGACGGGTTGAGCAGTTGCACCAGGTCTTTCATCGGGTGGATGCCCAGCCATTCAGTGGCGCGGGTGTTGCCCGGCACCGGCTTACTGAAGTCGTATTCTTTCGGGCGGATGGGCACGCGACCGGTACGCACATAGAAAATGTTGCCCTCCACGTCAGCGTACATGATGTTCTGCTCCATAAACTGGTTCATCGCCATCGCCTGCTGGAACTCTTTCAGGTTGCGAGCGGTCGCCATGCGATAGAGCTGAACCACAAAGCCCACCTCGTTCAGGTAGGGGGTTTTCACTGCATAGGCACGGTTGCCCTCGCGAAGCATGATGGGTCCGTGGTGGGTGTAGTGGATCTCGCGTTCCACCGGCGGTTTGCCGGCGACGTTGATGCGCACCTTCCGCACCTGCATGTTGCGCCACTTGCCTTCGTAGCGATACTGCAGGGGGTTGTTTGGGTTGACCTCTTCCACGTAGATGTCGGTGGTATCGGGTCCGCCGGTGGTCGCTGCCCAGCCCAGATAGCGGTTATGTCCCAGCCCAAGCAGGGGGGCGCCCAGCGGTCCAAAGCCCGACAGGTGCAGTTGGCCCCCATGCAGGCGGAACTCGTAGAAGCGAAACTCGTTGTCCCAGGGGATATGCGGGTCAATCAGCAGGATGGCGCAACCGTCAGCGGTGCGTTCAGGACGCACAGCCCACTCGTTGGAGCTGAAGGGCAGTTGCACCTCGCCGCGCCGCTGGAGTTCCGCCAATGCTCGCCCCATGGGCCAGTTGAAGATGATGTAGCGTCCCAGCGCCACCACCTGCCACGGTTCTATCTTGGGCGCCCAGGCGGGAACCTGTTCGGGGTGCTTTTTCATGTAGTCTTTGACGCCCTGCTGGTACGCCTCGATGACAGCGCGGATTTTGGCAGGCAGTTCGCGGTAGCGGCGGCGCGAGACCTCCTCGTGCCCCACGAAGCGCTGTTGCCAGTCGTGTTCCACCCACTGCTCGCCAAAGGCTTCAGCCATGGTGCCCGCTGCCAGCCGATAGTTTTTCAGCAGCTGTTCCAGGCGGTCTTCTGCCTGCGCCCAGCCCAGTCCGTAGGCTGCCTCCTCTTCCGTGCGGGCGTAGATATGGGGCACACCCCACTCATCCCGATAGATGGTCACCTGTTCGCCAGCTGCCCAACGGGTGATTGCCAGCAGAGCGAACAGACACAAAGTAACGATGTTACGACGCATGGTATGTCCTCCTTGAGTAGAGCAAAGATTACCCTCTCAGCAATAGCTATTCGTTAACAGGTAGCTTGTGCAGTCGCTGGAGGATATCTTTTGCCCTTCCCTCTATTCTACTTGCTTTAGTGGCATTGTCTCGCATTCCGCAATGCGCCAGGTCATTGCGCAGCTCGCGCAAGTCGCTCCAAATCTCCCAGACTAAACTGTTCGTTTTCTCGTCCCAGATAGATGACTGAGCCTCTTTTGAGGCGTTGAGCAATCGCTCTGCCTCTCCGCGTGCTGTTTCTACCAGCCACACATCCCCCATCAGCCGCTGGTCGCGCCTCTGCTGCCAGATAGTCCAGTTGACCATCCATTCTCGCGCGAGGTGCACAGCCTGCCATGTTAGCCCGGCTTCCACCATGTCAACGACGAGGTCCCGCTGTTTGCAAAGTGTTGCCTTGTTCAGGTCGGAAGGGCTTATCTCTGCCCACCTGTCCACCTGCTCATAGATTTCCTCCCAAAGCAGTGCGAATGGCGGGGCTAGCTTCTCGGCGTTGTCAGATGCACTTCGCAGGTGGTCGCGTAACTCTTGTGCTTTGCTCATCACCTCTCTAAGACGCCCCAGATGTATACAATTCGTTAATTGCAAGAGGTGTTCACCGCTTTTGCGCAAACTGGAGTCAGACAGTTTCCCAAGTTTTTGACCTATCATGCGTGCATCCCACGTGCTCCTGATCTGTCGGGTTCCCTCCATCCAATCAAGCAGGTCAAGCATCAACCTCAGGTCTACAACGGGAGATTCCGTTTGGTCAGGGATGTAACAGCCATATAGTACATGACGCACCTGAACCTTCTTGTGTACGCGAAGAAAGGCGGTAACTACAAAGAAAATAAGTGGCAGAGAACGGAAGGCGTGGGTAATATCTATAACCACCTCCTCGCCCTCGCCCACGTTATCTACAACCTGCTCAAATATCTGCCACACCTGCTGTTCGGTGCGACCTTCAGGTATAGTCTTGGATTCATATTCCACCTGTTCTTCAACCAGCCACTTTTCGAAGTCTTTCCAGTTGTTGCACCGGGCCGCTTCTTCTGTCAACAGTACCAGCACCGAATCGGGACGTAGCCACTTAACCAGGGCTTGGGGAAAGTAGGAAGTTTCTTCGCCCCTGCCGTTCCAAACGTATTTTGTGGTCTTATAAGAGCCAGTTCCCAATGATGTAATCAACTTCATCGCTCTGTCACTCCTTCGGGGTGATTTTGACGATAGTTCGCCGGTTGCCGCTTACTTCGATCTCTACATCTGCCAGCAGTCTTCTTTTGCCGGTGGTTAGCTTTTCGCGAGCGGAAGCGGGCAGGCTGTTGAGCAGTTGCTGGGTGCGCTGGGCATCGGTGGATGCGCCCTGCGTTTGCCCCTGATGCAGACGCTGAACCTGAACCACGCGCTGACCCGGGTTATAGCTTACGATGACGCCCTGCCAGACCTCGCGCTCGGCGGAGGGTGGCGGTATTGTTGGCGCTGCGGCACTCTGTTTTGCCGGCTCAGCCGGTTGTTTTGCTTCGTCGGTTCGGAAGAAACCATAACCTGCATTGGTCTTCGCACCCACACCGAGATACTGCAGACACCACTTCAGCAGGTTCTCGGCAAACGCTCCCCACGCCTGGTCGGGGGCGGTCAGGGCGAACAGAAAGCGTGCGCCCGGCTTCACCACCAGGAACGGCACAGGATTAGGGTCGTCGAAATCGGTCGGGAATGCGTTCGCGCCTCTGCTGGAATAGTAGTCGGGGTGGTGCACGGTGATCACGTCGCGATGAAAAGGCTTGCCTTCCACCGATTCAGGGTCGTACCAGGCATCCCAGAAGGTGATGTACCCTGCCGAGGCGTCGCCGTTATTTTTAGAGTAACCGAACAGCACGTCAAACTGCTCTCGGGTGATTTTCCCTTCCTTCTCCAGCTCGGCGGCGCCACGCCGACACAGCCCTTTGAGCGCGGAGCCGGGGATAACGGGCATTCCGTAAGTGTGGTGAACGGTCAATCCCACCTCCAGCACGCTTTCGTTGCCTAGCCCGACGGCAATGGGTGATTCCGCTGTCGCCACGAACAGACGCGTATTGCCCAGTTTTTGCAGATGCTCCCTCCACCGGGTGAAGGCGTGCGCGTACACGGGGGAAGCCGCACTGTTCTGTGCCTGAGTGTAAAGCTCTTTCGCCCCGTCGTGGGTGTCATCGTGCTTGCTGAGGTAGCGGTTGAGAAGAAGCCCCGTGTGCTGAGCACCTTTAAGGTCAACGGTATTGAGTGCCTTACGTCGTGCCTCGATGTTCATCGCTACTCGCCTCCTTCCCCTGCGCTGGAGACCTTCAGGATGGATTCCGCGAACCGTTTGAAGTAAATCCATGCGCTGAGCACTCGCCGCGTATAGAACATATAATCGCCGGCGGAGGCGTCGCGCACAGCGTCCAGAGGGTCGCCCTGCACGCACAGTAACTGCCGAATGTGGTTCAACAGGAGGCTGTGCGCTTTGGCGCGGTCGTCCTTACCCCCTTCCGCCTTCGCTTTGGAGAAGGCAAGCGCCTGACACAACCCGCAGGTGCGCACCATCACGGGAAACGAATGACATAGCCCCCCGTAGATGTCGCGAACTTCCTTCTTTTGCTGTTCTACCTCCCGCACCAGTTTCTCGGCGAGTTCCATATCCTGCTGTGCTCGCGTTTTCATTTCGTCACCACCCTGCACAAGCCGCGCCCGACGCTGGAATCGCCACCAATCTGCACCAGGCTCGGCTGGAATGGACCCCAGAGGGAGTCAACATCTTCCTTGTAGAAATCGGCGACCATCACCGCACCCGCGAAGATGCTTTCGGCAGGTACTGCCTCCTCGTACCACAGTGCGCCTTTCGCCACCGTCTTGCTCTCGTCTTCCAGACGCACGCGCGCGGTGACCTCTATCGCCGTCTCGCTCAGGAAGTTGAAGACCTCATCGGAGACGATGACGAACCGGGCGGTGAACGCCTCGGGTTTATCAGCGAACAGGATGCCCGCTAACCCATTAGCAACCTGTTCGGTGGTCGAATCGGCGCGTGCCGTGAGGTCTATGTCCTCCAGATACAGTTTGCCGTTGCGCGCCAGTTCCGACTTCTGCGTGACCAGTGCCTGAAGTTCGTTCCCCGAGTTGGCGATCACGGGAACCTGTGTGAACGGCAGGTCTAGTCCAAAAGCACCCCAATCGCGCACAAGTCGGTTGAGTATCAGCGGACAGGTCGCATAGGCAAAAGTTCCGTAGAAGCTGCGCACTGCCAGGCACAGGATGCGCTGGTCGGTGAAGCACAGGGCGCCCGCCTTCATATCACCGCCGTCACGCACATCACTGCCGAAGGCTTGGGTAATCCAATCTTTGTTATTCGATGTTTCCAGTGCATCGCGCAGAACGCCTTTCAAACTGCTGGCGGGGATGATGGGCCAGCCGGTGGATTTTTCGCGTGCGATGGGCAGGTCCACCACCGCCACCGCCTGTCCGGTTCCCGAATGTACCGGTGTGAGTGCGTGCAGATAGATGGCTTTGGCTCTGGGTGAATGACTCATTGTTTGTTTCTCCTCCTTACCAGATTCCCCATAATGCGAGACCGAATCCGTCCCGGCAATCGTGTTCATCGTCGCTAACCGGTTTCAGCCATGCCTGTGTGCCCAGTACGGAAGGGTCGCCGCTCAACACTTCAAAGAAATAAACCGAACCGGCGGGCGCAAGCAGGCGTGTGGGTTTGGGCTGTGGTCGGTCAGCCCGGTAACTCCATCCACTGACCGCTTCGCGTCGCCTTACCGCCGCTGAAATCAGCTTCAACGTGAGCCCTTTCGCTGAGGGCGGACTTCCCTCCAGTTTACCGTTCAACCAGCCCGGTTTCCAGCCGTTTTGGAAGATGGCTGGGGTTGCCAGCACCATCCGCACCCGCTTCGCCCCCTGCAGGGCGCGCTGAAGGCTATCCGGGCAGGAGGGCCAGGCGTCGGCAGAGACCGTCTCCAGCGCGGCCAGCCGCTTTTCTCCACCAAGAAGCCCTACACCCTCCAGTTTAACGGCTTCATCCGTCTCTACTCGCGCCAGCAGCGCCCACTCCTCACGGTTCGCCCTCTCTTTGCCCCAGCGATACCGCTCGAACGACAGGAACTGTGTACTGAACAGCTTGCCCTCTTCGCTGGTGCCTTTCTCGCTGATGCATACATAGGTCCGCTCCTCCACCGCCATACGGTCTATTGACTCAGGTACAGCGAACCCCTCGCCGGTGGGATGTTCTAACCAGCGAAAGAGGTCAGCCTGGCTCCATAGCGTGTATCCTGGCGCCGGTTTCACCTCTTTTGTCACCCGCAAGGGGAGGAGGTGCTTGGGGAGGTCACAGCCTGCGCCTGCCGGCAGCTCTGGGATGGGACGGAGAGCCATCGTTTTGGGAGAACCGTTCTGCTCGTCAAGGTACACCACCGCGTCCGCTGGCGCGGGGAATACAGGCATGTTGTTGCGTTCAAGGATAGGAGCGTGCACGATTGTCCTCAGCACGCGCTGGATGTGCGTTTTGTCGTCCCAGTTGACCCCCAGTTGGTTACCGATGAAAGTGCGCACGAACCCCGTGACGGTAGCAGGATAGGGACAGGGTAACGTCCGAGCAGAGAGCGCACCTACCTCGGCGGCGAAAGGGCGCCCGTCGCGGAACAGCAAAGGGTCAATACCGCGGATGCGTACAATATGCTCGTTCATGCGCGCACCTCCCCGTTAGGATAGCCCGCCAGAAACCGGGCGATAATCAACCGCTGAGCGAACCCGCGTAAGTGGTCAGCGGTTTTCATCGCATTCAGCTCTTCCTCCAGCCATTGGCGAATCGTCTCGCTGTGTGCAGCTCTTTCCCTGTGCTGTTTGCGTTCGAAAATGCGCGTTGCCTCCGCGCGAACGCTGGAGATGCTCAGATTGGCGTTCTCCGCCTCGCGCGCCAGGTACAGCAGCTCGTAAGGGAAGCCGTGCGTCAGACCCTGCCGAAACGCTTTTATCCAGCGCGTCCAGCTCTCCATATTGGGGTCCTTCTTGCGCGAGGTCACAACCGATACAGGCGCACCCCCGCGCGTGTGCAGGGCGACCGCCAGAGCATTACGGCAGGTT
>CAZOGB010000031.1:12493-15725 GCA_964579145.1 uncultured bacterium | reverse complement strand
GCTTCCCGCGCCCACTGCAAAGCCTCTTGAAGCATCTCCATACGGTGTACGATGCTGACCCCAGCAGACAGCCTGCCTTCTTCAATCCGCTCAGAGAAAGTATTCGCCAGCTCTTTGGCACAGGATAGAACAGTGTTAACTGGCAACATCGCCAGCAGGTCATCGCCTCCCGCGTATACCAGACAGCCGTTATGAGCCTCTACGATACGCTCCACCTCTTGCGCGAAATGGGCGAGCTTCTCGGACAGCCGGCGGTGTTCGTCAGGTGTCTTTTGCTTCCTGATGAGACTACCCATACGGTCGCCATCCGCGACAAGGATTGCGTAATAGGACGGACATTCATTCAGGGCAGGTGTCAGGCTGCTGAGAATCTCGCGGCGCAGGTTATCGATGGTGTTCAGCTTCGCCTGCAGGTAGTCGCGCAGGTGCTTGTCGGCGGTGTCTATCTCCTCCTGCACGCGCGTGGGGAACATCAGGTCACCGATGTCCAGTGCACCGGGTGCGTTATCGGCGATGGATTCCAGCTCCCGTACCGCCTGGGGGTTGTTTCGTCTGGCGATGGGCAGTATCGCTTCCGCCGCCATTCGCGAGGTGGAAGGAACTTTTTTCTCCTGCTGATTCGCGCCCTGTACGCGCTTCATGATGGAGATAGCGTCTAAATACTCGGTGCGTTTCAGGTAAAGGGGCGGGCCTTCTGCCTGGGCAGGGATTTGCGTTCCTGACAGTTGCAGCACACAATCGCGCGACGGGTCTAAAGGGCTTTTCCAGCGTCCTGGTCGGGGAGGCACTTGGCGAAAATCGCGCAGGGCTTTGCGCCCAGCCAGCAAAAGCTCCACCTGCTCCCGTTCCTGCACGTAATCTCCGTTGCAGGGAACCCACGCGGTATAGAACTCCAGAAAGTTTTTCACCTGCTCTTCCGCCAGGTGGGCGTCTATGGGCACGCTGAGATGTTGTTGCACCGACTGCCACTGTGTGTACAGCCACTGGACGGTTGCTTCCCGCAGCTCGTCAGCCAGTTTCGCGGGGTCATCGGTGACGATTTGGGCAACCACTTTGTTCGGTCCGGGTGTGTCTTTGCTCCCTGGAAATATAAGTTGACCGCCGCGGGCGTCAATCTGTTCGGCGATATATCTCGCCATCTTCTGGAGCAGTTGCGAGCCGGCTCGGAGGTCGGCGGTGCGTCGCGCCGCGGCGATGAACTCCTGCACAGGACCTACTGAGATAGAAAAGAGGTACTCGGTCATGAGCCACCTCCTACGACGAAGGGTTTAGTGTTCCACTGTTGCTCAGCCGCTCTGACGACCGCAGCGAGAGGATGCGTCACCCCCAGTGCTTTCAGTACCTGATCGTCCTGACGCACGCTTAACTGCACCTCTACATCGCGAGGTTTGATGCGGATTTTACGCGGTTGCGGTGCTCTCAGTACCGCGCAGAGAGGGCAGATACTACCGTCCGCCAGCGACATCGGCTTGAGAATTACTGGAGATGCCATGCGTCCCGTTTCGTGGGATTCGAGCGTGGGAGCATCGGGTGCGCTGTTGAACTTCTGATAAACAATCGGAAGCCCCAGATACGGTTTGCACAGAGAGATGGTCTGTCCACCCTGTTTGGCAAAGCGCAACAGGGTATTGCGGTAGTCCTGCCACTTACTGCCAGCCATGGGACTGTACGACTGTCCCTGCCCGACGTGTCCTTTGCGAAAACGTGCCCAGAAACTGCCCAGGTCATGCAGGATGTCCTTCGCTTTACCAGCGTCTCTGGAGCCACCGCAGATAATAACGGCTTTGTATAAAGAAGTAAAGCGTGAAGCCTCATCGGGCTGGTGAGAGGGAAGCAGCTGGTCAAACCATTGCTTGCGCTGTTTGGGGTCGACAGGGGGAAGCCATCTTTGGCGCTCTTCGGTCACCGTCAGGGCGCCGCACCCCCGGCGCGTGCGTGCTCCTATGCCTCCAAGCGCAATCCATGCCTTCACGCTGTTCTCCACTTCGCGACGCTGTTCTGGGGTCACACCGGGCTGAAAATGGATGCACAGGGTAAACTGTACATCTACATAACCTTTGGCGGGAGGTATCTTCTTCTCTTTCTGTTCCTGAAACACGTACAGCAGATACTGTGCCTCAGGTCCCACTTTCGCTGGGCTGCCGCGCGGGCGAAAATCGTTGACGGTTACCGTGTTGTTATTCCATTTGACTTCCTTTACCCGCAGGCTTACCTTGCCAGCAGTATTCTGGTTTTCCATTGCCGCCGCGCCCCACAATGCGCTTTCCGCTCGGAACAGCTCTTCCGACGACGAGTACTGTGCACCGTAGAGCGCACGCCACCAGAAGCGCAGGTGACCGCGAACCGCAGCAGGGCGGATGATACACACGGGGTCCACCTCGCGGGGTTCATAACCGCCGCCGAACAGCGGCGTGATGACCTTCAACCGAATGGTTAAGCCCTCGTTCGGTTTCGGTGCCTGCCACTCTGGGGCAGGGGATGGAGGAGATGTTCGTCCCATTGTTCGTCCTCCCAGACACGCTTTCTCGCTATGCTTTCGCTATTCGCTACAGTGAAAGGGATTCCTTCCATGTGGTGCAAAAATTGACCGTACAGAAGCGAAGAGGGGGAACGGCTGGGGGAGATATGTTCAGGGGCAGACGATAGTGTCTGCCCCCGTGCTGCTTCACTCAAGGGAAGGTTAGCCTTGCCTTCGGCGGCGTAGTGTTATTGCCGCGACGCCAGCAGAGAACAGCCACATCGTGCCCGGCTCTGGTATCGCCTGCATGCTGAGGTCATCCAGCACAAAATCGTTGCCAAACCCATTGGTGTTGATGTCCACCAGCCGAATGGTTGCGGAGGTTGCCGGTCCAGAGTTCCACGTCGCTGCAAACTGTACCCACTGTCCAGTTTGGGACGGCAATTGAAAGTCTCCGCCAATTTGCACATCATTGACGGTGACACGCAGCACCGCAGGGCTGTAGTAATATGAGCTGGCAGCCCAGTACGAGAAACGGTACGATGTGTTCGGAGCAACATGAACCGTTTGCTGCCAGAGAGTTTGATTTGGTGACCTGTGACCGTCTGCAATCAACATTTTGCCAGAGCCCGTGGTATGGTCGCCAAAACTGGACCACCAGCCAGGGTTCCACGTGCTGGGGTCAGTGCCGATAGCATAGCAATCCGATCCGTCGATACCGGGGGTGCTGTCATACGTGTAATCCGAAGTGAAACCAACGTTGCCCAGTTCGAA
>CAZOGB010000031.1:10901-12393 GCA_964579145.1 uncultured bacterium | reverse complement strand
TTGTAGAAACACAACCCTCGTGCCTGTGCTTGCCCTACTCAAACACGATACAAGGGCAGGTTTCTCATGTGCTGGCTTCAAAATAGAATCAGGGTGTCCTAAGAATATCTCTGTGGGAGAAGAGACTCGATGCGTTTTCTGGTGTCGGTGGACTGTGAAGGGCTTGCCTGCGTGGTGGGTGCGCCGGGTGGCACGCTGACCGATTCGCCCAACTACGCTTTTGCCTGCCGGCAGGCGGTGCGCGAAGCCAACGCCGCTGTCCGTGCGTTGTTCGAGATGGGCGCGGAGGAGGTGATTGTGTGGGACGCACACGGCGGCGGGGTCAACCTGCCCTATGACGAACTGGACGAGCGGGTGTTGATTGCGCTTGGGTCGGGGTTTGGGCGACGCTTCCCGGGAATGGACGAGACCTTTACGGGTGTGCTGTTCATCGGCTATCATGCGATGGACAACACTCCAGATGCGGTGCTGGCGCACTCTTACAGCTCTAAGGCGTATCAGTGGATGGAGGTGAACGGCGAGCAGGTGGGCGAAATTGCCATCGACGCGGCGTCCGCTGGCGAGGGGAACGTACCGGTCATCTTCGTCAGCGGGGATGATAAGTGTGTAGCGGAGGCGCGTCGCTTCCTGCCGTGGGTGGAGACGGTGGAAACGAAACATGCCTTTGGCTGGAACGCCGCCCTGAGCAAGCATCCCCGACGTGTAGAGCGCGAAATTGAGGAGGGAGTCAGGCGGGCGGTCAGCCGTCTGTCGGAGATGCAGGTGTTCCAGTTCCAGTCGCCGCTGACCGTGCGCCTGCGCTACAAGCGTTTGGAGGATGCCGAACGCGCTTCTCGCGGTGCGTCACGCTGGCGGCGGGTGGATGCTTACACCGTGGAAGCGGTATTCGAGCGAATCTCGGACTGGATGTAGTCTTTGAGAAAATTGAACAGGAGGGGAAAAATGCTCTTTGCGCTTGTGCCTAAACCGTTGTTGCGAACCTCTGTGGGACAGTGTACGGTGGAACTGTATCAAGTGCGCTACCTGCGCCAGCTCCGGGCGGACGCGCTGATAGTGCCTTCCAACCGACTGCTGTGGATGGGTGCACGGGTGGCGAAGCGGGTGCGGGACGAGGCAGGTGACATGATAGAGGACGAGGCGCGTCGGCAGGCTCCGCTGACGCCCGGAGGCGTGGTGGTCACGGGGGGCGGAATGCTTCGCGTCAGGCATATCGTGCACGTCAACATCCTGAACGAGTTTCAAATTGCCACCCGTGAACTGCTGGAAAGTGGGCTGGAGAATGCGCTGATCAAATGCGAAGAGCTTGGATGCCGGCAGGTGCTGGTGCCGGACTTCACGGACCAGCTGGTGGGCTGGGAAGCCGGCGACTGTGCCCGGCTGATCCTGTCTGTAGTCCAGCGTCATGCACAGCGTGTGCAGAGGGTGCTTATCGCCTGCTGGGATGCCCAACATGCGGAGGCGTACCGGCAGGTGCTGGCACAGCACGCACCAT
>CAZOGB010000031.1:0-10801 GCA_964579145.1 uncultured bacterium | reverse complement strand
ATGCGACGTCATCATGCAGATATGGACACTATCGCCCAGCAGGTGGGGGTATCCAAGACCACCGTCTACCGTGCTCTGCACAACACGGGCAGGATCCATCCCGCCACCCGCCAGCGTATTTTGGAAGTGGCACAGAGTCTGGGATACCGCCCCAATCTGGTCGCGCGCAGTCTTAGGACACGGCGCACCGCCACTATCGGCGTGGTCACCGTTGGACTGACGGGCTGGTTCTACGCCCATATTCTGGAAGGTATCGACAAAGTAGCGTATCCCAAACAGCATGGCGTGCTGATAGCCCACTCTGACGGTTACCCGGAACGCGAACGAAGCGTGGTGGAAATGCTGGTGGACAAGCGGGTGGATGGGTTGATTGTGGCGCCCTGCGACCCCCAGGAGAACCTGGACCTGTTCCAGCAGGTGCTGGAGATGCAGATACCGATGGTGTTCATCGACCGCTATGTACCCGGTCTGCCGGTGAGTTTTGTGGGAACCAATAACGAAGAAGGTGGGTATATCGCGACGAAGCATCTGCTGGACCTTGGGCGACGCCGCATTGCCTTTGTGAGCACCGCTTCGCGCGAGCGACGGGCAACATCGGTTATCCAGCGATTCAACGGCTATCGGCGTGCTCTGCGCGAAGCGGGAATCGAAGAGGCTCTGGAGCTGGGTCCCGGTATGCCGGATATCCTGCCCGAAGAGCGATATGCTTACCAAGTGGTGGCTCAGTTTTTAGAGAGTGGGGAGAGGTTTGATGCGGTGTTTGCGGTCAATGATGACCTTGCTTATGGCGCGATGCGTGCGATTCACGCACATGGGATGCGCATCCCCGAGGATGTAGCAGTCGTCGGGTTCGACAATCAGGACACCAGCGCGTATGTTTCTCCACCACTGACCACTGTCGCCCAACCGATGGTGGAGATAGGAGAGCAGGCAGCCAAACTGCTGTTTGAGCAGATTGAACAGAAGGGTGCGATGCCAGCGAAACATATCCTGTTAACGCCCACGCTGGTGGTGCGGGAGTCGTGCGGAGCGGTGTCTCGCAACAGCCTATAGCAAACCTACTGCTGGCGTAATACCGCATCCACCATTCGTGCCACGCGCGCCATGGCTCGCACATCATGCACGCGCACGGCGTTCGCGCCGTTCATGATGGCAACGGCAACCGTCGCCGCCGTGCCCTCCAGGCGATCCTCGGGGGGCAGGTCGCCCAGCACTCTGCCGATGAAAGACTTGCGCGATGTGCCTATCAGGATGGGCAGCCCAAAGGCGGCAAACTCGCGCAGGCGACGCAGTATCTGCAGGTTGTGCTCCACCGTCTTTCCAAAGCCGATGCCGGGGTCCAGCCAGATATTTTCGCGCGGGATCCCGGCGCGTTCCGCCAGACCCAGTCGCTCTTCGAAATACGCGCTGATGTCGCGCACCACGTCGTCATACTGTGGGTTGGTCTGCATGGTCTGGGGTGTGCCCTGGATGTGCATGATACAGCACAGGGCGCCCGTTCGCGCCACCACTTCCGCCATACGCGGGTCAAAGCCCAGCCCCGAGATGTCGTTCACCATGCACGCGCCCGCCTGCAGTGCCTGTTCTGCCACGTGCGATTTGGTGGTATCAATGGAGATGGGCACGTCCACACGCTGGCGTATGGCTTGGATCACGGGCAGCACCCGGCGCAGTTCCTCTTCCGCTGGCACGGGTTGGCTGCCCGGGCGGGTGCTCTCGCCGCCGATATCAATGATGTCCGCTCCCTCTTCCACCATCTGCAGGGCGCGCTGAACCGCCAGCTCCGGCTGGGCGTAGCGTCCACCGTCGTAGAACGAGTCGGGCGTGACGTTCAGGATGCCCATCACCAGGGTGCGTTCACGGATAGTCTGCTGAAGGCAGGCGATATGGTTCAGTGGTAGAGAACGGGCTTCCATGGGAGGTCTTCGTCGTTTGCCTGATGCAGGATGGCGCGCAGAACCACCATGCCTGACCGGCTCAGCGCGAAATGGCGTTCGATCAGCGCCTCTTCCATATCCTCTTGCAATGCTCGCCTGAACTGTGGGTCCTCAAGGATGAGGGTCAGAATCTGTTCCATTTGTATCCGTTCCAGCATATCAATGGCTTCCCGGGCGCGCTCGGCGAGGTCGCGGTCGGTGCCGATTTCCACCACGCGCTCGTAGGAAATAAGCGCCAGCCCCCACTGTCCCAGCTCCTGAAATACCTGCGCCTGATTGAAGTGATACATCGGCTCATTGGGGGAGATGGCTATCAGGTCGTCCAGCGTGCGCACGGCGGATTCCCAGTCGCCCTTGTCCAGATACGCCAGCACCAGCGACCAGCGCACGGTGACGTTATCGGGGTCCTGGCGCAGCACCTGAAGTGCCTGTTCGATAGCTGAATCCACTTCTCCCGCCTCCAGGTACAGCTCCACCATCTTCTCGCGGGCGTCGGTGCGGTGGGGTTGCAGTTCGATGGCGTGCTGTAGCGCCAGCATGGCGGCATCGGCGCGGCGTCTCTGCCATTCCACCGCGGCGATTTGCAGATAGCAGGTGTATTCGTCCGCTCCGCTCTTCATCGCCCGCTGAATGGCAGCAAGCGCGGCGGTGTAATCTCCCTGTTGCGCCAGCGCCTGAGCCTGCCGAAGCAGACTCCTGGCATCGTTCGTGCCTCCGGCGGAGCGTTCCGTCGGTCTCATGCTCTCCTCCTGTCGTCTCCTGCACGCCAGATATACTCAGTTTCGCTGTAACAGGAGATACTCCTTCCGCGTCTTTACTGCGGCGTGCAACATATTATACCTTTTTCCTGCACCAAAACGCGAAAATTGCCACACAGGAGCAAGACCCATGCGGCTGGATAAGATGCTGGTGGAACGCGGTCTGGTAGAAAGCCGCGAGAAGGCACAGGAGCTGATTCGCGCGGGCGAGGTGCTGGTAAACGGCAAGCCCGTGCTGAAGCCTTCGGCATCCGTTGGCGAAGGGGCTTCCATCGTGATACTGAATCCGCTCCGCTATGTGGGGCGTGGCGGGTTCAAACTCGAGTCCGCCATCCACCGCTGGCAGGCGGGCGACCTTGTGCGCGGGGCGGTCTGTGCCGATGTGGGGGCGTGTACGGGCGGGTTCACCGATTGTTTGCTCCAGCACGGCGCCGCGCGGGTATACGCTATTGAGGCAGGGCATGGACAACTACATCCTCGTCTGCGTGAGGATGCGCGCGTGGTCTCGCTGGAGAGGACGGACGCCCGCACGCTGTCTGCGCTTCCCGAGCAGGTGAGGCTGGTGGTGGTAGACGTCTCTTTCGTCTCCCTGCGCGAGGTCTTACCACGCTTACCGGGATGGTTAGCCCCCGGCGGCGAGGTGTGGGCGCTGTTGAAGCCGCAATTCGAGGCGCCTCACCTCACCAAAAAGGGCGTGCTTCGCTCGCCGCAGGTTCGGGAGCAGATACTGGGCGATTTTCTGCGATGGTGCGAGAGGGAAGGCTGGCAGGTTCTGGAGGTTTTTGAATGTCCCGTCGCCGGAGAGGAGGGCAACCGCGAGTTCTGGGTGCGCTTGCGTGCGGGCAGGCGTTTGTGATATAATTCCCTGTTGACGGAGGAAAGCAAGAGGCATGAAACGTACCTATCAACCGAATAATCGTCATCGGCGCAAAGTGCACGGTTTTCGCGCCCGCATGCGCACCAAAGACGGGCGGAACGTGCTGAAGCGGCGCCGTTTGAAAGGTCGTCATCGGCTAACGGTATCGGATACCTGCCGCCATTTTGGACCAGAGCATTAAGACGAGGAAAAGCCTGTGCTTCCCCGCCATGAGCGTCTTCGCCGGCGCAAGGACTTTCTTGCGTGCTACAACGAGGGCAGGGCGTACGCTCAGGCACATCTTGTCATGTATGTGCGCCCGCAGGCAAGCGGGCGCAGGTTCGGCTTTGTGGTGGGCAAAAAGGTCGGCAAGGCGGTGGTGCGCAACCGGGTGAAACGGCGATTGCGGGCGGCATGTCGGCAGTGTCTGCCCTATTTGAAAGACGGCTTTGACGCGGTGATTGTCGCCCGAAAAAACGCAGCGGAGGCGGACTATCACCAGCTACTGCAGGAGATGCAGAGCCTGTTTCAAAGCGCACGGGTCTGGCAAGCGAGTGGGGAAGGATGAATGCACCACGCCCGACATGGATGCAAAGGGTTCTGGTCGGTGTTATTCGGCTCTATCAGCGCGTCTCGCGCTTTACCCCGCCTGTGTGCCGTTTCACCCCGACCTGCTCGGAGTACACCGCCCAGGCGATACTTCAGCACGGCGTACTGGCTGGGCTGTGGTTAGGGATACGCCGGGTGCTGCGCTGTCATCCCTTTTCGCCCGGCGGTTACGACCCGGTGCCCCCGCGCCAGCCGAAGGGAAGCCATCAGCCCAGGTCAGGCTGATGGGGGCAAACCGTCGAACTTTTGGCGGCTCAGGGTGTCGTTGAAATACGCGACGCTAAACCAGTCATATTCAGGAGAGGTCAGTTCCGTTGAGAAAGTTACCACTTGCACTATTACTTCTGCTGTCGTGGCTCGCGGTGCCAGTGCTGGCACAAACCCCGCAACCGTCACCCGATGCGGTGCTCCTGCAAGCGCAACAACTGGAGGGGCAGAACAAGTTCACCGAGGCAGAACAGCGGTATCAACAGGCGATTCAGCTGGCGGGTTCCAGTCCGCTTTCCGCCGAGGCGAAGCTGCGCCTGGCGGCGCTGTACATGCGCCGGATGGAGCGTTATGACGACGCCCTCAAAATCTACGAGGAGCTGATCAAGCAGTATCGCACGGGCGAAATCGCTGCGGAAGCCACCCTGCGCATCGGAGAGCTTTACGAATTGCGAATGCCCAAGGCGAAAGACGAAAAAGAGCGCAACACCTTCGAGCAGAAGGCGCTGGAGGCTTATCGTCGGGTAGAGAACGATTTCCGCGGCACCGAAGTGGCGAAAGGCGAGGGCAAACGTCGGCTCGACGCCATCCTCCAGCGTATTGACGCACGCAACAGCCGCCATCCCGCCTATCGGTTCTGGGACATTCTGGTCGCGCTCACGGGCAGGCAACCCTGGCTGAGCTACTGGGTGGCGATTGTGCTGTTCACGCTCATCGTGATGGCGCTGCTGACGCCGATTCGGCTGGCGTGGTTCCGCTCGATGCGCGAGATTAAGAAGCTGGAACCCGAGGTGAAGCGTCTGCGCGAGCGCTACAAAGGCCAGGAGCTGAACGAAAAGATTATGGAGCTGTACAAACAGCACAAGGTGAACCCCGCTGCCGGCTGTTTGCCCATGCTTATCCAGATGCCCATCCTGATCTACCTGTACTACACCATCCGCATGTACGAGTATCAGTTCAGCAAAGGCTTCTTCCTGTGGATTAATCCGTGGATGGCGGAGAAGTTTCCGGGCATCGTGGGGGCGAATCTCGGTCAGCACGACCTGCCGCTTCTTATCCTGTACGCCATCAGCCTGTACGTCACCCAGCGGCTGACCCCCGTCAGCGACCCGGCGCAGGCGGAACAGATGAAGATGACCTCGCTGATTATGACCATCTTCATGTTTTACATGATGTACACCTGGCACTTTCCGTCGGCGTTTGTGCTGTACTGGTTCGTTTCCAATGTGTTGATGACTGCCCAGCAGTTGCGCTACATGAAGCCTGAGACAGAGCCTGCCGCGCCAGTGGAGGAGGCGACGAAGGCGCCAGAACCGGTACCCGCTGCGACACCAGCTGGCGGTAACCCGGGCAAGAACCACCATACCCGCAAGCCGCGCCGCAGGAGGTAAAACCGGGATGGAAAGGAGGAGAGGACACCGATGACCGATAACGCACCAGTCCAAAGCGTGGAGGCAACAGGGCGCACCGTCGAGGAGGCAAAACAGCGTGCCCTGCAATTACTGAACGCCACGGACGAGCAGGTGGAATGGGAGATACTGGACGAAGGCAACCGGGGCATTTTTGGGGTGCTGGGTTCCACGCCCGCGCGCGTTCGGGCGGTGCTGAAGGGAGCTGTCAGACAGGCGCCCTCAGAAGAGTCGGAACGCAAAGCGATGGCCGTGGTTAACGCTGCGCTTCGTGCCAGCGGTCTGGCGGTAAAAGCTATCAAGCGCGATAGCTACGACTGTTACGTGGAGCTGGAGCTGGTCGGTAGAGATGCCCAGCGGTTCGCGGGCCCGCAGCTGGACGCCCTGCAGTACATACTCAACATCATCATCAATAAACGCTATGATAAGACCGTCCGGGTGCTTCTGGATGTGGGCGACTATCGCCAACAGCGTGCCGAAAAACTGCGGCGCATGGCGCTGGAGGTTGCCAAACAGGTGAAAGAGCGCGGCGAAGAGGCGGTGCTTGACCCGCTGAACGCGATTGAACGCCGAATCATCCATCATACGCTGATGGACGACCCGGATGTGTACACCTACAGCGAAGGGGAAGAACCGGAAAGACGCGTGGTCATCTCTCCACGCAAACAGTAACCATCCATGTTGCACATCACCGGGCGAGTAAAGGGCGTGGGTACCGACATCGTGGCGCTTCAGCGAATCGCTGAGGTGTGCGAGCGACACCCACGCTTTCCCCATCGCATCCTGACCGACGCCGAATACGCCTACTGCCAGCAGGGCAAAAAAAGCTTCCTTCAGCACCTCGCGGGGCGGTTCGCCGCGAAAGAGGCTATCATCAAGGCGCTGGGGCACAAGGTCCCCTGGCGCGACATGGAGATTCTGAACCACCCCTCCGGTCAGCCCTACGTCAACCTGTACGGTGAGGCGGCACAGCGGGCGAACGGGGGAAAGATACACGTCAGCATCGCCCATGAGCCGACCTTCGCCATCGCCGTTGCTATCTGGGAGGGTGAGGATTGAACCATGTCAATTCGCATCGCCGTTCTGGTCTCCGGGCACTCGCGCGGCTCCAACATGCAGGCGATTATTGACGCCTGTCAGCGCGGGGAGATAGACGGGCAGGTGGTGCTGGTCATCGGCACGCGAAGCGAAGCACCTGCCCTGCAACGGGCGCAGGAGTCGGGTGTGCGTACTCGCGTCATCTCGCCACGCAACCTCAGTGAAGAGGAGTATGCGCAGAAACTACTGCACGCGCTGGAAGAGGCAAAGGTGGACCTGGTGTGTCTCGCCGGATATATGCGCTTGCTTCCTGCAGCGGTGGTGCAGTGGTATGCCGGCAGGGTGATGAACATCCATCCTGCACTGCTTCCCCTGTTTGGCGGCAAGGGCATGTACGGTGAGCGGGTGCATCAGGCGGTGCTGGAAGCAGGCATGAAGGTATCGGGTTGTACGGTGCACTTTGTGGACGAACAGTACGACACGGGACCCATCATCGTTCAGCGGTGCGTGCCGGTGGAGGAAGAGGACACGTGGGAAACGCTGGCGGCGCGGGTGCTGGTGCAGGAGCATCAGGCGTATGTGCAGGCGGTGAAGCTGTTCGCGGAGGGGCGTCTGCGAATCGAAGGGCGCCGCGTGCGCATTCTGCCACCGAAATCGTGAGGAGGAGGCAATCATGCTGGAAAAACGAGCACTGGGAAACACCGGGTTGCAGGTGACGTTTATCGGCTTTGGTGCGCTGGAGATTGGGCGCGATTGGGGACTGGGTTCCGCCGAACAGCGGCGCCGGCCCGCCGAGGAAGAGGCTGGCAGAACGCTGAACGCCGTACTGGATATGGGTATCAACCTGATAGACACTGCCCGCGCCTATCACGAAAGCGAAGCGCGCATCGGCAAGTACATCTCGCACCGGCGGGCGGAATATGTGCTGTGCAGTAAGTGCGGCGAACACAGCGACGACCCACGCACCTACTACGATTTCTCCTATCGTGCGGTGGCGGATTCCATTGACCTCAGCCTTCGGCTGTTGCGCACCGATGTGATAGATGTGATGCAGATACACTTCGGACCCGACCCGCAGAAGGTGCTGGATGACGGCGAAACCCTGCGAGCCATGCGCGAGGCACAGCAGGCAGGCAAAGTGCGTTTTCTGGGGGCGTCGCCGGGCATGGACGTGCTGGAGCGTTGCATCGAGTCGGGCGATTTTCAGGTTCTGCAAATTGGCTACAGCCTGCTGGACCAGAGCGCGCATGACCTGATCCACCGGGCGCATGAGAGGGGCATCGGCGTGCTGATACGCAGTGGGCTGGCGGCGGGATGGCTGGCTCCGCGTGCGTTGACCGTGCCACCGCAAGAGCGACCGCCCAGGGTTCAGAAACTGCTTGACCTGTGCCGAGGCGATGCCCACCTGCTCCATGCGCTGGCACTGCACTTCCTGCACCGGCACCCTGGCATCAGCTCGGTGCTTATCGGCACAAGGCGGGCGGAGAATCTGAAGCGTAATCTTGACCTCCTGCGCCAGCCGGTGGACGAAGGCCTCCTGCAGGAGGCGATAGCCATCGGGCGAGGGGCAGACTAAAGCACTCGAAGCGTGTGTCGCTTCTGACGCAGATTCTGGGCCGCGCTCATGGTTTCAATGCGATACTCGCGCATGAACGCGGACAGCTTTCGCTCTTCCGCCAGCTCCGGGCTATCCCGAAGCTCCTCCAGCACCCGCTTTACCACCGATTCCGCCAGCTCTGACGGAAAGCGTGTGGCAAGGCGATAAAAGCTGCGTTTGCCCTGCGATGCCTCTTCTACCAGCCCCGCCTCTTTCAGGATAGCCAGGTGCTTGCTGACGGTGGACTGGCTGATGTCCAGAATCCCCATCAACTGGCACACGCACAGAGGGGCATCCTGCACTAACGCCAGAATGCGCACCCGGTTGGCGTCCGCCATCGCCTTGAATAGCGTTTCTATCTCCGCTAACTTCATCATCACCTTCTCCTCGAAAATAATACCACTTTTTCACGGCTGACGTTGCATTTGATTTAAAATTGGTGATATAATTATATCGTCAATCGACGATATATGCAATACCGTTACGGATGAGACGAGGGACAACAGATGGCAACAAAGAAACTTCTTGGAGCGGCACTGCTTCTGTTTGTGGCAATAGCACTGTTGAGGGTTATCGGCGAAGAGGGCGCTTCAGTCTCCTCAGAAGAGGGCTCCACACATTCTGCAACACAAAACGAATCCGTTCGTATCTCCTCTGAAGGCACGCAGTTTGTCCTGTACTACTTCCATACCAGCTTTCGCTGTGCTTCGTGCCTGACCATTGAAAAGACGGCGCGTCAGGTGGTGAATGAGCAGTTCGCCAAGGATCTGTCCAGCGGACGCCTGCAGTTTGCGGTGGTAGACGTGGAGAAACCGGAAAACCGCCATTACATTGAGGATTACCAGCTGTTCACGAAGTCGCTGGTACTGGTGGAGTATCGCGATGGCAAAGAGGTTCGCCACAAGGTTCTGCAGGGTGTCTGGGAACAGACCTTGTTAGAGCGACTGCGCGACTACATCGCCAGCGAAATCTCTGCGTTCCTGCAAGGAGGAGGCTCACAGTGAGTGGAGCAGAGGCGATTCCTGCAGTGAGTGCATTGTGGCTGGGTATACTGACCTCCATCAGCCCCTGTCCTCTGGCGACGAATCTGGCGGCGCTCACCTTTGTCTCCCGCCAGCTGGCGACGCCCGGCAGGGTGGTTCTTTCAGGTGTTTTCTACACGGTAGGGCGTGCGCTGGCTTACCTGGTGATTGCCGTGGTGGTAGTCTCGGGGCTTTTTAGTATGCCTGCGGTATCCGCGTTCCTTCAGCATACTCAGCCATCTTCCGATGGTGGTGATGGGAGGATGCGGAGATGACACAGCAAGACGTGTTGATAGTGCTGGGAATAGCGATACTCTCGTTCGTATCGGGGATGCTCGGTTTGGGCGTGGCTTTTGCGGCTATTCCCTTCCTCGGGCTGTTTATGAATGACCTGGTGCACGAGGTTCAGCCCCTGAGCCTGATACTGAACGGCGTGACCGCATTATTTGCCACGGCGGGCTTTGCGAAGTCGGGCTATATCGACTGGAAGAAGGCGATAACGCTGGCGACAGTCACCACGCTGAGCGCTCCGATTGGTGCGCTGCTGGCACAGCATCTGCCTCAGATAGCCATCTGGTGGGTCTACTTTGCTTCTGTAGCCTATCTGGCATATCGGTTATTCAAGCCGGTCAAGGGCAAGCAGGATGCCGAGCCGCGCTTTGTCACGGCTCTGGTGCCGGCTGTGCCCATCTCCATCCTGAGCGGACTGCTGGGGGTGGGGCCGGGATTCCTGCTGATGCCCACGCTGGTACTGGCTGGGTTCGAACCGAAGCTGGCGGCGGGCATCAACGCTTTTGCGGTCACGCCCCCTTCCTTCTCTGCGCTGGTGCCCCGCTTGAGCACGGCGCATTTTCATGGACCCTTGACGGTATGGTGTATCGCAGCGGGCATCGTGTTCTCGTACGTCGGTGCGCAGACAACCAGCCGCTACGTGCCCAATCAGCGCCTGCGCCAGCTGTTTGGGGTTCTAATCGTCGTAGGGACACTCTACAAAATCTACACGCTCATGCGTTAAACGGAGGTGTGTCATGGAAGTCAAGGTCGTGCTGTGTAACTGCAAGGGGCTGTGTCCCTCCTTCAAGGAGACCGACATGGATACCTTGCTGTTCGAAATTGAAAGCGAGCTGGACATCAAGTACAGCATATTGAACGCGCAGCTCTGCGGACAGGCTGGCAATGCCATCCTGCGCGACGTGCTTGCCAGCTCCGATGAGGACACTATCGTGGTGGTAGGAGCCTGTGCGCCCGAAGCCCAGACCAAGCTGTTCAAGAAGCTTCTGCGCGAGACGGGCTTCAATGAGGCACACTTTGTGCCTGTCGACATCCGCAACACGAACAACCCAGGGGTCATTGAGCGACTCAGGGAGG
>CAZOGB010000030.1:32121-42564 GCA_964579145.1 uncultured bacterium | reverse complement strand
CATGTGGCTTCGTGCGCTCAAATCGCTGTTTGCCCATCTCAGAATGTGACCTCCCAATCGTTTTGAACATGGGCTGTCCGCGCGTGCTCGGGTGCGGCACCGGACCAGCCGACGTTTTTGCATGGAGCCCCCGACGGGACTCGGACCCGTGACCTCGTCTTTACCAAAGACGCGCTCTCCCTCTGAGCTACGGGGGCTCAAGTTACTGCATACCGCCTCCTGCTATGACGTCAGCAATAAGGTTGGGAATGGTGGGGGGAGGAGGATTCGAACCCCCGAAGGCATTCCGCCGGCAGATTTACAGTCTGCTCCCTTTGGCCGCTCGGGCATCCCCCCACGCACATAGCAGGCGGAGTTTGCACCATGTAATATACATCAATCCCGCAACCTTTGTCAAGGGTTTTTGGGCGCTCAAGGTGCGTCTTCTTGCAACGAACGCGCCTACAGACTGCGAATGAACCGCTCCGCCTCCTTCTCGTAGGTACGGAAGGGATTGCGCAGTTCCAGCTGTCGCCCTTTGTCCACGTACACCATATCCCAGTCCACGATATATGCCCGGTTGCGAGACGCCAGCAGGTGCTGTATCGCCCGACTGCGCCCATAGGCGCGGGTATTGTCGGGGGCGTTGATGGTGGCATTCTGGATGTCCTCGTCGGTGACGATACGCTGAATCAGCCCAGCCTCCACCAGCCCGTAATACAGTCCGCGCGAGGGGTCGGTGTTGTGGTACTCCATGTCCAGGCTGAACATGATGTCGTCCTGCCAGGTCAGTCCCTCTTGCTGGCGGAAGGCATCCAGCAGTTTACGCTTCGCCACCCAGTCCAGACGGTCATCCAGGCTCATGGGGTCGAGTTCCAGCGCGTCCAGCACGTATTCCCACTCGCGCAGGGTCCAGTCGGTATCCGCATCGCGCCCGGCGAGGTGCTCTTTGGCTGCCTGCAGGTAAATCCGCTGCAGGTCTACCGCCCGGATGGTAGAGCCATCATGCCGACGCACCACCCACTTCCACTTCGGGTCTCTGCTGACCGAGCGCAGAGCCTCCAGCGGGTCGGCAAGGCGCACATCGGGCTTGATGAGGTTGCGCTCCAGCAGGTCCAGCACCAGACTGGTGGTGCCAATCTTGAGCGCGGTGGCGTATTCGCTCATGTTGCCCTCGCCGAACAGGATGTGCAGGCGGTGCATACTGTTGTAGGAGTAGTAACTGTCCCACTTCGGGTTGATGATGGCGCGGTTGAAGCGCACCCGCGAGGAGATGGTCTTCACGATATGGTCGGCACGCTGAGAGAGCTGGAAGTCCACTGTGGGGTCGATCTCGACAGCGTAGAACCGGCTCACCCACACGTAGTCCATCTCGTGCTCGCCGAGGTCCATGATGTTGTTCGAGAAGTCGTTGTAGTTCAGGCGATGTCCGCCCACGCGCCCGGCGCCCGCGAAAATCTGTCGCGTGACCAGAAACGGCAGGAGGTTGTACAGCGAGTCCAGGAAGTAACGATCTTCGATGCTGACCAGATAGTTCTCGTGACAGCCGAAGGTATGCCCGCCGAAGTGGTCTACCGCGTTGTTGTAGAACGATACCCGGTCCTGCCAGCCCAGAGTCTGCAAAGCCTCCAGCAGGATGCGCTGACCGGCTTTTTCGTGCGCCACGATATCGGCAAGGCGGGAGCATTCGGGGGTGGCGTACTCCTCATGGTCGCCTACGGCGTCGATGTACAGGCGTCCACCGTTGACCAGAAAGCCGCCGCCTCGCGCCGGCTCGAAGGCGAAGTCCCGGCTGTGCAGGTCAATCAGCCCACGACGCAGGCGGTAGAAGACGCAATCCTTGACCTTCTCCACCACCCGCTCGGGTCGGCCCACGCTCTCATCGCGCACGAAGCATCCGAACTCTGTTTCGATGCCGAAGATACGGTTTTCCATTGACCTGCCCCTCCGTTGTGTATTGCTACCGCTTCCCTCACGCCTCCGCCGGCTCCGATAATGCCGGCTGGATTTCCTCGTCCTTCAGCAGGCGGAACTTGCGCTCGCGTCTGGTGAAGCGGTCCAGGATTGCCGCCTCCACCTGCAGTTCCTGCATCTGTTCACGCAGGAAGGTTTCGATTCGCTCCTCGCTCAGGCCTTCCGCGCCCTCTTCTTCCAGCTGCGCGTCTATTACCCACAACCTTCCCACCGCCCATGCCCGCAGGGCACGCCGAATCGCCGTGTGCAGGTCGGGCACACCGCTGGCGTCTTCGGGAACCAGCTGGCGAACCATCTGCTCTTCCGCTTCGGGCGTGCCAGCCACCGCCGCCGCCCAGTTCAGCGACACGAATTCGCCGTCGTAGTTCAGCGTGTAGAACAGGTCGTCTTCCGGTTTTCTGCCCATCTCGGCGAACAGCGCGCGCACCACGAACGGCGCGTTCAGCACATCGCCAAATGCCCGCTTCACGCCCGGACTGATGGCAAAGCCCACCACCCGCTGGATGGTCACATCATCGGGGCTGCGGGCATAGCCTTCCTGGTGGGCAAAATCAATGGCGCCTACGCGGATAATCTCCAGGTCGCTCTGGTTGCCCAGCCCGGCGAACATGAGCCGGTCGTAAATCTCGAATATTTTGCGCTGAGTGCGGCGCAGGGTCAGAAGCAGAACGCCGCCGTCGTAGCTGATGCCGGCGACCGGGCTTCCGTCCCTCAGCCGTTCCTCGATATATTCGGTGCGATGGCGCACGCTCTCATTGAAATCGTATGGGGTATAGACCATTCTTCGGTTCTTCCTCCTTGCCTTCCGCTTCGTTTCGCCCTGCTAAAAGGGATGCCTCTCTTGCAGAGCGAAAACGGGGAAGGTTGCGCTCAGCTTGTCAAAGTCGCGTCTGGTGGCTCACAGTTTCAGGCTCTTCTTAATCTCAGCCAGCTGCTCTTCGGTGATTTCCAGGATACCCTCGGCGGTCACGGCTCGCGCGATGGGAAGCACCTTTTCGATGCCCGCCGTTGCCGAGTCGAGGTCGGCGGCGATGTCCAGCAGAAGCAGGGACTCGCGCAGAGCCTCCTCGAGGGTCATCTCGTGGAAGGGACCTCTGGTCTTGATGATATAGTCGAACACGCCGCGGATGCGTTCGGAGCCGGAGCCTGCCGCACCGAACTCCACGCTTTCAAAGCGCGCGCCCAGCCCGTCGTAGAAGAAGATGCGCCCCTCGCCGCGGTCGAGGTCGTACGCGGAAACCACCGGGATGAACATACCGATGCCCTGCAGTGCCATGCTGAGGTTCCCCGCCAGCGCACGCGACACCTCCGCCAGCTTGCCCTCCAGGCTCATCTCCTGCAGCTGGGTACGCGCATAGTACTTGAACGAGTGCTGGAGGTAGCGCACAATCTCCATCGCCCGCGCGTAGGAGCCCGCGATGGCTATCAGCGTGTAATCGTCCAGCGGCAGAATCTTCTCGGCGCGGTCGTACATGATGGCGTTGGCGGAGGTCGCACGCCGGTCACCCACGTTCAGTACTCCCTCGCGGTACTTCAGTGCGATGACCGTGGTACCGTGAGCCTCACGCAGGGACGCCTGCACCGGCTCGGCGGGAATGCTCTCCACCTCTCGCCACAGCCCGCGCGAGCGCAACAGCATCATGAAGTCGCCGCTGGTGTTTGCGTTCAGCCGTTCGCCCACGTGTTACTCTCCACTACGCTGGCGATATCGTCGTGCCTGGTCGGGGTCCACGCGCTTCATCCGCTTCAGCAGGTCGTTCACATCCGGTCGGCTCACCTTTGGCGTGGTGGGACCGCCCTCCTCGCCGCCCTTGCGGGTAATCGGGTCGGAAGGGATGGTTCGGGTTAATCGGTCGTCTGCTTGCCACTGCATGGCTGGTCTCCTCCTTCTGTTTCGTGCTTGCGCGAGGCGTGCAGTTCGCGAAACGTGCTGACAAACTCGGTCAGGTTGTGCGCCTTCGCCAGCTTCTGTATCTTTTGCGGCACCCTCTGCGTCACCCAGTCGCGCAGGTCCAGGGTCACCACCTGCTCACTGAAGGTGAGCACCACCCGGCTCCAGGTGATGCCGCTAATCGCCTGCGCGTAGCGTTCAACCAGAGTGCCTCGCACCCATGCCCGGGTGGTTGCAGGCGGATGAACCATCGCACGCTCAATGTCTTTATCTGTTACTACGCGCCTCGCCGCCCCCATTTGTTCCAGACCGGCGAACAACCCATCCTGGGGGTCTATACTATGATACGCCAGATCCAGACTTTGCACAAGAGGCTCTTTCCAGCTCACACCTTCGCTGGCGATAAACTGTTCCAGCAGAAGCCTCTTTGCCACCCAGTCCAGGCTGTCCGCCAGATCCTGGGGGTCGCGCTCAAGGGCGTCCAGCGTGCTTTCCCACGCCATCACCAGCCATTGCGTTTCGGTGTCGGCGTGGGCGAACCGGCGCTGAGCCTCCTGCAGGTACAGACGCTGAACCTCAATGGCGGACAGGGTGCGCCCGTCCTCCAGCTCTACCTGCCACTTCCACTCTGGGTCACGTGAGAGGCGACGAATGGTCTCCACCGGGTTGCGGATGGCGATCCCGGGTTGCCAGCCGGTCTCCACCATCTCCGTCACGAGGCGGGTGGTGCCCACCTTCAGCGCGGTGGCGTACTCGCTCATGTTGGCATCGCCGCAGATAACGTGCAGTCTGCGGTAGCGCGAGGGAGTGGCGTGCGGCTCGTCGCGCGTGTTGATGATGGGTCGCTGGTAGAGGGTATCCACGCTTGCCTCTACCGAGAAGAAGTCCGCCCGCTGAGAAATCTGGTAGGGCACATCGCCAAAGACGCCCGGCGTCTCCACGCCTACCTTGCCCGCGCCGGCGTACAGGATGCGCGTGACGAAGAAGGGCATCATGGTGCGGATAATCTGCTCGAAGGGGATACTGCGACGCATCAGGTAGCCCTCGTGACAGCCGTAGCTGGCGCCGTGAAAGTCGGTGTTGTTCTTATAGATATGCACCTTCAGCCCAGTGCGCTTCATGTACTCCTGGGCGCAGTGCCACACGATTCGCTCGCCCGCCCGGTCGTGCGCTACCAGCTCGCGCAGGCTGACACATTCGGGGGTGGAGTACTCGGGGTGACCGTGGTCGTTGTACAGGCGTGCCCCGTTGGGCAACATACGGTCACTGCGCGTCTCACCCGACAGGTTTGCGGCGGACGTTCCTTCGGCATCATATTGTGCGTCCACCGGGTCGGTCTGCAGGTACTCCACGTGGAAGCCGCGGGCATCCTTGCGCGGGTCCTCTCGCCGATAGTCCCAGGCGGTGACGAAGGGGGAGGCGGCGTAACAGCGCACCACCTCCGCCGCTTCGAACACCAGCTCCGAGGGGTTTTTGCCCTCGATATACAGCCCGTATTCCGTTTCCAGCCCCACAAGACGTTGCATGAGTCACCGCCTAGACGATGTTGCGTCGGCTGGCGGACTGCCGTTCGCGGTCTTGTGGGCGAATGGGGCGCACGTCCGCCACGTTGTCCGGCTCGTAGTCCAGCAGTTTCAACCAGTCTTCCTGCGAGTCGGACTTCGGGAAGATTTCGCTCTCCTTGTACTCGGTGCGGATGGCGAGCTGCAGGTCGGGCAGGGAGATGCCGCTGTCCTCGCCGCACTCGATGGCACGTTTGATGGCGTAGTCCTTGGCGCGGTCAACCACCGACTTCAGCAGGGCGCCGCTGACCAGGTCGCGCCAGTAGAGCGTTTCCACCGAGCCGTTGCGCAGGTACACCTGCACGAACTCGGTCTCAGCATGTTTGCGCCACAGGTATTCAATCGCGCCGTCCAGCAGGGCTTCGCGCGCGGCTTCTTCCGAGCCGTATTCCCGCACCGTCGCTGGGTCCAGCGGAATGTTCGGGTGCAGGTAAATCGCCAGAATATCCCGCGATGCTCGTTTGTCGGGACGGGCGACCTTCACCTTGCGGTCGATGCGTCCCGGTCGCAGAACCGCCGGGTCAATGTAGTCGGGGCGGTTGGAGGTGAGCATCACCACCACGTTCTCCAACGATACCAGTCCATCCATCTCGGCACAGAACTGAGGCACCACCGTGTTGGAGATATGGGTGAACCTGCCGGAGTTGCGCACGCGCAGGATGGACTCGGCTTCGTCAATGAAGATGAACACCAGATGTCCTTCGCGTGCCTTCTCGCGGGCGGCGGCAAAGATTTCACGCACCATGCGCTCGCTCTCGCCCAGCCACATGTTCAATATCTTCGGGCCGCTGATATACATGAAGTATTCGCGCACGTCGCGATTGAGCTGTTTGCGATACTCCTGAGTCAGATTGTAGGCGGTGGCTTTGCCGATGAGCGTTTTGCCACAGCCGGGAGGACCGTAGAGCAGGATTCCCTTAATGGGCTGTTTCTCGAACTTGCGGAACAGCTCGGGATGCAGAAGGGGCAGTTCGATGGTATCGCGGATGACGCGAATCGCCTCTTCCTGCCCGCCGATGGCGCTCCAGGGGATTTCGGGAACCTCTTCGAAATAGTAATCGCGCGCCTCCCGCTGGGCGAAGTGCTCCAACGCCACCTTCAGGTTGGGTTCCATACGCACCTCGTCGCCGGGTTTAATGGTCACATCCGCCAGATCGTGCCCGCGCAGGACCAGCCTGCCCGACATGCCCTGGGGGTCGGATGCCACCCGCAAACGCCCGTCTTCCAGAACCTCCTGCACCTTGACGATGGGTCCCTGCGGGTGATACCCCAGGTCGCCCACCACCGCGAACGCTTCGTTAATGCGCACGCGCGTGCCCACCTTCAGGGTGCTGGCGTCCAGCTTGGGGTCGATGTTCGCATAATATTCTGTGTCCCCGACGGCAATCATGGCGACGCCTTCGGCAGGCGATCCCAGATAAACGCCGATTCGGTTCGCCGGAGAGGTGAGCTTTTCATACACCTGCTCGTATTCCTGCAGCGCCTTCTGTGCCTCCTGAAACTGCTTCTCGTCCACCTCCAGCTGATGGCGCAGTAACAGCAGGTAGTTCAGGAGCCGAGCATCCTGCGGTGGACGAGCGCGGAGGATTTCGTCAAGCAGCGTCAGCGCACGCAGGGAGGTCTCCGGCGGCTGAAACTCTTCATATTTGCCTTCTTCATAACGGTCACGTTTCATCTGTATCCTCCCCGCCACCCGATGCAGGTTGGTAGCCATCGGGCGCATACTGATTATACCCGAACGGTACAGGTTTCGGAAGCCCTTTTGCTCGCAGAAAATAGAGATTTGCTAAATAAGTTTTCCCGGAGCCGTGCTCTGCTCGACATCCAGCGCGTCAGTGCCGAAGATTTTGGAAAATCTTTCCTGTACTCTCCCCAAAACCCTTCGTGAGCATGGGGTGTTCTATGTGAGCGAATGTGACCATGTGGGCGTTGACCTGTACACTCCAGCCCGTGAGGCGGTAAAGCATCTCTATGATGTGGGCTGTCGGCGCATTGCCTACGTACTGGATGACCCCAGCAGGGCGCAGGGAGAGCCTCGCTATGAAGCATACACTTCGGTCATGCAGGAAGCCGGCTTGCCTGCGGAGTTCCTGCCCTTGCACGGAGCGTCGCAGGCGGAGGTGCGCCGTCTGGTAAAGGAGTACATTCAGGAGCACGCCGTTCCCGACGGTCTCTTCTGCCATACTGAAAAACTGCGCGAAACCTACGCCGTCAACCACTACGCCACGGCGCCATGGGTGATTCTCAAAGACTACGCGCCCGACATGATGAACCCCTACATCAGCTGGTCGGCGAACGGCGCGCCCATGGCGAAGTTTTCGACCCCAGCGAACCTGATCACTGTGCTCGAGTTCTATGGCACCTGCCCGGACGTGCGCAACGCAAACCACAACATGGACTGCGGTATCCACAACCGGGGTTCGAACTACATCTTTATGGATGGGCACGCCAAGTGGTTGAGGGTCATGCAGACCCTTAATCCCGACTCGACGTGTATGTGGGCAGATGGAGGTGACCCGAACGCGCAGATCAAAATCTGCACAGCCTACCGCAACAAGATACTGTATCACGGCAGCACCGGCGCCCAGCGCTGTCGCGAGCAGTGTCTGTAGTCAGCTGGCGCAGGGGGTGAAGCGTGATGAATCGCGAAATAGACTGGCGCTGGGTTATCGTAGCTGTCGTGGTGGCAGTGCTGGTCATCGTCGGTGGGCTGTACTGGCAGGATAAGCGACGGACTGCGGAGCTGGCGCGCTATCGTGAAGAGGCTGTCCGGGGGGAGAACCGTCCCTCGCCCGAGATGATGAGGCGCCTGGGCGTTCCGGTAACCAGTGCGCCGCCGAGTGCGCCCATAAACCGCGAAGAACGGTGACCAGAACCGGTGTATTCAGTCGGCACGACAGCTGAAGTAGGGTGGCTCTCTTTCCTTCTGCGGGAGAGGGAGCCACCTCCGCTGAACGTAAGGAAGGAACGGCTTTTCCTCTGTCGAAGCTCTGAGTACACACACGAAGCGAAAACGAGGTGATAGCGATGCACAAAATCTCCCGACGGCGCTTCCTGCAGGATTCGCTGGCACTATTGACGATCACCGCCCTGCCGGCGCCTCTGTGGGCTTCTGCAAAGGTGGCTCGCAAGCAGGTAAGTCCTAACGACCGCATCGGCGCGGCGGTCATCGGCTTCAACGGGCAGGGCAAAAGCCATATTCGACAACTGCTCGCCCAGCCCGATGTGGACATTGTGGCGCTGTGTGATGTGGATGAGGCGGTTTGGCCGCTCGGGCTGAAAATCGTGGAAGATGCCGGCAGACCCAAACCCAAAACCTATCAGGACCTGCGCAAACTGCTGGAGGATAAGGATGTGGACGTGGTGACCATCGCCACGCCCAACCACTGGCACGCGCTGGCGGCCATCTGGGCGATGATGGCGGGTAAGGATGTCTACGTGGAAAAACCCACCAGCCACAACGTATGGGAAGGTAGGCGCACCGTGCAAATCGCCCGGCAGCTGGGGCGCATCTGCCAGGGCGGAACGCAAATCCGCTCCTCCGAAGGTATCCGGCAAGCGATACAGTACCTGCACGAGGGCAAGCTGGGCAAGGTGTATCTGGCCCGCGGGCTGTGCTACAAACGGCGTGATTCCATCGGCAAAGTGCCCGGACCGCAGGAGCCACCCGCCACGGTAGATTACGACATCTGGCTGGGTCCAGCGCCCAAAAAGCCGGTGATGCGCCAGCGGTTCCACTACGACTGGCACTGGTTCTGGGACTATGGCAACGGCGACCTGGGCAACCAGGGCGTGCACCAGATGGACATCGCACGCTGGGGACTGAACAAAAACACCCTGCCCAATAAGGTGCTGGGGCTGGGCGGAAGGTTCGGCTACGAGGATGACGGCGAGACGCCCAACACCGAGCTGGTCTTCTGCGACTACGGCGACTGCCAGCTGATTTTCGAGGTGCGCGGGCTGGAGACCCCCGACCTGAAGGGCGTGAAGGTGGGCAACATTTTCTACGGCGAGAAAGGTATCATGGTCATCCCCAGCTACAGCCAGGCTATCGTCTTCGACAACGACGGCAACAAGGTCGCCGAGTTCAACGCCGGTGGCGACCACATGCGCAACTTCCTGGACGCCGTGCGCAGCCGCAAACACACCGACCTGCATGCCGATATCGAAGAGGGGCATCTCTCCAGTGCACTGTGCCACCTGGGCAACATCTCGTATCGGCTGGGGGAGCTGGTGCCGTTCGATAAGCAGACCAAAGCCTTCGGGGACAACAAGGAGGCTTACGAGACCTTCGCCCGCTTCGAGGAGCATCTTGCGGCGAACAACGTGGTGCTGAAGGAGACAAAATATCGCGTGGGTCGCGAGCTGCACATCGACACCACGCACGAAACCTGCGGGCGCGACTCACGGGCGAATCAGTTGCTCACCCGTGCATACCGCAAGCCCTACGTGGTGCCGGAGAAGGTATAAAACCTGTTTCCCCTGCTCTCTCGTCTCAACGGGTAACCTGTCCACTGCCCGTAGAGGGGGCAGGGGCACCTCCACCAGGCGGTCCCATGCGCTGGGACTTGGGCAGCATGTAACCCGTGTAGTAGCCGGGGGGTGGCGGCTCTTCCCGCTGAGCCTGATGGCGGAGGAACAGCGCCACGCCTATCAGCACTAAACCGACAAGAAGCAGGATAGCGATATTTTTACCGCTCGTGCCCGACATCGTTCTAACCCCCTCTGCACGAGAAGTTTGCACCCCGCAGGTATCCTGCGGGGTGCACGGCATTTACTGGGTACCCTGTGCAGGTCCCCCACTTCTCTGGCTTTTCGGAAGCATCGGTCCCTCGTAGTAGCCCTCTGCCTGTGGCTCTTCCTTCTTGCCGCAGGCGGTCATGCCCACCGCCAGAGGAAGCAGCCACAGCAGGCTCAGTACGAGCAGAACCCCTTTCGCAATGCCCCTTCGCATCAGATTACTCCATCGAGAAGGTGAAGTAACGCTCGTAGTACACGGTCTGCCCGTTCTCGACAGTGGTTGCCAGATAGCGCTCC
>CAZOGB010000030.1:19190-32021 GCA_964579145.1 uncultured bacterium | reverse complement strand
ATAGCGCTCCAGGCTCCACGAGGGGCAACGATGCAAGCCCTGGGGCTGTCCCCCGACGGTGTAGGTTCTGCCCGGGTCGGGCGGCACCAGCGTGCTTTTGATGTAAGGATGAAGCAGTCCAAACCAGAACCGCTCGTTCAGGGGCTGCCCCGCATACTCCCGAATTTTGAACCAGGGCACGATGGCTTCATCGTAGTCCTGGGCGTACATCAGGATCGCCGTGCCGAACTGCTTGGAATTGGACAGACACGACGATTTGCGCGCAGCTTCTCGCGCCTGGGAGAAAACAGGGAACAGAATCGCTGCGAGGATGGCGATAATGGCTATCACCACCAGCAGCTCGATGAGCGTGAAAGCATGTCGCCTGTTCACTTTGTGTACCCTCCTGACCTTGGGGTGATATATGTTAAACGCTTATGCGTCTAACATCCTTCGGGTATACGTATTTACGAAAGACCCGCGCTTTTTTGCTTTGCACGATTAACCAATATCACATCATATACTCTACATCCTCCTGCCAAGTTTGTCAACAGCGAAAGCAAATTGCAGGCAGGAAATCTGGTAGTTTTTCGGGGAAAGCCTCCCAAAACACGAGGACATGAGCCAATGCGCACCCATGCCCTCGTGCTGTCAAGCCTTCTTACTCGTCGCCGATGGCGCCGAAGTTACGCACCAGCACGCCGAAGTCGAATAGGGTAACCTCTTCGTCGCCATCAAGGTCGGCATTGGGGTTCCAGTTATCATCGCCGGGCATACTGCCAAAGGCAGAAACCAGCTGACCGAAGTCGAACAGCGTGACCTCGTTATCGCCGTCGATGTCGCCGTTGGTCAGCGCCACGTCCACGCCGGAAACGTCCGCATTGGATACCGTCACCTGCGTAACCACCCTCAGCCAGTGGCTGGCTTTGAAGGCGATGTCGTAGTCTCCGGGCTCCACGTCGGTCAGCACGTAGGCTCCGGTGCTGTCCAGGTTCACGCTCTCGGAGCGCACAACACTGCCGCCCTGCCGCAGATCCACGTCCACAGGTATCTGCGTGACGTCTCCGCCGAAGTCGCCCAGCGTTACCGTGCCGCTCACCGAAAAGCCCGGGGGCAGGATGTCGTGGAGCACGCCCACATACACGATATCCGCGTCGAACCGACTTGCCTGGTAGGGCTGATTAGGAGTATCGGACAGCGGTCCCTGCACGGGTACGAAACCGCCTCCGCCCCCTAAGATGACGTTGCCCTGTCCGCTCGGGCTGTCTACCCGGTCTGCCTCTATCAGATTGGCAATCAGGATGGCGTCGATGCTTTCGCCCTCTGCCAGCCCGAAATCGTCCAGGTTAAACGCGGTTGCAAATACCAGGTAGCCCATGGTGTAGGTATCGGCGAACTCGTAGCGCCACTGGCTGAACTCGGTGGAACCCTTCTTGCGCACCGCAATCATAAAGCCCTCAGGAGCACCCACCGAGCCGACCTCGTACACCACCAGGTCCTCGCCGGGCGCGTTGGGCAGGCGCATTCCCTCCCAGTCCACCAGGATGATTTTGCGCGTGATGGAGTTTCCCAGCTCCACAAAGCGAGGGTTGCCCGAGGGGCTGGTGCCGCTCATCAGCCAGCCCAGCGTTCTGGTGCGGTCGAAATCGGTATCTTTCAGAAACTCCGAGTCATAAAAGTTAAATCCGCTTATCGCCGGCGGGTCAACTGGTAGAACGCGCCGGACGCCGTTGGCAATATCCCACGTGTACCCGCCGACGCTATACGTCTGGGCGCCCACAGGTTGTAAAACGATGAACACAGCCAGAGCAGTGGCTAACCAGCGTAATGCACGCATAACAGGCTCCTCCTCTCCGAAATCCCGTGCTCCGGGCGAAACTATCCGTCATACTGAATATGCAAAAAGCGTACCAAAACCCTACTTCTTGCTGGTTCGAGCAGGAAATTGTGGTAAAAGTAACAGTTTTGAAATACAGATTACTGCCGATATCCGGCTCTACTCTTCCAGCCGTGCCCGCAGAGCCTTCGCCCGCTCCGTCAGCACCTTCAACCTGTTGGAGAGTTCCTGCACCTGCTGGAGATACACTTCGGTGGTGTGGTCCAGCTGATTAATGCCCTTCCACGCCTGGTAGCCTGTGGCGAAGGAGTGCACCAGGTCCACCGCGTTACTGCCGAACTTCCAGGCGAGGGCGGCGGGATGGTCTTTAACGGGTGTGAAGTCCAGAACCAGTCCGATGCCATCGCGCACCGCTTCCAGAATCTCCGCCAGCGTCTGCTTCTCGCGGGTTATGAGGTCCACGATGTCCCCGAAGGTACGGGCGTTGCCAAAGTATTCCAGCAGTTTGCGGGTGCGTTTCAGCCGCTCCAGTACCTCCTGGGGCGTTTTCCCGCTCTTCTCTGCTTGTTCGCAGAGCTGCTTGTAATGCTTTTCCAGCCCCATGGTGGCGGTATCTATCATGAGGTTCGCCGAGGCTTTCACGCATTCTTCCATCCCCTCCTCTGCCATCTGTTGCCATTCCTCAAACTGCGCAGGAATGCCCTGCATCTCGCGGGTCAGCCGGCGCAACTGCTCGGTGGTGCGGGCGATTTGGGTCTCCAGCTCAGCCAGATCCGCGCGCCACTTTGCCTTCATGGTGGCCTCGTCCACCTGCTGGGGCTGGGGTGATGCAGACGCGGTCTGCGTTGTCTGGGGTGCGGGTTTGGTTCCTGCACTCGGCGCGGTAGCTGTCAGGCGAGCGAGATCTGGAGAGATGAGGATGGGTTCCGCCTCTCGTAAAGCCACCACCACTTCGCGAGGGTTAACCTGCCCTTGCGCCAGCCGCTGGAGAGCCTGCTTCACGTCCTCCACGCGAGACTGCGCGGAGGCTTTCAGCTTTTCGGCTTGCTCACGGATACGCTGGCGTTCTGCCTCGCTGAGACCTGCTGCCTCCTCCTCTGCCTGAAGAGCCGTCTGGGCGGCGCGTACTGCCTGTGCGCTTTCATCAATGACCTGCAGAGCCTGCAGGATAGCTCCCGCATGTGCCGCCGGCGATGGAGGGGTGGGAAGATTGCCCTGCAGGTTGGGCAGGGTTGTCCAGTCAATCTCGCCGGTCATGGCGCGTGCGGCGCGTTCGGCAAGGTCTCGCGCGGTTTCCAGGTCTCCCTGCCCCGCCGCTTCCGCCGCCTGGCTGGAGAACACCGCGCTTGCTGCAATCTGCTGTGCGACACTGCGGGTGATTTCCACGCTGGGGGATGTCTGTACCCACCTGTCGCCGACGTCCTTACCGAACTCGGTTCCCCCTTCAAACACGATGTATAGCCCGGCTGACCTGGCGTCCACCTCGAACACCGCCGTCCAGAAGCCGTCTATCTCCTGGGGCGGGTTGAACCGCAGCCCGAGCGGGCTGAAAGGAACCAGCTTGCGCCCGCTGGACCTTGCCCATCGCACCAGAGCCACCACTTTTGCGGCTTCACGCAACCGATGGAACTCCGGGATGACGTGCGCGTAATCGTCGTATCGTTCCGTCAGGTAGCGCGCGTAACCGTCAATCCATTCCTTCAGCGCGTTTTCCGTCGCTTTGTCCTTCCCGACAAACCGCCTCAACCAGCCGATGATGCGCACGTTTGCCGTATCAAAAGCCACCACCGTGCCGTCGGGCGAGACGCGCATCTTCACCTCAGCGGGTTGCAGTTGATGCCCGGATTCTGCGCCCATGCCTCCCCGAATGCGTATGCCCGACCGTTGAGACTCCCGGAGGTAGTATTCGTGCTCGGTGAGGTGTGAGGGAACCCGCCCGCGCAAGTCGGGGTTGCTACACAGCGTCTTCAGGAAATAGTCCGCCTCATAGAAAATCTTCCCCAGTGTGCTCTGGGGGTTCAATCCGTAAAAGGTGGGCTTTACTCTGGGCACGGGCAGATTGTACAGGAGGGCAAGCGCCTGAGGGGTTAGGGTTAAACCATGCATGATTTTCTCGGCGAAACGGGCACTGACCACACTGCTCAGCTTCTGCATGGTGATGGCGTTGAGTTCCTGCGAAGAAATCCGCCCGTTGCGAAACTGTTGAAGGATGCGGTTGACCTCATCTTCGGGCACGCCGGCACGACGCATGAGCGCAGGATACAGCAGGGCATCCAGTTCTTTCAACGCCTCTGTTTCAGCCAACTGCCCGGCGTTGTGTGCCGCAATCACCTTCGACGCCTGCTCCCAGATGCCCAGCTTTTGAAACAGTTCTCGGGCAGCATTGTTCGGGTCATCGTTCTGCAGGAAGTCAGCAATCTCGGTCCAACCGATATTGCGCATCACCTTCGCAACTATCTGAAGGTGCTGTTGTTTGTTGACGGGCTGGTCCATCGCCGCGGCGAGAATCACCTGCGCCTCCTGTGGGGTGATTCCGAAGGCGTCGCCCAGTTTTTGCGCAAGGCGCTGCCAGTCCTCTCTCGCGTGCGGGTCATTCAGAACCACGCTCATGAATCGGGTCGCCCACTGCACACCGTACCGGGGGTCGTTGTGCATCCGTTCGATGTCGGCGCCCACCATCTTCTGTGCCCGCTCGATGGTTTGATGCGTCTGGGGCGTCGGATCCAGCGAGAAGGAGGGATAGAGAGAATCCAGCGCGTCGCGCAGGATGTCGTCGTAGGGAATGGGCCCGCCGGGCAGGCTGGGGTCATACGTGCCGACGAACACCACCTCTCCGGTTTGGGGGTCGATCAGCGCGTACTTCAGCACGTTGATTGCACCCAGCCGCCGCGCCGGAGGCAGGAGGTCTGACGGTGCACGCACCACAGCCGTTCTCTGCAAACGACGGCTGCCTCTCTGCAGGTGCACCACGCACGCTTGACCGGGCGACATCTGCCGAACCGTTTGCTGGAGTGTGCTTACCCCATCAACGGGAGTATCGTCTATTTGCGTGATGATGTCTCCGGGTATGATACCGGCATGGTCGGCAGGAGAGCCGGGAATAACATCGTTCACCAGCACACCCTTAACGCCCCACCCGGGAGCAACCTCGCCAAGCGCAACTCCCAGCCACACTGGGGGAGAAGACGCAGGCGACGAGGAACTTCCTGCGGGGATGTCCACGTTCAGTGTGATCTCCTTGCCGTCGCGAAGCACCACGAAAGAGAGCGGCGGCCCTTCCGAAGCCAGCCTCTGCAGGAGCCGAACCGCTGCCGGTCCATCCACCTTTGTGCCGGAAATGGCAATTAGCACGTCGCCCCGCCGCAAACCGGCACGTTGCGCAGGGCTATTCGGCAACACCTCGGCAACGATGGCGCGCACTTGCCCTGATGCATCCTGCTCGAAGCGCAGCACGACACCCACCTGCCTACCCGGCGCACTTCTCTGCGCCTGCACTCCAGCGGCCAGCAGTAATGCACACCCAGCGAATACGAACCATCTCGTCCACGAACGGATGCCAAACTGTTTCATCACACGCCTCCAGCATGGAACATCCGCATTTATTATAGGCAGAAGGGTTTGGACTGCATACTGACGGAGGCTAACCTGTCTGAGAAGAGAAGGCACCCCTGCCACTGGGGTTTGCGGGCTATTCATAACAAAGAAGCTAAACAGGTTTTGGGTAATACATCCCAGCAGCTGGGAGTTGCGGGCTATCCATGACAAAGCCTCCTGCGGAGGCTGGAACTTGCGTCAGAAGGTTTCGTTCTGCCTTGCCTGCGATTTCCAATCGCAAGGTCGGGATCAACAGGGGGAAACATCCTGGCATACCTGCCTTGGGTGTTGTCCTAACAATTACCGTATCGTCTCAAAGTATGCTATACTAAGGGATGGGAGAACCCCTCCGCAGGAGAAACACGATGACCTGGCACCATACCACTGTCGTCGCCGTGCGCCGAGATGGACAGGTTGCCATCGCTGCCGATGGGCAGGTAACCTACAGCGACACCATACTGAAGCACACCGCCCGCAAAATCCGCCGCATGTACCACGACGGCGTGCTGGCAGGGTTCGCCGGTGCGGTGGCGGATGCGCAGGCACTTGCCGACCGCTTCGAGGCGAAGCTGGAAGCCACCAGCGGTAACCTGCGCCGCGCCGCCGTCGAGTTCGCCAAGGAGTGGCGTACCGACCGCATCCTGCGGCGACTGGAGGCGATGATGATTGTGGCGGACCGCGATGACCTCCTGCTGGTCTCGGGAGATGGCAACGTGATTGAACCCGACGATAACGTGCTTGCCATCGGCAGTGGCGGGGCGTACGCCGCGGCGGCGGCACGCGCGCTGATGCGCCACACGTCGTTGAGCGCCCGGCAGATTGCCGAAGAAGCCATGCGCATCGCCGCCGAACTGTGCGTATATACCAATGACCGGATACAATGTGAGTGCCTCGAATGAGTACAGACAGGGAATGGACAATGGAAGAAGACCTGACCCCCCAGCGGATAGTGGAGGAGCTGGATAAATACATCATCGGTCAGCAGAAAGCAAAACGCGCGGTGGCAATCGCCCTGCGCAACCGCTACCGGCGCAAACGCCTGCCGGACGACCTGCGGGAAGAGGTGATCCCCAAAAACATCCTGATGATTGGTCCCACCGGCGTCGGTAAGACCGAGATTGCCCGGCGCATTGCTCTTCTCGTGAAAGCACCCTTCCTGAAGGTAGAAGCCACCAAGTTCACGGAGGTTGGCTATGTTGGGCGCGACGTGGACTCGATGATCCGCGACCTGGTGCAGACCGCCGTGCGCATGGTGGAAGCGGAAAAGATGCAGGAGGTTCAGGAGCGCGCCCAGGAGCTGGCGCTGGAGCGCATCGTGGACCGCCTGATGCCGCGGCGCTCGCGCCGCCCGATGCGAGGTTCTCCCACCTTTGAAAACCTTCTGCGCGCCCTTTACGAGGGAGATGATGAAGAGGAGGAGACACTTTCTCTGGCGGAAAAGGAGCGCCGCGAGCGCGAGCAACGGATGCGCCTGAAACTGCTCGAGCGGGTGCGCAGCGGTGCGATGGACGAGGAAAAGATAGAGATAGAGGTCGACCAGTCCGGTCCATCCATCCCCTTTGTGCAGGTGTTCGGCCCGCAGGGCATGGAGGAAATGGGATTGGACCTGCCTGATATGCTCAGGGGAATGATGGGTGGACGCAAGCGCACCACGCAGGTCACCATCCGCGAGGCGAAACAGATCCTCGCTCAGGAGGTGGCGCGGGAGCTGATCGACCGCGAACAGGTAGTCAGTGAAGCCATTCGTCGTACCGAAGAGAGCGGCATCATCTTTCTGGACGAGCTGGACAAAATCGCCGGGCGCGAACAGGGTCACGGTCCCGACGTCTCTCGCGAGGGCGTTCAGCGTGACCTCCTGCCCATCATTGAAGGCTCTACGGTGATGACCAAGTTCGGCGCGGTACGCACCAACCATATCCTGTTTATCGCGGCGGGAGCGTTCCACGTGTCCAAGCCCAGCGACCTGATTCCCGAGCTGCAGGGACGCCTGCCCATTCGCGTGGAGCTGGACAGCCTGACCGAGCACGATTTCGTGCGCATCCTCACCGAGCCGCAGAACGCGCTGGTGAAACAGTACAAAGCGCTTCTGGCAACAGAGGAGGTGCAGCTGGAGTTTACCGACGAGGCTATCCGCGAAATTGCCTCGGTCGCTGCTCAGGTGAACGCGACGAACGAGAATATCGGTGCACGCCGTCTGCACACCATCATGGAGCGGGTG
Source organism: uncultured bacterium (assembly GCA_964579145.1). Lineage (GTDB taxonomy): Bacteria > Armatimonadota > HRBIN16 > HRBIN16 > HRBIN16 > HRBIN16. Next base: position 24,393 of record CAZOGB010000030.1, on the reverse strand, counting down.
CTGGAGGACATCTCCTTCCGCGCCAGTGAACTGGCCGGTCAAACGGTAACCATCACGGCGGAGTACGTGCGCGAACGACTGGCAGACATCCTGCGCAGTGAGGACCTGAGCCGTTATATTCTATAAAGGAAAGAACCCTCAACGACGAGGATAAAGGAGGAGACAACCATGAAAGTCAGTGTCATTGGCGGAGGTGGGCGTGTCGGTTCGAACACGCTGTACGCATTGCAGATGGGCGGTATCGCCAAAGAGCTGGTGGTGGTGGATGTCGCCCGCGAGCTGGCAGAGGGAGAGGCGCTGGACCTGCGACATGGAGCCTCGTTGACCGCGCCCCAGAAGATTTACGCCGGGGGCATGGACGCGGTAGCAGGGTCCGACATCGTGATTATCACTGCGGGACTGCGCCGCAAACCAGACGAAAGCCGCCTGGAGCTGATTAACCGCAACGTCTCCCTGTTCCGGGGCATCCTGCAGGAATTGCGAGAGGTCTCCCTGCCGGAACATGCGGTGCTGCTTGTGGTGTCTAACCCGGTGGACATCCTGACCTATCTTGCGGTCAAGGAGTTCACTCTGCCTGCCCACCAGGTGCTTGGACTGGGCACGGTGCTGGATACCACCCGGTTCCGCTCTCTGCTGGCAGAGTATTTCGGGGTGGCTGCGACCGATGTGAAGGCGTTGATACTGGGTGAGCACGGCGACAGCATGGTGCCGATATGGTCTACCGCCACCGCCAACGGCGTGCCCCTGCAGAGCCTGCCGAACTACAGCGAGGCGAAGATGCAGGAGCTGTTTGAATTCACCAAGAAGAGCGGCGCCGAGGTGATTCGGCTGAAAGGCGGCGCAGGTTATGCGGTGGGTATCGCCATTCGCGAAGTGGTACATGCCATCCTGCTGGATACCAAACAGATACTGCCGGTGTCCACCCTGCAGACGGGGCTTTACGGCATCGAGGACGTCTGCCTCAGCGTACCGACGATTGTGGGGCGGGCAGGTATGGAGAAGCAGATTGAGATGAAGTTGGCTGAGGAGGAGCTGCAGGCTCTGCGTCGGTCGGCGCAGGTGCTGCGGGAGACACTGGCGCAGGTGCTGGCATGAACCCCGCCGTTTTGTGGAGGGCAGGACATGCTCCTGCCCTCTGCAATTGCCACTCTTCGGTAAAAGGCGCGAGCCTCCTGACCGATAATTCATCTGGCAGACCGATTCTTCGCTCCTCAGCCCAGAGGTAAGCCTTCTCATGGTGTTACTGGAAGAGGTCAAAAATCTGGTAATCGAGGCAGGTAAGCTAGCTCAGCACCTGGCAGACGATTTTACACTGGAAACAAAGAGCGACGACTCTTTTGTTACCAACGCCGACCGGGCGGTGGAGAGCTTCTTGCGCGAGAGACTGGCAAATCTTCTGCCGGGAGCAGGCTTTTTCGGCGAGGAGGAGGGCTTCACCAATCGTCATGCACGCCAGCTGTGGGCGATTGACCCCATCGACGGCACTAGCAACTACGTATTCGGCATCCCTCTATGGGGTGTTTCGGTCGCGCTGATAGAGGACGAGAACATCCGGCTGGGCGTGATTTCCCTGCCTGTGCTGGGCGAGGTGTACTGGGCAGAGAAAGGGACAGGCGCGTACCTGAACGGCAAGTCCATCCGGGCGGTGGACAGCGAAGAGTTCACCTCGGAAGATGTTATCTGTTATGCCAGCGATGCGGTCAACGCTGATCTCCTGCGCATCATGCCGGGCAGACCTCGCTGTTTCGGCAGCGCCGTGGTCAAGCTGGCGTGGACGGCGGCGGGACGTGTGCGCGGGGCTATCTCCCTGGGCAGGCTGTACGACCTCGCGGCCGGTCTGCTGATATGCCACGAGGCGGGATGCCAGACGCGCTACCTGTCTGGCGAAGAGTGGCATCTGGGGCATCTGACCGGTGGACTGGCTCTGCGTGAGCCGGTTCTCACCGCGCCACCGCGTACCCTGCAGGCGATATTCCGCCTGCTACATCAAGCAGAAGAGGGTAGTGATGATGGGTTGTGATGATTTGACACAGACTTTTGAGAACGCCCCCGATATTCAAAAATCGCTCTGCTGGCACATCCGTTATTCGCTGGGCAAGCCCGGCGACGACCTCTGCAAGCATGACATGTTTACCGCCGTGGCGTTGACGGTGCGCAACCGTATCATCGACCTGATGATCGAAACCGAGAGGCGGTACCAACAGCGGGACGCCAAGCGATTATACTACCTCTCCTTAGAGTATCTCATTGGGCGGTCGCTGACCAACAACCTGATCAATCTGGGGCTGTACGACCTGTTCCGCGAGGCGTTGCTGGAGCAGGGCATTGACCTGGAGGAGCTGGAGGAGTATGAAAGCGACGCCGCCCTCGGCAACGGTGGGCTGGGCAGGCTCGCCGCCTGTTTCCTCGACTCGCTGGCGACGCTGGACATGCCGGGCTATGGATACGGGATCAATTATGAGTACGGCATCTTCAAACAGGAAATCCATCACGGCTATCAGCATGAAAAGCCCGACAAATGGCTGAAGGGAATGTCCCCCTGGCTTATCGAGCGGTATGATGAGCGATGTTTCATCCCCGTTTACGGGCGCATCGAGCACACCGTGGATAGCAACGGGCACTATCAGCCGCTGTGGGTGGACTGGAAGCTGATTGTGGGCGTGCCTTACGATATGCCCATCGTGGGATACGGCGGGAAAACCGTGAACGTGCTGCGTCTTTTCTCGGCGCGTTCCTACCACGAGTTTGACATGCAGATATTCAACAGCGGGGACTATATCAGCGCGGTGGAGCAGAAAATCGCCTCCGAGACCATCTCTAAGGTGCTGTATCCCTCCGATTCGGTAGCGGCGGGCAAGGAGCTGCGCCTCACGCAGGAGTACTTTCTGGTCGCCTGCGCCCTGCGCGATGTGGTGCGCCGCTACACCCGAGACCACGACACCTTTGACGCTTTCCCGCAGAAAGCCGCCATCCAGCTGAATGACACACACCCTGCCATCGCCATTGCGGAGCTGATGCGCATTCTGGTGGACGAGAACAGCCTGCCGTGGGAACAGGCATGGCAAATTACCGAGCAGACCTTCGGTTATACCAACCATACCCTGATGCCCGAAGCGCTGGAGAAGTGGCCCGTTGAGCTGTTTGAACGGCTCCTGCCGCGCCATCTGCAGATTATCTACGAAATCAACAGGCGGTTTCTGGAGCACGTCGCATGGCTTTACCCGGGCGACCATGAAAAACTGCGCCGGGTGTCTATCATCGAGGAGGGCGAGCACAAGCAGGTACGGATGGCGCACCTTGCCATCATCGGCAGTCGTTCGGTGAACGGCGTGTCGGAGCTGCATAGTCGGCTAATCACCACATCGTTAGTGCCCGACTTTTACGACCTGTTCCCGCACAAGTTCAACAACAAGACCAACGGCGTTACCCCGCGCCGCTGGATAAAACAGGCGAACCCGCGCTTGAGTGCGCTGCTCGACGCCACCATCGGCGAGGGGTGGGTAACCGACCTGCAGCAGTTGCGCGCGCTTGAGCCATATGCGCAAGACCCCGACTTCCAGCATCAGTTCCGCCAGGTGAAGCAGATTAACAAACTGCGTTTAGCCCATCTTATCCGGGATGTGGCGGGCGTGTCGGTGCCGCCGGACAGTCTGTTCGACGTGCAGGTGAAGCGCATTCACGAGTACAAGCGCCAGCTGCTGAACGTGCTCCACATCATCTACAACTACCTGCGCATCGTGGAGGACCGCGAATATCCCACGGTGCCGCGCACCTTCGTGTTTGCGGGCAAAGCGGCACCCGGCTACTGGGCTGCGAAGAATATTATCAAGCTGATCAATAACGTGGCGTCGGTCATCAATCACGACCATCGCGCCAGGGATTACCTGCATGTGGTGTTCCTGCCCGACTACCGGGTGTCGCTGGCGGAGGTGATTATCCCCGCTGCCGACCTGAGCGAGCAAATCTCCACCGCGGGCATGGAGGCATCGGGAACCAGCTGCATGAAGTTCGCTATGAACGGTGCGCTCACCATCGGCACGCTGGACGGCGCGAACATTGAAATCCGCGAGGAGGTCGGCGAGGAGAATATCTACATCTTCGGACACACCGCCGAGCAAATCCGCGAGATGCGCCGACAGGGCAGTTACGACCCTCGCGCCCTTTACAAGTCAGACCCCACCATCAGGCGCGTGATGGACACCTTCCTGCACGACCTGTTCTGCCCGCACGAACCGGGGCTGTTCCGCTGGATTTTCGACAGCCTGGTGCATCACGGCGACTACTATTTCCATCTGGCAGACCTGCCCTCGTACATCCAAACCCAGGAGCAGGTTTCCCAGGAGTATCAACAGCCTGAACTGTGGACGCGCAAGACCATTCTGAACGTGGCACGCATGGGCAAGTTCTCCAGCGACCGCACAGTGATGGAATACGCCCGCGACATCTGGCGCATCCGGCCGGTGCCGCGGAAGTAGAGGCATCTTAGAGTTCGTAGGAGTAGTACAGGGCTACCCCTACCTCGCGTGCGTGCCGTTCGGCATCCGACTCCGAGACCATGTGGGTGACCAGCACAGGAAACAGCGTGGGATAGACCCCTTCCAGCGAACCCAACGTGCGGCGCAGGAAACGGTCAATGTCATTCTTGGAAAGCTGCGCTTTGCTCTCACCCACGATGGTCACTACCTCGCCGTTACGCCTGCCAGTGCCGAATAGATTGACCTCAATCTCACGACCCGATTTGTCGCGTACAAACTGACGCCTCAGCTTGCCTTCAACCTGTATCCCATAGTCGCGAAGCAAGAGGTCAGGCAGTTTCTTTATCGCTTCGTTCTCCAGCACATATCCGAACGAGAGTGACATGCCGCCAACCTGCTTCTGGAGGTCCTTGTGCGATTTTGCCAGAGCACGCACCTCCTTCGTCAGGTTGGCAACCTGTTCCTCTGTGCGTCGTTGCGCCTCCGCCAGCTCGGCAAACCGCGCATCCGTCTGCTTGCGGAACTCTTGAAACTCCTCATAGGCCCGGCGTTGGAACTCCGCCAGTTCGGCAAAACGCACGTCCGTCTGCTTGCGATACTCTTGGAACTCCTCATGCGCCCGGCGTTGGAACTCCGATAACTCCCTGACCTGTTCCTCCGTGCGACGCTGCGCCTCCGCCAGTTCGGCAAAACGCACGTCCGTCTGCTTGCGATACTCTTGGAACTCC
>CAZOGB010000030.1:0-19090 GCA_964579145.1 uncultured bacterium | reverse complement strand
CGGGCATGGGAGGGCGCGAAAGGGGCTTCTCCTGTCGTTCCATCGCCTCTCGCACCAGCGAGCGTGTGGCTTTCTCGAAAAACTGCAGGCGCATAGAGGCTATCTGAATCGTGTCACCGTCCTTCAACCGCGCCTGCTGAACCGCCTGACCGTTCAACAGCACGCCAGCCGGTGCGCCCAGGTCCTGCAAGTAGTAACCGTCCTGCATCCGCACGATTCGCGCGTGCTCCGGGGCGATATGCGCATCGCCAAACAGGGGGATGTCGGCGTATTCGTCGCGCCCAATGATGCACACCGGCTTGTCCACGGGATACTCTCTGCCTTCGTTGCGCCCCAGAATCACCCGCACCCACGCCGCCTTTAACGCCTCCTGCACCAGCGCAATGAAAAAGCCGATGCTCGCCCCCAGCACGGGGAATCCTACCGCCCGACCGGGCGCACCGACCTCCACCGGACCGCTTTGCCCGGACATCGCCGTATACAGCGGCGCAAAGATCAGGGTGAAAATCTGGAAAGCGATACCCCCCAGGATGCCGCCAATTGTGCCGCCAATCGTGCTGTGCCACCACCGCTTTGCCGAACCCGTCACGATCCCCACCGCCGCGCCCATGCCTGCTCCCAAGAACATCCACCCCAGCGTGCGCGGCACGAGGTCGGTCACAAAGCCGAGCGGCGTGGGGTTCTGACCGGCACCCATAGGGTTGCCCAGCAGGATGCTCAGCGTGCCATACACATAGTTGCCCAGAAACAGCGCGATGGTCGCCCCAGGCAGACCAATCAGCCCGGCAATCACCCCTTTGCGCACCGCTTGGGCGGGCAGTCCGCGCGTGAGACCATCTGCCATGCCCAGCCAGAACCCGTAACACGCGCCCAGAATCAGCGACAGCCACAGGGTCTGCCGAACGGTCTCTGCCGGGTTAATCAGTATCGCCTGGTGGTCAATCAGAGGCTCCTGTATCAGGAACGCCATCGCGCCCCCAACGCCGCCCAGCACCAGACCCAGCAGTAGCCTGCCGACCATCGGTTACACTTCCCATCGGAAAAAGGTTGCGCCAATCTGCACCTCGTCACCCGGGCGCAGGGTCTGCTCGGTGATGCGCACGCCGTTCACCCACGTGCCGTTGGAAGAGCCTTCATCGCGAATGACCCATCCGTCCGCCTGCTTAATCAGGCGAGCGTGCCGCCGGCTAACGGTGTTGTCTCTGTCCAGCTGCACGGTATTGCCCACCTCGCGCCCGATGGTCGCCTCGGTGCCGGTAATCTCGAAGATGGTTCCGCCGTACGCGCCGCGCGCCCCCACCAGACGGGGAGCAGTGGCTACCGCCGTTGCCGACGGCGCAGATACCGTTGCCGAAGAAGGCGATACCGAACAGGCGCACGCCCCGGTCACGGGGTCTATCGGCTGACCGCAGAAGGGACAGTGCCCTTCGGGAACCTGCACGGCGGGCTTCGCGGAAGCAGGTTTGGCGGGCGCGGGTTCGGGGGTCGGCTGTGCCACATCAATACCCAGCTTCTTCAGCGCGTCGGGGATAGTCAGCTGCTTGCGCTTCCAGATGCGGTATCCGCTGTAAATCACACCAGCCAGCACCAGCAGACCGAGCAGGGTGTTCCACACAGGGAACGGCCGAGCCACGGGAGCGGGCGCAGGCGACGGTTGGGCGGGCTGAGCAGAGGGCGCGGAACCTGCAGGGGCGACCTCCAGCATGGGCGCACCGCTGGAGATGACCATCGTTAAGGTCACCACCGGGTCGGCACGTTCTGCCTTAATCTCCGCCTCCTGAGAAGCGGTCAGGTTGTTGCCGTAGTTCACCAGCACGCTGACCTTACCCAGCTTCACCCGGCTGAGCGACACGACGCCGTTCTGAGAGGGGTCCAGCAGAGCGGTGTGGATGGTGTTGTTCGCGTCGGTCAGCATGACGAAGGCAGCGGCGATGGGTTTATCCTCCGGCGTCTGCAACCTCACCTGCACGCGCATGGCGTACTGGAACGCATCGGGCGTCACGGTCACGGTGGTATCGTTCGGCTTAAGGGGGATCAGCGCGAGGTTGCCATATTTCGTGTCGTACACGCCAACCCTCGCCCCTGCCAGCGTCTTCTCGGCGGTGTCGGCAAATCGCTGTTTCAGTGAGGCGATGTCCAGATCCACCTTCCCCGCCACGCTCTCGTTGGGCGGCAGGAAGACCGTCTGCCCGTTCGCCGACTCTAACCACACGAGATACTTGCCCTCGCTCGGCACATTCACCGTGACCTTATCGGGCAGAGACCATGCCACAGATGCGAAAAGAACCAGAACAATCGCCCAGACAAGTCGCGTCATGTTGTCCTCCTCCCATCTCACTCATATGCTTGCACGCTCAGCATCGCCTTCGGCAGGCAGCGGATGATGTCGCCCGCGATGAGCCCTGCCTGACCCGTCTCCCCCACCGCGAGGTCGCCTGCCAGTCCGTGCAGATAGACGCCAGCCGCCGCGCTTTGCTCAGCGTCCATACCCTGTGCCAGCAGTCCCGCGATGACACCGGTCAGCACGTCGCCGCTTCCGCCCGTTGCCATCCCCGCGTTGCCAGTGGGGTTCACCCAAAGCCTGCCATCCGGCGTGGCGACCACTGTGCGCGCTCCTTTCAGCGCAACCACCGCCCCGAACCGTTCTGCCGCCTCACGGGCTATCTCCAGACGGTTTGCCTGCACCGTCGCCGTATCGGTTCCCATTAGCCGCGCCATCTCGCCCGGATGAGGGGTCAGCACCAGCGGCGGGTGCTGTGCGGGCAGGATGGTCGGGTCAAAAGCGATACAGTTCAGGGCATCGGCATCCACGACGCAGGGAACCTGAGCCATCCTCAGCAGGTCGCGCAGTGCGTCGCGAGCGGGCGGATGGGTGCTCCAGCCCGGTCCGATAGCCAGCACGGTTGCCCGTTCCAGAAGCGGCGCCAGGAGACGGACCGAATCCGCACTCAGACAGCCCTCCGGAGCCTCTGGCAGGGGGTGTACCATCGCCTCGCGCAGGGTGCTCGCCGCGGCGGCGTAGATGCTCTGTGGAACCCCAACCGAACACAGCCCGGCTCCCGTTCGCAACACCGATTCCGCCGCCATCATCGGCGCACCGGCCAGCCCCACCGAGCCGCCCACGACCAGAACATGCCCGAAATGTCCTTTGTGTGCGCTGGCTGGACGAGCGGGTAGCCACTCACCCACCTGCTCCCGTGTTATCAGACGGCGGGGAATGCCTGCGCGTTCCACTTCAACCGCGGGAATGCCGATGTCTGCCAGCACCACCTCGCCAGCGTACTCAACGCCCGGCCCAACCGCCAAGCCCACCTTCATCGCCCCGAAGGTTACGGTCAGCCCAGCGCGGATGGCACGCCCACACACGGCGCCCGTGTCCGCATCGATACCCGAAGGCACGTCTACCGCCACCACAGGCACCGGACAGTGTTCGAAGAAGCGGATAACCTCGGCGACCAGACCGCGCACCTCCCCTTTCACGCCGATGCCCAGCAGGGCATCCACCACGATGTCCCATTGCTCACCATTCCAGAACGCATTGAGGGCGTCAACATCCTTGATGGGTTGAACGATGCCGAGGTTCTGGGCGATTTGCAGGTTGGTACGGGCATCGCCGCCTACCTTCTCCGGGTCACCCGCCAGCGCCGCCAGCACTTTTGCACCGCGCTGAAGGGCATGACGCGCCACCACCATGCCGTCGCCACCGTTATTGCCCGTGCCACACAGCACCAGCACCCGTTTGCCCTGCCACCTGCCGAACCGTTCCTCGACATGGCGCACCACCTGCAAGCCGGCGTTCTCCATCAGAAGCAGGCCGGGGATGCCGTACTGCTCGATGGTGGTGCGGTCCAGCCGGCGCATCTCCTCGGCGGTTACCAGCACAGGTAACATACTCTATCCCCCCTGACGCTGGGCAATAATAGCCCTCACGCGCTCCAGGTCTTCTTCCGTATCCACGCCGATGGAGGTCTGTTCCACGCGCACCATGCGGATACGGTAGCCATTCTCCAGCACGCGCAGCTGCTCCAGCATCTCCATCTGCTCCAGCGGGGTCGGCTCCATGGCGGCATACTGTAGTAGGAACTCGCGCCGGTAGGCGTAGATTCCCAGATGCTTGTAGACGATGGCGGGGGCAGATGGGTCGCGTGGATAGGGAATGCGTGACCGCGAGAAATACAGCGCGTTGCCTGCTCGGTCTACCACCACTTTCACCGCCGTCGGTTTGTCCTTTTCCTCCTCGGTGGCGGGACACATGAGACTGCTCATCACCAGCGAGGGGTCTTCGGTTAACGGGCGTGCGACGGCGTCCATGTTTTCGGGTGGCATCAGCGGCTCATCCCCCTGAATGTTGACGATGATGTCGGCGGATAGCCCCTGCGCGACCTCTGCCAGCCGTTCTGTGCCCGAACGGTGCAGGGGCGAGGTCAACACGGCGATTCCGCCAAAGGCGCGCACCACCTCGGCGATTTGCTCATCGGGGGTCGCTACCATGACCTCGCTGAGGCTACGTGCCTGTTTGGCGTTGTGCCACACCCACCAGATCATCGGTTTGCCCGCGATGTCCAGCAGGGGTTTGTTCGGCAGGCGAACCGCCGCCAGCCTTGCGGGGATAATGCCCACTATTTCCATGCGTCCTTGCCTCCTCGTTGCGTGCGCTCTGCTGTATCACTCTTTCGTCACAGGAAGGGTACTCACCTTGTGGCGCCAGGCACGGCGATCGAGCATTGACTTTTCGGGAGGTTTCTGTTTATACTTAAGATGGTGTTGTCAGCCGGAGTGGCGGAATGGTAGACGCGCCCGCCTCAAAAGCGGGTGCCGCAAGGCGTGAGGGTTCGAATCCCTCCTCCGGCACCATTGGTTTGCCGTCCGATTCTGGAAATCATTCGAATCATCGTGTTCAGGTTGCCCCGCGCCAACGGGGCAATTTTCTTGAGGTGACCGATGCACACGCCACTGCAGGAGGAGCACGAGAAGCTGGGCGCACGCTGGCGCGAGTGGCTCGGCGAGAACGTGCCCGGCTCTTACGGGGACACCGGCGCGGAGTATACGACCCTGCGTCAGGGGGCTGGCGTTATGGACCTGAGCGTGCTGGGCAAACTGCGTATCATCGGCGATGACCGCATCACGTACCTGCAGGGACAGCTGAGCCAGGACGTCGTTCCCTTGCAAACCGCCGGCATGGGTGCGTACTCCTGCCTGCTCAAGCCAAACGGGCAGATGCTGTCGGATATGGTGCTATTCGCTACCGAAGATGCAGTGCTGGTGCTAACTCCGCCCCACACGGCGCAAACCGTGCGCGAACGGCTGGAGCAGTTCGTCATCATGGAAGATGTGGAGATCGAGAATGTGACGCAACAGCTGGCAGTCCTTCATGTCGCTGGGAAGCAGGCGAACGGGGCGCTTGCGTCCATTAACCTGCAAACGCAGTTGGAATTGTGGCACGGTCAAACAGTGCTCTGGCAGGGGCAGCCGCTTCACGCCGTGCGCACCGACCGCAGTGGCGAGCTGGGTTACGACCTGATTGTTCCGGTGGAGATGGCGAAAGGCTTGTGGCGATACCTGCTGGAGGCGGGCGTGCAGCCGGTGGGTTACGAGGCGTGGAACATCCGCCGGGTGGAGGCGGGCATGCCCCTGTTCGGTATTGATATGGACGAAACCACCATCCCCCTCGAAGCGGGGCTGGGCGAACGTGCCATCAGCTTCACCAAAGGCTGTTATACGGGGCAGGAAGTCATCCATCGCATCTACTCGCGCGGGCACACGAACCGCTCGCTGGTGGGCTTGCGCCTGAACGAGGATATGCTTCCCTGTTATCGCGCCCCTATCAGCACGAGTGACCGCGAGGATGCCGGCTGGGTGACCAGCGTGGTGCGTTCTCTCGCCCTCGGTGTGCCCATCGCGCTGGGCTATCTGCGCAACGAGTACACGGCGCCCGGCACGTTGGTGACCATCAAGCAAGAGCCGTCTCCCGTCCCTGCAGAGGTTACCGCTTTGCCCTTTGTGGAGCCGAGCCGTGGTTGACGCCGCGCTGTTGTTCCTGATTAATGTGCTGTGGGCGGCGGCGTATCCGATGGCAAAGTTCGCCATCGGCGGCGGGGTTCCGTCGGTGACACTGGCTTGGGCGCGATGGGCGATTGCCATGCTGTTGCTTCCGCTGTTTGCCCGGTTTGTGCCGGGCACATCGCTGGCTCTGCCCCGTCGTGACCTGTTGCGTGCGCTGGGACTGGGTGCGCTGGCTCTGGGGCTGGTGCACATTCTGGTCTTCGTAGGGCTGAAGTACACCACTGCGGTGGACGCCACCCTCCTGCTGTCAGGCGAGCCGCTGGTGATGGCGCTGATGTCGGTGCTGTTACTGCGCGAGGGGATGTCGCGGCAATCCGCGTGGGGTATGGTGCTGGGATTTGCGGGCGCATATCTGCTGATTAACCGTGGGCTGGTGCCTCCGCTGGACGATAGGGGCTCGCTGATTGGCAACCTGCTGGTGGCGGCGTCGGTGCTGGTGGAGGGGACGGGCACGGTGCTCTCGCGCGGACTGACGCGCCGGTACAGCGGCATCGTGGTGCTCTTCTGGGAGAGCGTTGGCGCGACCGCTGCCTTAGCGATACCGGCGTATCTGTTCTGGGCGGCTTCGCCTGCTGTTCCGTCTGTCGCGGCGCTGGGGGCGGTCTTCTATCTGGGCGTGGTGAACAGCGCGTTCTGCTATGCGGTTTGGTTCGTGCTGATGGAGCGACACCATGTGGGCAACATGGGGGTGTTTATCTTTATCCAGCCGGTGTTCGGGGCGCTGATGGGCGTGCTGTGGCTGAAGGAACCTTTCGGGGTGCACACCGCCATCGGCTCGGCGATGGTGCTGTATGGAGTGTGGCTGACCACCCGTGCCGCGGCGGGCAAGCGCGAAGTCTCGTTGCAGATTGAGTAGCGTGGTGCTATACTGAGGCAAGAGGAACTTTCGAACCACCGGGTGCGTCTTGATACGCGGAAGGAGGGTGAAGCGCAATGAACCCGAAGGTGGCACTCATCGGTGCAGGAGTTCTGGTGGTGCTGGTTGCGGGCATTCTGCTGGGGCGTCATTTTTCCCCCGTGACCCACCGCGGAGCGATGGCTCCACCCGCAGGCAACGTGCTGGAGGCGCCGGGTCCACAGATGCCGGACGCCGGACTGTTGCAGGCGCAGGCTGAGCCACCCGCTAAGGAACCCGAAAAGTCCCCACCCGCCGATATTATCGATTACCTGAAGCACCTCCAGCGGATTGAGGCACAGCGACAGGCGATGCAGAGAGACCTGACCCCGGCGTTCAATGCCTTCGTGAACGCGGTGGCGATGCGGGCAACCATTGATGAGCAGGAAATCCAGCAACGCATGAGCGCGGTTCAGCAGGCTCCACAGGATTACTCCCAGAAGTGGGCAAACCTCAGCCAGCTGTTCGAGTCCAAACAGCCGCCGCCTGCCTGCCAGCCCCTTCACGAAGCCTACCGCAAGATGCTTTCAGCCACCATCACCTACATGACGAAGGTGTATCTGGCTTTACAGCAGGCGCAAACCGACCCCAACGGGGCGCTTCAGGCGCTGTCACAGATGCAGGGCACGGCGTCCACAGACGTGGACACGCAAATCCTGCAGGCGAACTACGAGCTTCAGCAGATACTGGACAAGTACGACCTGCGCCGCTACTTCCCCGGATTCGTGATAAGCGGCGACGGTGGAATGAACCTGCGCAGTATCTTTGGAGGCATGGGCGGGTTTTAATGTGGACGCCTGAGCAGATTCGCGCCGTTCCACAACATCTGCTGGAATGGTATCGGGCGAACGCGCGTCCCATGCCCTGGCACCAAGATGCCGACCCCTATCATCTGCTGGTTGCAGCCACCATGCTTCAGCAGACGCAGGTGGAGACCGTTCTGCCCTACTTGGAACGTTTTCTCCAGCGCTTCCCCACCGTCACTGCCCTTGCCGAGGCGGATGAGGAAGAGGTGTTGCGCTACTGGGCGGGACTGGGCTACTATAGCCGCGCCCGGAACCTGCATCGCGCCACCCAACAGATTGTGCAAAAGTACGGCGGTGTGGTTCCGTGTGAGGCGAAAGTGCTCAGGGAGCTGCCCGGGGTTGGAGAGTATACCGCCGGGGCAGTTGCCAGCATCGCCTGCGGTAGGGCAGAGCCTGCCTTAGACGCCAACGGCTATCGCATCCTTGCTCGACTGCTGGCGATAGAGGAGAACATCACACGCTCGGCGGTGCGACGACAGCTGTGGGATGCCTGTCGGCAGATACTGCCCGCCGATGCGCCGGGCGATTTCAACCAGGCGATGATGGACCTGGGCGCGACGATATGCACCGCGCGGGCGCCGCGTTGTCTGGTATGCCCGCTGGCTGGCGAGTGTCTGGCGTTTCGGCAGGGGCGTCAGGGAGAGATTCCCGTTCTGCCTGCCCGCCGCGCCACCGAAAAGGTGCATGATGTGTGCGTCGCCATCGAGCGCGAGGGGCGCTGGCTGATGGTGAAGCGCGAGAACGGTCGGCTGTGGCGGGGGATGTGGGAGTTTCCGCGCACAAGGCTGGAGGGCAAGGAGACGGTAGCTAGCGCGGTGCGTCGGCTAGTGGCAGGGTTCGGCATGAGCGTTCAGGCGTGCGGGCCGATAACCACCGTTCGGCACGGGGTGATGCATTACGCGATTACCCTGCATGTGGTCAGGTGTGGCTGTAGCGGCGGGGTTATAGAGGAGAGCGAGCGGATGCGCTGGGTCTCTCTGCAGGAGGCACAGAGTTTGCCTCTACCTTCACCCATGCGCCGGGTGGTGCAGGTGCTTGTTCAACAGCACAGGGACGGGAGAGAAGCCGCCGCAGGCTGACCCGCGGCGGCAAGCGCGTCACTCTTCTTCGCGTGAGAGCAGGATGCTGACCTTTCTTTTCACCCGTTGCAGGGCGTTATCGATGGATTTGGGGCGGCATCCGAGCAGTTTGGACATTTCCCGATACGACATCCCTTCCAGATAGCATCGGAGCACCTGCGCTTCCAGGTTACTCAGGTGTCCGTCCAGCGTCTCCAGAAGGTTTCGCGGCTGGTGCTGGTCTACCACCACCGTGGCGGGGTCAGCCGCACTCTCATCGGGAATGATTTCCAGCAGGGTCGAGTCGTTGTCTTCATCGTTCAGGGGGCGGTTGAGGGAGACGTACGCATTGAGCGGGGCATGCTTCTGGCGTGTTGCCATCTTCACTGCGGTGATAATCTGGCGGGTGACACACAGCTCCGCAAAGGGGCGGAACTTGGTCAGCTTGTCCTCACGGAAGTCGCGGATGGCTTTGAACAGCCCTATCATGCCCTCCTGCACCACATCTTCGTGGTCGGCTCCCATGAGGAAATAGGAGCGTGCCTTGCTCTCGACCATGCCGCGGTACTTCGCAAGCAAATGCTCTGTCGCTTGCTGGCTACCGCATTTCGCGTAGACGACGACTTCCTCGTCCTGCATGTTCTGGAAGCGCAGGCTTCCGTCGTCATAGCGGGATGAAATCATCCTGCTTGCCTCCCGACAGTTCTGGTTTGCTTTTTACCCGTTTGGGTGGTGCAAGGGTTAAGGGCTTCACTGCACCCTCGCACCTTTGCCTATATTCACTATAAAACAACCGTCCACGTGTGTCAACAGGTTTTCGAACTTTTTCGATTTTTTTACCCCAAGATGAAGCAAATCGGGGATTCCAGTGCGATATTATGCCCTCAAAACCTGTCTGTACACCCCGTTGAACCCAGATTGCGTGCGGTGCGTCATTAAGGGACGGTGGCTGTACGGCGGGTGGGGTGCAGATGCAGAGATGATATGGCTCGGAACCCAGATGACAGAGGATAGGAGCGTGAACACGCCTGAGCAAGGCACACGCTTTCAGTATGCCGACGGCGCAGAAGCCTTGCTGCACGACATCTTTGGGCGCGAGGACTTCGACGAACAGCACACCTGGATGGAGTACAACTGGTGGCCGCTGTCATATCACCTCTCCCCCGCACGCTCCAGCATCATCAGCTGGTTACCCACCGCCAGAGAGGGGATAAGCGTGCTGGAGGTGGGAGCCGGCTGTGGCGCGATTACCTCGTACCTGTGTCGCGTGCCTGCCATCAGGCGAATCGTGGCGGTAGAGGGCGCACCTCAGCGTGCGGAGCTGATTCGCCTCCGGTGCCGACATGCCCCGCACCTCGAAGTGGTCACAGCGAATATCGAGCGCTACCAGCCTTCCGAGCCGTTCGACGTCGCGCTGTTAATTGGCGTGCTGGAGTACGCCGGCAGGTATATTTCACGCGCGGATGCCGCCTCATATCTGGTGCAGTTGCTATGCCGGTGGATGCGCCCGGACGGCAAGCTGGTCATCGCCATTGAAAACCCCATCGGGCATAAGTATCTGGCTGGCTATCGCGAAGACCACTACGGAGTGCCCTACGAAAGCGTCTCCGGCTATCCCGACTACAACGGAATCCGCACCTTCGACAGAGGGCTTCTGCAGAGTATGCTGGAAGACGCGGGGCTGGAACATCAGCTCTGGTTCTATCCCTTCCCCGACTACAAGATGCCCGAGGTCATCCTCGCCGAGCGCAGCTTTGCCGAACCCGCGTTTGACTGGCTGACCCTGCTGAATCTGCCC
Source organism: uncultured bacterium (assembly GCA_964579145.1). GTDB lineage: Bacteria > Armatimonadota > HRBIN16 > HRBIN16 > HRBIN16 > HRBIN16. The sequence goes on along the minus strand of CAZOGB010000030.1, from coordinate 8,470 downwards.
ACGGTGGATTACTCCCTGCGCCAGCGACCGCTGTTCAACGAGCGCGAGTTCCTGAGAATGATTGCCCGAAGCGCTCAGCCTTCCGCTTTTATGAACTCGTTTTTGGTTATTGCCTCGCGTCAGCCGATGCCGGAGGCATGGAGCGATATTCTGGCGGTGAAAACGCGAAGTCAGTGTGCGCCTCCCTTCCGCCAGACCAAGTTCTTCCTCAACGAGGGCGAGCGGATCGGCGTGTACACCATGCGCGGCGAGTGGCTCAACCGTCCAGCCCCCATCAGCGCACATACCGACCAGCACGAGCCATACTACCAGAACCTGAAGAACATCGAGCACCTGTTCATCGACAGCCTGTGGCACAAACGTTACGCGGAAGCTGCCTCCGCTCTGCTCCGGTGGTATGCTACTCTGCTGGCGCAGGTGGCACCCGAGGGGTATCAGAACTACAGTGAGCAGTTCGCCTCGTTCTGCACGCAAAGGCTGGGGCAGACCGTCTACACCCCCAATACTCAATGGCTACCAGCAAACACCCTGGACCTTACCCCGCGCAACTGCCTGTTGAACGAGGCGACCGGCGAAGTGACGGTGATTGACCTCGAGTGGGACATCGGCGTTCCGCTACCTCTGGACCTGGTGGTGGACCGGGGAATGCTCTATCTGGCGCAGAAGGTCAGCGACTTCCTGGGCGGCGACCTGTTGAACCGTCGCGGGGAGTGGAACCTGCCCCGTCCTCTGCTGAACCGGTTGCCTGCGCAGCTGCGCAAAGGAAATGTGCGGGAGATACATCTTTTGGAGTACTGGTTCCAGAGAGCCATCCTGCACGGCGATTTCGACTACTGCCTCTCGGAACAGGACCGCCGCGCTGCTGCCACCAGTGCTGGGGTCACGCGCAAACGCTGGATCGCGCGGTTCCTGCGACGTCTGGGAGACGCCTCCCGCTCGCCGGGCTTGCTGGGCGCATCCCTGCGACACCTGCGCCGGATAACGGGCGTGTGAAGGTATATCACCTACCCACCAAAAATACCAGAATCTGGACACTCAATCTCCACCAGCTTGACGTCTTCGCAAAAGTGTTGTATATTATAAGTAGACTTCTATCTCCCGTGAAAGGAGCAAGAAGATGAAACGCTTTGCTTTGCAAACTAAACGGGGGGGGTACTGACCACCCTCGCCATCTTCACCGTGCTCGGCGCAAGCCTGCTGTGTCCCTCTAACGCCTTCGCCTCGGTTAGGATTTACGCGCTGTGGTATCCCTCTACAAACTCTGGACAGGGCGCAGCGGTTGCTAACTCGGGAGCCACCATCGGCGGGCAGTTTGCCGTGCGGGTAGTGGTGCAACCCGAACAGGGCGAAGGCACCATCGTCAGCGCCAGCATCATCCAGCAGTCCATCAGAGAACTGACCGATGCCCATCCCGTTACCTCCGGGCAGCTGGCGGAGTTTCAACGCGTTGACCCCAATCCGCAATACGGTGACCCCACCAGCAATGTGGTGGTGCTGGAAAGCCCCTTTATAAACCTTGCGGGGCATAACGGCACTTATCAGATTGATGTGACGGTGAGTTACGTGGTAGCGACGGGTAATCCTCCACCCAATAACTGGCGGACAATCAATCCGCCATCTGTAAGCATGACGTTGACCATGAACAATCTGGTGCTGATGGACAGCCGGTCAGAGCCGTATTTTGTGTGGAACCCTGCACAGATGACAGGCGTTCCCTTCTCGGCACAGATACAACATGCGCAGAGCGGGGTATGCACGTTACGTTTGGAGATATTCACCAGTGAGAACAACCAGACCCCTATCCTGGTGAAGCAGTTTACGAACGTGCCTCGTCCGGGTGTGTGGCAGTGGGAGTGGGATGGAAAGCTGGCGGACGGGAGCACGGCTCCTCGTGGGATATATCTGTATCGCCTCTCTGCGGAGGCGTATGTGCCCACCTTTCCAGACAGGGACAGCAATCGGTCGGACTACCTCTCTCTAAGCTACATGTCTCCTGTCAGAGCAGCAAAGTATATGGGAGTGCGAGGTTCCGACGCGCAGTTTGATATTTACTACCGTATCCTTAGCGATCGCCATGCCAGCGAGGGCAAGGTGGTCGTTCTCAACCCTCATCTGACGCCGATACACGAGCGCACGCTCACAGGCGACGACCTTAACGCAGGCGACCATATCATGGGAGTGTATGTTCCGACAGACAAGCTGTCCCTGGTGGGCACTTACCGGTTCGTGATTTGCGTCAAGGACAATCATGCGGACCGAGACCGTTCTCACCGAAGGCTGTGGGCACTGCCTCTTGCCCTCACTTTTGACTATAAATTGGTAAAGTTGACTGACCCGCCGCTGGTAGAGGGTTCCCCCATGCTGTTTCGTGGCAAGCCCATGCCCTGTCCGGTGGTCATCAAAGGGGAGGTGTTACCTGGCGAGGCTGGGGTACGTCCTATTATTGCTCTCACTGTGGAGAAGGGTTATCTGGATGGAAACGATGTGTGGCGGGTGGTGGAGGCAGAACGTCCGGTGCCTGCAGAGGAACTGGTGGACGAGGACGTATGGTGGGACGCTCAGGCGTCGGTATGGCGGTTTCGGATGGTATGGCAACAGCAGTTGCCCCGCACGCAGTTTTCACCGAATTTAGAGCGTTACCGACTGCGGGCGTATGCACTGTGCAACCGGTCGGACAGCGTTTCAGTAGCAGACTTCCGGGTGATGAGCATGGCGAAGCCGATAAACTGCCCTGTAACCTCTGATTACACTGAGGGGAACCGCCCGGTGCCGCGGATGGCTCTCAAAGTATATCTTGACGAAGCCCAAACTCAGGAGATCCCAGTAATTGTGCCCGGCACAGCAGGTGGCCCCCATCTTGGGATTGACTATGCCCGCACAGACGGACAGGCGACGGCTGGGATGCCGGTTAACAGTGCAGAGGCTGGTAAGATTGAAGACCGTGCTCTACCTATACCGCAAGGTGGATTGTCCATCATTGCAGAGCGTGGAGTGGCACATGACATCTGGGAAAAGTCACAGTATTACATTGAACGCGGCTACAACGTATGGGTATATTGTTTGCTCATAGACGCTCTCCCTAACAATCTATGGAATAGGCAATCCTACATTGGTGGACATCGGGTCATTCAGCATGGCAAAGTAAACCTGATGCTGAAGGACACGAGTGGTGTTGCACCTGACGACCAATATGTGCGAGATGAGGTCTCCACAGCATATGGGCACACGAGAGCCACATCCTCAGAGCTGCCCGCAGCTGGTTCGGAGATAGACATCTCAACCCTACTCACGAGAGTGCAGGATTTTTATGAGGCAGATCAAGTATTCGGACTTGAGTCAAGGCAGCTGTCTCTTGGATACTTAGAATTTAACAACGCTTCGCTGAAAATGGTGTGCAAAAACGGACCGATCCTTATAAGTTTCGAGTGGCGTGCCACAGTACGTGTTCCGTCCTCTACTGGTCCACATCTGCATTTTGAGGTCCGTCTGGCAGGCAAGATGGATTATTTTGACCTGCAGGGCGGCCAATGGATAGACCAAGATGGGGATGGTGTGATACGTACATGGGGACAGGTTAATCCAAACCAATACCTTGGTTTGGATTTTGGACAACGATAATGCTCTGGCGGAGGTATCGCGACAGTGAGAAACCGAACCACAATATGCAGCCTCAGTGTGATGATACTGGTACTGGCAGCATGTGCACATGCCCAGGACAGCATCTCCACGGCGAAATTTGATATGGAGCCGAACTGGGAGTGGACCAAGATGGTTCCTCCCCTGTACCCCACGTGGACAGGATCCAGCGAAGAGGGATACAGGCTTTACAAGTCGATGGGGTTCCCTTCCTCTCTTACTCATCGCGAACTGTACGCGCCGGTATGGGATAATCCCGATAAAGATCCTGGCTCCATGTACGCTTTGGTCTTTCCGTACCCACATATTAAGGGGGTGCTTTTCGAACCTGTTAACCTCAGCAAAATAATAGGCACTGGTGGCGCGGGTCCGTCAGTTGTTAGCCTCAAGGCAGTTCGCAAGCATTTACGCTGGCGGTCTCCCAACACTCCGGCGCTTGGTCTGGAGGAGTGGGAAGAAGAAGTATGGCAGTGGAAGCCTCCAGCTGGGTGGGGTCTCATTCACGAGAGCTGGAGCCAGCTTTGTGGCAATATCAACGATCGGTATCAAGCCATCGTTCTTTCGGGAGGTTCGAAAGCTTACAGGGTGGTCAGTTTCGACGCTACCAGCGGGGAACGATGGAGATCGGCACTGCCTGTGTGGGAAGCGCTGGCGCGTGTCCAATCTGTCATAGGAGAGCCGATAGTAGAGGAATGGCGCCGTGAACATGAGAAGCAAACCCGGATGATGGCGTTCTGGTGTGCGGTAACACGCGACGGAGGTCGTGTTCTGGTGGCGGTAGGACATCTTCAGGGGCGTGACAGATGCGGACTAATCTTTGTATTTGATGGCGCAGGCTGCCTGCGACGAATACGTGCTTTACCAGGGCGTGTGGAGGGTGCGGCACGGCATTCAGCCGACAACCTGTTCTTAATTTGGCTTGCTTACGATGATGGTAAGCCACACCCATACGGCAGGTGTGTGTTGCTTTTAGACAAAGAGGGCAATGTATTGGGGCGTTTTGCCAGGAAGCCAGGCGAAGACCTACAGTCTGTTCCCGTCAGGTTAGAAACGGACGAAATCGCGTGGGATAACAGGTTTACTGCTTACTGGCGCCTGCCGAAGCCGGGTTCACGAGCCTATTAGCACCGTTCGGAACGGACAGGGCGCATCTTTTTCAGGCGTTAACCGCATCTGCAACTCCACTACTGGCGAAGAGGTCTGCATTATCGGCAAGGTAGTAGAAGCCTCGAGTTTAGACAAAATGAGGGGCAGTCCTGCTCTTGACCAGAACTGCCCTTTTCAGAAATACTTGAGGTATGCAAACAACAACTGTTTCTCATCCATACCTTACCACACTTCAGCAGTAAACTTCTTGCGTGATAGTAGTGAAACCACCGCATCACCCGCCACCCATCTACCAAATCCTCTATCCCCGCATACCCCTTGTCTAACCACGCGACCAACCCAACTCCACCCAAACGCTCCCGAACCCCACAAACCTCAAACACCTTCAAATCGTGACGCCGACCCTCCGAACCCGACGAAACGTCTATGATTAAACCGCTACACCGCTCTGCCACCACCTGGCTCTTGAGAGTGTGACGCTTCTTCTTCCTCGAATAAAAACGCTCCCGACCCTCCCTATCGCGCGGACGACAACGAGCCTGCTCCGTCGCGTCTATCAACACCTCTAACTGCGGCTCCTCCACCAACAACTGCGCCACCGAACGCAACTTCGTCTGCCTCACCCGTTCGGGCAAGGGGCAAATAGGCGCACATAAATGCCTGCATCATCTGCACGTCCCGATACGCATTGCTCTCGTGAAGACCAAACAGAACACCTCGCACCGCATAAGTCGGGTAATGCCGAAGGAAAAACAGCGTCATCACCATCAGCCCCTCCAGAGAGAGTTTGAACTTCCCCCCTGCGCCCACAGCGCGCTGGCGGTCTGCTCGGCTCAGACGCTGACGCATAAACTCAGCCATAGGCTGGCTCCAGCATGCCAAGCATCTGCTCAAAGGTGTGTAAAGAGACGCCCGTCAGCCGCTTGAACAGCGTAGGTTTTTGCTTGAGCCTTTGCCAGTTGAGCATGGTGGTTTTCGCCTCTTGAGAATGTTTTTAGTAGGATAGCCGCTTTGGGGCAAAAAAGCAAGGGCAAGTTGTAGACAAAATCGCGGCGATTGGAGTAAAATAACAGCAGTCGTGGCGCCAACACGCTACGGCGCAAGAAGTTTACTCGGGTCTCACCTGAGGTTCGCGAAAGGAGGGAAAACGTTTATGAAACGATGGCATGTATGGCTGGTTGCGGCGATTGCGTTGGGCACAATGCCGGCTTCCGCGCAGCTGCTGACCGACTTTGAGGGCTATACTCTAGGAGCTAACGGTACAGTGATGTTCCGTACCCCCACCTTTTCTGGCTCTACCAGCGGCTTCCTGGAGACGTCCCCTAACCTGGCGCAAATCAGCAACGAGCAGGCGCAGTCCGGTACGCAGTCGCTGAAGGTCTCGTTCCAGTTCAAAACCGGTCAGACCAACCCCTGGGTGCGCCTGACCACGTTTAATGCGGCAACCCTGCCGAATCCGATTATCTCCGCCACCGCCCCGCTGAGCCTGTGGGTTTACGTGCCCGCCGGTACGCCCGACCTTCGGCTGACGCTTGGCGTGCGTGAAACCAACCCAACGGGCAATATCGGCGAGAACGGAGGCACATCGGGCGGGATCGAGTTCATCGGCGCGCCGTCCAAGGCGGGGAACGCACCCTTTGGCAAGCTGATTACCGCCAAGGACCAGTGGGTCAACGTGGTGTTTGATCCCCTGAATGACCCCATCGTTGGTTTCACCGGCAACGGCGTTTTGGAGACCACAACGGGCAAAGTGGTGCTCGAGTGCCTTGCCATTACGCCGGCAGACAGCAGTGTGGTCGGTCCTTACACGTTCTATCTGGACAATCTGGCGGTAGTGCCTGAGCCGGCGACTCTCAGCATTCTGGGGTTGGGGGTAGCGGGCTTGCTTTTGCGCCGACGACGCTAAAGTTGCAAGTGTGTCGAGAGCCGCCCGCGTCCGCGGGCGGCTTTCTGTTTTTATGACGGGATGCGCAGGATTGCCCCCGTGCTGGCGCTGGTCGCCATCGCTGCGTATCGGCGCAACCAGCCCTCCGGTATCTCCCGCTTCAACGGCTTCCACGCCTGGCGACGGCGGTTCAACTCCTCTTCACTCAGGCGAACCTCCAGACGCCCCTGCGGGATGTTGATGGAGATGATGTCGCCCGGCTGGAGCAGACCGATGGGCCCACCCTCCGCCGCTTCGGGTGAGACGTGACCGATACACGCACCCCGCGTGCCGCCCGAGAATCGCCCGTCGGTAATCAGCGCCACTTTGTCGCCTAGCCCCTGCCCCATGATGTAGCTGGTAGGCGCGAGCATCTCCTGCATACCGGGTCCGCCTTTCGGTCCCTCGTAACGTATCACTACCACATCGCCCGGCTTCACCCTGCCGTTCAGAATACCTTCGCACGCCTCTTCCTGGCTCTCGAAGATGACGGCCGGACCTTCAAACACCAGCATCTTCGGATCCACGCCGGCGGTCTTGACCACCGCCCCTTCGGGCGCCAGGTTGCCGAACAGCACGGTCAGACCACCCGTTTGCGAGTATGCCCTTTCAATGGGGCGGATGCAATCGGGGTCCAGGATGCGTGCGTCGGCGATGTTCTCGCCCAGCGTTTTGCCCGTCACCGTCAGGCAGTCCAGGTGCAGTAAGCCGTCTACGCGCGAGAGCTCTTTCAAAATCGCGCTGATGCCCCCTGCCCGATCCACGTCCTCAATGTGGTAGTGACTGCTGGGCGCGACCTTGCAGATGTTAGGGGTGCGTTTGGATAGCTCGTTAATGCGGTTCAGGTCGTAGTCCACGCCCGCTTCGTGCGCAATCGCCAGCGTGTGCAGGAGGGTGTTGGTGGAGCCGCCCATCGCCATATCCAGCACGAAGGCGTTGTCGATGCTCTCGCGCGTCACGATGTCACGAGGCTTGATATCGCGCCGGATAAGCTCCATCAGCGCGAACGCCGCCCTGCGATACAGCTCCACCCGTGCGGGGTTCAGGTTGTCTCTGGTTCCCGCCAGGATGGTGCCGTTGCCGGGCAGAGCCATGCCCAGCGCCTCGCACAGGCAGTTCATGGAGTTTGCGGTGAACATGCCCGAACAGGAGCCGCAGGTCGGACACCCGAAGTCCTCCAGCATCTTCAGCTGGCGTTCGTCAATCTGTCCTGACTTGTATGCCCCAACACCTTCGAAGACCGAAATCAGGTCCACCACTTTACCGTCGGGCGTTTTGCCGGCTGCCATCGGTCCGCCCGAAACGAACACGGTGGGGATGTTCAGGCGCATCGCCGCCATCAACATGCCGGGCACGATTTTATCGCAGTTGGGGATGCAAATCATGCCGTCGAAGCAGTGGGCGCGTACCATCGTCTCCACCGAATCGGCAATCAGCTCGCGGCTGGGCAGGGAGTATTTCATGCCCATGTGCCCCATGGCGATGCCGTCATCCACGCCGATTGTGTTGAACTCGAAAGGCACACCCCCTGCCTCGCGAATCGCCTGTTTGACGATTTCGCCCACTTTATTCAGGTGCACATGCCCGGGCACTATCTCCACAAAGGAGTTGCACACGGCGATGAAGGGCTTGTGCATGTCCTCGTCGCGCACGCCCGTTGCTTTCAACAGGGAGCGATGCGGCGCCCGCTCAAAGCCTTTCTTGATGGTGTCACTGCGCATGGATTCACCTCACGGTCGTCAGGGATACTGTGCATAAAGGATACCACAATCTGCCTCGCATCTGTGCGCGATTTCTGCTGAG
>CAZOGB010000029.1:14664-42611 GCA_964579145.1 uncultured bacterium | reverse complement strand
GCCCGCCACCACATTGCCGCTGGCGTCTAACTCACACACCAGCTCTTCGCCGTCAGACAGGCTTTCCACTCCCTAGATATATAGCAAGAATCGTACCAAAACTGGGGTTTTTAGGGATCAGAGCCAGAAATTTCTTGATTTTTTTGCGACAATTGCTTCCATCATGAATGCAGGAATCTCTTCCTCGCTCGCGAACACTTGTCTCAAACCTTCAGGAGGGTGTCCTGAACGATGAGGCGTGCAATAATGGGCTTGGTGTGCCTGCTGATGATGGGAGCATCTGCCATGAGCCAAACAGTGAATCCAGAGTTTGACCCTAACGAAAAGCCGGGCGAACGCCCCTACGAAATGGTATGGGCAAACCGCAAGGAGCCCGCCCCACCGAGCCTGACCTTCCACAACCTGCAGGGCTGGCGTATGGAAGTGCACAACGGCGCGGAGGCGGTCTTGCAGGTCAGTCGGGCGCAAAACGTGTGGGATAGACCCGTCGCGAAACTGCGTTACCGGGGCAACGGGCATGCGAACTCGGCTTCGCGTATCGTGATCCTGCCGCCTGTGCCGGTAGCGGTACCGGACGGAGCGGACTGCGTGGAGATGTGGGTGTACGGCAACCGCTGGAGCTGGGAAAACCCGCCCGACACGCCGCCCGTGCATATCGCCGTGATACTGCGCGATAGCTCAGGCAGCGAGCACGCCGTACAGGTTGCCAGCGTGGAGTGGAAGGAATGGTGGTTACTGCATCGCAGGTTGCCCGCAGGCATCCGCTTCCCCGCGCAGATGGTGCGCATCGAAGTTTCTGGCGGCTGGCAGAGCGACTGGCGCGAGATTTTCTTCGACTCGGTGCGCTTCTATCGCGAGCAGCTGCCTCCCCTGCAGTTCGCCCCGCGCCCAAAGAGGAACCTCACGCTGTTTGAGGGACAATCGCCCGGAGCAAACACCGGACCGGGCAAACTCCCCTTCCCCACGCGCGAGCTGACCATCCTGCCCTTGCACTTCAGCGGCGCGTTCAAAAACAGCGTTCAGCCCGAGGGTGCAGGACGCTTCGTCCTCCTTTACGAAGGCAAGGATGGCAAACTGGTATACCGCTTCGACGCCAGCAGGGGCATCAACGGCATCCGCGCCGAGTGGAACGGCAGAACCGTGTGGCAGGTCTCTGGCGCGGGCGTGCGCTTCGGTGAAAGTATTCGTGAACCCAAACTGAAGGGCGTGCGTGCTCAGAAGGGCGTCATCTCCGCCGAATACGACGACGGCACAACCCTGCGCCTGCAAATCGTGCAGAAATCGCTGATCGTGGACGTCATCAACCGCACCGCGAAGGCAACCGAACTGCACTTCGGACAGCTGGGCGGTGTCCAGCAGCCGCGCGCCATGTACATCCCTTATATTACTTATGGCAGTTCGCACCCCACGGTTCTGCTCTCGCGTGTGGGCAACCGCTGGCTGTTCAGCTCGCTGTGGCTGGACTGGTATCGCTCCAATGGCTCAGAGCCGTACGGCGCCGAGTATGCCTCTGGCGACATCGCTCGCATTAACGGCGGCGTGCGCTACCATCCCAAAACCGACGGCACACGCAACCCGATGTTCGAACGCCTCTTCATCACCGTCTCGCCCATGCTGGAAGAGGTTCTGCCCACCATCGCCAACCCGGTTGGACTGCACGCCAAACAGGCGGTAGACCGCCTGTGGCAGGAATCGTGGGGACCCGGTAACTATGAAAACCAGATGAAGCGCAGTCGGATGCTGAGGGCTTATGGCATAGAGAAGCTGATACAGTGCAACCACGAAATCTCGTGGCGCGATGGCGGCGAGAGCTTCACCCTGCGCACCCGCGCCGCGCCCGGCAAAGGCGGCGATGAGGCGTTAAAGCGCTACGTTGCGCATCAGCGGTCGCTCGGCTGGTTCAGCGGGCTGTACACCAACTACTGCGACTTCGCGCCCGTAAACGAACACTGGAACCCCGATTTCGTCCAGCGCCAGCCCGACGGCGAATGGCGACCCGCCTGGCCCCGAAACTGGGCACTGAAACCGCTGAAGGCGGTGGAGTTCGACGCCATCCTTGCCCCGCAGATTAAGGCGAAGTACAACCCCAACAGCGCATACACCGACGTGCACACCGCCGTACAGCCCTGGTGGTACACCGACTATGATGCCCGCGTGCCCGGCGCGGGAACCTTCGCGCAGACGTTCTACGCCTATGGCGAGCTCCTGCGCAACGACTCGCGCGTGTACGGCGGTCCCATCTTCTCGGAAGGCACGTATCAGTGGCTGTACGCCGGGCTGGCGGATGGCAACTACGCGCTGGCATACAACGGGCGACCGCTGGCGGTGGAGCCGCTCCTGCCGGTGTTTGACCTCTATCAGATACATACCAAAGAGTGCGACATCGGCATAGCGTGGACGTCTTTCTTCTGCGATGCCATCCCCAACTGGCGAGCGCCCGAAAACATTGACCGTGCGATTGACCGCTTCCTTCTGCACACCCTTGCCTACGGGCACATCGGCTGGCTGGTGGAAGAAGAGCACGGCATCGAGCGCACCTGCCGCTCTTACTACATGCTCCAGCAGGTTCAGGCGCGATACGGTTTGCTGGCTCCCACCCGCATCGCCTACTGGGACGGCGCGAAACTGGTGGGCGTCTCGGAAGCGGTTGTGCGCGACCTGCCCCGCACCCGTCGTCAGCTCTATGTAGAATACCCCAACGGGCTGAAACTGTGGCTGAACGACCACCCCACGGAAGAGTGGAGAGTGAATATCGGCTCGCGGGCGTTTATCCTGCCTCCCGCTGGCTGGTTAGCCTACCAGAAGGATGCGTTGCTGAGCTACTCCGCGCTGGTGGAAGGGCGCAAGGTGGACTACCTCCGCAGTGACGCTTACATCTATCTGGACGGGCGCGGCGAGCTCTTCAATGCACCTGAAGCCTCTTCGGACGGCGGGCTCGCTATCACGCGCCTCGCGCCCAACCGCCTGCAGGTCATCCGCATCAGCGGCAGGGAGCGGTTCCGCATCGGGCGACCGTTTGGGGTGCAGGGTGCGCTGGTCTCCTGTCGGGCATACGATGTGGACGGCAACGAGCTCGCCAGACCGGTGACGCACGACAGCGGGCAGGAGACATGGGTGGAGCCAGTGGAGAAGGCGGTTCGCTACGTGCTGGATTTTTCGGGAAAACGCACGTGGAGCATTGCCCCCGAGCGAAGAGAGGTTGTGCCCGGCGGAAACGTCAGGGTAACCCTGCAGGGAACGGCACAGCAGGCACAGTGGCGGGTAGAGAACGGCACGTACGCGAATGGCATGATACGCATCGATTCAGACCTGAGTCCGGGCGACGCCGTGCTGGTGCGTGCAGCGATTGGCGACGGGAAGCGTGAGGCGGTTCTGCGCGTGGTGGAGCCGGTGCGCTGGCGATGGCAAACAGGCGGATGGCGGAACCCGCAGCTCCTGACGCTGATACCCATCTGGCGCATCGCCCCTCCGAAGGACGAACCGCTCTCTGTGGAGTTCACCGTCCCTGACGGTTGGCAGGTCTCGCCTGGCTCACTGCGCGTTGAGGGCGGCCGGATGCCTGCAAAGATTGACCTGCAGGTGCGAACCGACCTTCCCACAGGAACGGAGGGCGACCTGAGCATCACCCTGCGCGACGGTATCGCGCCCCACCGCGTCAACCTGCGCCTGCGCGTGGTCGAAGCACAGCCAGTCATGGCAGAGCTAACCAATGCCGTAGCGATGTGGGGCATCGCGCGACGTGGGCAGAAAGAGATTCCCGACCCGGGCGGCACGGGTGCACACTACTACATCGGCGACCTGTCGGTGGGCGGCGTTTCAAAGAAAGGCATCTTCATGCACCCGCCGTACATCGGTGGGGTAGGCTATGCGTGGGCGGAGCTGAAGCCGGTAACGCTACCCAGTGTGCCCTGTCTCTTCCACAGCTGGATTGGCATTCGGGACGGCGGCGACCCCAGCGACGGCGTGCTGTTCCGGGTGGAGCTGATAGACCAGCAGGGTAAGGTACATCAGCTGGCAGAGGGAACAGGAATACAGGGCACGTGGCGCGAGCTGACCGCCGACCTTGCACCGTTCGCGGGGCAGACGATACGCCTGCGCCTGATAGCCGACGTGGGGCCCAACGACGACTCCACCGCCGACTGGGCATCCTGGGGCGAACCGACGGTAAAGGTCAAGGCTCCCATGCGCACTCTACTCGTGGTGGAGGCGCGATGAGGCTTCCTGAATACTGCGTGGAGATAGACCCCTACCTCGGGCGATACTACACGGGACGCAGTATGGAAAGCATCGCGGAAGAGATTGCTGTGCACGGGTTCGACGGCGTGCAGTATGTGAATACCCGCGATAGCCGAGTGAATCGCGACCTGATTGACGCCCTGCATCGGCGCAATATACACGTGGACTACGCCACCTTCGGCAACGGCACTTACGACACGCAGGACTTGCCCGCCGGATGGGAGGGGTGGCGTATGGTCACCCGCCAGCCGATGAACGATGGTTACACCCGCTTGTGCCTGAATCATCCCGATTACCGCCGATGGAAGAAGGCGCAAATCGCCCGCATCCTGCGGGAGTATCCTTTTGATGGCGTGCATATCATGGAGCCGTTCTGGCCCGAATACCCCGGACCTTCTGCGCCGGCATACGCCTGCCTGTGCGAGCGGTGTCGCGGGCTGTTCACCCAGACGTACCCGGGCGAGGAACCGCCGGAGTTCACCGATGAATCGCATCCCCTCTTCTGGCGCAGGCAACCGGAGCTTTACGCAAAATGGGTGCAGTTCCGCACCAGCTGTCATACCGACTTCCTCCGTGACCTGCTGAACGGCGAAGGCGGCATTCGTCAAACACGCCCGCGCACGCCGGTGACGGTCTGGATACTCGCCATTGACGTGCCCGACCTTGTGCACTTCGTGAAGGAGGTACACGGTCAGGACATCGCCGACGTGGTTCGGCGAGTACGCCCCGACGCGATTTGCCTGCAGACGCACTGGCCCGACTGGATCAAGACGAACCTTCCTCCCGATTACGTGCGCGCCTATCAGCCTCTGGTGCGTGCTGCTCGTGCGGTGCACCCTAACCTGCCGATAATGGTGCAGGCGGACATCGGCTCACAACCCCAGAACCGCCAGTCGTGGGATTGGATTGCCCGGTTCCGTCAGGCGTGCCGGCAGCTGGGAGTACAGAGCGTCACGCTCTACGAATATATGCTGGGGATGTACATGTACACCGACCCGCCGCGCGTCATGAGGGCTGTAAAATCAGCGCAAAATACCGTGTTGCTGGTGTTCAACAAGCGGGTGGACGCAGAAAGTGCCAGTGAAAAGAGCAGATATACCTTCACGCCGCCTCTGAAGATTGACAGCGTGCGGGTGGACGGCAATCTCGTGTACCTGCGCACCGCCGCACTTCGCCAGGGGCAACGCTACCGCCTGACAATCAAAGCGATCAGAGATGACCCTTCTAGTCGCTGGCTACCTGACACGCCTGTCTGTACGCTGGAGGAACAGACCGTAACGCTGTGATGCACAACGTCACACATCGTGTGCTGATACTGAACTCCACCTATTCCGTAGGTGGTGCAGAACGCATCCTTCAGCAGATTGCGCTGGGTCTGCGATCCCGCTTCGAGATGCACGTTTGCGCCCTCTATCAGCCGGGGGTCATCGGGGAACAGATAGCCCAGCAGGGCATGCCCGTTCACGCGCTGTACGGGGCCTCTCGCACCGACCTGCGCGTGCTTCCGCGTTTTGTGCGCCTGTTACGGCAGATCCGCCCCCATGTGCTGTTGACCGTCGATTCGCCGCACGCGGTGGTGTATGCGGTCATCGCGAAGAGGCTTCGCCTGGTGCCCCGGCTGGTCATCGCGGTACACTCCTTCGGCAAACTGCAGCGGGCACGCGAGATGACGATTGCACGTCGTCTCGCATCAGGGGTAACGGACACTCTAATCGCGCTAACAGACCTGCACCGCCGTTTCCTGCTGGAACAGGAGGGATGGAAGGCACGGCAGGTGCTGGTTATTCCCAACGGGGTAGACCTGCAACGATTCTCACCGGAGGGACAGCACCTTCGGGAGGCATGGGGACTGAATGTGCATACCGAATCGTTCGGAATCGTGGCGGGATTGCGCCCGGAGAAAAACCCCTTCCGTTTCCTTCGCGTGGCTGAGCAGGTGCTCTCTGCCCTGCCGAACGCCCGGGCGTTCATTGTCGGCGACGGCGAACTGCGCGACGACCTGCAGGCGTTCTGCCAGCAGATGAAGCATGCCTCACGGGTAACCTCCACCGGCGCACTGCAGGACATTCCCGCCGTGTGGCGCTCGCTGGACGTGGCGGTACTGACCTCCGACCGCGAGGTGCTTCCGATGACTCTCATTGAAGCCGCCGCGTGTGGCGTGCCTGCGGTCAGCACCGACGTGGGCGCTGTGCGCGACATCGTGCTGGAAGGAGAGACAGGTTTCGTGGTACCTGCAGAGGATGAAGGGCTGCTGGCAGAGCGCATCATTTACCTGCTTCAGCACCCCGACGAGCGTCGGCGCATGGGCGAACGCGCCCGCCAGCACGCTGAAACACACTTTGACCTGCAGACCATGCTGGAACGATACGCGCAGGTGCTCGCCCTTTGACTTCTGCCCGACTCTGGTGGTAACATTAATGGGGAATACATCGTATTCTACGTAGCGGAAACAGCCGAAAATAACGACGTAGCAGTTTTGCGGGTGCCTCACAAGCGCCGAAGGAGTACGCCATGCGATTCTTACTCAGCCTGTTTGACAGCAACGAGCGCGACATCCGACGCTACCGCAAGGTGGTGGAAAGGATCAACGCGCTGGAAGACCAGATAGCCGCTCTTAGCAACGAGCAGTTACGCGCCAAAACCGACGAGTTCCGCAACCGCCTGGCGAAGGGCGAAACGCTCGACGACCTTCTGCCGGAAGCCTTCGCGGTGGTGCGGGAAGCCTCCAAACGCACGTTGAAGATGCGCCACTTTGACGTGCAGCTCATCGGTGGGATGGTGCTACACGACGGGCGCATCGCCGAGATGAAGACGGGTGAAGGTAAAACGCTGGTGGCGACCCTGCCCATCTATCTCAACGCGCTGGAAGGCAAAGGCGTGCATCTGGTCACCGCGAACGACTACCTGGCGCGGCGTGACGCCGTGTGGATGGGACCCATCTACCACCTGCTGGGCATGAGCGTCGGCGTGATTCAGGGACAGAGTCCCGAAACGGGCGAAATCGGCGGCTCGTACATCTACACTCCCGGCTACCAGGCGCCCGACCCACGCTACCTGCACCTGAAGGAGTGCCACCGCAAAGAGGCGTACCTCGCAGACATCACCTACGGCACCAATAACGAGTTCGGCTTTGACTACCTGCGCGACAACATGGCGTTCTCCATCGAGGAGGTTGTCCAGCGTGAATTGAACTACGCCATCGTGGACGAGGTGGACAGCATCCTCATCGACGAGGCACGCACACCGCTCATCATCTCCGGCTATGCAGGCGAGTCCACCGACCTCTACTATCGCGTGGACCGCGTGGTGCGCCACCTGCAGCCCGGGCGCGACTATACGCTGGAAGAGAAGCAGAAGATAGTCACCCTGACCGAAGAGGGCATCCAGCGCGTGGAGCAGGGACTGGGCGTGAAAAACCTCGCCGAAGACCCCGACCTGATGCACCATGTGAACGCCGCCCTGAAGGCGCATACCATCTTCAAACGCGATGTGGACTATGTGGTGCGCGACGGCGAGATTATCATCGTGGACGAGTTCACCGGGCGCCTGATGTTCGGGCGGCGCTACTCCGACGGCTTGCATCAGGCGATTGAGGCAAAGGAAGGCGTGCCCATTCGCCAGGAAAACCAGACGCTGGCGACCATCACCTTCCAGAACTACTTCCGCCTGTACAAGAAGCTGGCAGGCATGACCGGTACCGCCAAGACCGAAGAGGACGAGTTCCGCAAGATTTATGGGCTCGACGTGGTGGTTGTGCCGACCAACAAGCCGATGATCCGCATCGACCACCCCGACGTGATTTACAAAACCGAAGAGGCGAAGTTCCGCGGCATCGCCACCGAGATTCTGCGCCTGTATGTGAAACAGCAACCGGTGCTGGTGGGCACACGCTCCATCGAGATGTCCGAAAAGGTGAGCGACCGCCTGCGACCGGACAGGTTGAAACTGCTGTGTCTGATCCACATCCTGCGCGATGAGCTGGAGAAGCGCAAAGACATCCCCAACGAGAAGAAGAAGGAATATCGCGCGCTGATGAACCGCCGGCTGGACGATCTCAGCCTCAGCGCGCTGACCCCACTGGCGAAGGAACTGGGCGTAGTGCCCGACATGAATCTGCCCGAAAACCTCCAGCGTGCCGTCCAGCTCATTGGAGCACCGCCGGAGAACATTGAATATCTGAAAGAGGCGTTCGCGCACGGCGTGCCGCACAACGTCCTCAACGCCAAATATCACGAAAAAGAGGCTATCATCATCGCCGAGGCGGGACGCAAAGGCGCGGTAACGGTCGCCACGAACATGGCAGGACGCGGCGTGGACATCATCCTCGGCGGGAGCGTGGCGCCACAGACGGCGCAGGAAGGCGAGGAAATGGACGAGGAGGCGGAACTGCAGTGGCAATCCTTCCGACGTGGGCGTGCTCTGCCTCCGCCACCGCTCAGCGAAGCCGAACGCTCCAAAGCCGCCGAAGAGGTGCGCCGACTGGGCGGGCTGTTCATCCTAGGCACCGAACGCCACGAGTCGAGGCGTATCGACAACCAGCTGCGCGGTCGTTCGGGGCGACAGGGCGACCCGGGCGAGAGCCGGTTCTACGTCTCCCTAGAGGACGAGCTGTGGCGACGCTTCGGCGACCCATCCAAACAGCGACTGCTTGCGATGTGGGAAGAGAGCGAGAGCGTGGATGTGAAGCTCCTCTCCCGCCTCATTGAAAAGGCGCAGAAGAAGGTAGAGGCATATAACTTTGAAATCCGCAAGCACGTGCTGGAATACGACGAGGTGATGAACGAACAGCGCCGGGTCATCTACAGCGAGCGGCGGCGCATCCTGGAGGGACACCCGCTCACCCTCACCATTCACGACTTTATCCGCCAGAAGGTGGAAGACTCCGTGATGATGTTTACCCTTCAGGACACGCGCCACGCCGAGGTGGACGCGGAGGGGCTATTCCGTCGGCTGGAGGAGCTGTTCGGCATCTCTCGCTGGATTACCCCCGACGACCTGAAGCGCCGCCCCGCCGACCAGCTGGTGGACTATCTGCAGGAGGTGGCACTGCAGGCGTACGCCCAGCGCGAGGAAGAGCTCGGCTCGGAGCTGATGCGTGCGCTGGAGCGGTGGGTGATGCTTCGCGTCATCAACGAGAAGTGGATGGAACATCTCGCCAACATGGACTACCTGCGCGAGGGCATCGGCTTGCGCGGCTATGCCCAGCAGGACCCGCTGGTGGCGTACAAGAAGGAAGCGTACGAGATGTTCCAGCAGATGCTGGCATCCATTCAGGAAGACGTGGTGCGCTGGATGTACCATGTGCAGGTAGCGCCGCCTCAGCCCCAGCCGAACGTGCAGGTCACCCGGATGTCCGGCGCAGGCGACGCGGCACCCGATGAGGGCAACGGCTCCGCACGCCCGGCAGGACGCACTGCACCAGCACCGGTCGGCACCGTGGTGAAGACCCAGAAAGTCGGGCGCAACGACCCCTGCCCGTGCGGCAGCGGCAAAAAGTACAAAAAGTGCTGTATGAACAAAGACCTCGCCCGGTAGCGGAAGGCTCACCGCTTTCGCAAAAAGTCCGCCAGCGCTTCGGGTGACCGCTCCTGCAGGGGAACGCGGTACAGCTCCCAGATTACCTCCAGGGAGACGCTTTCCCCCTTCCTGAGCACCTTTAAGGGCGAGGTGAACTCCAACTCGATGTAAGGCAGGTCATCCGAGTTGGAAAATATCTGCGCATGGTCACCTGGCTTGTAGGCGGACAGCCCCTCTGCAACCAGCGGCGACCTCTGCACCACCAGATACGGCGCCCGAAACCATGCCAGTATCTCCGCATCACAACCCAGCTTGACCGCCACGTCGGAGCGCCTTTCGGGAATCAGAATGTCCTCGCCGAGTCGACGGACGTTCTTCCACGGGTCTGGGCTGAACAGCTTATAGCCATCGGGCAAGGTGGATCCCGGATGGAGGCGCACCAGAAGCGCATCGGGCGCGGGCAGCTGCGATACCGTCCAGGCAGACACCGGGAACTCTGCACCGTCGCGCAGTTTCTCCAAACGGGTCAGCGTGTGCACGCGGGTTCCCGTCGGCTCCAACCAGAGCTCCCGCACGATTCGCACTCCATATCCCGCCACTACGGGCGAAATCAGCCGAATCCGATTGCCCTGTACCACCTCCGCTTGATGGGGCACCTGGTCGGTCGCAGGGGGAGGCGGCCATCCCCTGCCGATGCGCAGGGGCCATTCATCCTGAGGCCAAACCCACGCCTTATCCCCGCCGTGATTGGGCCATTCGCCCGGCTTCACGGGTTTGCCCTCGGTGGCAGGGTTCACCCACAGCACGTTCGGCTCACCCACGAAACTGTAGCGCATGATGCGCGCGATGGAAGGGACGACCACTACCTCCACCGTACCGTTCGTCAGGCGGTAGCACCCTTGCCAGCCCCGGTAGGAGACCTGCTGAACCGTTTGCGCTAAGGCGTTGCTCCATGTCCAGCCAAGCGCAAGACACAGCACAACATGCAGTCGCATAGAACATTTCCTCCCATCAGACCATTTTTCCCGTGAAGGGAAATGCTCTGCAGGATACCATAATAGTCGTTTTGGGGCATCAAAGGCAAGACCATTCTTGACATCATGAGGCTAACATGGTAGGATTGGCTGCACAGCGAGGTCGGAAAAGCGATAACGCCGAACTATCGTGACGCCAGCTGTCCCTTTGTCACACCTGTAGGGGCGTCTCGCATCCCCACCTCGCACTCGGAGGCAAAGCATGAACAAGTGCCCACAGTGCGATGCTCTGAACTCAGAAGATGCCTGCTTTTGCGCTAGTTGTGGCGCAACTTTAGGGCAAACACTTCAGCGGTTCATTATCAATTGGTTACTCAGAGAGCTTGCCATCCTGTTGGTTGTGATCGCTACTGGATTTGCAGTGAGCAACAGGGGGTATCTACCGCAAGAACAACATCAGAAGGCTGTTCAATTCACCCACCAAACCCAGCCGACAGCCAGAAACACTGAGGACTTCTCCCGATGCGTGAATATCCTTCTCGGGATGGTCGAAGCGCAGGCAAATGTCGGACTCTTTGAACATGCCGTGCAGACAGCCCAAGCGATAGGGGACCCAAAGTATCGTGCTGACGCTCTTGTAACTATTGCTGAGGCTCAGGCTAAGTCAGGATTGCGACGTTTGGCTCAAAGGAGGCTTGAACAGGCGTTTCGCACAGCCCGGACCGTAGAGGAGGCGCAAAGCCGTGCCCGTATTCTTGTCCGCATTGCGCAAGCGCAGACACAGGCACGGTTGATAGACAGAGCACAGAAGACGCTTGAACGGGCGTTGGACGCGGTCGGGATGATAACGGACGCGGAAGAACGTGTTGAGGCTCTTGTGTCCATTGCCGAAGTTCAGACACATGCAGGAGCAAGACGTCAGGCACAGCAGACCATCGAACAAGCCCGGCAAACAGCGCAAAAGGTCGAGGATGTAGAGTCTCGCTTTCTCGCTCTTGCCCGAGTGATCGAGTTTCACCTAGAGGCACGCTCGAAACGCAAGGCATTAAGCCTACTTGACGAATTAATACAGTCGGTCCCAAAAGCAGAAGGAGATATACAGATAGAACTCGACGAGGTTCTTGTTACCATTGTTGAGCTGCAAGCAAAGGCGGGATTGTTTGATGAGGCACTAAAAACAGCAGAAAAAGTAAAGTTCGTTGCGGCGAATGCTGCGGCTTTGAGCGCTGTTGCCCAAGCCCAAGCAAAGGCAGGGTTGTTTGACCAAGCACTACAAACAGCCCACAAGGTAAACGATTGGTGGTGCAATGCTGAGGCTTTCGGTGCTATTGCCGAAGCGCAGGCGCAGGCAGGGTTGTTTGATCAGGCCCTGCAAACAGTTGAGAAAATACACAAGTTCTGGTTACAAGCTGTAACCATTAGTTCTATTGCTCGAATCCAGGCAAAGGCGGGGTTGAAAAGCCAAGCTCAGAAGACATTCAAACATGCGATCCAAAGGCTTCAACCCATTTCGGCTTACCTCGGCTGTGCGGAAGCGCTTCGCGCGATTGCCGAAGATCAGGCGAAAGCAGGATTTTTTGAACAAGCCCTGCACACCGCTGACGAATTACATAAGATTGACGAGTTTTCTGAATATGTCGAGACCCTTTGCTCTATCGCTGGAGAGCAGGCAAGGTCAGGGTTACGACATCGGGCGCGAGAAACGCTTATCAAAGCCATCCAGACAGTTCGAAAGACTGAAGGCGTCGATGATTGTAGCGCCGCTTTGAGTCAAGTGGCGCGCATGCTAACGAAACATTAGCGTAGGCGGTGAGACAGAGATGCCATTCTCCCAGCCTTCCCAAGCTGGTTTTGTTCTCGAACAGCGTCAGGAAGGCGTTACCTTCGGACGGTCGCTTGCGTCTAACGAATGGCAGGCGGTACACTATGCAAGGGCGAATTGTGAGTGCACAGCAGGAAATCCGCTTGCCGTTGCCGAAGAGTGCACACCAGAAAAGTTTTCTTAACGCCAGATGACGAACGAATGGGAGGAAACCAGATGAGGAACATGGCAGGCTTGCTCCGGAGAAGCGGCGTAGCAGGTGTCGCGGTCGCGGCTTGCTTGCTCGGGCTGATGAACCCGGCTTACGCCGTCGAGCGCCAGTTTCTGGGCATCCGCATGTTGTCCAAAGTGCAGACCGTGCTGTCCCGGTTCGGCAACCCCACCCAGGTCACGGTCGGGCAGGTAGCGTATAACCTGCCGGGAGCGCAGGCGGGTATGGCCGGCATGGCAGGTATGCCCGGACGCGCCGGACTGGCGGGTGCACCCGGTATGCCCGGAGTGCCCGGTATGCCCGGCTACGCCGGAACCGGACCGACGCCCGGCATGCCCACCTACGGATACGGTGGAATGCCGCCGATGGCTGGGGTCGGCGCCGCGACCGGAATGGGCGGAATGATGACCGGTCCCCGAATGGGCGGCATGGTTGGCGGAGGCATGGGCCGCTTTGGCGGTGGCGGAAGACTTGAAGAGGAAGAAGGCATGGCGATGGCAGGTGGACCGCCGATGATGGGTGGACCGACGATGGGCGCACCAATGACAGGCACGCCCGGTTTACCCGGTCTGCCCGGTGGCATTGGCGCCCCAACACGCCCGGGAATGCCGTCGATGCCCGGTACTCCTGCGATGCCCGGTATGCCCGGAATGGCTGGGCTGGGAGGAGCACCGTCGGGTCTCGGACTGCCTTCGATTGGCCTACGCACTACGCCGGGTGGCATGATGTATGAACAGGAGACTACCCTGATTTACGAGCGACCCGGCGGCGTGATCTACGAGTTCCTGGTCAACAAGGACGGCTATGTCGTGCAGGCGAAAGCGATAGGCTACGAGGATAAATCCGGGCTGGCACGCACATCGCGCGGCACCAAGCTGGGCGACACCTACCAGAAAGTAGTCGCTGCATACGGCTGGCCCAAAGAGCACCAGAACATGGGAGCTACCCTGTACATCCGATATCCCGACCACCATGTGGGCTTCCAGCTGTACGACAACAAGGTGGTTTCCATCATCGTTGCCGCGATGGAGGAATAAGAGGTAGCCTCTCGGATACCCGGCAGGCAGGAGCCAGCCTGATGATGGAGGAAGGTGTCGGTGGCATCACGCGCCAGTGCAGATCTGGACGAGATCCGTGCGCGCAGCGACATCGTGGAAGTGGTCTCGCAGTACGTGGCGCTGAAGCGAACGGGCAAAAACTTCAAAGGACTGTGTCCGTTCCATGCCGAAAAGACACCTTCCTTTACCGTTAACCCGTCTCTGCAACGCTGGCGATGCTTCGGGTGTGGACAGTACGGTGACGTGTTTGATTTCATCATGCGCATTGAAAACGTCACCTTCCTCGAAGCGGCCAGAATGCTGGCGGAACGGTTAGGGCTGGAGTTTCGAACCGCCGGAACCGCGTCCACGCAGGAGCAAAAAGACCGTCGCGACCAGATACTGCAGGTTAATCACTTCGCTGCGCAGTTCTTCCGAGAGATGCTCAAGCGCTATCCCCTGCCTCAGCGCATCCTGCAACAGCGAGGAGTGCTCCCTCAAACACAGGAGCGGTTCGGCATCGGATATGCGCCTCCCGAATGGTCAACCCTGACCAACCTCCTGCGGGCGAAGAAAGTGCCATTGACCGTTGCGGCGGAAGCGGGGCTGGTTGTGATGGGCGACAACGGCGACTACTACGACCGCTTTCGCGACCGCCTAATGTTCCCTATCTGGGACCGGCAGGGACGTGTGGTTGCCTTCGGGGGACGCGCTATCGGCGATGCCCAGCCTAAATATCTCAACAGCCCTGAAACCCCTGTTTTCCGCAAGAGCCGAACCATCTACGCCCTGCACCTCGCCAAAGAGCGCATGATGACCGAGCGCACTGCATTGCTCCTCGAGGGATACATGGACGTGGTGGCGGCGCATCAGGCGGGCTTTACCAACGCCATCGCCAGCATGGGCACGGCACTCACCGAGGAACAGATAGCCATTCTCTCGCGGCTGGTATCACGCGTGATCGTGGTGTACGATTCCGACAGTGCAGGCGTGGAGGCGGCGAAACGGGCAGCGGAAATCCTGAACCAGCACGAAATAGAAGCGCTGATAGCCCGCCTGCCCGACGGCGAAGACCCCGACAGTCTCCTGCGCCGGCTCGGTCCGCCCGCGCTCGAAGAGTGCCTGAACAAAGCCGAACCGCTTACCGCGTTTCTGATTAACGATCTCTACCGCCGATACGATGCCAACACGGTAGAAGGCAGGGTCAAGATACTGAAATCATCCATCCCCATACTGGCAGGGATACCTTCCGGCATCGAGCGCGATCGTTATATCACCCAGCTGGCGCCGCTTCATCCCGCCTATTTGACGAATCCCAGTAAACCTGAGGAGCTGATTCGGCGGGAAGTGGAACGATTCTTGCGTTATAAAGAGTCGGAAAAGAAAAAGGAGCCATCTCAGGCGGAAGCGCCCCCGGTTGTGGAGATGGACGAACAGCTTCCGCCGGCGGTGGTACGAGCAGAAAGCACGTTACTTCGGGGTATACTATCTGACGAGTGGAGATCGCTGGTACTGCAAATTGCCCAGGCTGGCGATATGGTTTCAGATGCTGGAAAACAGTTTTTTGAGCTGGTCAGGCGTGCGTGGGACGCGGGCATGGAACTGCATCTTCCGTCGCTTCTTTCTGCACTGAGCAACCCGCGCCTGCGAGAGGCGGTGTCGACGAGGCTATCGCTGGAAGAGCCGCTGAGCGAGCAGGTTCTGCGTGACTCGGCGTCTTTCCTTCAGCGGTGGCACAAACGCACGCGGCAGGTACAGATTTCAGCGCAACTGGCGCAGGATTTTTCACCAGACAGCGTGAACTATCAAGAATATCAGAGGCTCATCAACGAGCTGCACTCCGATGCCCGGCACAACCGAAAGGAGTGAAACAAGGCATGGAGATGGAAAATAACAACGATAGCGCACAGATGCACCGGCTTTTCCAGCAAGGCAAAGACAGAGGCTACATCACCTCTGACGAGCTGAACGATGCCCTCTCGGAGATGGACGTCGACACCGACGAACTGGAACAGATGCTGGAGTTCTTTGACATGCAGGGTATCCAGGTAGTCGGCTCCGTCAAAGGGATGCCGCTGGTGGAGGACGGCTACCCCTCGGACATCTCCGCCAAAGAGTACGAAATCGCCGACCAGGAAATCGCGCAGCTGGAGGGTGCTCCGCTGGACGACTCGGTGCGCATGTGGCTTCGCGAAATCGGCAAAACCCCCCTGCTCAGCCACGCAGAGGAACAGCGCCTCGCCGAGCTGGTGGCCCAGGGCGACGAGGAAGCCAAGCGCAAACTGATTCTCGCTAACCTTCGCCTCGTGGTCTCCATTGCCAAGCGCTACAGCGGACGCGGAATGCCTTTCTCCGACCTCATTCAGGAGGGCAACCTGGGGCTTATTCGGGCAGTGGAGAAGTTTGACCACCGCCGTGGATACAAATTCAGCACTTACGCCACGTGGTGGATCCGGCAGGCGATTACCCGCGCCATCGCAGACCAGGCACGCACTATCCGCATCCCGGTGCACATGGTGGAAACCATCAACCGCCTGATGAAGCGGCGCAGTCAACTCGAACAGGAGCTGGGACGCTCCCCCACCCCCGAAGAGCTGGCTGAGGACCTGGGCATGTCAGTGGACAAAGTCTGTGAGATCATTCGGATCGCGCCAGAACCCCTGTCGCTGGATACCCCTGTGGGAGAGGAAGAAGACACCCAGCTGCTGGACTTCATTGAAGATGATTCCTGCGATTCCCCAGCTGACGCTGCAGACCGAAGCCTGCTGAGAGAACGCATCGAGGAAGCCCTCCGTGTGCTTACCGACCGCGAGCGCGAGGTCATCAAAATGCGTTTTGGGCTGATCGATGGAATGCCACACACGCTGGAAGAGGTCGGCAGGCACTTCAATGTGACGCGCGAACGTATCCGCCAGATCGAAGCCAAAGCCATCAAAAAACTGCGCAACCGCCATAACTGCAAGAGACTGCGCGACTACTCCACCGGTTTGTAGAGATGCCGTCTGGGCGCGTTCACGACGCGATCACCGTCCTGACTGCCGTCGCCGCGGTGCCCGTCATCGAACGGATACACCCTCACCCCGACTGGACAGCGGTTGGGGTGGGTATTGGCGCCTATCTCTTCTCGGGGATGGCGCTGTCGCCCGATTTGGACGTGAACTCGCGTGCCTACCGCAGGTGGGGTATCTTCCGGTTCTTCTGGCTTCCATACCAGTGGCTGATCCCGCATCGGCACTGGCTATCGCACAGCTGGGTGTTCGGACCGGTTCTGCGCGCCCTTTACTTCTTCCTGATGCTGTACCTCCTGCTGAGGCTGGGCATCCACGCCATTGACCAGTGGGTGGTACCGGTGAATCAGTCTGAGATATTGCGTGCGCTGGAGCGTGAACTGCGCCTGACGCTTCGCGCCCATGTCACGTGGGCACAATCCGCGCTGATTGGGCTGGTCGCAGGGGGTATCGTGCACTCTATTACTGATGGATTCGTCACCTGGTTCAAAAGGACGCTGTGAGCGCAGACGATGGAGCTTGTTACCCAGCTGAAACACCCCGTCTTCCGCGCTGCCTGCCGTCTCACCGAATCGGCGCCGCGGGAGGCAGAGCGTCGCTTCCTGCTTGAGGGAGCATCGCAAATCGCCAAAGCAATCCATGCTCCACTGCGCCCCCTGCAGGTGTTCATCAAGGAACAGACAGAACCCGAATTAGCCCGCGCCTGCGAGCAAGCAGGCATCCCCACCTATGCCGTCAGCAAAGGGTTATTCCACCGACTGCTGGTCAGCGGATATGAAACCAGCACCACCGCCGTTGCGGTTCTGCCGT
This sequence comes from uncultured bacterium, assembly GCA_964579145.1. Taxonomy (GTDB): domain Bacteria; phylum Armatimonadota; class HRBIN16; order HRBIN16; family HRBIN16; genus HRBIN16. Next base: position 24,996 of record CAZOGB010000029.1, on the reverse strand, counting down.
ACTGGCACGTCCGTCTGGAGGAGGTCTGCGCGAATCCGGCAGGCACAGTGCTGGTCGCCGAGCGGGTACAGGACCCACGCAACCTGGGGATGCTTATACGCACCGCCGACTCGGCGCAGGTACGCGTTCTGGTTCTCGCCTCCCCCATCGCCGACCCCTACAGCCGCGCCTGTGTGCGCTCGACCACCGGCAGTATCGCCTTCTTACCCATCATTACCTGTCGCGACAGCGCGACAGTTCTGGAATCGTTTCGCCGGCAGGGATGGCGACAGGTCGGCTCCAGCGCGCACGCCGAAAAGCTGTTTTGGGACGAGGACCTGACCGCGCCGCTTTGCCTGTGGGTGGGCAACGAGGAACAGGGCTTGCTCGCAGAAACGCGCTCTGCGATGGATACGCTGATAGGTATCCCGATGGGCGGCGGCGCGCACTCGCTGAACGTTGCCGTGGCGACTGGCATCATCCTTTTCGAAGCCATCAGGCAGAAGGGAGTTTTGCAGGGATGACCCGCAGGAGTGTGCGCCTGCTGTCGCGAAAGGGAAATCAACATGTGTTACTGGAGGTGAAGCATGTCCGTTCGTATCGGTTTCTTTGGATGTGGAGGCATTGCAAACGCCCATTTCAACGCGCTTGCCCGGATACCCGAAGCGAAACCGGTGGCGTTCTGTGATATCGACGCCTCGCGGGCAGAGTCCGCGGCGCAGCGTTTCGGCGGCAAGGCGTACACCGACTGGAAACAGATGCTGGAGGGCGAGCAGCTGGATGCGCTGTATGTGTGCGTTCCACCCCATGCGCACGTGGGTGCCGAGGAAGCCGCCGCCGAAAAAGGCATCCATCTGTTTGTGGAGAAGCCTGTGGCGCGTACCTTAGAGAAAGTAAAAGCCATTGAGCAAGCCATCGCCGAAAGCGGCGTCATCAGCAGCGTAGGCTACCACTTCCGCTACATGGCAACCACCGCCAAAGCTCGCGAACTGCTGGAAGGCAAGACGGTCGGTATGGTCACCGGCTGGTGGATGGGTGGAATGCCCGGCGTGGCATGGTGGCGTGTGATGGACCAGTCGGGCGGGCAGTTTGTGGAACAGACCACGCATATCGTCGACCTCGCGCGTTACCTGGTAGGCGACATCGTGGAGGTGTACGCGCTGATGACCAACCGCCGGCTGGACAAAGAGGTGGAGAACTACAGCGTGTACGACGTGGGCACTGTGGCGGTGAAGTTCGCCAACGGCGTCATCGGTGCAATACACAACACCTGTTTGCTCAATATGGGCTGGCGCGTAGGGCTGGACATTGTGACGCCCGATATCGTGATTGAAACCGACTGGGGCAGTGTGAAAGCCACCGAGCCCGGCAAGGTGACCACTTACCATCTGAGCAGTGACCCCTATCTGGAGGAGAACAAAACCTTCATTCAGGCTATCGTGACCGGTGACCGGTCGAAGATACGTTCCACTTATGCCGATGCGGTGAAGAGCCTGGCGGTAACGCTCGCTGCAAACGAGTCGGTAGTCACGGGTCAGCCGGTGAAGGTTGCGGGGTAATCCGGCGGTCACGGCACCGGATGATTCGGAGGGCACGCCTGGCGCGTGCCCTCTATGGCAACTCCTGTTGTACCCCCTTCGCAAAGGGCAGGAGAACCCCATCCCCCCGCGAACAGAATCCCTGAAAATCACCTGCTGGAGGTAACGGGATGGAACAGATAAACGATGACCGCGAGCGTCGCCTGCAGTGGTTTCGCGTGGCGCGATTCGGGATGTTTATTCACTGGGGCTTGTATTCGCAGCTGGGCAGGCACGAGTGGGTGATGAACCGCGAGCGCATCCCCGTTGCAGAGTATGAAAAACTCGCCGATAGCTGGAAGCCCAAACCTTACCCTGCTCGCTGGTGGGCGCGACTGGCGAAGCTGGCAGGGATGCGCTACATGGTGATGACCACCAAACACCATGAGGGATTCTGCCTGTTCAACACCCAGTATACCGATTATAACGCAGTGAAACGCGGACCCAAGCGCGACCTGGTGGCGGAATATGTGGAGGCGGTGCGTGCAGAGGGACTGCGCGTAGGCTTCTACTACTCGCTGATGGACTGGCATCACCCCGACGGTGCACGTTGTAAACACGATGAAGCCGCGCGCAAGCGGTTCGTGGAGTTTACGCACGGGGTAGTGCGCGAGCTGATGACCAACTACGGCAAGATTGACATCATGTGGTACGACGTCAACTGGCCTCTCACCCCGGAAGAGTGGGAAGCGGAGAAGATGAACCGCATGGTGCGCGAGCTCCAGCCGGATATCATCATCAACAACCGCTCCGGGCTTCCCGAAGACTTTGGCACGCCGGAACAGCATATCACCCCCGAGAAGGGCGGGCGCATGTGGGAGGCGTGCATGACCTTTAACGAAAGCTGGGGCTACACGCCTATTGACAACCGCTGGAAGGACGCCTGGCAGATTGTGTCCATGCTCAGGCAGGCCGCAGCGGGCGGCGGTAACCTGCTGTTGAACATCGGTCCCGCACCCGACGGCAGTGTGCCCGAAGTGTGTGAGCAGGAATTGCTGAAAGTGGGCAAATGGCTGCAGGAATACGGTCCCTCGGTATACGACGCCACCGACCCCATGCAGCAGGAGTGGATGATTACCGGTGCGTTCACCCGCAAGGGGCAAACGCTGTACTACCACTGCAACCGCTGGCCTGGCAGCGAACTGGCGATTGGGGGCTTGCAGTGTAAGGTGGTGAGCGCACGGCTGATGAACGGTCCGGAGGTCGCCTTCACGCAGACGGAAAACCGTCTGGTGCTGAAGGGGTTGCCCGAAACCGCCCCGAACCCGTTGTGCACCGTGATCGAACTGCAGGTGGAGGGCGAACCCAAACAGGTTCTGGGCGCAGGCTACGTGCTGATAGAAAACGACCCGTGGCGGTAGGCAGCTGGGGGCAGTCCGGCTGAGGCTACCCCCTTGCCTTTGCAGGAAAAAGAAAAACAGCCGCGCAATTGATAATTAATAATGCTAATCATTACGCTGGAGAGGTGAGAATGGCATACATACCTCGCGCTGCGGAACGAACCGACCGATATCGGGTGAAGGTAGACGAATACGTGCACTATCAGCGACACGGCTACCTGAAGGTAGAGAAACTGCTGCCTCCTGAAGACGTGCAGAAACTGCTGGACTGGGCAGAGAGCCGCAGACAGCCTCCCGCCACCCGAAGCCAGCCTGACAAAGCTCCACTGGAGACGGTGTTCAAAACGCAGACCCGGATACACCAGCTGCACCGAATTGATGCCACCGCCGAGTGGGGCTTGCTTCACCCGCGTGTGCTGGATGTGCTGGAGGCGCTGATCGGTCCCGACGTGCTTGCCCTCCAGAGTATGCTTTTCTTTAACCCACCGGGCATGGGCGGGCAGGGCTGGCATCAGGATGCCTACTACATCACCACCTACCCCGACACGCTCATCGGCGCGTGGATGGCGCTGGACCGGGCGGATGAAGAGAACGGCTGTCTGTGGGTGATCCCCGGTTCACACTGCGAACCCATCTACCCGCCCAGCCATCCGTACGGGCTGATTCACGCGGACGGTGCGTTTGAAGACCTGTTTGAGGTGGAAAACGTCAGCCATCTCGACGATGAGGTCAACACCTTGACGAAGGTGGTGCGCAAATATTCCGACCCCATCCCCGTACCCATGGAACCCGGAGATGTGCTGTTCTTCCATGGGCATATCCTGCACCGTTCCTATCCCAATCGCACCGCCGACCGGTTCCGCCGGTCGTATGTTTGCCACTATTGTAACGCCCGTTCGTGGGTTCCTTGGAATCACGGCGAGCCGTACGAAGGCGACAGTGCAAACTATCTGCACATCCTGGCGCGGGGGAATACCCACCTGCCCTACGCCGCGCCGAAGTTCGGTACGCCGGTGCATCTGCGTGCGGAGGAACCAGGCGTCGAAACCGCTCCGCCGCGCATGATGGGTATGGAAGATGGCATGATGGACAGCGTACAGACGACAGCAAACAGGGTATAATACTCGCGGAGGTACGTTGACGATGGCGATAGAATTGCCGCCATTTCCGCGAGCGGAAGGCGACCCAATTGTGAAATACCCGGACCCCATCCTGCGCCAGGTGGCGGAGCCGATTAAACGCATCACGCCGGAGATACGGCAGCTGGTCTCGTTCATGCGCCGGGTGATGCAGGATGCCAACGGCATCGGACTTGCCGCCCCGCAGGTGGGGAGGTCTATCCGATTGATGCTCTACACCGACTTTTCAGACGAAGCCGCGCCCCAGGTGCACGCGCTCATCAATCCCGTTATCCTGAAGATGGCGGGCGAACAGATAGAGCCGCCCGAAGGCTGCCTTTCCCTGCCCGGGCTGATGGGCACCGTGCGCAGGGCGCAAACCATCTGGGTAAAGGCAACCAACATGCAGGGAAAGGTCATTAAGTTCAAAGCGGAAGGACTTACCGCACGGGTCATCCAGCACGAGGTAGACCATCTGGACGGCATCCTGTTCATTGACCGTGCCGACCCGGCAACCCTGCGCTGGATAACCGAAGAGGAGAAAGAGCAGGAAGCGGTCGCTGCCAGCAAATGATGCGACGAGTGCTGTTCTTCGGCACGAGCGAGTTCGCCGTGCCCTCCTTGCTTGCCTTGCTGGAGGCAGGATACGACCTGCCTGTGGTGGTCACTCAGCCTGATCGCCCCACCGGCAGGCATCTGCGCCTTCAGCCGACGCCGGTACGCCGTGCCGCCGAGGAGCGTGGACTGCCGGTATGGACGCCCGAAAAGGTGCGCCGCAAGGAGTTTCTGGAGCAAGCCCGCGCCCTCGCACCGGATGTGATTGTGGTTGCAGCGTTCGGACAGATTCTGCCCCAGGCTCTGCTGGAGATGCCGGCAAGCAGGTGGGCGATTAATGTGCACGCCTCGCTCCTGCCCAAATACCGCGGCGCCGCGCCCATCCAGCACGCTATCCTGAACGGCGAAACGCAAACCGGCGTGACCATCATGCAAATGGAAGCCACGCTGGACACGGGACCAGTGCTCGCCCAGAGAGCCTGCCCGATTTTGCCTGAAGATGATGCAGGCACGCTGGAAACCAGGCTGGCACAGATGGGCGCGAACCTGTTGATAGAAACCCTGCGCGCACTGGAGAGGGGCTCCCTCACCCCGCAACCGCAGGAGCACTCGCTGGCTACCTACGCACCGCCCATCACTCGTGAAGACTCGCTTATCCGCTGGAGCGAGTCAGCGCACCGTACGTGGTGCAGGGTACGCGCGATGTCACCCAGACCGGGAGCAGGTTTCCTGTGGCAGGGCAAATGGGTGAAACTGTGGAGATGCGCGCCCCTGCAGGAGGAAACGAATCAGCCGCCGGGCACAGTACTGAGGCTGGAAAAGCAATCGGTTGTCGTTGCCTGCGGCGAGGGCACGGTGCTGAAGCTGCTGGAGGTTCAACCTGAGAGTCGCCCTCGCATGAGCGCAGGCGATTGGCATCGGGGGGCGCGGCTGCAGGTCGGGCATGTGCTGCAGGACGGACTGAGCACCCAGGCTACATCGCCCATACCCACTTGAGTGCAATACGCTGAGTGAAACGCTCTGCGTTGGGGTCGCCCACGATGAAGTACAGGTCCTGCCCCACCCCGCCGGCGCTTCGGTACGCCAGATACCAGTTCAGCTTGCCGTCCTGATGCACCAGGCGTGCGCTCAGCGCGCGCAGCTCGTCGAACTCCCAGCTGACGGTCAGGATGTACTGGTCATGATTTTCATCAAATCGCAGGATGGAACCGTTTAACCCCACGTCCAGCTTGCCGAACAGCCGCCGTGTGATGCCGAAGCCGACAAAGCGGATGTCCTGGTCTGCGCGTTGACCGAACTCGTAGCTGATGCCCCACTGCTTGAAACGGTTGCTGACGTTGCCTCTCAGGCGTATCCCGTAAACCCGGTCGTGCGTGCCTTCGAAGGTTGCGACTTCGTGCTGGACCCCGATGCTGTAGTCACGGCGAAAGGTCACATCCAGAGAAATTTGCGCCCCCTTCTCGAACGGAGAGCCATCACAATGGGTGTAATCGCGGAGGAAGGCATCTGCCTCCACTTCACGGATGGCTCCCTGACGTATTTCGTTATTGTAGCGGGTGTACCATGACCAGCCCTGCCGGTCGGTAAAGTATATCAGTCCCAGTGATGCGCGGAAGTCGGGGTCAATGCGCATCCAGCGCAGACCGCTGAACCAGCGCGGAACCTCGTAGTTGAGGGTAGCATCTATGGCAGTACCTCCCGTATCCGCCTCGCGTGCGTAAATCCATTTTCCACCCACGCGGAAGTTGCCCAAGCGCAGGTTGCCGCTGGCGCCATAAGCATCGTGCTGAGGGTATTCGCTGCCTCTGCGCAACAGCCCGTACACACTCCATCCACCTCGCTCGCCCATCGAGTAACGCAGATGCGCCACCGACGCCCTATCGCGGTTGCCCCGAAACGTGCTGAGCAGCCCCAGCGACAGCGACGAGTTCAGGTTGCCGAATACCTTCAAACCCGCATCGAACTCTTCGATTCGCTGGCTGTAGAACAACCGACCGATACCATACGGTTCCGTGAGGTCAAAATACCGGATGCCCTCCATGAAGAACGGGCGCGTCTCCTCCACAAACCTTTCACTGCGGCTGAACTCAATGCCCTCCACCGACGCTTCGATATTGCGAAAATCGGGGAACAGGCTCAACACTCCCGTCAGCTGCGGGCTTGGCGAGTAGCGCACATCCAGCCCAGCGCGTACCTCCTGCCCCGCCTGCTCGCGCCATTCGGGAGTGAGGTAAGTCATCATCTGCAGGCTCTTCCGATTGGACGTTTTCGGAACCTCCACCCCCTGCCAGATGCCCATCAGCTCAGGGCGGCGCATGGGAGTCACATCGCTCCAGAAATAGTCGATGCGCGTGCGGGCATGGTCCCGTTTGAAGTTAATACTCATGTTGACCGGACCGTTAGCGTTCGGGTAGTTCAGCACTTCCCACGGAATGCGCATTTCCACCGTCCACCCGTCTGGCACGCGCTGTGCTGCCGCCTGCCAGATGCCCCGCCACTCACGCTTGGCAGCACGCCCGCCGGCGATACGTTCGTTCTGCGTGCCCAGCGCGTTGACGATAAACGCCGAAATGTTCGCCCAGTTGCGCGAGAAGTAAGGGTCTATCTGAAAGGTCACGGTATCTTCGCCGGGGAAATCGGAACCGGGGCGGATTTCCCGCGCCACTATCGCCTCCGGCTGGCTATCATGGCAGTAGAACGCCACATAGATAGCCGTCTGGTCATACACGATATATGCTTCCGTCTGCTCCTGAGCAGGCTTGCCGGTGTAGGGGTCGATGAACTCCTTCGCCACAGGAGCCGTTTTCCACGCCTCGTCGTCCAGTCGTCCATCAATCACTGGAGGGGTAGATGTCTTGACAGCGGGAATGGACCGGTTGGAATACTGCCCTGCCATCAGCCACAGCTGCAGACACAACACGAGCACGGCGGTAATCACTACAGGTACGGCAACTCGCATCTGTCCCAATCGCTCACTCCTTTATCCTCTTCTTAATCGTTTTAATTGTATCCTATGTTTGAGTGAAACGCAAACAACCCCTTGACAATTTACCATTCTAAGATATATTATTATAGCAAATGGCTATACTACACTAGGTGAGGATGTAAAATGATTCGTCTTTTGGACAGTGGCGTGCAAACCGAGTACGCTGTGCGTGCGCTTGCCTGCCTTGCAAAGCGCGGCGAGGGGGCGATTGTGACGGTGAAGGAGCTGGCGCAGGAAGCAGACGTTTCGGTGAACTTCCTTTACACCATCTTCAAGGGGCTCGAGCAGTACGGATTAGTTCACGCCCACCGCGGGCGTCAGCGAGGCTTCTCCCTGAGCCGTCACCCCAGTCAGATCAGCTATCTGGACATCCTGAACGCCTGCGAGGGGCAGATCGAAAAGAAGCAGTGCCTGCTGGATCACCGGGTGATGTGCGACAGCGTTCATCCCTGCGCCGCGCATCAAGCGTGGAACTTCCTCCGCGAGATGGCAGAGAGCCAGCTCTCGAAAGTGACCCTCGAGCAGATTGCCACGCAGAACCCACCGTGGGAACAGCTCAAAACTAAATAACGGGGGCTGTCAGCACCCGGACGCCCTGCTCCTCGAAGGCGTTGAGCATTTCGGCAGGCGCACCCTCGTCGACAACCAGCACGTGCGCGGCGTGAGCGGGGGCAACCCGTGCGAAGGCAACCTGTCCCAGCTTCGCGTGGTCTGCCACCACAACCACCTGCCGCGCATGTTGCATCATCTTGCGCTTGACGGCGGCTGCTTCGAAATCCACGCTGGTGTAACCCGCGCGCGCGTCCACGCCGTTGAAGGACAGGAAAGCGTGGTCCACGTAAATCACTTCCAGCGCGTGTAATACCAGCTCGCCCAGCATGGCGCGCCGTGCAGGATGCACTGTGCCACCCAGCAGGACAACCTCCATATCCTTACGCTCCATCATCTCGAGGGCAATCGCCAGCGAGTTGGTGACCACCTTTAGCCCCCGCCGCTGCTTGAGCTGCAGAGCGACTTCAAAGGTGGTAGTTCCTGCATCCAGCAGAACGGTCTCCTCATCCTGCACCAGAGTCGCCGCCACCCGGGCAATCGCCCGCTTTTCGGGCAGGTTCTTCATCTCGCGCACGGCGTACGGCGGCTCGTACAGCGTGCTTTCCACGGGCAGTGCGCCACCGTGTGTGCGCCTCAGTAAGCCCTGCTTCTCCAGAAAGCTCAGGTCGGCGCGGATGGTCGGCGCAGAAACCCCAAAGCGCGCGCTCAGATCGTCGACCGTTACCTTGCCCGCAAGGCGCAGATGTTGCAGGATTTGTTGTCGGCGTTCTTCGGCAAACATTTTCGTTTGTTTACGTTTGGAATATTGATTGTTTTCCTTTGTTGCTGTATTATATCAACAGAGGTCTGAAAACGCAATATCGCAGGAGGCACGGACAAACGATGGCAGTGACAACGAAAGTCAAGAAGGACCCTATCCATCAGGAGCCAAAGGAGAAACTGTTGGACTATTTGCGCACCATGTACGAGATACGTTTCTTTGAGGAGAAGGTGTACGAGCTGGTGCGCAGCCGGCAAATTAAGGGAGCCTCGCATCTGTACGCCGGTCAAGAGGCAGTAGCGGTCGGTGCAGTAGCTTCCATCACCCGCAATGATATGATTACCAGCACGCACCGGGGACATGGGCACTGCGGTGCCATCGGCAACCTGTGGTGTGATACCGAAGAAGAGCGTCAACAGCACTGGAACAAGATGCTGGCAGAGCTGATGGGGCGCGAGACAGGCTACTGTCGTGGTCGAGGCGGTTCCATGCACATCGCCGATGTGGAAAAGGGTAACCTCGGTGCAACGGGTATCGTGGGTGGAAACATTCCCATCGCCGTCGGCGCGGCGCTGGCGGAAAGCTTCAAGCAGTCAGGCGCGGTGGTGCTTTGCTTCTTCGGCGACGGCGCGGTGAACACCGGCTCCTTCCATGAATCGCTGAACCTTGCTGCGGTCACGCACGACGGCCTGCCGGTGGTTCTCATTTGCGAGAATAACCTGTACGCGATGTCCATGCCTTGGCACGACCGCAGTGTACCCGAAGCACCGTATGCCTCCCGGGTGCGCGATGTGGTCAAGCGGGCAGAGGCTTACGGCATTCCCGGACTGCAATGCAACGGCATGGACGTGCTGGACGTGAAGGAGAAGGTGTCGCAGGCGGTTCAGATGTGTCGCGAGGGCAAGGGTCCGGTGCTGGTGGAGGCGCGCACCTATCGCTACTTCGGGCACTCGCTTTCCGACCAACAGCGTTATCGCACGAAGGAGGAGCTGGAAGAGTATCGCCAGCGCGACCCGATATTGCTCCTGCGCCACAGGCTGGCAGAGGCAGGCATCGCTACCGAGGCAGAGATGGATGTTATGGCTGAGAAGGCACGGCAGACCATTGACGAGGCAGAGCGGTTCGCCAAAGCCAGTCCGTTGCCTCCTGCTGTTGAGCTGTTTGAGGGGCTGTACGTGCCCAAAGACTCCATCGAGTTCGCCCGCGAGCGCGAGCAGGAAGAGGCACTTCGGGCTCGCATTCGCCCGATTGAGGATGAAATCCGCCGCATCGCGCGAGAGCAGGCAGGCACACCCGGCGGCGCCATCATGCCCAAACTGAAGAAGGAAGACGTTCAGCGACTGGAAGAGAAGTACGGCATCCCCATCAAGTACTACAACGAAGCGCTTGCGCAGGCACATGCGGAAGAGATGCGCCGCGACTGGCGCGTGTTCGTGATGGGCGAAGATGTTGGGCTGTACGGCGG
>CAZOGB010000029.1:0-14564 GCA_964579145.1 uncultured bacterium | reverse complement strand
CCCCATCGTGGAGTTTCAGTATGTGGACTTTACCACGCTTGGCTCCGACCAGATTTTGCACAACGCCGCCTACAACCGTTACATGTTCGGCGGTAAGACCAAAGTGCCGGTGGTGTATCGCTCGCAGGGCGGCGTGGGGCGCTGTATCGCGGCGCATCATAGCGAAAGTATGGAGGCATGGTGGCTGTATGTGCCAGGGATCTATCTGGTGATGCCCTCCACCCCATACGACGCCAAAGGTCTGCTCAAAGCGGCCGTGCGCGACGACAACCCCATCATGTTCCTGGAGCACAAACTGCTCTACTCCGGCGTGATGGGACCTGTGCCCGATGAAGACTACATCATCCCGCTGGGCGTTGCCGACATCAAGAAGCCCGGTGAGGACGTGACCATCGTCGCCTACTCGCGCATGGTGCATGTGGCGCTCGACGCCGCATGGGACCTGGAGGAGCAGGAAGGCATCCGCTGTGAGGTCATTGACCCCCGTACCCTCCATCCGCTGGATGTGGCAACAATTGCCAACTCGGTGCGCAAGACGGGGCGCGTCATCCTGATGTCGGAAGGCTGGACAAAGAACGGCGTTGCCAACGAGTTCCTGCGCCAGATTCTGGAGTATCGCTTCGAGAACGGCTACAGCGGCTGGGACTATCTGGACATGCAGCCCATCATCCTTGCCGCAAAGGACGTGCCCGTGCCAATGAGCGAGTCGCTGGAGGACGCCTCAATTCCCACCCGCGAGGACGTCATCGCCGCGGTGCACGCCCTGTGCCAGTAAGCAGTATCAAAGTCCTCTCCCGACACGCCGGGAGAGGACTCCGCCCGACTCATTCGTCCCCTATCGCGTCGAAGTTGCGAACGAGGAAGCCGAAGTCAAACAGCGTTACCTCCTCATCACCGTCCAGGTCGGCATCGGCGTTCCAGTTGCTATCTCCGGGCATACTGCCGAACGCGGCAACCAGCGCACCGAAGTCAAACAGAGTGACCTCGTTGTCGCCGTCTACGTCGCCGTTGGTGAGCGCGACGTTTACCGTACCCTCTGCTCCAGACACCTCCACGCCTGGCACGACTACCCTCAACCAGTGACTGGCTTTGAAGGCGATGTCGTAGGTTCCCAGCTGGACGTCGGAGATGGTGTAGTCGCCATTCGTGTCGGGATAGATGGTCAGGACCTGGGTGGTATCTCCGCGCAGTTCCACCTGCACCGGCACCTGCGAGACGTCGCCTCCGAAGTCGTTCAGCGCGATATTGCCGCGGATGCGACTGAGGCTCGGCGCACCCATATCCAGCAGATACGCCTCGAGGCGCCCCGTCGCCGCGTTGTAGCCCCTGCCCACGATGTAGCGCCCATCAGGGCTGATGGCGCGGGCATCCCACAGCTCTGAACCATCCGCGAGCAGGCTGGCATAGGTCTGGTTCAGGTCCTCTATCCCGCCCACCTGCGTCCAACGAAAGGCACGAGAATTACCGCTGGCGTCCGTTGCCTCGCCGACAACGATTGAGCCGTCCGCTGAGACGCCATGAGCCCAGCTCTCTCTACCACCGAACGTGCCTAGGTTCTTCATTCCTCCCTCTGCTGTCCAGCGAAAGGCGCGCCAGCGACCGTAGGCGTCCGTTGCCTCGCCAACGACGACCGAGCCGTCTACCGAAACACCATTAGCCCTGCTCTCACGACCGCCAAGCGTGCCGAGGTCTTGCATTCCTTCACTCTGTGTCCAGCGAAAGCTGCGCGTCTGACCGCTGGCGTTGTCTGCCTTCCCAACGACGACCGAGCCGTCTGCAGAAACACCGGAAGCGCCGCTCTCAGAACCGCCGAGCGTGCCAAGTTCCTGCATACCTTCTGCTTCTGTCCAGCGAAAAGCGCGCCAGAAGCCGTTGGCATCCGTTGCCCAGCCGACGATGACCGAGCCGTCCGCAGAAACGCCATAGGCACCGCTTTCATGACCGCTGAGTATACCCAGCCAGGTCAGAGACTGCGCGCTCGTCAGGTTCAGTATGCCGAGTGTTGCACCCAGCACGAGCGCCATCACAATCCCGGTCGTACGAGGAAACTGCGCTACTCCTTTTCCCAAAGACCAACGCCCAACGTTCCATTGCCGTAACCCTCCTCTGGTCACCTTGAAATGTTGACCTTGCTACTACCATAGCATAATGCGTAAATTTTGTAAAGGGGAACACTAAAGATTCCAACAAACGGAAAAACCCTGACTTCTCCAAAGGTCTGACTATCGCGATATATGGCGCTGGCAGAGGAGTATGAGGAAGGAGCATCTCAAACTCCTGTCTGAGGAGGCGCAACACTTCATCGCAGTTAAAGGGTCAGGTTCTTCACAACGATGACCGACAAGTCCTGTATCCTTTCCAATTCCGCATCATTCGTGAGAAAGGCATCGCAATTGGTCAGCAACGCCGTAGCCACTTGCAAAGCGTCAGGCAACTCCACGCGATATTGGGCGCGTAGCTGCGCCGCAAGACGACCAATTTGCTCATCTTGAAGAACAAACTCCACGTTTGTTCCACGAACCACTAGGTCGAAGTAGTCTTCTTGAAGGTCAGCCAACCCTCGAATATAGGGATGAACCAAGACCTCCGCAAGGGTAATTACTGAAGTGACTGCTATCAGATTGCCTGCATCAATGGCTTGAAATACAGGGGCTACCACTTCATAGTAGATAGGGTGTTTCTCAGTGTAGTAAATAATCGGGGCTGTGTCGAGAAATAGGCGCGAAGCGGTTGGGAGCCATTCTGCTATTCGCACGTTTTATCTCCCCACTGTTGCTCTCGCTTGCGAGAGGCTTCACGCCGGGTACGCGAGACCCACTCCTGGGCATCTTCACCCGCAAGCGGATAGGGCGCTTTGCCCGCAATCTCAGCCCACTTGCGACGCGGCTGTGATGCAGCCAACTGACGATGCACGTGCACCATCAGCTCACGCAACTCATCGGGACTCAGATTTTTTATCTCCTCAATCAGGCGATCCAGAGCCGATGTCGCCATCGCTTTCCCCCCTCAGCAGTATTATACCGCAGTGTTACCTGCCACCGCGCCCGAATAGCCAACCCTGCTTGACTTTGTGCGCGGTTCTCGTGCATAATTCAGAGGCTAAGCTGAGCTAAGAAAGCACGCTTCACAGGGTTCTGCTTCCGATGCGGATGCCAGCATTCAATCTACAAGGAGATTCTGTTCATGTCATGGAGTATCAACAGCTTCAAGGCATACATGCCTGCGAAGGACTTCGAACTATCCAAACGCTTTTATCAGGCGATGGGCTTCAAGATGTCGGAGGGCTGGGGCGGCACAGCCGACTTCGAACTCAACGGACACTGCTTCCGCCTGCATGACCATTACGTGAAGGAGTTCGCCGAGAACTTCATGGTGGTGATGAGCACTGATGACGTGGAGGCATGGCATCGCAGGGCGCGTGAGGTTATCGACACCGGCGAGTTCGGAGACGCCCGCCTCAAGCCACCCGAAATAGTGGACGGGAAGTGGCTGGTTCTGCACGTGCTCGACCCAACCGGTGTCCTGCTCGTGTTCGTGCAGTCCATCCCGGCACAGTGAGACCGGTGCAGGCGACGGGAAGGGACGCTCTGCCTTGAGGTATACTACAATCAGTGGATTTCGCCTTCAGGACAGACGCACGGTATGAGTGAGGTTTTACGCGTCGCCAGAGAACGAGTGCTCTTTTTTGACGGGGCGATGGGCACGCAAATCCAGTCCTTGAACCTCAGCGCGGACGACTTCGAGGGGCTGGACGGCTGTAACGAGGTGCTCAACGCCACGCGACCGCATCTCATCGCGCAGATTCATGCACGCTACCTGGAGGTCGGCGCGGATATCGTAGAGACCAACACCTTCGGCGCGAACGCTATGAACCTGGGCGAGTACGGCATTGCCCACCGCGTGTATGAGCTGAGCCTGAAAGGGGCGCAAATCGCGCGAGAGGTTGCCTCCTCCTTCAGCACACCCGACAGACGGCGCTTTGTGGCGGGTTCGATTGGACCGGGGACCAAACTGCCCACCTTAGAGCACATCTCCTACGACGATCTGGAAGCTACTTTTACCGAACAGGCTCGCGGCTTGCTGGAGGGCGGCGCGGACCTGTTGCTGATTGAAACCGTGCAGGACCTTCTGCAGGCGAAGGCGGCAATTAACGGCTGTCGCAACGCCATGCGCGCCACCGGGCGAAGCGTTCCCCTGTTCGTGCAGGTGACCATGGAGACCACCGGCACCATGCTAATAGGCAGTGAAATCGGCGCGGCGCTGACCACTCTGCTGGCATATCCCGATGTGGTAACGGTGGGCATGAACTGCGCGACGGGACCCGAGCTGATGGTGGAGCACCTGCGCTACCTGCACCACTATTCGCCGCGCCTCATCAGCGTTCAGCCTAACGCCGGCTTGCCCGAACTGCGCGACGGCAGGACCTTCTATCCCCTCCAGCCCGACGAGCTGGCGCGGTATCACCTGCAGTTTGTAGAGGAGTTTGGCGTCAACTTTGTGGGGGGATGTTGTGGCACCACACCCGAACATATCCGCAGGGTGGTAGAGACAGTTGGCCTTCGCGCGCCTACGCCCAGGAGCCCGGAGTACATCCCCGCCTGCTCCAGCATCTATCAGTCCGTGCCCTATGAGCAGGAGAACAGCTTCCTGATAGTGGGCGAGCGGCTGAACGCCAACGGCTCGAAACAGTTTCGCGAGCTCCTGCTGGCGGAAAATTACGATGATATGGTGCAGATGGCACGCGAACAGACCGCCGAGGGCGCGAACGTGCTGGACGTGTGTGTGGACTACGTGGGGCGCGACGGCGTGCGCGACATGACCGAAGTGGTGCGCCGGCTGGCAACGCAGTGCACCCTTCCGCTGATGATAGACTCCACCGAGCCGCCCGTGATTGAAGCCGCGCTGAAGCGGCTGGGTGGGAAATGCATCGTTAACTCGGTGAACTTCGAGGACGGTGGCAAACGCCTGCATCAGGTTCTGCCCATGTGCCGAAAATACGGCGCAGCGGTGGTTGCGCTGGCAATTGACGAGGAGGGGCAGGCACGTACCACCGAATGGAAAATGCGCGTCGCGCGCCGACTGGTGCAGGTCATTACGGAAGAGTACGGCATCCCGCCAGAGGACATCTTCTTCGACGCACTAACGTTTCCGCTTGGCTCGGGGGCGGAGGAGCTTCGGCGCGACGGCATCGCCACCATTGAAGCCATCCGACAGTTCAAAGCGGAGTTTCCCCGCTGTCACACCATTCTGGGCGTCAGCAACGTCTCTTTTGGCTTAAAGCCCGCCGCGCGTCACGTGCTGAACTCGGTGTTCCTGCACTACTGTCTGGAGGCAGGGCTGGACGCCGCCATCGTGCATCCGTCGCGCATCCTGCCCCTGCACCGTATCCCCGAAGAACAGCGCGAGGTCGCCCGGCAGGTTATCTTTGATGAACGCCGCGAAGGCTACGACCCGCTGGTGGAGTTCATGCGCCTGTTCGAGAAGGCTGGCACCACCACCCGACGCGAAGACGACTTCCAGACCCTGCCCGTCGAGGAGCGATTGAAACGCGCCATCATTGAAGGGCGGCGCAACGGGCTGGAGCAGGCGTTGGACGAGGCGATGCAGACACACCGCCCGCTGGACATCATTAACAATATCCTGCTGGAAGGGATGAAGGTAGTGGGCGACCTGTTCGCCAGCGGAGAGATGCAGTTGCCCTTCGTCCTGCAGAGCGCGGAGGTGATGAAAGCGGCGGTGAACTATCTGAC
This sequence comes from uncultured bacterium, assembly GCA_964579145.1. GTDB lineage: Bacteria > Armatimonadota > HRBIN16 > HRBIN16 > HRBIN16 > HRBIN16. The sequence goes on along the minus strand of CAZOGB010000029.1, from coordinate 8,814 downwards.
GCCTTTCATGGAGCGTGTGGAAGATGTGCGGAAAGGAACCATCGTGCTGGCAACGGTGGCAGGCGATGTGCATGACATCGGTAAGAACCTGGTGGACATCATCCTTTCCAACAACGGTTACCGGGTGATTAACCTGGGCACGAAAGTGCCCATAGACCGGATGCTGGAAGCAGCGGACGAGTACAGGGCGGACGCAATCGGCATGAGCGGTCTGCTGGTCAAATCCACCATTGTGATGCGCGAGAATCTGGAGGAGATGAACCGTCGCGACCGGTGGCACTATCCCGTCTTGCTGGGCGGCGCCGCGCTCACCCGCCGATATGTGGAAGAAGACCTGCGGCGCATCTATAAGGGAAGGGTCTTCTACGGTCAGGACGCCTTCGAGGGGCTGGTCATCATGGAGCACCTGTGCAACTCCGACAAGCCGCTGGAGACCCCCTCGCAGGTCACTGTCCCGCGCCCGAACCTGCCAGAACCCGGCACGGAAGCGCCAGCGGTAGCTTCCCCGGTGCGTCGCAGTGACGTGCGCACCGACGTGCCCATCCCGAAACCACCCTTCATCGGTACGCGCGTGGTGGAAGACATCCCGGTAGAGGAGATTTATCCATACATCAACGAGATTGCGCTGTTCCGGGGTCAGTGGCAGTTTCGTCGCGGTAAGATGAGCAATGAGGAGTTCAATCGCTTTATCGAGGAGCGTGTCCGCCCCATCTTTGAGCGGTGGAAACGTCGTGCCAAAGAGGAAGGCATCCTTCAGCCGAAGGTCGTATACGGCTACTTCTGGGCGAACTCCGACGGCGACGACCTGATTATCTACCGCGAGGACGGCAGGACGGAGTGGCTACGCTTCACGTTTCCACGCCAGCCCTCACCGCCGCACAAATGCATCTCCGACTTCTTCCGCCCTGTGCAGAGCGGCGAGCGGGATGTTGTGGCGTTTCATCTGGTCACGGTGGGACCGCGCGTCACCGAAGTGGAACAGGAGCTGTTCTCCAAAGGCGAGTACCAGGATTACCTTTACCTGCACGGACTGGGCGTGGAATCGGCGGAAGCGCTGGCGGAATACTGGCACAAACGCATCCGCGAGGAACTGGGCATCGCCGATGAGGACGCCAAAGAGATACGCCTGCTCTTCTCGTTGAAATATCGCGGCTGTCGCTATTCCTTCGGCTATCCTGCCTGCCCCAACCTGGAGGATCAGGCGAAGCTGTTCGAATTGTTGCGCCCCGAACGCATCGGCGTTACCCTCACCGAAGAGTACCAGCTGGTACCCGAACAAAGCACATCGGCAATCATCGTACACCATCCCGAAGCGAAGTACTTTAACATTCGGTAGAAGGAGTCGGCTCGCCTCACGCGAATCCACCATCAAACAACCGCAACACGAGGGGAGAACTCGGATGTCTGCACCCGGCGACCTGTATCAGCGCATCTCTCGAGGCGCGTCCGCGGGTTCCTATCAGGCGTTCCCGGACGCCTGTCGCCTCCAGAACGGGGAGATTGTGTGCGTGTTCTACGCGGGATATGGGCACGTCTCCCTGCCCAATCGGGAATATCCGCGCGGGGGGCGCATCTGCCTAGTGCGTTCGGCGGACGAAGGGCGTCGCTGGAGCCAGCCCGAGGTCATTTACGATAGCGCCGAGGATGACCGCGACCCGCATATCGCCCAGCTGAGCGATGGCACGCTGATATGCAATTTCTTCACCTATCGCAGAACCGCAGAGGGCACAGAGTTCGACACAAAGGTTATCTTCTCGTACGATAACGGCTACACCTGGAGCCGCCGGGCAACAACCGTGGCGCGAGGATACGCCGTTTCCGCACCCGTGCGTGAGATTTCACCGGGCAGATGCCTGCTGGGCGTCTATACCGAAAACAGAGCGGGCACATACGCGGCGGTAGTGGTTTCCACAGACGGAGGTAAACGCTGGCAGGAGCCGATTCCCATCAGCAAAGGCTCCCCTACCCTTCCCGACGGCACCGAAACGGACATCATTCGGTTGAAGGATGGCTCTCTGCTGGTGGTCATCCGCAGTGATAAGGTGAACATGCATTACTGCCTGAGCCGGGACGAGGGGCGCACATGGACGCCGCCGCAGGACATCGGATTTCGGGGGCACGCGCCGCACCTGACTCGCCTGAGCACGGGTGACATCCTGCTGACGCACCGCCTGCCCCACACCGCCCTGCACGTGAGCAGAGATGACGCCAAAAGCTGGGAGGGTCCTTACGTCATTGACGAGGTGATCGGCGCGTATCCTGCTACGGTGGAGCTGAGAGATGGCTCGGTGCTGGTTGTCTATTACGAGGAAGGGGAAGGCAGTGCGGTGCGCGCCATGCGGTTCCGCCTGCGAAGGGACGGGATTGAGAGACTCCGATTATAGCCGAGTGAGTATTGCCATGCGTGCGTGCCTCATCCCTTTGCGTGTCGAGGTTAGAAACCCACAGGTTAACCTGCGGCACCTCCAGCAGAGGCTAAATGAAGTCTCGCGCTATCAGCCTGATATTGTTTGCCTGCCAGAGTGCGCTTTTACTGGCTACCTCTGCGATGAAGCGGACCTGAAGAGGTTTGCAGAGCCGATTCCTGGTCCAACCACCCAACAGGTCTCGCTGATGGCGAAACAATACCACTGTTACATTTGCTCCGGCATGATAGAAAAAGCCTGTGAAGGGATTTATAACTCCGCGGTTCTGATTGATAGAGCAGGACAGATTGTTCTGGTACACAGGAGAATTGTAGAACAGCCCCCTTTCCGTAACGGTAACAGGGTAGAGACGGCAGAGACCGAATTGGGGCGCATCGCCGTTCTGGTATGCGGCGACCTGTTCCACGAGGAGGTAAGGGCTATGATAGATAGACCAGTCGACGCCTTGTTATTGCCGATGGCACGCTGTTTTGACGGCAAATCGCCCGATGTGGACAGATGGATGCGCGAAGAGAGACAAGCCTATCTGGATGAGGTTAAGAAAGTCGGGGTTACAACGTTCATTGTGAACGCTTTGGAGAATCTTCCGTACGGGGCATCTTTTGGCGGAGCAATGGTAGTGGATGCGACAGGTAAACTGCTGGCGGAATCGCCGCACGGAACGGACGGAGCGCTGGTATTCGATTTCAACCCGCCGGCAGTTGCAGAGTGAAACCATCGGGAGGTAGAAACATGTGGAATGTTGACTCGTTCTGGGAGCTGTTTGTGGACGGCGCGGTGATGGATTCCATGAAAGGTGGAGCGGAACTGCGCCTGCATCACCCGGTGCCCCAGGAGGTAGTGTTCGAGTGTGACCGCCCGTGGGAGGGCAACACGAGTGCCTACTTCTCCATCCTGCAGGACGGCAGTCTCTATCGCATGTATTACCGGGGTTCGGACTACGACGTGCGCACAAAGAAGGCGACTCATCCCGAGGTCACCTGCATGGCGGAGAGCACGGACGGCATCCGCTGGAAGCGGCCGAATCTGGGGCTGTACACCTTCAACCGTTCCCGCCGCAACAATATCATATGGATGGGACCGGAAAGCCATAACTTCGCTCCCTTTGTGGACACCAACCCGCGCTGCTCGCCTGACGCACGCTACAAGGCGATAGGAGGCAATCATGAAACAGGGTTGATTGGTTTTCGCTCCCAGGATGGCGTGCGCTGGCAAAAGATAGGGGAGCGTGCGTTGATTACGGGAGGGGCGTTCGATTCGCTGAATACCGCCTTCTGGGACCAGCCGAACGGACGATACCTGGCGTACTGCCGGGTGTGGACAGGCGGTGGGTTTGAGGGCTATCGCGATATTGCGGTTTGCGAGTCGGGCGACTTCATCACCTGGACGAAACTGCGTCCGCTGGACTGGGGCGACGCCCCGCATGAGCATCTGTATACCAACGCCATCCGCCCCTATTTCCGCAACCCGCGCATCCTGCTGGGTTTCCCCATGCGCTTTGTGCCCAACCGCGCCAAAGTGCCCGAAGACCCCTTCCCGGCGTTGTGCGACAACGTGCTGATTGTCAGCAGAGATGGCTATCGCTTCAAGCGGTGGACAGAAGCCTTCCAGCGTCCAGGTCCACAGCGCGAACGATGGGTGAACCGCAACAACATGCCCGTCTGGGGGCTGGCGGTGACGCGCTCACGCCTTCCGGGCTGTCCCGATGAGATTTCGTTCTACTCTGTGGAGGGCTACTACCTGCCCGGAAGCACGGCGCGGCTGCGACGCTTCACGTTGAGGCTGGACGGTTTTGTGTCGGTAAACGCGCCGTACACTGGCGGCGAGGTGTTGACGCGCCCGGTAACGTTGCAAGGCAGTCGTCTGCAGGTCAACTACGCCACCTCCGCGGTCGGTTCGCTGAAGGTAGAGATTACCGACCCGCAAGGCAACCCTATCAAAGGCTTTACCGCCGAGGACTGTGTGGAGATGTACGGCGACGAGGTGGAAGCGGAGGTGAAGTGGAAAAACGCCGACATCCGCCACCTGCGCAACCGCAACGTCCGCCTGCGCTTCCTGCTGAGAGACGCCGACCTCTATGCCTTCCGAAGTGTGTAAAAAGCACTCAGCAGCTGGAAGTTGCGGGCTACCCATGACAAAGCCTCCTTCGGATGCTGTAACCGGCTTCAGCAGGTTTTGTCTTGCGTTTCCTGCCACTCTTAAATCACAAGGAAACCGCAGCAGATTAAACCTTGACCTTACCCACCCCGTATCGGCTGTACAGCCACGATATGCCGATAAGCGTTAACCCCAGCCCGCCAAACGAAAGCACGCGCATCGGAGTGTCCAGAAAGCTCAGGTCAAACAGGAACACTTTCAACGCGGTCAGCCCCAGCAAGCCCAACGCCGCCAGTCGCACCGCCTGCACCGAGCGCACCACACCAAGCACTAGCGTCACCCCCGCAAACAGCGTCCATACCAGCGAGATCGCCATCTGTGCCAGGCTCTGCCAGTTATCACCCAACGCGCCCTTCACATGCCAGTAATAGAAGGCTTCGTAGGTCTCCTGCGTAATGCCCCACAACAGCACCGCTGCGCCAAGCGCGACAAGGCTTCCCGCCAACGAGGTTTCGGAAGGGGTGTTGTGTGACCGATAACGTGCGAGCATTCCAGCTACCCATATCACCGCCAGCGTACTAACCACGAAAGCCAGCGCACGCAGGTTGAACAGAGGGACCCAGGCAACAGACGCATCCGTCCCGGGAAGGGTGAACAGGGCGTGTCCCGCCAGCGTGGAAAGAGCCACACCCCCTACCACATAGCCCAGCACGCGCAGAGCCAGCATGTCCCATATCAGACCAAGCGTAACAAACATCGCCGCAAACACGCTCCAGAGGGCAACCAGCGAGAACCAGACCGCTACCGCCCAGCCCTGCGGCTCCGGGATTTGCCATGCGCGGAACCCGAAATATACCTCGGCGGATAGCCCAATCAACACCAGCAGGCACACCAGCACCGCCAGAAGTCCCAACGCCTCGCCCTCTTCGCGTGTGGCACGTGCGCTCTCGCGCGAGACAGCCCATGCCAGCGCGCCCAGCAACGCGCTGACCATCAGCACAGAGAGCCAGCGCGCGTTCCAGAATGGCGTCCAGCTGTCTGCTGGCATCGCCATCGCCGCCCAGACGGGTAATACCGCTGACAGCGTGGCAACCAGCAGGGCACAGAAGCGCACCCATACCTCGTTCACCCTCGCTCCCAGCAGATAGATGGGGAGCGCATACACCGCCAGCACCGTCGCCACCGCGTAGACCGCCACCGCCTGCCACGCCGCCCCCAGACGAGCCGACTGCCAGCTGACCAGCAGGGCGGTTTCATGAGCCAGCGTCCCTGCCCCGCCGAGGGTCGCCACCGCCTGATAGACCGGCGCGAACTCATCCTTCAGCAGGGTTGTTTGACGTGCGTATATTCCCACCACGGCGGTCGCGATGACCGTCGCGAGGAGCGGCAGTCCGCGCTCGTTCAGGAAGAGCAGATGTCTCTCCGGTTCCACCGTTGTCAGCACCACCGTCAGGGCAACGAGTGTTATCCCCCACACAATCTGCCCTGCCCGGTAAAGCAGTGTGCTGTTCAGGCGTGTGCCTAGCGCTATCAGCATCGCCGATTGCGCCGCCCAGCCCACCACCAGCAGGTCCTGCTTCAACTGCATGGGGATGGCAATCGTCACGAAAAAGAGCGCGATGCCCGCTAGGCTATCCCGCAGGGTGTGGTTTTGCGGTGCGGAACCTCTCACCGCCCCACTTAGCAACCCGAACAGCACCGCCAGCGCGAGCGCGAACGTAGCCGAATACCTGCCCAGCGCATCGCCAATCAGCGCATACCCAGCTAGCGCATACACGCCCGCATCTGCAAAGACCACCAGAAGGTCACCCGCTCCCGTGATGGCGCCCTGCACCAGACTGCGAAAACAGGCACATCCGAGGAAAAGCAGGAAATTTGCGGTCACGTAACTGAAAACCACCCACCGAAACCGCTCGGTGTAATTGCCCTCTGCCCAGCCCAGCAGGAGCAAAACGCTCGCCACGAAGCTCAGCCAGACGAGAGCACGCCACTGCCGGTACAGCGATACCGCAAGGATGCCCGCGTTCAGCACCGTAACGTAGGTGAAGAGCGGATACGGAGTGGAGGAAGTCCCTCCCTCGCCCTGCAGAAGCACAGGGGTCAGGAAACCGCCCGTTGTGGCGAGCAGGCTGAGGCTGATGGCATCGTAGCGCAGAGCGAGCAGAACGCCCAGCAGAACGGTCACCGCCATCAGCACGAAGGAAAGCTCGGTGGAGAAGAGATGGTATCGCTGGGAGCCTGCCCAGATACTCAGATAAAGTATCGCGACGCCTGCACCTGATATCCCTTCGCTGAACCATCGCTCCACCCGCTGGCGCGACCCCTCGCCAAACGCCAGCAGTACTGCACCTGCCAGAAAGCCGACCATCAGTCGCGCCCAATCGCCAAGCAACTGCCAGGCGTAGGCAAGGAAGAAAGCGAGCGCAAAGAAGATGGCGATGGACCCCAGCCACAACGCGCCCTTGCCCCCGACCATCTGTTCCCAGTAACTGCTGATACCCGTGTCGGCTTCCGTAGTGAGTGGTGTGACTGGCGGTGCGGGTTCGGACGGTGGAGTTTGCTCGGCGGCAAGAGCAAGGCGCGTCAATGCTTCTTCCGAAAGGGGTGGTATTACTGGCGGTGGAGGGATAACAGGCTGGGCAGAAATCATCTCCTCTGGAGGCGGCTCGGCGGGTGCTGATGGGGTTTCCTGTGGGCGAGCGGGCTCTATACGCTGTTCTATCCGTTCCACACGCTGAGCCAGCTCCTCCAGCCTGCGCTCCATACGCTCCAATCGCTCATGAAGCGATGCGGAGTCTTCCTGTTCGGGCATGGCGCCACCTCCGGCATAGCCAGGATACCTTTTCGTGGTTGTCTTGCGGAATCCTCTGACCGGTCGCTTCGCCTGCCATTTGTTAGGACACCGCAGGACGAGGAGATGTTTCTCTGGGCGGGGCAAAAAAAGCCCCATAGGTCAGTGCTGCCTCCGACCTATGGGAAGTTGGGTGTGCTGCCGATAGGATTGTCCAGTAGTGCTTAGTCTATCTAAATTATACGGTATTCTTCCTGAAAAGTCCAGAGGTTTCGAGGCATTTCGCATAATTTTTTCTGAAAAAAGGTTGCCCAGCGGGCTGAAGGTGGTCAGGCAGGTTTTCGCGTCATCGGTTGGGAATAGAACTGTGGTGTTTGGAGGCATTCATCACAGGGTTAAGTCAAGCAGTAAACCATCCCGGGAGGACGACGCGGTGCTAGAATTGACCAGTGTGGAACGCATCACGAACATCCTGAAGCGCCAGCCTGTAGACCGCATCGGAGTGTTCGAGCACTTCTGGGGCGACACCTATCGGAGCTGGCTGGAAGGCGGCTACATTCGCGAGGGCGAGAACCTCGCCGACCATTTTGGCTACGACCTGGAGCTGTGCTGGCCCTTTAACATGGTGGCGGACCTGGACCACGTGCCCGTGGTGGTGGAAGAGACGGAAGAAACCATCCTCGTGCGCGATGGCAATGGAGCACTCCTGCGACGCCATAAACTGCACGACTCCACCCCCGAACATGTGGACTTTCTGGTGAAAGACCGCCGCGCTTGGCTGGAGCATATCAAACCCAAACTCATTCCCGACCGTCGGCGGATTAACTTCGAGGCATATCGCAACACCCGGCGCTATGCACGGGAAAAACAGCGGTTCTTCTGCTGGTCGGGCGTGAACGTGTTCGAACTGATGCATCCCGTGTGCGGACACGAGTACATGCTGATAGGCATGATCGACGACCCCGACTGGGTGCGCGATATGGTGAACACCTACGCCGAGCTGACCATTAACCTCATGGAGATACTCTTCGCCGAGGAGGGTCTGCCCGACGGCATCTGGTTCTACGAGGACATGGGCTTCAAGGGGCGTCCGTTCATGTCGCCGGCGATGTACAAGGAGATTGTCCAGCCCGGACACATCCGCACCATCCAGTACGCCAAAAGTCTCGGATTGCCGGTGATTATGCACTCGTGCGGATATGTGGAGCCGCTGGTTCCGGGCATGATTGAGGCGGGCATCGACTGTTTGCAGGTGATCGAGGTCAAGGCGGGCATGGACCTGGTGCGCCTGTATCGCAACTTTGGCGACCGGCTATCGTTCATGGGTGGCATTGACGTACGCGTGCTTTACTCCAACGACCGGCGCAGGATTGACGAGGAGCTGGAGTCCAAAATCCCGATAGTCAAGGGGAACTACGGCTACGTCCTTCACAGCGACCACTCCATCCCCAACACGGTGCATTACGAGACCTACCGCTACTTTGTCCAGCGCGGTCTGGA
>CAZOGB010000028.1:0-42961 GCA_964579145.1 uncultured bacterium | reverse complement strand
GTCCTCTGCTCGCATGAGCGATTCGCCCACCAAGACGGCATGTGCGCCGGCGCGGGCGACACGGCGAACATCCTCGGCGTTTTCAATGCCGCTCTCGCTGACGCACACGCAGTCGAACGGCACCAGCGGCGCCAGCCGCTCGGTCACCTCTAAGGTGGTGTGGAAGGTGCTGAGGTCGCGGTTGTTAATGCCGATGACGGTTGCGCCCGCCCGAAGCGCACGTCGGAGCTCCTCCTCCGTGTGCACCTCCACCAGCGCGTCCATGCCCAGCTGGCGCGTATAAGCCAGCAGGTCTGCCAGCGGTTCGTCCTCCAGCGCAGCCACAATCAGCAACACCGCATCCGCGCCCGCCACGCGCGCCTCCAGCACCTGATACCGGCTGATGAGAAAGTCCTTGCGCAGTACGGGCACAGGCACGCGCTGGCGAATCGCCCGCAGGTAGTCCAGATGCCCCTGAAAGAAGCGTTCATCTGTCAGCACGCTAATCGCGCTGGCGCCGTTCCGGGCGTACGCCTCGGCGATATGCAGGGGGTCAAATTGCTCGCGGATAACCCCTTTGGAGGGCGAAGCCTTCTTCACCTCAGCAATCACCGCCACGCAGCCGTCCGCGCGCTTCAGTGCCTGCGCGAACGGGCGCACCGCGGGCGCGGTGGGCAGCTGAGATTCCAGCTCGGCAAACGGGGTTCGCGCCTGCGCCTCGGCAACCTCCCTCCTCTTGTGCTCCAGGATTTGGGCGAGTATGCTCACGACGACGCCCCCGCCTGCTGGGTGAACCGCACGTACTCCTCCAGCTTGCGCAGTGCCTTGCCGGAGTCTATGGTCTCCTGCGCCAGCGCGATGCCTTCCTGCAGGCTCTGCGCCCTGCCTCCCACCACCAGTGCCGCCCCAGCGTTCAGCAGGAGCAGGTCACGGTATGCGCCCTGTTCCCCGCTGAAGAGGTCGCGAATCAACTGGGCGCATTCCTCTGGCTTGTCTGGAGCAGTAACCTCTTCGGGGCGGGCCCGGCGGAACCCAAACTGTTCGGGCGTGATGCGTTCCTCGCGAACCTCGCCGCCATGCACGTGCACCACTACCGTCTCGCCCAGTGTGGAGAGCTCGTCCAGACCGGGTTCCCCGTGCACCACCATCGCGCGTTCTGTGCCCAGCTCGCGCAAAACGTCCGCGATCAGGTGTACCAGACGGCCATCGTATACGCCCAGCAACTGTTTCCGCGCTCCGGCGGGATTAGTAAGCGGACCCAGCACATTGAACACCGTACGCACGCCGAGCTCCTGGCGCACCGGCGCGGCGTACTTCATGGCGGGATGGTGTGCCCGGGCAAACAGGAAGCCGATGCCTATCTCGTCTATCGCCTGCGCCAGCTGTTCCGGACTCAGGTCCAGACGACAGCCCAGCGCCTCCAGCACATCGGCGCTGCCGCACTTGCTGGTCACCGCCCGGTTGCCGTGTTTGGCAACAGGCACGCCCGCCGCCGCTGCGACGAATGCCGCCGCCGTCGAGACGTTAAAGGTCTTCACGCGGTCGGCCCCGGTGCCGCAGGTATCTATCAGTTCGGGCTGGCGATGCGATTTCACCGGAACCGCGTGCCTCCGCATGGTTTCGGCACAGCCGGCAATTTCCTCCGCGGTTTCGCCCTTCATGCGCAGGGCTATCAGCCAACCGGCGGTCTGTGCAGGAGTGGCGTTACCGCTCATGGTGGCTTCCATCAGCGACGCTGCCTCTTCGCGAGTAAGATTCTGCCTCTCAACCAGTTTGGCAATCGCTTGCTGAACGGTCATCTCCTATCCTATCTCCCGAATGTGTGGCGGTGGTTCCGCGTTGAGCGATTGACAGCCGTCGGCGGTGACCACCACCAGATTCTCGATGCGCACACCGAAGCGTCCGGGCAGGTAGATACCGGGCTCGATACTGAAGCACATACCCTCCTCCAGTATCTGTTTGTTGCCTTTGACGATGTAGGGCGGCTCATGCACCGACAGTCCGATGCCGTGCCCGGTGCGGTGTACAAAAAACTCGCCGTAGCCCGCCTTCTCAATCACCGAACGCGCCGCCGCGTCCACAGACTCTGCGGTAACACCAGGTTTGACCGCCGCGCGCGCCGCGTAGTGGGCGTCATACACTATCTTATAGACCTTCTGCACTTCGGGCGTGGCTTCCCCGATGCACACCGTGCGAGTCATGTCCGAATTGTATCCGTTCAGGCGTGCCCCGTAGTCAATCACCACCACGTCGCCCGGATGCATTACGGTGTTGGTGGTGCGATAGTGCGGCTGTGCGCTGTGCTTGCCCGCGGCGACAATCGGCAGCCCGAAAGCCATCTCCGCTCCCTGCGCTTCGACCTCTGCCTGAATGGCGCAGGCGACCTCGCGCTCGGTGTTGCCCGCGGCGCACATCGCCAGCCCGGCAGCAAACGCGTTATCGGCGTAGCGCGACGCCTGGGCGATATGCCAGATTTCATCCTCGTCTTTGCGGATGCGCGCTGCCGCCCAGATTTCGGTGCCCGGACGATACAGGGCTGTCGGCAGTATCTGCTGCAGCTTCAACAGAAAGAGCGCAGGCAGTTCTTCGTCAATGGCAATGATGGCTGTGGCAAGGTCCAGCTCCTGCGCTACCTCGCGCAACACCGGCTCTACCCCCTCGTGGTCCTCCCACACCCGGATATCACCGACGCCAAACGCCTCCTGCCTCGCACTCTCCGCACTGAGCGCAGGCACAACCAGCACCGGCTCGCCCTGGGCGGGCACGAAAACCGCCATGAACCGCTCGTGCGCTGGCTCCACAAACCCTGTGAGATACTGCATGTTCACCGACGGCGCAGCCACAAAGCAGTCCACCCCTTCACGAAGCATCGCCTCCTGCATGACCGCCCGGCGATGATGAAGAATGTCCGTGTTCATCGCAGTCCCCCCCTTGTTCTCGCCGCAGAAACATCAACGCATGTTCAGGAAATTGCGCAGGAGGTCCTTACCCGCCTGAGTCAGGATAGATTCGGGATGGAATTGCACCCCCTCTATCGCGAACTCACGGTGGCGCACCCCCATAATCTCTCCGTCATAGGTCTCTGCCGAAATCTCCAGACAATCGGGCAGGCTCTCGCGAGCAATGACTAAGGAGTGATAGCGCGTGGCTTCGAACGGGTTCGGCAGGGAGCGAAATACGCCTCGCCCGTCGTGGTAGATGGCAGAGGTTTTGCCGTGCATCAACTGCCGCGCCCTCACGATTTGTCCCCCGAACGCGGCGCCGATACACTGATGACCCAGACACACCCCCAGAATGGGCACTCTGCCCGCAAATCGCTGAATCAGGGGCACGGAGATGCCCGCCTCGTTCGGCGTACACGGACCTGGCGAGATGACGATGCGCTCCGGTTGCATCTGCTCAATCTTTTCCAGCGTAATCGCATCGTTGCGATACACGCACAAGTCGGCGCCCAGCTCGCCGAAGTACTGCACGAGGTTATAGGTGAAACTGTCGTAGTTGTCGATAATCAACAGCATCTCTTCTCACTCCAGACCCGCCTCTGCCATCTCCACCGCACGCATCAGCGCGCGCGCCTTGTTCAGACACTCCTGATGCTCGCGCTCCGGCACGGAATCCGCCACAATGCCCGCTCCTGCCTGAATGTAGGCAACACCGTCCTTCATCACGACGGTGCGGATGGCGATACAGGTGTCCATATCGCCGCTGAAGCTGAAGTAGCCCACCGCTCCAGCGTAGATGCCCCGCCGCGTCGGCTCCAGCTCCTCGATAATCTCCATCGCGCGCACTTTGGGCGCACCCGATACCGTGCCCGCCGGGAAACATGCCCGCAGGGCGTCAAAGGCGTCTTTATCGGGCGCAAGCCTTCCCTTCACGTGAGAGACAATATGAATCACGTGTGAGTACTGTTCAATGGTCATCAAATCCTCCACGCGCACCGTGCCGTAGGCACACACCCGCCCGAGGTCGTTGCGCCCCAGGTCCACCAGCATCACGTGCTCGGCACGCTCCTTCTCATCCGTCAGCAGTTCCTGCGCCAGTCGCCGGTCATCCTCTGGCGTCTTACCGCGGGGGCGCGTGCCGGCAATCGGGCGCGTGGTGGCAATCCGCTTCTCCACCGTAACCAGGATCTCCGGCGATGCTCCCGCCAGCACCACGTCGTCCAGATCCAGATAGAACATGTAGGGCGAAGGGTTGAGCGAACGCAGGGCGCGATACACGTCAAAGGGATGCGCCTGAACGGGAGCCTGCCACCTCTGCGAGATGACCATTTGCGTGCCGTCGCCCGCCGCGATGTACTCTTTCGTGCGCGCCACCGCCTGCTGATACTGCTCAGGACTCTGATTGGGCGTGAACACCACAGGCGTCTGCATCGTTGGGGATTTCGGTGCGGGCGGAAGCGGAGCTCTCAGCCGCTCGATGAGCTGGTCTACCCTTGCACAAGCTTCGTCGTACGCTTTGTCCACATCACCCTGCACATGGGCATTGCTCAGCGCGATGATGCGGTGACGCACGTGGTCGAATATCAACAGCGAATCCGCCAGCAGCAAGCAGCTGTCATCCACCCCCAGGTCGTCAACCGTCTGCTCGGGCAGGCGTTCGAAGAAGCGCACCATGTCGTACGCGATGTAGCCGACCAGCCCGCCCACAAATCGGGGTAGTTCCGCCGGCAGGGCGATGCGATAGCCGCTGAGCAGGCTTTTGAGACGGTGCAGGGGGTCCTGTCCGTCCGGGATGGTTTCGGTGGTCACCGTGTCGTCGCGGATAAGGCGCACCTGTCTGCCCTTGCTTCGAAACACCAGCGCAGGCTCCGTGCCCAAAAAGGAATAGCGAGCGATACGCTCGCCTCCAGCAACACTCTCCAGAAGAAACGAATATCTCCCTCGCGCGATTTTGCGGAACGCCGATACGGGCGTCTCCATATCCGCCAGTATCTCGCGATAGACAGGTATCAGGTTGCTCTGCTGAGCCAGACGATGGAACTCCTCTCGCGAGGGAGAGAACATCAGCGTCTATCCTCCAGCCTCTGTGATGGATGGTTGGTGATATATTATAGCAGATTCGGGGAGAATGCGTCTACATGTCCAGAGGGTCAGCGTTGCCGGACAAACTGCTGTAACACCTGCGGGTCACCGCCCTCAACCCGAAATACCTTCTCGCGGTGATGCGCCCCCTGCACCAGCACTATCCTGCTTTTGGGCACGCCTAATGCCTTCGCCAGCATCTCACGGCACGCCTCGTTCGCCTGTCCCTCTGCGGGCGGCGCGGTCACCCGAATACTCAGGGTTTCGCCGTCCCAGCCCTCTATCTCGTTGCGTGAAGCGCGAGGAGTCACCCGTACTTTCAACGTCCAGGCGTTCATCCCGCTATCCTCAACAACTGCGCGGCGACAAGGGCGAGGGTGTTATTGAGGGCGTGCATCCAGATGCAGGGTAGCAGACTGCGCCGCTCCACGAAGAGCGCCCCCAGCATCACCCCAATCACAAACACCGCTATCCACCCAAGATACAGCTGGGGATGCAACACCGAGAACACCAGCGCGGAACCCATGATGCCCACCCACTTACTGCCGGTGCGCGCCCACAGCCCGTTCAACAGCACGCCGCGGAAAAAGACCTCCTCAAACAGCGGCGCAAACACCGCCGCTACCAGAAACAACAGAGCCGTGACCCATGCAGGGTTCTGCGCGGAGGCAACGCCGGCAATCGGATGCGCGGGGCTGGGTATCGCCGGCAGAAGCACCTGCACCAGCATAATCGTCACCAGCAGAACAGGCACCATCGCCAGGTACGCCCCCGTGCCCCATAGCAGATGCACGGGCAAAGCCTGCCACGTCAAGCCGATACTGCGCCAGTCTATACCGTCTCTCTGCATGTTCTGGTGCAGAACCAGCAGGGCGACGCCACCGGTGGCTACCTGCGTCAGCATCACCAGCACCACCAGATAGGGCGTGGACGGCGGCAGAGCGCGCGCCGATAAGCCAGCAATCCATCCGCCGGCGTAGGTCGCGGCGAAGTAAGCCACCAGCCCCCACAGCACCGTGTCCACATGGCGACGGGACAGTATCGCTCCAGCCGGCTGGGCAGAACGGCTGCCGCTCTTCCAGACCGCATACGCGAACCATGCCAGCACCCCACCCAGCAGAAACACTGCCACTACCTCAAAGGCCGCAAGCAGTAGCCGCTGTAGCGTGTTGGCGTCCTGCCGTGCCTGCCCATCCCAACGACGCGCGGTGTCTACACTGCCTGCCCAGAACTCCAGATGCTTCATCGCGAGCAGGCGCGTCCAGCCTAGATTGGCGTCGTTGATGGTGCGGCGGAACTCGGCAAGCGCCGACGCCGAGGGTTGTTCCCCTTCTCCATAAACCGCCCGACACCAGCGCAGAATGGCTTGCTTCTGCTCCGGCGAGTAGCGCGTCGGCGCGGAGGGCATTCGCTGTAACAGCTGACGGAGTCGCTCCCGGGCGACCTTTTCACCGATGACGCTTGCCCTCTCTTCCAGCAGAACCACCGCCCGCACCAGTGCACCGAAGGGGGCATCTTTTGCCGTCAGCAGTTTGAGCACCTCGTCCCACTGCGAGCCCTGAACCGCCCCGAAGGGCAGTAGGTCGCCATACAGCATCCGCGCGGTGAACTCTGCTTGCATGACCTTTGTGGACCACACATCAATGCGGTCCGTCAAATGGGGGCGCATCATGAAAAGATTAGACAGCAAAATTAACGCAAACAACACGAGAGCAAGCCAGAACGCAGCTCCCCATCCTTGTGGCGGTTCTTCGGTTTCAGGTGCTCCGTTCCACATGCGGCATCTCCGGCTCAGGGTGTTCGGCGTTGCCTGTGGTGGGTTCCGGCTCGGGAGGAAGCGGGGACAGATGCCGGTTCACAAACTCCAGCATCCCGTTCAGCGCAGCGCGCAGCTCAATCGCAATCTGCAGTCGCGCCGTCTGCAGGTCCTCGATCGCCTTGCGGTATTGCTCCATCTGCTGCCGCGCCTGAATCTCTGCCTGCGCTCGGATTACCTCAGCCTCCCGGTGCGCACTGGCGCGCAGTTCATCGGCGGTACGCTGTGCCAGCACCAGCGCTTCCTTCATCGCCTCTTCCATCGCGCGGTAACGGTCAAGCTCCTGTTGCATCTGCGCCACCTGTTCGCGCAGGCGGGCGTTTTCGACCACCACCGCCTCGTAATCCGCGACCACTTCCTGCAGGAACTCGTCCACCTCGGCGGGGCGGTAGCCGCGCAGGGCACGTCGGAACCGTTTGTTGGTGATGTCTATGGGTGTTAGTCGAACCGGTGTGCTCATCTTTACAAACGCCATATCACCTGACGCACAATCTGAATGACGACCAGTGCCACCAGCGGGCTGAAATCCAGCCCGTATCGCCACGGAGGCACCATTTTGCGAATCGGGTCCAGAATGGGCGATGTGATGCGGTTGAGCGTGCGCGGCACGGGATGCCTGGGACTCCATTTCACCACATTCGCATACATCAGCCACGACAGAATCGCGTCTGCCAGGATTGCCCACGTGAGCAGTTGCAGAAGCAGGTCAAGCACACCTATCATTGCTGTCCGCTTTCCTCCGAAATACGGGTCACCGTGTCGCGGATGTTCTTGCGCACTGCCTCCATCTGGTCTACCGGCATCATCGGGAAGCGTCGCAGGAGCTCCTGCCAGGTCTCCACTGCCTTCTGACGCTCACCCAACCGGGCGTAGGTATGTCCCAGCGTATTCCACACGAACCACTCGCAGGGATATTTAATCGCCTGCTCCAGATACACCTTCGCTTTGGCATAATCCTTCTTGCGGATATAGTAGTACTGTCCCAGTTCGTAGTACATGTCGTACTTGTCCGGGTTGTTGCGCACGCCGCGCTCGTAAAGGGCAACGGCTTCATCATCGCGGTCGGAGCTCCATAATAACCACCCCGCGTTGGTGTACGCCTCGATGTTGTGCGGGTCAAAAGCGATAACGAAGTAAGTCATGTTAATCAGCTGCTCATGCTGGCCATCATGCCACCACCTGTCCATCTGGACAATCCAGCGGTCCACCATCCCATCAAAGATGGCGTCTATCCGTCTCTGTACGTCCGCGGGACGTTGTTGAGCCTGCACCGCTCCCAGCAACACACATACCAGTGCGACGCTGATACCCAGCCGTTTCATCGTTTGCGTTTCCTTTCTTTCGGGTAGTTTATCTCTATTGTCGGCAAATACACTACCCTGTAGTAGTATACGGGGAATCGGAGGCAAAAATCAACGCGGTTTGACACCCGGCATGCTTGCAGGTTATACTGCGCCTGGCAGAAGGAGAAAGCGATGGGGCGTCTGGTATCCACGTTAGTGTGGCTGGAGAGCGCGCTCGCGGTGGTGGGGGTTGGTTTGTTGACCCTGCGAGTGTATCTCCACAAACTGCCATGGTCTCACCTGCTCAACCCCACATGGCGCGATACTGCTTCAGGAATACTCGTTACCATCGTGATGCTGTTTATTGCCGCGGCTGGCTCATGGGCGTCCGAAAGGTGGACCGCCTGGGCGTTTTTGAAGCGGTGGATGAGGCAGGTAGGTCCACTGCTGGCACAGATACGCCCTGCGCAGATGGTGCTTTTGTCGGTGATTGCCGGCTTTGGCGAAGAGGCTCTCTTTCGCGGCGCTATTCAGCCGATGCTCGGCGTGTGGCTGACTTCGCTCTTGTTCGCGACGGTGCACGTCCTGCGCTGGGATAGCAACGGCATGAAGATGATTGCGTTCTACATGCCCTTCGGTTTGCTGCTGGGGTGGCTGTACACGTTCACCCAGAACCTGTGGGGATGCATGGTGGCACACACCCTGTACGACCTCATTGCGCTGTGGTGGGTGCAGCGAAGCCTGAGATAAAAAACCTGGATCGAGAAGGAATCTCGCAGGCGGATGCACAATGGATTCAGGGCGACCCGCAAGCCTTCGGTGCGTAAAGAAATTTTTTTTCACAGCCCCCCTCAAAACCCCTTTACAATTGCGGCGAGATTGTGTAGAATATCTGCGCACGGCAAAAAGGACACAATATATTGTGTGAGTACCGATACAATTTACTACATGTTGTTTGTATTGACTTTTATCTACCTTTTTCCAGCCCACCGGGCTGAGCCACACAGGAACTGAAGCCGGGGGTCAAAAAGCGATGGGTAAACTGCACTTTGTGCATCTGCACACACATACGGAATACAGCCTGCTGGACGGGGCGAACCGCATCCAACCGCTTGTGAACCGAGCACTCGAACTGGGCATGCCTGCTCTGGCTATCACCGACCACGGAGTCATGAGCGGCGCCATTGAGTTCTATCAGGCGTGTCTGGATGCTGGTATCAAACCCATTATCGGCTGTGAAGTGTACGTTGCCCCGCGCAAGCGCACCGACCGCGACCCCCGTAAGGATTCCAGTGCGTTCCATCTGCTTCTGCTCGCCAAGAACCTCACCGGCTACAAAAACCTCATCCGCCTCAGCACCATCGCCTCGCTGGAAGGTTTTTACTACAAGCCCCGTGTGGACCACGAGGTGCTTCAGCAATACAGCGAGGGGCTTATCGCCACCAGCGGATGCCTGAGCAGTGAGGTGTGCGTCGCCCTGATTAACCGCGACTACGAGAAGGCACTGCGTATCGCCAGTTTCTACCGCGACCTCTTTGGCAGGGAGAACTACTTCATCGAACTGCAGGACCACGGGCTGAACGAGCAGAAGGCGATCCGCGAGGGGCTTATCCGGTTATCCCGCGACCTGGGCGTGCCGCTGATATGCACCAACGACGTGCACTACTTGACCAC
This sequence comes from uncultured bacterium, assembly GCA_964579145.1. Taxonomy (GTDB): domain Bacteria; phylum Armatimonadota; class HRBIN16; order HRBIN16; family HRBIN16; genus HRBIN16. The sequence goes on along the minus strand of CAZOGB010000028.1, from coordinate 33,185 downwards.
CGAGGATGCCCGGGCGCATGATGTGCTGTTGTGCGTGCAAACAGGCAAAACAATACACGACGAAGACCGTCTGCGCTATGGCTCCAACGAGTTCTACCTGAAAAGCGCGGAGCAGATGGCAGAGTTGTTCCCCGACCATCCTGAGGCGCTGGAAAACACCCTGCGCATCGCCGAAATGGTAGACCTGCGCCTCGAGTTCGGCAGGGTGCATCTGCCGGAACCCGACCTGCCGCCAGGATATACCGCCATCAGTTACCTGGCACACCTGGCACGCGAGGGGATGAAACAGCGCTACTCCCCCATCACGCCCGAGGTAGAACAGCGACTGGCATACGAACTGGACGTTATCGACAAAACCGGTTTTGCTCCCTATTTTCTCATCGTGCGCGATTTCGCCCAGTTCGCCCGCGACAGAGGCATCTTCTTCGGGGTGCGCGGCTCGGCAGCGGGAAGTCTGGTCTCGTACTGCATCGGCATCACCGACATCGACCCGATTTATTACGGGCTGACCTTCGAACGCTTCCTGAATCCCGAGCGCGTGCAGATGCCCGATATCGATATGGACTTCGAGGACACCCGCCGCGACGAGGTCATCCAGTACGTCACCGAGAAATACGGCAAGGAGCGGGTTGCCCAAATCGGCACGTTCGGTACACTGGGCGCCAAGCAAGCCGTGCGCGATGTGGGCAAGGCGCTGGGCATCCCTGCGCAAACCGTAGACCAGATTGCCCGTCAGATCCCCGTCGGACCGAAGGTGACCATCGACAGCGCGCTGAAGGACAACCCCGACCTGCAGGCGATGGTCGAGAGCGACCCGCGCTTGCAGGAGCTGATTGAGATTGCAAAGCGTCTGGAAGGGGTCGCCCGGCACATGAGCACCCACGCAGCGGGAGTGGTCATCAGCCGAGACCCGCTTTCCGAGCACGTACCGCTCGCGCGTGTAGGCGACGGTCCGCCCGTCACCCAGTACGATATGGGATCGCTGGAAAAGATTGGTCTGCTGAAGATGGACTTCCTGGGGCTGACCAATCTGACCATCCTGGCGAAGACACTGAAGAACATCGAGCAGACGCGCGGCGAACGCATCGACCTGCGCAGTATCCCTCTGGATGACCGCAAGGCCTACGAAATGCTGGGACAGGGCGACACCACCGGCGTGTTCCAGCTCGAATCACAGGGAATGCGTCGCAACATCGCAGAGCTGAAACCGGGCGACGTGCGCGAGCTGGCGGCGATGGTTGCCCTTTACCGCCCGGGACCGATGGACCATATCCCGCAGTACATCCGCTCCAAACTGGGATTGCAGGAGATTGTCTATCCGCATCCCCGCCTTGAGCCTATCTTAAAGGAGACCTACGGCGTTATCGTCTACCAGGACCAGGTGCTTCAGATTGTGCGCGCACTGGCTGGCTTTACACTGGGACAGGCAGACATTCTGCGCCGCGCCATGGGCAAGAAAAAAGCGGAAGACATGGAGAAGATGCGTTCCAAGTTCATTGAGGGCGCCGTGCGTAACGGCATCGACGAACAGCAGGCAAAGGAGCTGTTCGGACTGATAGAACCCTTCGCAGGCTACGCCTTCAACAAAGCGCACGCGGTGTGCTACGCGATGGTTGCCTACCAGACCGCTTATCTGAAAGCCAACTACCCGGTGGAATACTTCGCCGCGCTGATGGCAGCCCACTTCGACAACCAGGACAAAGTGGTGCAGTATGTGGAAGAGTGCCGCCGGCGCAACATTCAGATACTGCCTCCCGACATTAACCGCAGCGACGTGGACTTCACCGTGGAAAACGGCGCGATTCGCTTCGGACTGGGAGCCATCAAGAACGTGGGCAAAGCCGCGGTGGAGGTCATCCTGCGAGCGCGGGCGGACCGACCGTTTACCAGCCTGTTTGACTTCTGCGTGCGCACGCTGGAACAGCAGAGCAACTTCGGCAAGAGCACTGTGGAGGTGCTGATTCAGGCAGGCGCGTTTCAATCGCTGGTTCCCAACCGCAACAAACTGCTTTCCGCGCTGGAAGACACGTGGTCTGCAGCCCAGCGAGCCGTGCACAATCGACGCATCGGACAGGAATCGCTGTTCACCGGCGAACCTTCTCAACAGGCTGAGGAACCGCCCCTGCCGAACGTGCCTGAGCTGGCTCGTGAACAGATACTCGCTTTCGAGAAGGACCTGCTGGGCGTTTATCTGGCTGACCATCCCCTGCGCTCCCTGCAGTCTCGCATGAAGCAGATGGGCGTTGCGCCGTGCAATCAGCTGAAGGAGATGGCGGATGGCGTTCAGGTGCGCGTCGCCGGAGTGATCACCAGCGTTCGCGCCCTGCGTACAAAACGCGGCGACCGCATGGCTATGATCACGGTAGAAGACCTGACTGGAACCGTCTCGGCAACCGTGTTCCCCGCCGTCTTCGAGGAGTGCAAATCCCTGCTGAGCAAGGACAGTCTGGTGGTGCTGGAAGGTAGGATTAAACATCGCGACCGCCTGCGCGGCGACGACCCGGAGTCGGGCGAGGTGCAGGTAGAGGTGGTGTGCGAAAAAGTGCACGCCTTAAAGGACGGCAGTATGCCCAACGGAAATGGCAATAACGGCAACGGCAAGCATACTGCGCGCACCTTGCACATCCGCCTGACCCCTGAGCACCGACCCGCGCTGAAGGTGCTTCGTGAAATCCTGACGCGCCACCCGGGCGACGCCCGGCTGATACTGCATGTCGATTCGGGCAGACGGCGGTTCCGGGTGATTTCTCATCTAAACGTCGACGCAAGCGACCACACACAGCAGGACCTGGTGCGCATCGTTGGGCGCGATTGCGTGTGGCTACAGTAGCCACGCCTGGCACAATATGTAAAAGGAAGGGGTGCTAAAGTGTATCAAATATACACATCAGGGCGAGAACAGATGGACGGCTTGCCCACCGCATTACGCAGTTACGTCATACCTGCGCAGTCGCTCCTGCTAGACGAGGAAATGGCACCGAGCTTTCTCTCTCTGCATAGCGCGCTTCGCCGGGTTTCAGAGGAGCTGAAGGAAAGCGGCGTACAGGCGTTGCTGGTGGTATCGGCGGGATGGGTAACTCCAGATGCTTTTAGCGTTGGCGCCAGCCCTGAATATGTTGGAGTTCTTGAGGAAAACTTTGTCGGAATGATATCGTATCGTTACAGGGGTGCACCTCAGCTGGCGCAGGCTATCGTAGAGCGCGGCGCCGATGCCTCTCTGCCTGTATGCCTGATCGCCGAGGGTGGTGAGCTGGATGTCAGCTCGGTGGTCGCACTGCGTGCGCTTCATCTGGACGAAACCATGCAGGTGGTACCGTTGAGCATCTGCCCGTTGTCTCTGCGAGACAGCTATCGGTGGGGACGAGTTATTGCGGAAACCGCTGCCACATGGAACAAACGTGTCGCCCTGCTGGCTGTGGGAGGGCTATCGGGGCGGCTGGACCACCGCGCGATTACCGCCGTGTCGCCCGAAGGCAAACTGCACGATGAGCAGGTTCTGCGCGTGCTGGAACAGCGAGCGTGGACCGAACTGCTGAACCTGGACCCCCTCCTCTCCGCACGCGCACAACCCGCCGGCGGGCTGCATCATCTGGTGGTTCTGTCCGGTTTCGCCCAGCAGGCGCGTGAGGTACAGGTGCTGAGCTACCAGGGTATCATCGGCACAGGGAATGCCGTGGTGCGCTGTGTGTGACCGGTCTGTTACTTCCCTCTCCCTCTCCTCGCCAGCACGGCGAGGAGTTTTTTCATGCGCCGAGCAACAGCTTCAGCATCTGGATCATCTCGCTCAGCACATCCAGAATCCGCTCGGCGTGGTGGTGTTCTGGAGATGGACAGTCCGCGGATAAATCATAGTGAGCAATACGGTGGTCCACCCACATTCGGAACGGCGTGGCGAGGTAGTCAAAATCCTCCAACCATTGGCGAATCACCGTCTTGGGGATATGCAATGCCCCTTCGCCTGCCAGATGAACAAAGAGACGGTTCACCGCTTCCCGCTGAGCCATGTCGGCCGAGCGCAGAGCACTCCGACGTGACAGGCATTCCGCATGGATTTCCATGTCCTGCAGGAGCTTAACCAGAGAGACGGTACGGTGCCGGGGGTTCGCATCCGCCAGTCGCCGTATCGCCAGAGATACCCCCACCAGGTATATGTGGTCCAACCACGCAACCCAGTCAGGGTTTCCTGCAAGGCGTTCGCGCACGTCGCGGTGGACCCGGCGTTCGTCAAGCAGGCGAGAGACCTCTGCCTCTATCACGCCAAGCCAGCGACGCCACTTGCGCCGCTTGCTGATCTCGTCCATCAGTTCGTAAACAGCCCCCCAAGCGCCTCAGAAGGCTCCGTGAAAGTATCGCCGTCGGTCACTGCTTCAAGCATCTCTGGCGTGGTGAGGAGACCGTACTCGCGCACGGTGCTCCGGTGCTGACTGGGGCTGTAGTCCACCCGCAGACAGCGGTCAGCGCCAGCCTGTATCTCCTCGATATGCGAGATAATGATAATCTGGTCAAAGCGGTCGCGCAGGCGTCGAAGTAACTGCAGGGTGTTCTCGCGCCGGTCCGTATCCAGCGAACCGAATACCTCGTCCAGCACCAGCAGTCCCAGCGGTTGCCCGGTGCGCTCGCAAATCATCTCCGCCATCGCCAGACGCAGACTCAGGTTGACGATATCCTCTTCCCCACCGGACACGATGGGCTTGGGGCGGTCTTCGTCTATCAGCGTAAACTCGAAGTCCTCGCTGATATGAATCTGGGTATATCTGCCGTCGGTCAACAGGTTCAGCAGTTCGCTGGCGCGCTCCTGCAGTTCAGGCACAACCTCGCTGTTGAGCAGGTCGCCAAAACTGCGCATCCATTCCCGCACGATGCCATCCCGCCGCACCACTCGCTCCAGCTCGCGCAGTTCGCGCAGGTGCTCCTGCAGACGCTCCCATTGCTGTTCCAGCGTCGCGACCTGTGCCTCGTGCTGGCGCACGCGCTCCTGCAGGACGCGCACCTGCGTCTCCGCCTCCTTGAGGCTCTGCTGACAGCGTTCGTACTCCTTGACAACCTTCTGGTACTCCTGCGCGTCGTATGCCAGGTCCCGCAGGCTTCCCTGCGCCTGTTCCATCTGCTCCTGCGCCTTCTGCACCTCTGCCTGAGTCGCCTGGTAGCGCGTCTGCAGGTCGTCCAGCCGGTCGGATATCGGACGCAGACGTAACGCCTCATCCCAGATTGGCTGAAGGGCATCTATCTCGCGCCGCAGCTGGTCATGTACCTCTGCATCATAGCCCGCGGGCAGCTGTTCCATCTCCTGCTGGGCGGTATCTATCTCACGCCGAGCCTGCGTCAGGAAGCGTTGCAGTTGTTCCAGCACCTGCGTGACGCGCTCCACTTCGCGTTTCCACTGGCTGTAGCGTTCTCGCCAGACTTGCTCCTGCGCCACCGCCTGCTGTGCCAGTGGCAGTAACTGCTCGTACTGCTGACGAAGCGCTTCATGCTCCTGAGCATTATAAGTCGCAGAAACCTTCTCCCTGCGCTGGATAAGGGCGGCTATCTGCTCCTGCAGTTTCTCTACCTGCTGGAGCTGGTCGTTCCGCTGACGGTGCTGCTCCTGCAGACGTGCCAGCTGGGCGCGGTACTGTTCAAGGTCTGCACGTGCCTCCTGCAGGTTCTGTCGGCAGGCGTCAATCGCTTCGGTGTCGCGTTCAGCCTCTGCCTTGCGGCTCAGCGCGGACTGTAACTGTCGCTCCACCGCCTCCAGTTCTACCTCAAAGTGTTTCACCACGTTGGAAAAATCCTCGCCCAGGCGGCGGGTGCACACAGGACATTCACCATCGGGTCCCAGATCCTGCACGCGCTGGCGGCGCTCTTCAATCTCCCGTATCTGCCGGCGCAGGTTGTTTGCCTCGGCGCCCGCGCTGGCTATCGCACTGGCACGCAATCTCTCCAGACGAGCCAGTTCCGCCTCCAGTTCGCCCACTCTGCCGTCCGCCTCGCGCACCAGCCTCTCCGTACGCTGAAGGTCGGCCGCGACCTGCTCCGTGAGGGCAAGCTGGGCGTTTATCCCTTCCAGCTGTTCGCGCAGTGAGCCAATCTGCGCATCAATCGCCGAAATCTGCTTTTGCACCTCCAGTTTCTTTCTGTCCAGCTCCTCCAGCTGAAGGCGCAGGTGTTCCGTTTGCTGTGCCTTCCCCTTCAGCTCGCGTACCTGTTCCGCCAGCTCGTTCAGTTCTGCCTCCTGATTTTGCAGTTGAGACAGCTCCACCTCTGCCTGCGCCAGCTGGGTTTCCCTCTCAGCCGCCTGTGCTTGAAGGCTTTCTATCTGCACGCGCAGTTCCGCCCGGCGCTGTTCATACCGCTGAAGGTCCTCCATCTGGCGCAACTGCTCTCGTACCTGCTTGTATCTCTCGCCCTGCGGGCGCAGCTCCTCCAGCCGTGCCCGCGCGCTTTTCGCCTCGGACAGATCGCTCTGAAGACGGTTCAGTTCCTCCTGTCGCGCCCGGACAGTCTGCTCCAGTATCTGGATCTGCGTTTGCAGGCTATCATAAGCCGTCTTTTTGGCGTTCCACTGCTCAAACACAGGTTGCCACTTTTCCACTTCTGCCCGGGCGGTCTGCATGCTCCTCTCCGCTTCCTGCAAATCGGCACGGGCTGCCGCAAGGTCCGCCTGCGCCTGTTTCAACCGTGCCTGAGCCTCTTCGGGGCTGATGGGTAAAGACTGTTTGCCGCGCAGTTCAGAACGTTCGGACTGGAGCTGCTCTTCCAGCCATTTCACACTGCGCGTTACTCGCTCCAGCCCCAGCATTCGGAGTACTTCATCCCGCCGCTTCGTCTTGTCGAAGTTCAGAAACTCCAGCTCCCCCTGCTGGGCAAAGAAGGAGGTGAGGAACTGGCGGTAGGTCATGCCTCCAAGCAGTTTCTGAATCATGCGATTGACGCCAGTGGTGCCATCCGCTATTGCTTCATGCTCGGACTGCAGGCGGTACAGCCGCGCCCCCTGCGCCGTACGCTCCACCTCGTAGGTATTGCCTCCCAGCGAAAAGGTAAGCACCGCTTTGGGATTCGTTCCCCGCGTTCGCAGAGAGCTGCTGTCCAGCAGGTTGAGGAACAGAGGGCGCACCTCCTCCACCTTACTGCGCAGTGCCTCCGCCCCATACAGCGACCAGCAGATTGCCTCCAGCAGGGTGCTTTTGCCCGAACCGTTCGCGCCGATGATGGCGGTGATACCGTCCTCAAAGGTGATGTCCAGGTCTATATACTGTCGGAAGTTATTCAGTTGCAGACGCTGTATCTTCATGACAGTTACACCTCGCTGACCGCACTCATTGCCTCTAGCCCCCGTGCAACAACCTCTTCGGGGCGGATGTCAGCAGGCAGTTCATCCTTGCGTTCCTCCACGAACTGCCGCCAGCGTTCCTCCACCGGCTGAACCTCTCCCGTGCCTTCTGTCTGTTCCTGAGCGATGGCTATCTTTTGCGGGGCGCGGAAGTCTACCTGCACATGGAACGCCTCCGTCATCCCCGTCACTATCGCCCGGTGCGTGCGGGCACGCGCGCCATACCGCAGGTTCAGCACGCGCACGCGCACCAGCGCATCCGCGACCTCCTCCTGCTTGGCCGCCGCCAGCACCTTCTCCACCACTTCCTCCACGGATGCACACGTATCGGCGTCCACGTCAGGTAACGTGACCACCCGCCGGGTTGGGACGGTGCGATGGCGGATGAGCGGAGGCTTGCCCTTCTCTACCTCCACCCACACCCATCCCTTCTCGCGCTTCTCGCTCCAGATGTTGGTGGTGGTGAACTCCGTTGCCCCGGCATAGGCGGCGTTGTGGCTGAGTTTGCGAAAATCGTGATAGTCCCCTAGCGCGATGTAGTCCCAGCGCTCGTCCAGCACGCGCGACATCGGCAGGAAGAAGGGCGTGTAATCGTATGTATCCATGCCCTGCAACACGCCATGCACTGCCAGGATATTGAAGCGGTACCTCTCGTCTGGCTCCGGGCGCAGGTTCTCCTCCAGCAGGCTCGTGGCGCCGGCGGCGGGCACGCACATCACCGACGTATCCAGCTCCGGCAGTTCAACCCGTTCGGGCTTTCCATAAATCGCCCTGATGCCCCCTATCTCCTCGAACAGAGGAAAGACCGCACTGCTCTCGCGCGTGCGCGGGGTGTCATGATTGCCCCCCAGCAGGATTAGCGGCTTGTAATAATTACCTTCCTTACGTTCCTCCTGTAACTTGAGCAAAACCCTGAAAGCCTGGCGCAGGGACCAGATGCTTGGCACTTTCTTGTCGAAAAAGTCGCCGGTGATAAGTACGAGGTCCGGCGAGGCGTCCAGGATGGCTTTCATCGCGTGGGCGAACGCACGATAGACATCTACCTCGCGCTGATTCAACCCCGTTTTCGGCTCTTCTTTGGACAGTGAGCGATACCCCAGGTGGGTATCACTGATATGAGCAATGGTCAATTTCTCCGGCATCTTACTTCGCCTCCAGCGCGTCCACAATCAACCGATGCAGAGAGGGAATGCTCACCCGATGGTCCACGCGCAGGTTGAAGCCTCTGCCACCCAGCGACGTCGGGCGCACGACAATGTTTTTAGAGGGTCGGTAGAAATAGTCGTTCAGCCCGCGGCGAATGTCAAAATTGGCAGTGGTGATGGGATGCACTTGATAGCCCAGGTTACGGGCAATGCTCAGCGCCTTCAGGAACACCTCGGGACCGATGACCGCCGAGCCGAAGTTCAGGTAACACCCGTCCTTCATCTGCGCTACGCTACGGCAGAATATCTTAAAATCTGTATAAGTTGCTAAGCCTGTTCTTGCACCATCGCATGTTGGATGCTGGTGGATGATGTCCGTGCCGATGGCAACATGCACCGTCGCAGGCACACCCAGCTGGTAGGCAGTGGCGAGGATGCTGTACTCCTGATAGGGCAGATTGTGTTCCACAATCCACCGCCCTATCGCATAGCCCATGCCCTCTTCGCCGTACCGGTTGATGGCTTCGTTCATGAAGCGCCCGGTCTCCTCCGCCATGCCGAAAGAGCCGTCCTCAATACTGCGTGGCACGTACTCGCTGGTTTCACCGATCAACGCCATCTCGAAGTCGTGAATGGACACCGCGCCGTTCATTGCCAGATGGGTAATCACGCCTCGCTTCACCAGGTCAATGATCAGCAGGGATAGCCCGCTTTTGACCACGTGCCCACCCATCATCACGATAATCTGCTTCTTTTCCTTCGCCGCCCGGATGACGCGCTTTGCCAGCTGCAGGAACTGTCGGTTCTGCCATACAGGAAAATCGCGGGTGTCGGCAATGAAATCCGAACGTTTCACCAGGTTGTGCCGTTCGGCGATGGGATAGGTTTTGATTTTGGACAGGTCAATCATGGCTCGTTCCATTTCGCACCTTCCTGTGGGGCTGGAGGGCGACAGGTCGCCCTCCAGAGAGTTATACCCGATTCGGCTAGCTCCAGAACGGTGGTTCCGGTGTCCAGACACCGTGCGTGGAGTCCGGCGCGTACACATCCATGCCGAGATAGTTGCCCAGCGCCTCCCACAGCACATCGCCAACGGAGCCAAGTGTCATCGCCACATGGTGCGGGAAGTGCCGGCACAGCACGTCGCGATAGAACCTCTGCAAGCCCGGAATGCGACACCAGCCGTACGCGCCGAAGGTCTTCGCGCGGTTCTCTTCCACCGTGCCCTGCGCCAGGGCGGCTTTCCACTCGCCATCCGCGCTCTGGGTAATCCGGCAGAGTGTGACAGGACCCTCCTTCACCTCGAACTCAATCACCCCTGTCGCGTTGTCGCGCCCCGTGGTGGTGGCGATAATCTCCTGCACACCGATGCGCGGGGGCGTCTTGGCAAAGGTGGTCGGATAGACGCCACAGTGCCACAGGTTCGCCAGCTCGGGATCCTCGTTGTGCAGGTTATTCCAGTCCGCAAGCGTCGCCGGTGCACCCGAAGCCAGCAGGGCGGCGTGCATGGACAGCGTGCCCATGATGTCCGACTCGCATGCGCAGGGAATGCCCCGGTCACCCAGTCTGCTCATAGTGGTACAGGTGCAGATACCCAGATTCATCTGGATGGATGTCCAGCACTGTATCGCCAGAGCGTCGAGTCCCTTTTCCTCCACAAACCGCTCCACAAACAGTTCGAAGCGAGCGATTTTGTTTAGCACCTCCGCTGGCACGCCTTTTGCGTCAGCGTACTGGGCAATCTCTTGCATCTTCTGCTGGACCTCTGCGCTGTTGGGGTCCATGCGCTGGACGCCTGCAATCACCTCTGACAGGTCTAGCGTCACCACCGTCGGTCCCAGCCTCTGAAGCATCTTCTCGTCGTAGCGACAGGTCCAGAAGGCATCAGGGCGTGCGCCGATTTGCCCATAACGCGCCCTGCGGATGCCGTTGACCACGCGACACACCGCAGCGAACCGCTGAATATCCTTTTTGAAGGCCTCCTCGCGCGGGAACAGAATGGGCACTCGCCCTACCGTGTAGTCCACCCCCAGCTGGCGCAGTGCCTCCCCGATGGACAACAGCCCGCAGAACGAGTCGCGCCGCGGTGTGCTGGGTGTGAGCACCTCTTCCTCCTGACACCCGAAGATGTAGATGGGCACGTTCAGGTCGGCGGTCTTTATCGCGGCGGCAACGCCCTGCTCGTCACCGAAGTTTACCGCCGCCACCACGATGCCGTCCACCGCCTGGTCTCGGAAGAGCCTGCCAGCAACATATGCCTCTTTCAGCGTCTCCACACAGCCCAGCTTGGTCATGCTCTCATCCGGCACAACCACCTGAATGCCCACTTCGCGCATGGCGGCGATGGTCTCGTTGCGCATCTCCGCGGCGAGTTCGTCACTGAAGAAGCCTCGGTTTGCGGCGATTAGTCCAAGTTTTACAGGTGGAAGCTGTACCATAATCTGTTCCTCCCCTCCAGCAAGTGTTGTTGTCCGTTTCATTTTAATGCTTCGCCCCCGCAGGGCGTTTTCCTGCCTGACACCTTTGCTTGCCTTCGCATGCGCTTTGAGGTACAATGTTTCAAAACTCGCTCCAGACAAGAGGAAGGAACCATGAGTGAACACGCGGTGACCGAACAGCAGGTGCTGGATGCACTTCGTGCGGTGATAGACCCAGACCTGCGTCGCGATATCGTCAGTTTGGGTTTCGTGAAAGACGTCAAAATCTGCGACGGGAACGTCGCCTTCAAGATAGAGTTGACTACCCCTGCCTGCCCCGTGAAAGACCTGATGAAATCCCAAGCGATACAGGCAGTGGGACAAATTCCGGGCGTGAAGTCGGTGAACGTGGAGATGACCGCCAGCGTGCGCTCCCGCCAGGTGGGCGCCGAAGACCTTCTGCCCAACGTCAGGCACGTTATCGCGGTTGCCAGTGGCAAGGGCGGAGTGGGCAAGAGCACGGTTTCGGTCAACCTTGCCGTGGCGCTGGCGCAAACGGGCGCAAAAGTCGGTCTGCTGGACGCCGATGTATACGGTCCGTCGGTTCCCCTGTTGATGGGTGCGCGCGAAACACCTCACGTGGTCAACGATAAGATTATCCCCGTGGAACGCTACGGCGTGCAGATGATGTCGTTAGGATTCCTCCTGCCCGACGACCAGGCGGTTATCTGGCGGGGACCAATGGTGGCGGGAACGGTGCGACAGCTGCTGACCGACGTGGAATGGGGGGAGAAGGATTACCTGATTGTGGACCTGCCGCCCGGCACGGGAGACGCCCCTATGACCCTCTCGCAGTCGGTGCCCATTACCGGCGTGGTTATCGTGATGACTCCTCAAGATGTAGCTTTCACTATCGCTGCGAAGTCGGTTGCCATGTTCCGAAAACTGGAAGAGGGTCTTGGACGCCCGATACCCATCCTGGGTATCATTGAAAACATGGCAATGTTCGCCTGTCCACACTGCGGTGAGGTGACCCGTATCTTCTCTGGCGGAGGAGGCGAACAAGCGGCAGAGAGACTGGAGGTTCCCCTGCTTGGCTCGATACCGCTCGACCCTTCCATCTCGCTCAGTGGCGACGAGGGCGTGCCTGCCATTATCGCCCATCCGGAGTCGGCGCAGGCAAAGGCGTTCCGCCAGATTGCTCAGTCACTGGCAGCGCAGTGCAGTATCCACAGCATGGCAGACCACACCCTACTGCGAAATATCCCGTTGATTCGGAGGAGCTGAAGGTTGTCGGAAGCACAGGTGAATCGCCTGATGGGCGCACACATGCCAACCACCGGCGGATTGCACAACGCCATTACGTCGGGACATGAGATTGGATGCACGGCTGTTCAACTATTCACCGCCAGCCCCCGCCAGTGGCGCACACGCCCGTTGACCGATGCGGAGGTGCAAGCCTTTGCCAGCGCACGCGAGGAGACGGGCATCCACACAATTATCTCCCACGATTCCTACCTGATCAACCTCGCCGCTCCCAACCCTGACATCCTCCAGCGCAGTCGTGAAGCCTTCTTAGAGGAGCTGCAGCGCGCCGAAGCGCTGGGTATTCCCTGGGTGGTCACCCATATGGGAGCATATCTGGACTCTTCGGAGGAGGAAGGGCTGAGGGTTCTGGCTGAAAGCGTGCGTCTCCTGCTGGAGCAAACCGCTGGCATGAAAGCCGGCATCGCGCTGGAGACCACCGCCGGACAGGGTACCAACCTGGGGTATCGCTTCGAGCATCTGGCACGCATCATCGACGCTTCAGGCGGCTCGGAACGGCTCGGCGTCTGCTTTGATACCTGTCATGTGTTTGTGGCGGGCTATGACATTCGCTCCGCCGAAGCGTTGTCCGCCACCCTGGACGAGTTCCACCGCGTCATCGGTCTGGACAGGCTCAAGGTTATCCATGTCAACGACGCGAAAAAACCGCTTGGCAGCCGGGTTGACCGCCATGAGCACATCGGCGACGGCGAGCTGGGCAGTGAGGCCTTTCGGGCACTTCTGCACGAGCCGCGCCTCCTGCACATCCCGATTATTCTGGAAACGCCGGAAGCCGAAAAGATGCACCCAGTGAACCTGCAGAGACTGAAGGCACTGATGAACGACTCATAGCGGAGGAGACAACATGGACGCACGAAAGACCTACGAGCAGTTGGAAGCATGGCAAAAGGAAATCGCTCTGCTGGGTTCTATCGCGGGCGTTCTGGGCTGGGACCAGCGCGTGACCATGCCTCCTAAAGCCGCTCCGCACCGCGCAAACCAGCTGGCGTTGCTGTCGGGCATGATTCACGAACGCGCCACCGACCCCCGCGTCGGTGAGTGGCTTGCCGTACTGGAACAGAGTGAGCTTGCTCAGCCCCCTGATAGCGCGACGGCCGTCAACATCCGGCAATGGCGACGCGAATACGACCGCATGACCAAACTGCCCACCGAGCTGGTGAAAGAGTTTACCCGCACTACCGCCATCGCCGAGAAAGTGTGGGAAGAGGCTCGTGCAAAATCGGACTACGGGCTGTTTAAACCGCACCTGCAGAGAATCGTCGATCTGGTACGTGAAATCGCCGAGCGACTGGGCTACGAACAGGAACCCTATGACGCCCTGCTGGACGAGTTCGAGCAGGGAATGACCGCCCGACGGCTGGAAGAGATTTTCGCTCCGCTGCGCCAGCACACCCCCGAACTGGTGGCCGCCATCCAGAACGCACCGCGCCGCCCCAGAACCGATATCCTGCACCGACACTATCCGCGCGATGCGCAGGAGGCGTTTTGTCGGTTGGTGGCGGAGACCATCGGCTTTGACTGGCAAAGCGGACGCCTGGACCCAACCGTGCACCCGTTTGCTACCCGTCTGGCGCCCGGCGACGTGCGAATCACCACCCGGTTCTACGAGGACTTCCTGAACCCATCGCTGTTTGGCACCATTCACGAGCTGGGACACGCCCTGTACGAGATGGGGCTACGGCAGGAGCACTGGGGCACGCCGATGGGAGAATCCGTTTCGCTGGGCATCCATGAATCGCAGTCACGCATGTGGGAAAACTTTGTGGGGCGAAGCCGCCCCTTCTGGGAGTACTTCTTCCCCATCGCCCAGAAGCATTTCACCGCTCTGCAGGACGTCGCCCTGGATGATTTTGTCTTCGCCATCAACGAAGTCAAGCCATCCACCATCCGCGTGGAAGCGGACGAGGTTACCTATAACCTGCATATCCTCCTGCGGTTCGAACTGGAGCTGGCGCTGATGCGTAACGAGCTGAGCGTGGATGACCTGCCCGATGCATGGAACGAGCGATTTGAGCACTATATGGGCTTCCGGCCGCCAAATGACGCGGAAGGCGTCTTGCAGGACGTACACTGGTCGGGAGGGATGATTGGCTACTTCCCCACCTACACGCTGGGCAACCTGTACGCCGCGCAGCTCTTCGAGCAGGCGCAACGCGACCTCGGCGACCTGAGTACGATGCTGCGCAAAGGCGAGTTTCGCCCCCTGTTGGAGTGGCTGATTACACACGTTCATCAGCAGGGCAAGCGGTATACCGCCAGCGAACTTGTTCAGCGCATCACGGGCGAGCCACCCAGCGCCGATGCCCTGCTGCGATACTTCCAGCAGAAGTTCCCGCCGCTCTACGGACTGTGAAGCACGACAGTATCCAGGGACAAGCACTCCATCAGTATCTATGCGTGCAAAATAGTTCAACACGTACAACATAGGTAAATAGCTACAGCATCCCTATAAAGCCCACCTACCGGTGCGAGGAAAGGTGATTTATTCGCTGAAATGAAATGCTTGACAATTCCGTATAGTATACTATAATGTGAAATAGTCATGGCTACTACCGCAGTGACTGCAAACCGCTGCAGTAGTCCAAATCGTTTGGAACGGAGGATTGCGATATGCCCGAGGCTAATGTGTATGGTTTTCAGGCGAGGCGCCCGAAGACCGAGCGCCTGCTGGCGCTCATGCAGGAGATTCGCAAGCAGGAAGACCTCAGACCCAAGCGTCTGGCGGAGAAGCTGGGGGTGTCTGAGCGCACGGTGTATCGTTACCTGAGGATGCTGGAGGACAACGATTTGCTCGCAAAACGCTACAGCCGCAGGCAGAGGCAGTACGTGCTGGAGCCGCAGACCTCTTTGGAACCGATTCGGTTCACTCCCCAGGAAGCACTCGCGCTGGAGATTGCGGCGTCCAACCCCGCTATTATGCAGGGTAGCATCTTCGCCCGCGACCTGCAGAACGCGATGCAAAAAATCCGCTCCATGCTGGATGCTGCCACCCAGCGGGAGGTGGACCGGCTCAAACAGCACGTCAGTATCGACACCGACACCTACGCGAACTACTTTGCGTTCCAGACCATCATGCTCACCCTGCAGAACGCTTTCGCGCTGAGACGCAAAGTGCGCATTCGCTACTGGGCCGCCTCCACCAACCAGGAAGAGGAGATTATCATCCATCCGCTCCACCTGACCTTCCGCGAGCATCACTGGTATCTCCTTGCCTTCTCGGAGCGACACGGTGAGGTGAGGCTGTTCCGGGTCTCGCGCATCCGCGAGGCAGAGATGCTTCCTCAGAAGTTCCGCAAACCCACCCGCTTTGACCCCGATACCTGGTTCGAGCGGTCGTGGGGCGTGTGGGGCAAGACCGACGAGGTTATCGTCAAGGTGAAGTTCTCGCCGCGCGTCGCCCACATCGTGAGGGATACCCACGGAAGGCGCTTCTACAAGATGGAGATGCAGCCCGATGGAAGCATGATCTGCACCGCCGAAACTTACGGCACGAAGGAGATTTCCTGGTGGATTCTCTCGTGGGGTGCTGACGCCGAAGTGCTGGAGCCAGAGTACCTGCGGCAGGAATTCGCCAAAATCACCAAAGCGATGGCTGACCTCTACGCCCCGGCAACATCCGAAGGGGTGTAGCCTGAAGGCGAACGAGTATCGCTGAGAAAGGGACAAATGTCCCTCTCCATGGGGGAGGGGTTTGTCCCTTTTGCGTCAAATAGCATAAAAAAATAACCGCCTATAGAGGCGGTTTGCGGACTGCTGTATCTGCTGCCGCAAAAGGGAGGGCTTTCCCTCAATCGAGCTGCCGTCACTATTTACTGACGCAGGGAAAGCCCTCAGGTTACAACTTTTTTTGCGTCTTTTCACAATCTCGCCAGAGCCTCTCGTAGCGCCGCGGCGGTCTCCTCTGCGAGGGTATCGTTGATGAACGTGCCTGCCTGCTCGGAACCTGCAAGGTACTTCAGTTTGTCGCGCGTGCGGTTGAAGGGATAGAACTCCACGTGGAAGTGGTAGTATGGGCTGTTCACCTCGCCGGTGGGCGACTGATGCAACAGCATAATATAAGGAATGGACATCTCCCACAGGTTGCGCAGGGTGCGCGTGACGGTAGACAGCATTTCCGCCAGCGACCACCGCTCAGGTTCGTTCATCTCCGTCAGCGTGCCCACATGGCGCACAGGCATTACGTGTACCTCGTAGGGGTACCGCGCGAAAAAGGGCACAAACGCCACAAAGTGCTCGTTGCGTGTGAGCATCCTCCGACCGTCCTGTATCTCCTGCTGCATGACCGCACAGAACAGACACCTGCCGTTTTGCTGATAGTGCCTCTGCGCAGAAAGCACCTCCTTCTCAATCAGCGGAGGCAGAAACGGATAGGCGTATATCTGCCCGTGCGGGTGCGGAATGGTCACCCCAATCTCCTTGCCCTTATTCTCGAAAATAAGCACATACTTCACGAAAGGGTAGCCGGATAGTTCCGCGAATCGGTCGGTCCATACTTCCACCAGCTTTGCAATCTGCTCGACTGACAGGTCAGCCATCTCACCCTCGTGCTGGGGGGTGTAGAGTACCACTTCGCAGATACCCTGCGCAGGCGCCACAGGGGTCAGTTCCGTGCCCTCCACCGCTGGCTCCGGCGCATTGCGCTGAAGCGAAGGAAAGCGGTTCTCGAACACCACAATCTCGTAATCAGGGAACGGCACCTCGGTCTCCATTTTGCCGGGCAGGGTCGGGCAGAGCGGACAGTACTCTTTGGGAGGCAGGAAGGTGCGCTCCTGACGGTGCGTGGCGGTAATCACCCACTGCTCGAAGTACGGATGCCACCTCAGTTCCGACATCTATATCAGGTCCTCCGTCCGATGCTCAGGCGTTGCAGAAATCACTCCTGCAACGGTAGGTTTAGCGAACTCCAGAGCAAATCCCTTCGGTCGTAGGCAGGGATAACGCCTAGCACTGTGCAAACTATATGTGGTCAGAACGCTTGAGTGAGGCGTATGAACGTTATGCGAGTGCTGGAACTGATGCACACACACGTGGTCACCGTGCAACCCGAAGACACCCTGCGCGACGCGGTAGACAAGATGGACCTGTATCAGGTGAGCGGACTGCCTGTGGTGGATGATGAAGGGCACCTGGTAGGCGTCATCACCGAGCACGACATCATCCGTGAACTGCTCCCCCACCCCGGCGAGGAGCACACCGAAGAGACCTACCGCGCTGAATGGCAGGACCTTCCCACCCGCGCCGCGCGCGTGCGAGAAATGAAGGTCAAACAGGCGATGACCGGCAAAGTGATAGCAGTGGACGAGAACACCGAGGTACTGGAAGCAGCTGCCATCATGCTTCAGAAGAAGGTGAAGAGGCTTCCCGTTACCGCCAATGGCAAACTGGTGGGTATCATCAGCAGAATCGACATCTGCCAGGCGGTACTGGAAGACCGCCTGTGAGGAGGAACTATGGACTGGCTTCAAGCGATTTCTGAGGGCGCAATCCTCGTCTCCGACGGCGCCATGGGCACGATGCTCCAGTCACTCGGGCTGGAGGCAGGACAGTGCCCCGAGATGTGGAACCTGACCTATCGCGAAAAGGTCCAGCAGGTTCATCGCGCCTACGTGGAGGCGGGGGCGCAGCTGCTCACCACCAACACCTTTGGAGGCAACCGGGTGCGCCTTGCCGGGCACGGGTTGGAAGCACAGCTTGCCGAGATTAACCGGCGAGCGGTGGAGATAGCACGCGAAGCAGCGGGCGACCGCGCCGCCGTGATGGCATCCGTCGGTCCAACAGGGCTATTGATGGAACCGCTGGGTGACTTGAGCGAGGATCAGGCGTTCGACATCTTCAGCGAACAAATCACAGCCCTGCGCGACGGCGGAGCAGATACCGTCATTCTGGAAACCTTTATGGCACTGGAGGAGATTGTCGCCGCCCTGCGTGCGGCGAAATCGCTGGGTATGAAGGTGATTGCCAGCATGAGCTTTGGCGCAGGAGAGCGCACCATGATGGGCGTCACTCCCGAACAAGCCGCCACCACGCTGATGAAGGAAGGGGCACAGGTCGTCGGCGCGAACTGCAGCACCGGCGCACAGGAGATGGTTCCTGTCATCCGGCGGATGCGCGAAGCCGTCCCTATCCCGTTGATTGCCCAACCCAACGCGGGGATGCCGGTGCTTGTGGACGGCAAAGCCACATATACCCAGAAGCCCGAAGAGATGGCGCAGTTCGCACCGCAATTCGTGCAGGCTGGGGCAAACATCGTAGGTTCGTGCTGTGGTTCCACACCAGAGTTCACACGCGCCATTGCCGCTGCGCTTGCCCGTGTGCGCTAAACTCGTATCTCTGACAGCATATCGGAAAGCCCCTCGCGCCGATAATTCTGACAGAAAGCGACTCTTTGTGTCAGGGTGCGAGATGGCGAGACTGCTCCGACAACTATCTCTGCGCAGGCGGCTGTTTATCGGCATCTTTCTGTGCATGGCGGCGGTACTGGGGCTTTACACCCTCATCGCCTATTACCAGATTGTCAGCGCACTGCGCGAGGCGGGTCTGTACAGCGATGCCTCTTTGCAAACGGTGCGGCGCATTCTCCTGCAATCCCTGCTTCCCGTCCTGCTGGCAGGGCTGGGCATCTCGGCACTCGCTGCTATCCTGCAGATATACCCCGTCGTGAATCTTATCCGCAGGCTCACCTTTGCAGCCCACGCCATCGCCAGCGGACAGTTCAACCAGCGGGTGTACGCCTCGCGCTGGGCGCCATACGACTTTCATCTGCTCGCCGAGAGCTTCAACCTGATGGCGGCTCAGCTAGAACAGTACGCCCTCACCCAGAAACAGCAACAACGAGAGCTGCAGCGACGCAACGAGCTGCTGGAGCACCTGTCGGTCACCGATGCACTCACACAGGTCGGCAATCACCGGGCGTTTCAGGAGCATCTGCACGCTCAGATCAATCTCGCCTGTCGTCGTGGGCTTCCGCTGTGCCTGATGCTAATTGACGTGGACCACTTCAAACAGCTCAATGACACCCATGGACACCTGCAGGGCGACCTCGTGCTTCGCGAGGTGGCAGGTCTCATCACCGAGAACGTGCGTGCGTACGACTTTGTGGCAAGATACGGCGGAGAGGAATTCGCGGTCATTCTGCCAGATACAGATATAGAGATCGCCGGCGTGGTAGCAGAGCGTGTGCGCCAGATTGTGGAACAGCATCCCTTCCCGAAAGGCAGGGTAACCATCAGCGTGGGGGTGGCGCAATGGCGGGCGGGCGTAGATCCCGGTAAACTGATACAGGAAGCAGATAACGCGCTCTACCGGGCAAAGCGCACGGGGCGTAACCGTGTGTGCATTGCAGAGCCGAGCGAACAAGCGGCATAAGCACACAGGAGGTTGAACATGATTGGGGTTGGGGTCATTGGCTACGGCTACGCGGGGCGAGCCTTCCACTGCCCGCTTATCGCACAGGTGGAGGGATTGAGGCTTACCGCCATATCCTCACGTGACGCCGGCAGGCGCGAGCAGGCACGCCAGCACTGGAACGTGCGCGTTTACGAACTGCCCGAACACCTACTTGCAGACGAGCAGGTTCAACTGGTTGTCATTGCCACGCCTCACAACACGCACCATGCCATCGCGAAGATGGCTCTGCAGGCAGGCAAGCATGTGGTGCTCGACAAGCCGTTCACCATCACCACCACCGAGGCAGACGACCTCGTCGCCGAAGCACAACAGCGCAACCTCCTGCTGAGCGTGTTCCACAATCGCCGGTGGGACTGGGACTACCTGACCGTGCGCCGGGCGATAGAGGATGGCTTGCTGGGCGAGGTGTGGCAGGTGGAGAGCTGCGTGGGGCGCTATGGGCACTCCAGCCGGTGGCGAGCACAGCGCGGCACCATGGGTTCCCTGTTGCACGACTGGGGCGCACACCTGGTGGACCAGGCGATCCAGCTGATGGGTTTGCCGCAGCAGGTTGTCGCATGGAAGCATCATCGCGTATGGCAGGGCGAGGTGGAAAGCTGCATCCGCGCGGTGCTGGACTACGGCGACGGGCGCACATACACCGTAGAGGTCAACTACCTGCGCGCCGCTGAGCGTCCGCGATGGTACGTGCTTGGCGACAGGGGCGGGCTGGTCAAATATGGACTGGACCCGCAGGAGAGCGCACTGAATGCAGGTGACATCACCAGAGCCAGCGAACCGCTCGAACACCAGGCTCGGCTATGGATTCGTGAGGGCGATAAGACGGTTTCGCGTACCATGGAAAGCGTGCGTGGGGACTGGCGCGATTACTACCGCAACATCGCCGGTGTGCTTTTGCGCGGTGAAGCGCTGATCGTGACGCCTGAACAGGCCAGAGAGGTCATCCGCGTCATTGACGCCTGCTTGCAATCAGCAGAAACGGGCACGCTGGTGGCTTTGTGATGCACGGCTACACATCCCGCTTCTGAAACACGAAGATTGCCAGCAGAAGCACGACAGCGATATACCCGAACACATAGCCGATTTCCCACCCGCCCGGCGGGGTCTCAAATGCCTGGAACCGCTGGCTGGCGAGCATTCGTTCGGGAACAATCACCGCCATCTCCTCCAGCACCCACCGGCGCAGATGGTTCATGGGCACAATCCAGCGTACGTTGTCCGCCACACGCATCAGCGTCTCGATGTCGAAAACGATGCCGAACTCCCGCATCGGCTTCTCGGACCACGCCACGCCCGCCGCGATGATGGACAGTGCAATCGTCAGCCCCGTGGAGGCAAAGGTGGAGAAAAGCAGGGTCAACGTGCCGAACAGCACGGGATACAGCAGAACCACGAGCGGCGCTCGCCACGTCTCCCAGTACGTCCTGCCCATCATCAGCCGAACGCAAACGTACAGCAGAACCGCCCAGAACAGGGTGTTCAGCAGAGCAAACGATAGAATACCTATCCACTTCCCCAGCACCACCTGATAGCGCCTCACCGGCTTGTACAGAACGGCGTACAGCATCCCCCGCTCGATCTCCAGCGCAACCGCCCCCGACGCCAGCGTCATCGCCATCACCGAGCCGAAAAACTTCACCACGTCCAGCCCCAGAATGAGCGTGATGCGCGGCACCACACTCTGCACGATGGGGTCATTGGCACGCACCGAGGCGCCCAGCTTCGCCACAAAAACGAAGCCGACCACCGCCAGCGAAGCCAGCAGGGATGCCACCCAGATACGCCGGCGCATTGTTTCCTTCAGCGTCAGCGAGGCTATCAGCCAGATTGCCCTCACTCGCGCTCCTCCACCACCCGCACAAACAGGTCCTCCAGGCTCTCCCGGCGAGGCGCAAACCGTATCAACTCACCGCCCGCCTGCACAATACATCGCGCCAGCGCAGGAATATCGTCCTCGCTTTGCATCTCTGCCGTAAAGCGCGTGCCGTCCTCGGAGATAACCGTCGCCATCGCCCGCACCGCCTGCATCACCCCTTCCGAACGCCCCCTCAATTCCACGTCGACAACCGGATGCACCTGCAACAGCACATCCAGCCCTCCCTGCCGCTGTACCCGCCCGCCGCGCAGTATCGCCACCTCGTCGCACACCATCTCCACTTCCGATAGAAGGTGCGAGTTCAGGAAGACGGTCTTTCCTTGCGACTTCAAGTGAAGGATAAGGTCGCGCACGTCCCGCCTGCCGAGTGGGTCTAAGGCGGAGGTAGGCTCATCCAGAATAATCAGGTCGGGGTCATGGAGGATTGCCTGCGCAATGCCAAGCCTCTGTTGCATCCCTTTGGAAAATTCGCGCACCCGCGACCGCGCCCGCGCCGATAGCCCTACCTGTTCCAGCACCTCGGGCACGCGCCGAGCCAGCGTATGCCTGTCCATACCAGCCAGCCTACCGTGAAACCACAGCAGCTCCTCAGCGGTCAGCAGGTCGTGAAACTGGAACTTCTCCGGGAGAAAACCGATGCGCCTGCGCACCCCCATATCCCAGATGGAGCGACCAAAGATGCGAAAATCACCCGAGGTGGGATACACACACCCCAGAAGCATCATGATGGTGGTGGTCTTGCCCGCGCCGTTGGGACCGAGAAAACCGAAAACGCACCCCGCAGGCACTTTCAGGTTTAATGCGTCCACAGCCACCAGCCTGCGCCGGCGAAAGAGAGATGAGTATATCTTGGTCAAGTTGAACGTCTCTATTGCCCAGTCCACTGCTACACCGTCTGCTTCCATGCTCCAAATCGGTTCAGGAAGTACCACGCGCCCACCACCAGCGCGGCAATCGTCACCAGCCCCTGCACGTCCAGCGGCAGAAGATAGAACACAAAGCCCAGCGCGGTCAGCACCGCCATCACCGTCAGCCAGAGCCGCAGTACCTTCTGCACCACCTGCTCCTGTGCCGCCCACTCCTTCAACGCGCTGAGGGTCTGCATGGGACCGCCACACTGGATGCACCGCCGCGCCTCGCCCGGGTTCTCCGCGCCGCACATCGGACACAGCACCAGTTGGCGCTGGGCGAACTCCAGCTCACGCTTCCACGACTGCAGTTTACCACGCTCCATCCTCGAGATGGACGGCGAATTCGCCACGGCGTACTCCAGATGCTCAATCGCCTCTTCCAACCTGCCCAGCCTGTACAGCTTTTCCGCCAGCAACACCCGGGCGATATGGTTTTCGGGGTTGGCTATCAGCGCGTCGCGGGCGCGATACATCTCCTCTTCCTCCATCTTGCGCAGGGCACGCCGGTTAAACATCTCCCCCAGCCACGGCACAATCGCCATGCCGGATACCATCAGCACCAGCGCCATCAGCATTAGCCAACCGCTGTTGCTCATCAGCAGGAGACCTATCAAGCCAATATACGTCACCACCAGCACCGCCAGCTCCCCGCCGCTGATACTGCCCTCCACCCACCAGCCGACAAAGCGATACACTGGGAACCCAGCCAGCAGTGCGCCTATGGAAAACAGAAACACCGCCTCGCCCATCGTCGCTATACCTCGATAGTTACCAGCTTTGCCCCTGCCTGTTCGTCGCTCTCGTCCCAGAACACCTCCACACTGTCATCGGGAAGCGGCTGCCCTGTATCTAACAGACGCGCCAGGTGCGCCTGCAGTAACTGCTTCAACAGCGCGAGGGCGGACTCGTCCGTTTCGCCATGTGCCACCATACCCGGCACGGCGGGCAGAACCGCAATCCACCCCTTCGGGTCGTCGGGTTCCACAATCGCGCGATAGATTCTACCATAAGTGCTCATCGCTTCAGTGTCCTGACCATGTTTTCGGTGCTGCTGGCGTTGATTTCGGGCAGATACATGCCGAACGCCTGCACAGGACGGGCGCGAACCTGTCCGGGACGCTCTGCACGCAAAGTATAGGTGATGACGCTCTTGCCTTTGGGAATGAACGTGGACAGGAACGCCACCCGGTCATCGCGTACCTCCCGGCGCGAGTACCAGTATCTCCAGTCGTACTCGTCTTCCGCACGCTCCACGTATTCAAATCCCGCCGGCTTCGGGTCGTCGATCACACCGTAGTAGATGTCGGTCGCGCAGTGCACCACCAGCTTGACCACCATCTGCTCACCCGGGCGGAAGACACCCTTCGCCGGGCGCAGTTCCCGCAGGTATTCCGACTCGTCTCCGTAGCGACGGCTCAGCTCCGCCCGCTCTCTGGGCGTCAGCTTGCGCGGCACGCGCTTCAGGTAGATTCGTTCCACGCGCATCTGCTGGGCAGTCGCCTGCACACGCTCCGTCGGCTCAAAGTATCGCAGGACGGTCGACGCTACCACCTCTCCCTCGCCCTGATGCTCAACGCGCAGAACATTCTGCCCCTCGCGCAGGCGGTTTGTCGGCACGACTATGACATCCTCTGGCTTCAACCAGTCTTCTGCGCGATACTCCAGCTCCTTGATCACTTCCCCGTTCAGCACCACGCGCACCCGATGGTTCCCCTTCACTACCTCGGGACGCCTGTAAGCATACTCTACCAGCGCCATGACCACCTGCGCGGTGTCGTTGGTAGAGTACCAGTAATCGCCCTGACGCTTCTCAGCCAGCCAGCGTAGCGCACGAGCCAGCAGAGGGTTACGAGCGTCATAGCGAGCCAGCATCCGAGCCACCCATGCGGTCGCGTAGGTATCCTGCGCATACCATAGCCACTCGGAATGGCTTTTCAGGAAGGGAGTCACCTCGCGCCAGAAGGCAGTGGTGGGCGTTTGCACCGCGCGAGCGAGAATCTCCCCCTCCAGCACCTGCGCCTGTGCCGGCAGATTCGCGGAACGCAGTGCCATCACCAGCGCACACTGCGAGGACGTGCCCAGATACCGCCGCGATTCGTACAGACGCATCAGCGGCTTCCGCGCCCATTGTGGCGAGATGGACGCCGCACTGCACAGGGCATGTGCTTTCTGATTCACCCGATGGACCCATTCCGCCAGGACCATATCGCGTTTGTTTTTGAGAACCTTTCTCAGGTCGGGCGGCTGGGATGGTATCTCCCCAATCAGCCGATAGAGGGCGTTGACGCCCTTACCGATACGTTCATCGGACACGCTGAACCCTGCCGACTTTGCGCGGCTCAGCGCCTCCAGCGCGAGGGCGGTCCACATCGCGTTGCTCTCCGCGTGTTCGGTATATCCCCAGCTCCCATCCCAGAACTGCATCGCGCTCAGGCGTATCACGCCGCGCCGGACGGCTTCATCCGCCCTCTTGCGCCGGTCGGCGTCCTGCAGGTCCAGCGCATCCATCGCCTCCAGCACGCGCAAAGCGCTCAGCATTGGGTGCACCGTCTGCTCGATGCAACCGTACGGATAGGTCAGTATCTCGTCCAGCGCACCAATCGCGGTACCGAACCACGAAGGCGCCACCCGCACCACCATTTTGAGGCTTCCCTGAACGCGATGAGGCGCCAGGTTGAACCGCTTCTCCACCACGTCTTTGACCACCGAAGCCGAAGCGACAAGACGGGGTACCCCCCGTGGGTATGCAGGAAGCTTCATCTCCATGCCGTCGGACTCCTGCGCAGAGCGTGCGGTAACGGTCAGCGTCGCTTCGCCGGGAGCGGTTACCTCCACCGTCCAGTCGACGTTCGCCTGCCCCTGCGGCGGCAGGGTGATTCGCCTGTCCCGACCCTCCACAATGCGCAACGGTGCGCTCACCTGCAGAGAGACCACCACCTCTTGCGTGCCCTCCGTGTAGTTGTGCACCACGCCAGAGATAACCGAACGGTCGCCCTGGGTCAGGAATCGCGGCGTTTGCAGGCGCACCAGCAACGGCTTGAAGGTCTTGGCGTAACTGCGCACTGTACCAACAGCCGTGTCCGCGGTCACCGCGCGGGCGGTCGCACGCCACTCGGTGAGGTTCTCGGGCATGGAGAAGCGCACCTGCGCCTCGCCGTTGCTATCGGTAACGATGGCAGGGTTCCAGAAGGCGGTATCTTTAAATCGCCGGCGCACGTCCTCCATCTCGCGCCTCGCAGCCTCTTTCGCAGCCCCCGCCGCGTACTCCCGCCCAAAAGAGACCGAAGTATTGACCGCGTTCGGCGTGGCGCCCCAGAAGAAGCGACGGATGTCGGGCGTGTAGTCGGGCATGATGGAATAGATGGCTTCGTCCACCACCCCAAGCGCGACCTCCGCCGACACCGGCTTGCCTTCGTCGTCGCGCGTTCGGATGGTATACACCGCCTCCTCGTTGGGCAGGTACCGCTCTTTGCTCGGTATGACCTCCACCTGCAGAATCTTGCCTTTCGGGGTAACCTTCAGTAGTCTTTGCACCCGAATCAGCGCCTTGCCGTTCACCAGGTTAGCGGACACGAAGGCGTTGGGCGCGTGCTGCCACTCCGTCGGCAGTTCCACCACCCCAACACCGCCGTTCAGGCGCACCACCTGCGAGGCGAACAGTTTGCGCCCTTCAACGGTCAGCCACACCTCCGCCTCGGGCACGGAAGAGCGTATCAGCACCTTCGCCTGCTCGCCGGGCAGGTAGCTCTTGCGGTCTAAGGTAATCTGCAGTGTCTGGGGCGCGCCCAGAGGCTCTCCACGGTAGATGGGAGTGTATACGCCTATCGTATACTCCTTCTGCGTGGAACGCCCTGCTGTATCGGTTGCCGACGCCCGCAGGAGATACTCCCCTTCGCGCGGTGCACTGAACTCAACCCGAACGATTCCCTGTGCATCGGTGCGCACCGTGCGGCTCCACAACGGCATCTCCTCGCGCTTCCACTCCCTGCCTTTCAGGCGTATCCAGCGTACCCTGTAGGCAGACACCTTCACCGCCGTTGAGAGCGGCGCTTTCGTGCGCGGGTGGGTGGCTCTCAGTTCAAACCGCGCCGTCTGCCCCGGCTGTAACCACCATGCGTCCGAGCGCCAGCTAAGCTTGACCGCCGCCGGATACACATCCGCCGAAGCCGACACCTCCTCGGTGCGCAGGCTCAGGTCGGTTACCTCCGCCTCTACTGCGTAACTGCATGGCTCGGCGTGTGCTCTGGTGGGGATGCGGATGATGGCGTCGCCGCGCTCGTCGGTAGTCGTTTCGCCCTCCAACAGCATCTCGCCGTAGCCGCCGTATGCCTCTTCCCCCTCTTCCTCTTCCGAGCCGTACAGTTCGCGGTACTCGTCTTCCCCTTCCACCCACTCCCAATCCCACAGGTAACGTTTATACACGTAATACTTCACCCTCGCCTGGGCAACGGGCGCACCGAAATAGTACTCCGCATGAAGCCGAAAAGTCGCCGTCTCTCCGCGAATGTACACCGGCTGTGCCGGCTCCATCTTCACCCGAAACTCCGGCTTGCGGTATTCCTGTACCTCGAAGCCGCCCACCACCTCTGCAAACCGTACCGGCTCCTGCTGCCCCGCACGCATGTAGACCACCCCGAAAGAGTAGCCTCCTAACGGCGTCTCCTCCGGCAGCCCAAACTCTCCCGCAAAGGTGCCGCGCTCGCTAACAGCAACGGTCTGCTCACCAACCTGCTGGTTATCGGGGTCCAGCAAGGCGACCTTTGCCGACTCGAACGGGGGCACGCGATAGTCGTTCTCCACCCGCTCACGCACAATGCCCTTGAAAAACACCTTCTGTCCGGGGCGATACACCGGTCGGTCGGTAAACACATATTGTACGAAGGGCAGGGGCTGGCTCCGTGAAACGTACGCCGCGGCGCGATGCGCTCCCTTCGACGCCCAGACCATCGCGCTCGCCACCTGTTCAGAAGGAGGCAACTCAGCAACGCCATCCGCGCCGGTGGTTGTCTGAAAGACAGGCGTATTGCCCTTCGTATAGAGCGCCACTCTCGCTTCTGGCACGCTCCTCCCATCCTGTAAGCGCACCACACGCGCCATCATCTTCCCCGTCGGGGCATACTTCACCACCAGCCCGATGTCAGACACCCACAACAGCATCCCCCGAGCGCGACCGCGCCCATCGCTGACCAGCACCACATACATACCCGCTGGCAGGCGAGACAAACGCACGTCACGCGCATGGTAGACCCGGCGGGCGGATGGGGGGCTGAAAAGCACACTCTGAGGTGGACTGGCGGGCTTCCCTCGCAGGGCGAAGGGGCTTACGGCACTCAACTGGCTTCTGACCACTTTGCTCTCATCCACGTGGTACACCTGCACCTGCAGGCGGTGCGTGCCCACGCCGGATACAGTAATCACAGGCTGTTCCTGCGTGGTGAATACGCGCTGGGGCGCGTAGGCGTCCCAGTATCCCTGCGCATACGAAGATACACAAATGGTTACCAGCAGTAGCGCTGTCCATACTCGCCTCATGGCACACACCTCTTTGACGGGATGTTACACCCTTTCCCACAGGACGAAGAGGGACACAAGCGATCCAAGCCAGGAAACAGTTCGTGCAGAGGGCGGGCTTTTCCTGTCTGCTAATCGGTTGCCCGTTTCTGCTTCGCGGTATTGTTCTCCATCCGCTTCACCACACCAATGGTCAGGAAATACAGAAACACCATCGGCAGAGCCATGACCATCAGCGACAGGGGATCGTTGGTTGGTGTGACAATGGCGGCAAAGGTGAAAATGACGACGATGGCATGGCGCCAGTAGGTCAGCAACCGTTTGGAGCTGACCAGCCCCAGCTTCGCCAGAATAATCAGCACGATGGGCAGCTGAAAGGAGATGCCGAACGCCAGAAGGATTTTGACCGCCAACAGAACGTAGCTGAGCGGGTTCTGCAGAAGCGTCGCGTTTCCGTAGTCGGCAAGATACGAGAGGAACCAGCGAATGGCGGCGGGCAGGAAGAAGTAACCCAGCACCACGCCCATCAGGAACAGCAAGCCCGAAAACGGAAGGAACATCCGCACCACCCGCCGCTCGCTCCGGGTCAGTCCCGGCGCCACAAACGCCCATATCTGGTAGGTGACGTACGGCGCGGTGAGTATCAATCCTACCACAAACGACAGCTTCAGGCGCAGGAAAAAGGGGTCGGCAAAATGCAGGAAGACCGTTCTCCCCTCCACCCGACGCAGAGGCTCCTGAAGAGGTAGAGAAATCAGGTGATACACCGCGGGAAAAAGGATGTATCCGACCACCCACCCGACAAAAATGGCGAACAGCGACCGCACGATGCGCGTGCGCAGTTCCTCCAGGTGCTCCGTCAGGTCGGCGGGACGGTCTTCTATCTCGTTCTCTTCCTCTCGGGGCTGTTCTTCCACTTCTTCTGCTGCGGCGCCGCGATTCATATTGCCCTCTTATCTCAGACGTTAACGGTTCCGTCCGTATTATACCAAAAACAGCAACAGGCGGAGCAGGGATGTGCCTGCTCCGCCCCCCATCGGACAAAGATGCGGTTACTGCTGAAGCAGTTGCACAGACTGAACGACCTTCAGCTTCAGCGGAGCCTGCTCGCGCGCCTGCATGGGACCGGGCGTTCGCAACCCACCACGCATTCCGGGCATACCCGGCACACCGGGGATACCGGGGAATCCACCGCGAGCCATGCGCCCGCCGATACCCGGCGCACCCGAGGTGGGACCCATCATCGGCGCACCGGGAACACCAGGAATGCCCGGAGGTGCACCGTAGCCTGTCATCCCAGTGCGTCTGCCGGCTCCCGGAACGCCAGGCACACCGGCTGCGCCGCGTCGCGAGCGCATCCCCCGTACATCCTCGCTGATGCCTCCGCCCATGCCGGTCATCGGCGCACCGTAGCCCGCATAGGGAGAATAGGGCGCGCCACCGCCCATCGTCGGAGCACCCATCATCGGTGCGCCGGGCATTCCGCCCATCATGCCTGCCAGCCGCGCGGGCTGGGCGCCGGTGGGCACCTGTCCCTCGATCTCTATCGTGCTCTCACTGCGCACCAGACGTCCCGCGTTGAAGGCGAACCACAGCGTGCGGTTCAGCTTTACCTTTGGTTTCTCCAGCACGTAGTTGCTGAACTCCAGCGTGCCCGACAGCGTGCCCTCGTAGGTCTGGGTTATCTTCACCGTCGGGTAGCCGCCTTCCCACTCCACGCCCTCCAGCTTGTTCTGCGCCATCACCTTGCGCGCACGCTCCACTGGCATATCGGGCAGGAGCATGTGTGCCCACGAAGACCATGTATCGCCCGGCTTCACCCGAAGCTCCGGCAGGATAGGAAGCACCATCACGCGGAAGACATACGGGTCGTTCGTGGTATCCACGTTTTGGTACACCACGCTTCCCAGCGGAGTGACAAACTGCAGGACGGCGCGGAACATCTCTTTGCCCAGCGTGTACACCGGCTGGTTGTAAGCCAATACCTGCTGTTTGTTCGCCCGCTGGCGGATGATAAACTGCTCACCCCGGATGTCGTAAACGAACAGGTTGAAGAAGGTGTCCGCCTCGTAAGCCACCTGTTCGCCTGTCACGCCGCCCGTAATTTCTGCGCCTGTCTGCCCCGCCAGCAGGATGACCTCGTCGTGCTGTTTGTAGTTGACGTTCTCGCCCAGTCGGAAGCGGTACTGCAAGCGCGTGCCAATCGTGGGTAAGTTGATGC
Organism: uncultured bacterium; assembly: GCA_964579145.1. Taxonomy (GTDB): domain Bacteria; phylum Armatimonadota; class HRBIN16; order HRBIN16; family HRBIN16; genus HRBIN16. The sequence continues at coordinate 3,059 of CAZOGB010000028.1, read as the reverse complement.
CCTCTCGATTCGCCACCTGCACCCGCACCTCGGCGCGGTCGATAGCCCTGCCCTCAGGGTCATACAGCACCACCGTAATGGTGTGCTCACCGTCCTGAACAGGTTCAGGCTTCTGGGTAGAGGGGTCAACAATCGGCACTTTGGTATCCCAGATGTAGCGCAGGCGAGGTTCTTTATCATCCTGCCTGGGCGCCAGCGAGGTCTGGAACCTGCCATCAATGTAGATACCAACGTATCCGCCCTGCGGGATGCTTGCACGGGGCACTTCAATGCGCACCCGCTCCCGCACAATGGCGCCATCGGCTGGACGCAGGATATTAAAGGGTGTTCCCTGTGCCAGCGCCGCGGTCGCCGTGCCTATCACCGCCAAAATAGCTACCAGCGTTACTCGCCAAATGGAGTATCTGGGCATCTCTGTTCCCTCCCGGTTGTTCTCTCGCCACCTTCACAGTCGCAGAGAAAACCTCTCTGCTCTCTTCTTTTGGACGCCGAATGCCTCTGAGAGGTTACAGCCTCCGCGCTTCTTGTTTCGTCTCAGTAAGCCACTATTCCTGCTTTGCCCTCAGTCGTCGCCTATCTCGCGGAAATTGAGCACTATGCCGTGTTCTTCGGCATGGTGATGGCGGGCGGCTTCAGATACATCGGCACAAGCGCCAGAGGATTGTCGCGATGTCCCTGCTGAAGCAGTATCGTGCCCAGCCTGCCCAGCAGTTCTGCTCGCGGATATTCTACAGGCGAGATACACACTGGATAGTCCGCCAGCGCCATGCGCAGGTCTGTGGGCACGCTACCGACCAGCACCACATCCCCAGCAATGAACGGCAGAAGGATGTCGTGAAGGCTTTGCACGGTGTACACCGCCCGTTCCGTCACCGGCTGGGGAAGATCGGAACCGCCTTCATACACGCACGCATACACCTCGCCCTTACGGGCAGGTACAACGGCACAGACCACCTGATGCGGGATAAAAGCATACTCCCCCGCCAGCACATCCAGACTGCATATCCCCACAATCGGCTTAGCCAGCGCCTGCGCGAAGGTCTTGGCGGTCATTACGCCCACGCGCGTGCCGGTGAACGAACCCGGTCCCAACCCCACCGCAAAGGCGTCCACCTCCGCCATCTGCCAGCCTGCGGTGCTCAGCACATGGTCAATAAAGGGGATCAGCCGCGTGGAAAGCTGCATGCCATGTGCAAAGGTCAGCACAGCAACCGGCTTGCCGTCCTGTGATGCACAGATACTGCACACCTCACCCGTTGTCTCTAAAGCCAGCAGACGCAAGAGCTTCCTCCAGAGCCTTCAACCGTTGTGTGTAGCGTTCGCCAACCGCGCTGATGGTGATGTGCCGGTGTTCATCTATCCCGCCCTCCAGAAGCACCTCCAACCGCTCCTCGGGCAGGGCTTCGGCGATATGTTCCGCCCATTCCACCGCGAAGACGCCGCCCCGTTCGAAATAGTCCTGCAGACCGAGGTCTGCCGCCTGTTCCGGTCCATCCAGACGGTAGGCGTCGGCGTGGAAGAAGGGCAGGCGGCCGCGATGCTCACGAATGAGAGTGAACGTGGGGCTGAGCACAGGCCCGGTGACGCCCAGCCCGCGCGCGATGCCCTGCGCCAGCGTGGTCTTGCCTGCACCCAGCTCGCCCCTCAACCAGATGATGTCACCGGGTTGAAGCACCCGCGCCAGCGCTTCGCCAAGTTGCCGCGTCCCCTCCGCGCTATGCGTGTTCACCTGAATAGCCATCGTGAAAAGGCGGACCTAACCCCCGTCCCCTTCCCTGCGAGGAAAGGGGCGTATCTCCTCTCCCCGCCTTGGGGAGAGGTCGGGAGAGGGGTCACCCCACCTACTCCCGCCACTCCGCCACGAAAATATTCGTCTCCCCACGCACCCTGCTGTTCCGATTTGAAGCGAAAATCAGCTTCTTGCCGTCGCGCGAAAACATCGGAAAGCCATCGAACTCCGGCGTATATGTTACCCGTTCCAGACCAGTTCCGTCCACGTTGATGATGAACAGGTCAAACTCGCGCCCGCGCGGGTCCAGATGATTGGAAGAGAAGATGATGCGCCTGTTGTCAGGATGCATGAAGGGGGCGAAGTTCGCGCCGCCCAGATGGGTGACCTGTCGCTTGCCCGTGCCGTCCGAGCGCATCACCCATATTTCCAGGTTCATCGGGCGGATCATGCGCTGTTTCAGTAACGCCCTGTAATCGGCGATCTCTTCGGGCGTTTTCGGTCGGCTGGCTCGCCAGACGATATACTTGCCATCCCACGAGTAAAACGGTCCGCCATCGTAGCCCAGCTCGTTCGTCAGGCGCTTGGTCCTGCCCGTATGCAGGTCATATTCATAGAGGTCAAGGTCGCCATCCCTGTCGGAGGTGAACAGTATCTTTCTGCCATCGGGCGAGAAGGATGCTTCCGCATTGTAGCCCTCGCCATCGGTGATTGCCTTGCGGTTCGAGCCATCCGCGTTGGCGATGTATAGCCGATACGGATACAGTCCCCACACGTATCCCTTAGAACGGTCAGGCGGAGGGGGCGGCTCATCCGACCACCAGTCGGTGGAGCTGTACAGTATCTTTTTGCCATCGGGCGAGAAGAAGCCGCAGGTGCATCGCCCTTTGCCATTAGAGACCATCTTCACATCCGAACCGTCGGCATTCATGATGAACATCTGGTCGGCTTTGAACGGGGGGCGCGTGGACTGGAAGATAATCTTCCTGGCGTCGAAGGAGAAATAGGCTTCGGCGTTTTCGCCGCCGTCGGTCAGCTGTTTCACGTTCGCCAGGTGTCTTTCTCGCGGATCATGCAAAACGCCCGGCGACGGAGCAGGCGGTTGCGCCCCGCGCAGTGCCATGGTCGCCGCAGCGCCCAGAATCAGCAGGCAGAGAAACGCTCGCAGTTGCATAGGGTCTCCTCATTGCTCGTGGTGCTGGTATTTGAGGAATACGCCTTTGCCTGCGCGTTTCCCTGCTGTGCCAGGGCAGCCCTTATGGTTGCCCTCAGGTGTCCCCCTGCTTGCGGGGGGACAATAGGGGGGCTGACATCCCCCTGCTTGCGGGGG